>JAUHYP010000021.1:10000-51707 GCA_030426265.1 Gammaproteobacteria bacterium | reverse complement strand
TTCCACCACTGGAAGCGGATGTCGGGAATCCGGTACGACCCGGGCTGCTCGATCATCCAGGTGATGGCGTCGGTGCGTTCGCCCACGAGCTGGCCCCGGTTGGATCGGTCGCGCACCACGGGCGCCGCGGGATAGGCTTTCAGGCCGTCCGATTCATACACCGGCAGCGGCGGCAGCAGCATGGCGGAGACATCGTCGACGCTGCGCCTCACGGTGAGGGTCCAGGCGTCTCCGGCCTGGACCGGGTCCTGCGGCGTGGTCCACTCGGGGTCGATGTCCAGGCGGTCGGAGGTCACCACCAGCGCCCCGTCCGCGACACCGGGCGGACGGCGGACGGTGACGGTGAAGGCCGCGGTCTCCAGGGCGTGCGACTCGGGTTCGCTGCCGTAGCCCTGGTTGGTCTCGAAGCGCACGGCGATGGCAGGCACGGTGAGTTCACCACCGACCTGGGGGAACAGCGTCAGCGGATACCGCAACACTTGCCAGGTCCCGTCGCCGCGCCGCTCGGTGAGTTTCAGCGTGGTGGTATCCGGGCGCATGAGAAATCCGCCGGTGATCTCCGGCAGGTCGAAATGGATGTTGGCGAAACTCAGGGCGTCGGTCTTGAGGTCCAGGTCGATGATGACCTGCTCGCCCGTCCAGGGCGAGGTGTCCCGGGAGAGCCCGGCGGCCACTTCGGCCTGGTCGGCAGCCAGCGGCGGCGCCCCGGCGAGGACCAGGACGCAGGCCAGGGACAGGAACCGGGTCGGGCCGCTCATTCCCCCTCCTCACGCGAAGCGAGCTGGGCGTTGAACTTCGCCGCCAGGAAATCGGTGGGGCTGGTTTCCACGCGGCGCAGCCACATCGCTCGCAGGGTGGCCTCGTCGGTGGGCTGGTCCCCGGCCTGGATCTCGACCTTCTCGCCCTTGCCGGCATCGCCCGGGTTGTCGTTCATCACGATCTCGTCCGCGCCGAGTTGCCCACCCGTGCCTTCATCGCCCTCGTTGGGCGGGGACAGCGCGGCCTTCCGTGCCTGGGCGAGCACCAGGTTCTCCTGGGCTTCCGTCCAGTCCGGCCGTTCGGCGAGCGCCGCCTGGTAGCTGGCGATGGCCTCGTCGTACCGCCCAAGGAACACCAGGGCGTTGCCCCGGTTGTAGGCGCCTTCCGGGCCGCGCTGGCGCCCCCAGGCGGCGGCCGCGCCCTCGAAATCCTTTGCCGCGAACAGGGCGGCGCCGATGCGGTCCGGTGTCGTGAAGTGTTCAGCGGCCTCGGTGTACGCCTGGCGGTCGTACAGGCGCTGGCCCTGCTGGTCGGGCGTCAGCCACCAGTCGCGGAAATCCGCCCGGGCGTCTTGCGGCAGCAGGATGCCGGCCAGCAGCACGGTCAGGAAGCCGGTCATGGGAAGGGCACGCCTCATGCCGCCACCACCGCGCCGCCCCGGCGGAAGAACGGCAGGAGCAGCAAGGCGATCGCCGGCAGCAGCCACCAGCCCATGTCGCGCCAGGCCTCGCCTTCGCCCGCCGTGGCATCCCGGATGCCCCTCGCCACGTCGGCCGCCAGGCTGCGGACGTCGGCGTCGTCCGGCGTGGGCAGCACCAGTTCACCGCCGCCGGCGTCCGCGGCGGCGCGCAGGCGTTCTTTGTCCAGGGGCGGGGCCGGTGGGCTGTCGGGCGGCGGCACCACGTCCGGTCCGGCCGCCAGGGCCAGGATGTGCACGGCTGCGCCGCCCGCCTGGCGCAGTTGGCGCAGTCCGTCGACTTCCTCCGGCGCCACGTCGTCGGCCAGCAGCACGATGGAGCCGGGGACGGCGGCACGGTCGAGGCGCTGGTTGGCCATCCGGATCGCGGCGAGCAGGTCCGCGCCTTCGACCGGCATGGCCTCCGGCGTCAGGGCGGCGGCAAACTGGGTGATGATCCCCGGGTCGGAGGTCAGCGGCATGGCCAGGTGGGCCGTACCGGCGTAAGCGATCAGCCCGGCGCGCTGACCGGCCTTGAGGTCCAGGAAATCGCCGATCTTCTGCACGCCCCGTTCGAGGCGAGAGGGGGGAAGGTCCTTCGCCAGCATGCTCGGCGTGACCTTGACCACCAGGAACACGGCGGCCTCGTCCTGGGCGAAGGGCGTGGGCTGGCGTTCCCAGGTGGGCCCGGCCATGGCCAGGCTGCCGACGGCGAGCGCCGCGACGAGCAGGCGCACAGGCCGGAGGCGGCCTCGTTCCTGGCTGGACTCAAGGGCCAGGGCGGCCAGCAGTGGCGGATCGATCAAGCCGCGCCAACCCCCGGCCGGGTCGGTCCTGCGAAGGGCCCGCCAGCCGGCCCAGGCGGCAGGAATCAGCAGCAACAGCCAGGCGGGGCGCAGGAAATGAAAATCGGCCAGCCAGCTCATGCAGCATCCCGTTCTCGTGATGTGGCTTCTGCCGTGGCATCGGCCCCGGGTTCGGGCGCGGTGCCTTCCGCCTCATCGGCCACGCCCACCGCCGCTGCGCCGCTCATGCGCCGACGCCCGGGCGCCAGAATATGGAAGGCCAGCGAGAGGGCCAGCGCCGCTCCCAGCGGCCAGGGATAGAGGTCCCGGCGCGGCCGGTAACTCGTGGACTGGACCTTGCGCGGGTTGAGCTGGTCCAGTTCGGTGTAGATGGCGGCCATCTCGTCCCGGTTGCCGGCGCGGTAGAAGCCGCCCCCGGTGACCCGCGCCACTTCTTTCAGGGTCGCCTCGTCCAGCGCCTGCTCGCCGGCCGCCTCCGGGTCGCCGATGGCCACGGTGTGAACGGTCACGCCCTCGTCCCGGGCGATCCGCGCGGCGTGCTCGGGCGGCACCAGGCTGCCGGTGTCGTTGCCGTCGGTGAGCACGATCATCACGCGCTCTTCCACCTCGCTGCGTTCGAACAGGTTCAGCGCCAGGCCCATGGCGTCGCCCAGCATGGTGCGTGGGCCGAGCATGCGCACCCGCGCTTCGTCCAGCAGCTCGCCCACGACCTCCAGGTCGGCGGTGAAGGGCGCCTGCACGAAGGGTGCGGAGCCGAAGAACACCAGGGCCACCCGGTCGCCATCGCGCTTGGCGAGGAAGTCGGCCAGCACCTGTTTCACCGCGCTCAGGCGGTCGGTGGTGTCTCCCTCGGCGTCGGTGAAGTCCTCGGTGTCCATGGAGCCGGACAGGTCCACCGCAAGCAACAGATCGCGCATGGGCAGTTCCTCGACGATCGGGTCCTCCAGCCATTGCGGCCGGACCAGCGCCAGCACCAGCAGCATCCAGGCGCCCCAGAGCAGCACCCATTGCAGTTTGCTGCGCCGAAGGATCGCGGCGCCACCCGCGGGCGCCTGACCTGTCAACTCCGCCAGGCGCCCGGTGACCGGCGCGCGCACGGCGGCCCGCGGCTCGCGGTGCGGCGGCATGAGGACCCTCAGCAGCAGCGGCAGCGGCAGCAGGAGCAGCAACCAGGGATGCGCCAGCGTCAGCATCTCAGGCTGGCCTCCGGTGGCCGCGCAGCCAGTCGTGGATGGCAACGCGAAGGGTTTCCCCTTCGTCTGGGTTCAGCGCCGGTCCGCCATAGGCGGCCCGGTCGAGCAGGACACCGCAGGCGCCGGTCCCGGCAAAGCGCTGGAAACCGGCGGTTTCGTCCAGGAAACGATGCCAGGCCTCGCCTTCCAGCGGGGCGACGCGCTCCCTGGGCCAGGCGCTCAGAGCGGCGCGGCGCAGCAGGCGGGGAAGGGCGCCGGTGTCGGCAAGATGGCGCAATTCCTTCAGGGCCTGGCGGCGGTAGCGATCGTCACGCCAGGCCAGCCAACGCCGCCAGGCGAAGACCAGCAGTGCCAGCGCCACGAACACGAGCACGACCTTCCAGCCGGGCGCCAATGGCAGCCAGCCCACCGCATCCGGAAGGACCACGGGGTGCAGACGGTCGAGGCTGGTGGTGTCGTCCATCAGCGCCTTGGCGCCGGGCGGTGACGGCCGACAAGGTCACGGATCTGCTCCGCGGCGCCGGCGCCCGTGTGCAGGGGAAGCACGGGAACCTCGTAACCCAGTGCGGCATGGCGCAGGCGTTCCAGTTCGGCGTCGAAGGCCGCCCGGTAGCGTTCGCGCAGGCGCCTCGAACCGGTGTCGACTTCCAACTGGCCGGCGCCGTCGCTGAAGGCCAGGCGGCCGGCGTCGGCCAGGTCGCGTTCCATGGGATCGAACACCAGGCCGAGCAGCAGGTCGTTGTGACGGGTCAGGTTCGACACCAGGCGGCGCGTTCCGGCATCCGCGCCCATCCCGTCGGTGACCAGCACGACCAGGGCGTCGTGAGGCGCGAAGCGGCTGACGGTGGCGAGGGCTTCGTTCAATGCGCCGGGATTCGCTGCGCCCGCATGGACGTCGAGTCGATGGTTGCGCTCGACCACCCGCCCGAGGAACTGCATGACGCGCTCCTCGCTGCGGTGGGGTTGCACGAGGTCCTGGCCGTCGTCGCCGAACACGATGCCCCCGGGCCGGTCGCCCACCGAGAGGGTGCGCCAGGCGGCCAGGGCGGCGGCTTCGGCGGCGAGCACGGATTTCATCCGGATCCGGCTGCCGAAGAACATGGAAATGCGCTGGTCGACCAGGATCCAGACCGGCCGGTCCTTCTCCTCGGTGTAGATGCGCACGTGCGGCTCGCGGGTTCGGGCCGTGACCTTCCAGTCCATGTTGCGGATGTCGTCGCCGGGCAGGTAGGCCCGCAGCTCCTCGAAGTTCAGGCCGCGCCCGCGCAGGCGCGAAGCGTGGCGCCCGGCCAGCACGCTGTGCACCGGCTGGCGCGGCAGGAAGCTGAAGCCCCGCGCCTTGAACTGCAGGCGGACGAGTTCGTCGAGCGAGGCATACACCCCGTTGCCGGCCGGCGGGCCGGGCGCGCGCCGGCTGACACGGGGGTAGTCCACGGCGGACTCAATCCTCCCGCTGGAAGGGGTAGATCACGGACCAGTCGCGGGCCATGTCGACCACCAGCCAATTGAACTGGGCCGCCTGGTCCAGGCCCTGGTCCAGGCCGCCGATGTGCGAGCCGCGATCGTAGGCCCACTCGCGGTCCGCGTCCGTGTGGTGGATGTAGACCGCCAATCGGGGGCCTTCGCCGGCGTGGGTCCATTGCAGCATCTGCAGGTCGCCGTCGGAATTGCCGAATGCGGCGATGGGGCGGCGGCCGATGTGCAGGTTGATGGCCACCGGCTTGCCTTCCTTGTCGTCCAGGAAGTCCAGCTCGGGCTGGCGCATCAGGACCGGGTCGCCGTCGCGCCAGTCGTACGAGGAGACGAAACTCGTGCCCACGACCTGCTCCGGCGGAATCCCGTAGGTTTCCTCGGTGAAGGCGCGCAGGAACTGGATGCCGCCGCCGGACACGATCCAGGTCTGGAAGTCGTTGGCCCGGAACAGTTCGAGCACTTCGAGCATGGGCTGGTACACCATGTCCTTGTAAGGCTGGTCGAAGCGGGGGTGCCGGGCGGTATTCAGCCACTCCTGCGCGACAGCGCGAAACTCCGCCTCGCTCATCCCGGTGTGGGTCGCTCCCAGCAGGGGGACCAGCCCGGCTTCGCCCTGCGCCGCGAGACCCGCCATGTCACCCGCGAGGACGGACCGGAACGGTTCCTGGTCCGCCCATTCTGGGTGTTGCGGGGCCATGGCCTTCACGCGGTCCAGTGCGAAGACCAGCTGGAAATAGATCGGCTGCTCGGACCACAGGGTGCCGTCGTTGTCGAAGGTGGCGATGCGCTCTGCCACGGGCACGAAGTCGGGACTGTCCGGATCGGTCACGCGGTCCAGGAAATCCAGGATGCGCGCCTTGCTCGGCCCCTCGTTCCAGGAGGGCAGGGGGTCGGTGGCGGGTTCCGGGGCCGGCGTGGCGGCGCAGGCGGTGAGCACCAAGGCCGTGAAGGCCAGGGCGAGAAATGTTCGGAATCGATGCATGGTCATGGCGTCACCCTCGTCGGGTTCGGGTTGAAAGGATCGAGGTTCAGGACACTGCGACGACCTCGAGCAGTTTGTCGATGACGTCGTTGGCGGACACGCCGTCGGCGCTGGCCTCGTAGCTGAGCTTGATGCGGTGGCGCAGGACGCCGTGGGCGACGCCTTTCACGTCCTCCGGCAACACGTGGTCCCGGCCGGCCAGCCAGGCCTTGACCCGGGCGCAGCGGTCCAGGCCGATGCTGGCCCGGGGGCTTCCGCCGACCTGGATCCACTGGGCCAGGGGATCGCCGTAGCGGTCCGGGAAGCGCGTCGCGTAGATCAGGTCGACGATGTATTGCTCGACGGCCTCGCCGACCTGGACGGCGCCGATTTCCTTGCGCGCCTCCAGCACGGCGGACTGGGCGATGGGCGCTTTGGGTTCCTGCGCCGTGGCGTGCTCCTCCCCGCGCACCAGCCGGATGATCTGCGCTTCAGCGTCCTCGGTGCCGTAGTCCACGTAGACGTGCAGCAGGAAGCGGTCCATCTGGGCCTCGGGCAGGGGATAGGTGCCTTCCTGCTCGATGGGGTTCTGGGTGGCCATGACCATGAACAGTTCGGGCAGGGCGTGGGTCTTGCCCGCCACGGTCACCTGGCGCTCCTCCATGGCCTCCAGAAGGGCGGCCTGCACCTTGGCGGGCGCGCGGTTCACCTCGTCGGCCAGGACGATGTTGGCGAAGATCGGTCCCTCGTCGAAGCGGAAGACGTTCTGGCCGCCCTCGGTGTAGAGCATCTCGGTGCCGGTCACGTCGGAAGGCAGCAGGTCCGGTGTGAACTGCACGCGGGAAAAATCCGCCTCCAGGTTCTTCGCCAGCGCCTTGACGGCGCGGGTCTTGGCCAGGCCCGGCAGGCCCTCGAGCAGGACGTTGCCGTTGGCCAGGAGGCCGAGCAGCAGCTGCTCGATGACGGTTTCCTGGCCGATGATGGCCTCGCCCATGCGGGCCTGGAGGTCGTTGATGACGGGCAGCTGGCTCATGCGGTCCTCGCAGTCGAAAAGAGCGGCACGCGGCGATGTGCCGCGTGCCGTCGTCGGGGCGTCCCGGCCAGGCCGTCGCACCCTGTGTGCGACGGCCTGACCGATCTGGGGGTCAGTTGCGGACGGGCGCCTGCAGCTGTTGCAGAACCTTGTCGATACTCAGTGAACTGCCCTGGGTCGGCGGAAACTCCTTGAAGGTCTCCAGGAACTGTCCCACGTAGGCCTGCGCCGGCACGAACGTCCACATCTGGTCGGCGTAGAAGTGACGGACGTACAGCGCCGCGTCGGGGCCCACTTCGTAGGGGTCCATGCGCAGGTTGATGATCAGCGGCCAGCTCGGCGTCTTGCGATAGGCCGTGTTGATCGCGCCCTCCTGGATGGTCCAGTGCAGTTTCCAGTCGTTGTAGCGCATGGCGTTCAGGTTGCCAGCGGCGTCGAAGTAGAAGATCTCATTGCGCTGGCTCGGACCTTCGCCCGTCAGCAGGGCCGTCTGGTCGTAGCCGTCCAGGTGCGCCTTGAAGCGCTTGCTGGCGGCACGGTGGCCTTCCAGCAGCTTTTCCTTCACGTCCGGGTCGCCGGCGGCGGCCAGCAGGGTCGGCATCCAGTCCTCATGCGAGAAGATGTCGTTGATGACGGTGCCGGGCTCGACCTTGCCGGGCCAGCGAATCATCTGCGGGACACGGAAGCCGCCTTCCCAGGTGGTGCCTTTCTCACCCCGGAAGGGCGTGACGCCACCGTCCGGCCAGGTGAACTTTTCCGCCCCGTTGTCGGTGCTGAAGATCACGATGGTGTTGTCGGCGATGCCGAGTTCGTCGAGCTTGTCCAGCAGCTCGCCGACATCGTCATCCAGCTGCATCATGCCGTCGGCGGAGAGACCGTAGCCGGACTTGCCCTTGTAATCGGGCGGCAGGTGCGTCCAGACGTGCATGCGGGTGGAGTTGTGCCAGACAAAGAACGGTTTGCCCTGGGCATGCGCGCGTTCGATGAAGTCGAGGCTGGCGGCGAGGAATTCGTCATCCACCGTCTCCATGCGCTTGCTGTTCAGCGCGCCCGTGTCCTCGATCCGGCCATCGGCGTAGCTGTGCAGCACGCCACGGGGGCCGAACTTCTCACGGAACTCCGCGTCCTTGGGATAGAACTCGCTTTCCGGCTCTTCTTCGGCATTGAGGTGGTACAGGTTGCCGAAGAACTCGTCGAAACCGTGGTTGGTGGGCAGGTGCTTGTCCTGGTCACCCAGATGGTTCTTGCCGAACTGGCCGGACAGGTAGCCATGGTCCTTGAGCAGTTCCGCGATGGTCGGGTCCTTGTCCTCGATGCCGTGTGGCGAGCCCGGCATCCCGATGGTCAGCAGCCCGGTGCGAAATGGGTGCTGTCCCAGGATGAAGCTGGCGCGCCCGGCGGTGCAGCTTTGCTGGGCGTAGGCGTCGGTGAACAGGGCGCCCTCGTTGGCGATGCGGTCGATGTTGGGCGTGCTGCCCCCCATCATCCCGCGGTGATAGGCGCTGACGTTCATCACGCCGATGTCGTCGCCCCAGATGACCAGGATGTTGGGTTTGTCCTGGGCCTGGGCCGAGGCCATGAAAGCCGTGCACAGCACGGCTGCCAGACTGCGTTGGATCAGATTCATGCTTCCCCCCGGGGAAATGTTGGATGGGTCCGCCAAGGATAGGCGTGCCTACGGACTTATGCCACCCCGGTTGAATCCGGGTTTCGGGCTCGGTACAGCTATCGCAGGGCAAGTCCCCCGGGGCGGAACCGCCCCGGGGAATCAAACGTGGACTACTGCGGGCCGTGGGGCGTGGAAAGCTTCTCCATCACCTTGTCCAGCGAGAAGCTGGCCGCTTTCTGGCGCGGCGGATACTCCTGGAAGGTCTCCAGGAAATCTCCCACGATGGCCTGTGCCGGCACCAGCATGTAGGCGCGCGAGAACATCCAGTCGTAGTAGGTGTTGGACGTGATCTGCGCGCGTTCGAACGGGTCGCGGCGCAGGTTGAAGATCAGCGGCAGGCGCAACTCGGTGAACGGTTCGGCCCAAATGCGCAGGGTGCCTTCGGCGCGCTGCTCCAGGAACACGGCCTTCCAGTCGTTGTAGCGCAGCGCCATGATGTCGCCGTCATCGGAGAAGTAGAAAATCTCCTTGCGGGGCGACACCTCGGTTTCACCGGTCAGCAAGGGCAGGATGTTGTAGCCGTCCAGGTGAATCTTGTAGCTGCGGCCCAGCGCCCGGGAGCGGTAGCCGTCCAGCAGGTCTTCCTTGATGTCGTCCTTGCCGGCGATGGCGGCAAAGGTGGGGAACCAGTCCATGTGGTGGACGATCTGGTTGGAGTACGAGCCGGCTTCGATCTTGCCGGGCCAGCGGACGTAGGCCGGAACGCGCCAGCCGCCTTCCCAGTTGGTGTTCTTCTCGCCCCGGAACGGCGTCATGCCGGCATCCGGCCAGGTGTTCATGTGAACGCCGTTGTCGGTCGAATAGAACACGATGGTGTTGTCCGCGATGCCGAGCTCATCCAGCTTGTCGAGGAACTGGCCGATGTGGGCGTCGTGCTCGACCATGCCGCAGCTGTACTCGTCCGCGTGCGGGTACATCTCCTTGCACCAGGCCGTCTTTTCTTCGCTGACGTGGGTACGGGCGTGCATGCGGGTGCCGCTCCACCAGACGAACCACGGCTGGTCGGCCTCGTTCTGGCGCTCGATGAAGTCGAGCGCGCGGGCCACGGTTTCATCGTCCACCGTTTCCATGCGCTTCCGGGTCAGCGGGCCGGTGTCCTCGATCCGGCCGTCGGCGTAGGAGTGCAATACACCGCGGGGACCGAAGCGCTTGAGGAACTCGGGATCCTTGGGGTAGTCCTCGTTCTCCGGCTCTTCCTCGGCATTGAGGTGGTAGAGGTTGCCGTAGAACTCATCGAAGCCGTGGTTGGTGGGAAGGTGCTCATCCTTGTCGCCCAGGTGGTTCTTGCCGAACTGGCCGGTGGCGTAACCCAGGTCCTTGAGGATGACCGCAATGGTCGGGTCTTCCTCCTGCATGCCTTCTTCAGCCCCCGGCAGTCCGACCTTGCTCAGGCCGGTGCGGAAGACGCTCTGGCCCATGATGAACGACGAGCGCCCGGCGGTGCAGGACTGTTCCCCGTAGTAATCGGAGAAACCCATGCCTTCGTTGGCGATGCGGTCGATGTTGGGCGTCGTATAGCCCATCATGCCGCGGGAATTGTTGGAGATGTTCCAGACGCCGACGTCGTCGCCCCAGATGACCAGGATGTTGGGCTTTTCCTGGGCGTGGGCGGGTGTCGTGAGCGCGGCTGCGAGGAGCGCTAGGGCGAGCAGGTGCAATGGGCGCATTTCTTCCCCCCGGGA
Organism: Gammaproteobacteria bacterium; assembly: GCA_030426265.1. Classification (GTDB taxonomy): domain Bacteria; phylum Pseudomonadota; class Gammaproteobacteria; order Xanthomonadales; family SZUA-36; genus Marinihelvus. Next base: position 41,455 of record JAUHYP010000021.1, on the reverse strand, counting down.
AGTGACAGAAGTGGAATCCTGAGTCTAGCCAAGCTTCATGAAAATTACTGCAATACCTGTTGGTGCCTTCTAACCGCAACGCTCCTGCGGGATAATGCCCGGCTGAAATCCCCATTGAAAACGTTTACAGGCTCGAAAGTACCGTGAAACCCCAAGTTCGCCAGACCAAGATCATCGCCACCCTCGGCCCCTCCACGGACGACCCGGACGTGCTCCGGGCCATGTTCGAGGCCGGCGTCGACGTGTGCCGCATCAACATGTCGCACGGCGGCCCGGAGGACCAGTTTCGTCGCGCCCGCCAGGTCCGCGAGATTTCCTCGGCCGTCGGCAAGGAGATCGCCATCCTGGTGGACCTGCAGGGGCCGAAGATCCGCATCGAGTCCTTCCTGAACGATCGCATCTCGCTGGCCCATGGCGATCCCTTCATTCTCGACGCGAGCCCGGAGCCTCCCATGGGCGACCAGGAACGCGTGGGCGTGACCTACAAGGGCCTGGCGCGCGACGTGAAGTCCGGCGACCTGCTGTTGCTGGACGACGGCCTGGTCACCATGACCGTGAAGGAAGTGGTCGGCGACGAGATTCACTGCACCGTCGAGAACGGCGGCGAACTGTCCAGCCGCAAGGGCATCAACCTCAAGGGGGGCGGCCTGTCCATCCCCGGCATCGCCGAACGCGACCGCCAGGACATCCTGCGCGCGGCCGAGATGGACGCCGATTACGTCTCCGTTTCCTTCCCGCGCAATGCCGACGACATGCGCAAGGCGCGCATGCTCCTGCGCGAGGCCGGCAGCCAGGCGCGCTTGGTGTCGAAGATCGAGCGCACCGAGGCCATCAGCAATCTGGAAGAGATCATCGAGGCTTCCCACGCGGCCATGGTCGCCCGCGGCGACCTGGGTGTGGAGATCGGCGACGCCGAACTGCCCTTCCTGCAGAAGCAGATCATCCGCAAGTCGCTGCACCAGAACCGCGTGGCCATCACCGCCACGCAGATGATGCAGTCCATGGTGGACAACCCCATTCCCACCCGCGCCGAGGTGCTGGACGTGGCCAACGCGGTCATCGACGGTTCCGACGCGGTGATGCTGTCTGCGGAAACCGCCGTGGGCCAGCACCCGGTGGAAGTGGTGCGCGCCATGGACCGGGTCTGCCTGGGCGCCGAGCGCCACCTCGAAGAGCAGAAGGACAACCTGCAGCTCAACGTACGCTTCCACCGCATCGACCAGGCCATCGCCTCGGCGGCCATGTTCCTGGTCAAGCACGTGCGCGTGGACGCCATCATCGCGCTGACCGAGTCGGGTTCCACCGCGCAGTGGCTGTCGCGGGTGCGCACCGCCGCGCCGATCTACGCCCTGTCGCCGAATGCGGCCAGCCGCCGGCGCATGGCGCTGTACCGCGGCGTCTATCCCATCGCCCACAGCGAGAAGGGCAAGAAGATGGACAAGGTGCTGAACAACGCCATTTCGATGGTGCTCGAGCGTGGCCTGATCAGCGTCGGCGACCGAGTGCTGCTCACCATGGGCGACCGCCTCGGCAACCAGGGTGGCACCAACACCATGCGCCTGATCCAGGTCAGTGAAGAAGGCCTGGCCGACACGCAGACCGAACTCGACCTGCACTGAGCCACCGAAGGGCCGCCCGCGCCTGGCCGCGGCGGCTTGGTCCGTTCCGCCGCGGGCGCTAGAATGCGCGGTTCCCCGGCCATCGCCGATCGCGTCCCCGTGCATCATCGCGGGGGCTGCCACGAGTCACTGGAATGAGCGACAAACTGAAGGAACGCGCCCTCGAGTACCACCGCCGGCCCACGCCCGGAAAGATCCGCGTGACGCCGACCAAGGCGCTGACCACCGCCAAGGACCTCGCCCTGGCCTACTCGCCGGGCGTCGCCGCCGCCAGTGAGGCCATTCACGCGGACCCGGCCGAGGCGCGCAATCTCACCGTGCGCGGCAACCTGGTCGGCGTGATCACCAACGGCACGGCCGTGCTGGGCCTGGGCGACATCGGGCCCCTGGCCGCCAAGCCCGTGATGGAAGGCAAGGGCGTGCTGTTCAAGAAGTTCGCCGACATCGACGTCTTCGACATCGAGATCTCCGAGCGCGACCCCGACAAGCTGGTGGACATCATCGCCTCGCTGGAGCCCACCTTCGGCGGCATCAACCTCGAGGACATCAAGGCGCCGGAGTGTTTCGAGGTGGAGCGCCGGCTCAGCGAGCGCATGAACATTCCCGTGTTCCACGACGACCAGCACGGTACGGCCATCATCTGCGCCGCGGCCGTGATCAACGCCCTGGAACTGCTCGGCAAGGACATCGGTGAGGTGCGCCTGGCCGCCTCCGGCGCCGGCGCCGCCGGAATGGCCTGCCTGAACCTGCTGGTGAAGCTCGGCATGAAGCGCGAGCACATCTTCGTGGCCGACCGCGAAGGCGTGGTGCACGCGGGCCGAGAAACGGACATGGACGAGCACAAGGCGCGCTTCGCCCACGAGACCGACAAGCGCACCCTGGCCGAAATCATGGAGGGCGCCGACGTGTTTCTCGGCGTCTCGGTGGGCGGCACGGTCACGCGCGAGATGGTGAAGTCCATGGGACAGCGCCCGGTGCTCCTGGCCCTGGCCAACCCGACGCCGGAAATCATGCCGGACGAGGTCCTGGCCGTGCGTCCGGAGGCCATCATCGCCACCGGGCGTTCGGACTTCCCGAACCAGGTCAACAACGTCCTGTGTTTCCCCTACATCTTCCGCGGCGCGCTGGACGTGGGCGCCACGACCATCAACGACGAGATGCAGATGGCCTGCGTGCAGGCCCTGGCAGAACTCGCCCGCAAGGAAGTGCCGGCCGACGCGGCGGCCGCCTACGGCGACGAGGAACTGAAGTTCGGCCCCGGCTACATCATCCCCAAGCCCTTCGACCCGCGCCTGCTGTCCCAGCTGGCCCCGGCCGTGGCCCGGGCGGCCATGGACAGCGGCGTGGCCACGCGCCCCATCGCCGACCTCGAGGCCTACCGCACGCGGCTCGAGCAGTTCGTGTGGCGCACCGGCCTGCTGATGAAGCCCATCTACGACGCCGCGCGCCGCAACCCGCAGCGCGTGTGCTTCTCCGAGGGCGAAGAGGAGCTGATCCTGCGCGCCGTGCAGGTGGTGGTCGATGACGGCCTGGCCAGACCCATCCTGGTCGGCCGCCCGGCGGTGATCGAAAGCCGCATCGAGAAACTGGGGCTGCGCCTGAAGCCGGGCGTCGATTTCGAGGTGACCAACCCCGAGTCCGACCCGCGCTACTACGAGTACTGGACCACCTATCACAAGATCATGGAGCGCAAGGGCGTGTCCCCGGACGCGGCCAAGGCCATCGTGCGCAACAACGATGCGGTGATCGGCGCCGTGATGCTGCGCCGCGGCGAGGCCGACGCGCTGATCGCCGGCGTGGTGGGCGGCTTCCAGAAGAAGCTCGCCGTCGCCCTGGACGTGATCGGCATGCGCGAGGGCGGCAAGGTCGTGGCCACGCTGGGCGCGGCCACCACCGACCAGGGCGCCTACTTCGTCGCCGATACCCAGGTGAACCCCTACCCGACGGCCGAGGAGCTGGTGGAGATCACCCGCCTGGCCGCCGAGGGCGTGCGGATGTTCGGCATCGAACCGCGCATCGCCCTGCTGTCGCATTCCAACTTCGGCAGCCACCGCGATTCCGGCGCCACCAAGATGAAGCGCGCGGCCGAAATGCTGGCCGAGCGGCACCCCGAGCTTGAGGTCGAAGGCGAGATGACGGCGGACGCCGCGCTGGACCCCGTATTCCGTGAGCGCGTGTTCCCCAACGCGCGCTTCAACACGCCGGCCAACCTGCTGGTGATGCCGGGCATCGACTCGGCCCACATCGCCTTCAACCTCGCCCGCATCGCGGGCAACGCGGTCGTGGTCGGCCCCATCCTGTTGGGCATGGCCAAGCCAGTCCATATACTGACCCCTTCGGCCTCGGTGCGCCGGGTGGTCAACATGACCGCGATCGCCGCGGTCGACGCACAGATGAACCAGATGAAACAACGAAAAGCTTCGATGAAGGAAGGATCGACATGAGCGGCAGCATCAAGCCGGTCGGGCGCCACGGTGTGCCGGACACGGACCCCCAGGAAACCACCGAGTGGCTGGAGTCGCTGCAGGCAGTGATCGAGCGGGAGGGCCCCGAGCGCGCCCACCAGCTCCTGGAACACCTGGTGGACTACACCCGGCGTTCCGGCGGCTACCTGCCCTACGACGCGACCACCGCCTACATCAACACCATTCCACCGCACCTGGAAGAGAAGAGCCCGGGCGACCACGACCTGGAATGGCGTATCCGCTCCATCATCCGCTGGAACGCCATGGCCACGGTGCTGCGCGCCGGCAAGCGCGGCGGCGACCTGGGCGGCCACATCGCCAGCTTCGCCTCCGCCGCGACGCTGTACGACGTGGGCTTCAACCATTTCTTCAAGGGCAACGACCATGCCGCCGGTGGTGACCTGGTCTACATCCAGGGACATTCCTCGCCGGGCATCTACTCACGCGCCTTTCTCGAGGGCCGCCTCAACGAGGAGCAGCTCGACCGTTTCCGCCAGGAAGTCGACGGCGACGGCCTGAGCTCCTATCCGCACCCCTGGCTGATGCCCGATTTCTGGCAGCTGCCGACGGTGTCCATGGGCCTGGGGCCCATCATGGCCATCTACCAGGCGCGTTTCCTGAAGTACCTGCACAACCGCGGCATCGCCGACACCTCCGAGCGCAAGGTCTGGTGTTTCCTGGGCGACGGCGAGACGGACGAGCCGGAATCCCTGGGCGCCATCTCCCTGGCCGGCCGCGAAGGCCTGGACAACCTGATCTTCGTGATCAACTGCAACCTGCAGCGCCTGGACGGCCCGGTGCGCGGCAACGGCAAGATCATCCAGGAGCTCGAGGGCGTGTTCCGCGGCGCGGGCTGGCGGGTCATCAAGGTCATCTGGGGCTCCTACTGGGACCCGCTGCTGGCCAAGGACAAGCAGGGCCTGCTGCGCAAGCGCATGGAAGAGGCCGTGGACGGCGAGTACCAGGCCTACAAGGCCAAGGGCGGCGCCTACACGCGTGAGCACTTCTTCGGCAAGTACCCCGAACTCAAGGAGATGGTGAGCAGCCTGTCCGACGAGGACATCTGGCGCCTGAACCGCGGCGGTCACGACCCGCACAAGATCTACGCCGCCTACCACCTGGCCACCAAGAATTCGCGTGGCCGGCCCACCGTCGTCCTGGCCAAGACGGTCAAGGGCTACGGCATGGGCGCCAGTGGCGAGGCGCAGAACATCACCCACCAGCAGAAGAAGATGGACGTGGAGTCCATCCGCCAGTTCCGCGACCGCTTCAACGTGCCGGTGGCGGACGAGCAGCTGGAGGACGTCCCCTACTACCATCCCGGCGCCGAGAGCCCGGAGGTGGAGTACCTGAAAGAACGCCGCAAGGCGCTGGGCGGCCCGCTGCCGGAACGGCGGCACGCCATGGAACCGCTGGTGGTGCCGGACCTCGAAGCCTTCGAGTCGCTGCTGGGCGGAACGGGCGACCGCGAGATCTCCACCACCATGGCCTTCGTCCGTTGCCTGGCCATCGTGCTGCGGCAGAAGGAACTGAAGGAGCGGGTGGTGCCCATCGTGGCCGACGAGGCGCGCACCTTCGGCATGGAGGGCATGTTCCGCCAGCTGGGCATCTACGCCGCGAAGGGGCAGCTCTACGATCCGGTCGATGCCGACCAGCTGATGTTCTACAAGGAGAGCCAGAAAGGGCAGATCCTGCAGGAAGGCATCACCGAGGCCGGCGCCATGTCGTCCTGGATCGCGGCCGCCACCAGCTACGCCGCCAGCGGCGAGGCGATGATCCCCTTCTACATCTACTACTCGATGTTCGGCTTCCAGCGCGTGGGTGACCTCGCCTGGGCGGCCGGCGACCTGCGTGCCCGCGGCTTCCTGCTGGGCGGCACGGCGGGCCGGACCACGCTGAACGGCGAGGGCCTGCAGCACGAGGACGGCCACAGTCACATCCTTTCGGGCACCATCCCGAACTGCGTCAGCTACGACCCGACCTTCAATTACGAAGTGGCGGTGATCCTGCAGGACGGGCTGCGGCGCATGTACGCCGAGTGCGAGGATGTTTTCTACTACATCACCCTGATGAACGAGAACTACGAGCACCCGGCGATGCCCGAGGGCGTGGAGGAGGGCATCCGCAAGGGCCTGTACCTGCTGCGCAAGGGCGAGGCGGGCGACAGGCGCGTGCAGTTGCTGGGCAGCGGCACCATCCTGCGCGAGGTGATCGCCGCGGCGGACATTCTCGACAGGGACTTCGGGGTGCAGTCCGATATCTGGAGCGCCACCAGCTTCAACGAGCTGCGCCGCGATGGCGAGACCGTGGAGCGCCACAACCGCCTCAATCCGGACGCCGAACCCGAGCGTTGTTGGGTGGAGCGCTGCCTGGACGGTTTCGAGGGTCCTGCCATCGCCTCCACCGACTACGTGCGGGGCTTCGCGGAGCAGATCCGGCCCTGGATGGACCGTGACTACCTGGTGCTGGGAACGGACGGATTCGGCCGCTCCGACACCCGCGCCAACCTGCGCCGTCACTTCGAGGTGGACCGCAACTACGTGGCCTACACCGCGCTGTACGCCCTGCACCGCGCCGGGGACTTCTCCCTGGAAGACCTGCTGGCCGCCCGCGACGCGCTGGGGGTCGACCCCGAACGCGTCTACCCGCTGAGGGCCTGACCATGGCAGAGCGCATCGAGATTCGGGTGCCGGACATCGGTGATTTCGACGACGTGCCGGTCATCGAGGTCCTGGTCGCCGAGGGCGACACCGTCACCGCCGAGCAGTCCCTGGTCACGCTGGAAAGCGACAAGGCCACCATGGAGGTGCCCGCGCCGGCCGACGGCGTCATCGTGAGCCTGTCCGTGGCCCTGAACGACACCGTTTCCGAGGGCGACCTCGTGGGGGTGATGGAGCTTGCGGCGGCAGCGCCTGCCGAAACGAAACCTGAAGACGCGCCCAGGGAAGCTGAGGGCGTGGATTCCGCGAAGGAAACCGCAGCGCCGGCGCCCGCCGCCGAAGCCCCGGCCGAACCCGAATCGGAAGCCACCGGCGAGCCCCGGGACATCGAGGTCCTCGTGCCGGACATCGGTGACTTCGACGGCGTGCCCGTCATCGAGGTCCTGGTCGCCGAGGGCGAGACCGTGGAGGCCGAGCAATCGCTGGTCACGCTGGAAAGCGACAAGGCCACCATGGAGGTGCCCGCGCCGCAGGCCGGGGTGATCAAATCCCTGTCCGTGGCCGTGGACGATACCGTGTCCGAAGGCGATCGGGTGGCCGTGATGACCGTCACCTCGGCGCCCGCCGGAAAGACGTCATCGAAGCCGGCGCCGGACGTTCCTGCCGCAGCGGCGGCGCCCGCGCCGGCGGAGAAGCCCGCCCCGGCGCCCGCGGCCGCTTCCGCCGGCGAACGCCGGGTCCCGCCGGTTTCCCTGGGCGCGGAACGCGTCATGCCGGGCAAGGTGCCCTACGCCAGCCCCGCCATCCGCGCCTTCGCCCGTGAACTGGGGGTGGACCTCGCACGGGTCGCCGGCAGTGGCCGCGGCGGCCGCATCCTGCGCCAGGACGTCACCGGCTTCGTCAAGTCCGCCCTGGCGGGCGGCGTCGCGCCGGCGGCGACGCCCGGCTTCGAGGTCGCCCCGCCGCCGAAGGTGGACTTCAGCAAGTTCGGCGAAACCGAGTCGGTCGCGCTGTCGCGCATCAAGAAGATCTCGGGCAAGAACCTGCACCGCAACTGGGTGACCATCCCCCATGTCACGCACAACGACCTGGCGGACAGCACCGAGATGGAGGCCTTCCGCAAGGCCAACAAGGAAAAGGCGAAGGAGCAGGGCGTCAATCTGACCCCGCTGGCTTTCCTCATGAAGTCGGCGGTGGCGGCCCTCGAGGCCTTCCCGAACTTCAACGCTTCACTGGATCCCGACGGCGAACACCTGGTGCTGAAGCAGTACTACCACCTGGGCATCGCCGTGGACACGCCGGACGGACTGGTGGTGCCGGTGATCCGAGACTGCGACAAGAAGAGCGTGCTGGAACTGGCGAAGGAACTGGGCGAGGTCAGTCAGCGCGCCCGGGACGGCAAGCTCAAGCCCGCCGACTGGCAGGGGGCGAGTTTCTCCATCTCCAGCCTCGGTGGCATCGGCGGCGCTTCGTTCACGCCCATCATCAATGCGCCGGAAGTCGCCATCCTGGGCGTGTCGCGGGCGCGCATGGAACCGGTCTGGGACGGCAAGGCCTTCCAGCCGCGGCTGATGCTGCCGCTGTCCCTGAGCTACGACCACCGCGTGATCGACGGCGCCCAGGCCGCACGTTTCTGTCGCCACATGGCGGAGCACATCGCGGACGCGGAACAGCTGGCGCTCTGAATGAACGCGCCGGCCGGACAGGGCGAGGCGAGGGTGGGCCGCGGCATGTTGTGGCTGGCCGCGCTGCTCCTGCTCGGCGGCCTGACCCTGTTCTTCGGCCTGCTGGACCGGCCGGGCGGCGCCATGAGCATCGGCACCGACGCGCAGGGCCGGGCCCAGGTGGTGCTGGGCCAGGGCCAGGGCGGGCACTACTTTGCCGATGGCGCGATCAACGGCCAGCCGGTTCGCTTCCTGGTCGACACGGGCGCGACGGATGTGGCCCTGTCAGAGCGGGCGGCGCGTCGCATGGGCCTGGATTTCGGGCCCCAGGTCACGGTGATGACCGCGGCCGGCCCCGCGCCGGCCTGGGTCACGCGCCTGGACCGGGTGCAGATCGGCGGCCTGGCGGTGGACAACGTCCGCGCCAGCATCACCCCCGGCCTGGGCGAGGAAGCCCTGCTGGGCATGAGCTTCCTGAAGCATTTCGAGCTCCGCCAGGCTGGCGGAAACCTGATCATCGCGGGCCCCGGCGGATCCGGGGCCTGAGCGAAGGACCACAGAAAACATCGCCATGAGTGAACGATTGGAAGTCCGCGTGCCGGACATCGGGGAATTCGAGGACGTGCCCGTCATCGAGGTGCTGGTCGCCGCCGGCGACACCGTCACCGCCGAGCAGTCCCTGGTCACGCTGGAAAGCGACAAGGCCACGATGGAAGTGCCCGCCCCGGCGGACGGCACCCTGGTGTCCCTGGAAGTCGCCGTCGGCGACCCGGTGACCGAGGGCGACCTGATCGCCGTAATGGAAGTGGCCGCCGGCGCCACGCCTTCCACGGGGGATGACGCCGACCGCGCCGCGGAACCGAAGCCGGCGGAGGCCGCGCCCGCATCGGCGCCTGCCGCCCCGTCCACTGCGGCCCCGGCTTCGGCCCCGGCCGTCGACGCGACCGCCTGGACGCCGCCCGAGGGTGATTTCGACTACGAGGTATTGGTCCTCGGCTCCGGTCCCGGCGGTTACACGGCGGCCTTCCGCGCCGCGGACCTGGGCCTGAAAGTGGCCCTGGTGGAGCGCTACCCGGCCCTGGGCGGTGTCTGCCTGAACGTGGGCTGCATTCCGTCCAAGGCCCTGCTGCACGCGGCGGCGGTCATCGACGAGGCCGAGCAGATGTCCGCGCATGGCGTGGTCTTCGGCACGCCGGACATCCAGATCGACCCGCTGCGCGCCTGGAAGGACAAGGTGGTCGGCCAACTGACCGGCGGCATTGCCGGGATGGCCAAGCGCCGCGGCGTGACCGTGATCACCGGCACCGGCACCTTCACCGGCCCGCACGAACTGCGCGTCGAGGGCGAGGAGGGCGAACAGTCCGTCAGCTTCCGGCAGGCGATCATCGCGGCCGGCTCGCAGGCCATCAAGCTGCCCGGCCTGCCCTGGGACGACCCGCGTATGATGGATTCGACCGATGCCCTGGAACTGCAGGACATCCCGGAGCGCCTGCTCGTGGTCGGCGGCGGCATCATCGGCCTGGAAATGGCCAGCGTCTACCAGGCACTGGGCAGCCGCGTGACGGTGGTGGAACTGACCGACCAGCTGATGCCCGGCGCCGACCCGGACCTGGTTCGGCCGCTGCACAAGCGCATCGAGCCGCGCTACGAAGCGATCTGCCTGGGCACCAAGGTGACCGGCATCGAGGCGAAGGCCGACGGCCTGCACGCGCGCTTCGAGGGCGAGGCCGTGCCGGAACACACCGTCTTCGACCGGGTGCTGGTCAGCATCGGCCGCTCACCCAACGGCGGGAAGATCGGCGCCGAGGCCGCGGGCGTGGAGGTCACCGACCGGGGGTTCATTCCGGTGGACCGCCAGATGCGCACCAACGTGCCGCACATCTTCGCCATCGGCGACATCGTCGGCCAACCCATGCTCGCCCACAAGGCGTCCCACGAGGCCAAGGTGGCCGCCGAAGTCTGCGCCGGCCAGAAGAGCCAGTTCGACGCGCGCGTGATTCCTTCCGTGGCCTACACCGACCCGGAAGTGGCCTGGGTGGGCCTGACGGAAGCGGAGGCCAAGGCCCAGGGCGTGAATTTCGGCGTGGGCAAGTTCCCGTGGGCGGCCAGCGGCCGCGCGCTGGGCATCGGGCGATCCGAGGGCTTCACCAAGCTGCTGTTCGACAACGACAGCCACCGCATCATCGGCGCCGGCATCGTCGGCCCGCATGCGGGAGACCTGATTTCGGAGACGGCGCTGGCCATTGAAATGGGCGCCGAAGTGAGCGACATCGGACTGACGGTCCACCCGCACCCGACCCTGTCGGAAACCGTGGCCTTCGCCGCCGAGGTCTACGAGGGGACGGTCACCGATCTGTACATTCCGAAGAAACGCTGAGCCAGTCATCGCTGGCGGAACGTGTCGTCGGCCCCGTTTCGGGGTCGAGACGATCGACGACACCGCGCCCTGACCCGGTGGTCCCGAAGCGGGCAGCGCTCGCGTAGGGTGACTCGCTGTCGGTACAGCGTGCCGGGCCGGTCGCGACTTCCGCGACGGATTCCGCCGTCGGTCCCGAAGGCTGGTCCGGCGCCGGTCGGGTCGCCACGTGAGACGTTTCCTGCGCGACGCCGCGCCCGCCTCCTCCGCCTGCCTGCTCGACAACCGCCACGGCCGGGGCCGGACGCGCCTCGGCTTCGGCCTGGCCGACGGCCGGGTCGTTGCAGGGGGTCAGCAGAAAGAGGCTGAGCAGCGCCTTGGTGCACGCCATGGAATGTCCCTCTGGATGAGTGTCGCCAGTATAGGTGGGGGCGAAGGCGGCGCCGTGAAACCCGCGTCGACCGGTGGCCCACACGGGTCGAAACGAACGATCAGCCGATCAGCCACCAGCACACCGCACTGATCACGACGGCGCCGACGAGGTTCAGCGCCAGGCCGGCCCGCGCCATGTCCTCCACCCTGAGCACCCCGCTGCCATAGACCACGGCGTTGGGCGCCGTCGCCACCGGCAGCATGAAGGCGCAACTGGCGCTCATCGCGGCGGGCACCATGAGCAGCATGGGATCGACCTCCATGACCACGGCGGCCGAGGCCAGCAGCGGCATGAGCAGGCTGGCCGTGGCCGTATTGCTGGTGACCTCGGTGAGGAAGGTCACCGAGAGGCAGATCACCAGGATCATCAGCCAGACCGGCACGTGGGTCAGCGCCTCCATCTGCGCCGCGATGCGGTCGGCCAGCCCGCTTTCGATGAAGGCGCCGGCGATGGTGATGCCGGCGCCGAACAGCACCAGCACTTCCCAGGGGATTTTCTTCGCCGCTTCCCAGCGCAACAGGCGTTCCCCGTTGCCGGCGGGCAGCATGGCCATGAACACCGCGGCCAGCAGGGCGACGGTCGCGTCGCTGGCGGCCGGCAGTCCGACCAGGGCGCTCCAGCCGCCGAAAGGCGCGGTGCGAAACACCCAGGCCAGGGCCGTCAGGGCGAACACCGACAGCACACGCCGCTCCCAGGAAGTCCAGGGGCCGACAGCCGGCAGCGTGACGGCGCGTTCCAGGCGCAGGCCCCGGGTCAGCCACAGGCCGGCGAGCGGCACCAGCACCACCACCACCGGTACGCCGATGGCCATCCACTCTGGAAAGCTGGGCGGCGTGCCGAACTGGCGCGCGTAGACCTGCATGAAAATCAGGTTGGGCGGCGTGCCGATGGGCGTGCCCATGCCGCCGATGCTGGCGGCGTAGGCGATGCCCAGCAGCAGCGGCACCGCCAGCCGGCGTTCGGCATGCCCGATCACGGCCAGCGCCACGGGCAGCAGCATGAGGGTGGTCGCCGTGTTCGAGATCCACATGCTCAGCGCCGCGGCGGCCACCATGAACCCCATGACCAGCGCCCGCGCGCTGTCGCCGCCGAACACCCGGACCAGGCCCAGGGCGATGCGCCGGTGGGCGCCGGAGTCGGCCATGGCCTCGGAGATCAGGAACCCCCCGAGCAACAGCAGGATCATCGGGTTGCCGTAGGCCTGCCCGACCTGGGCCGGCGTGAGCACCTGGAACAGCGGGAACAGCGCCAGGGGCAGCAGCGACGTGAAGGGAATCGGCACCGGCTCGAAAATCCACCACAGCGCGCAGAGCAATGTAATCCCGGCGGTGGCCGCCGCGGCGAAGTCCCAGTCCCAGGACCGGAGCGTGAAAAACAGGACCAGGGACAGGGCCGGTCCGAGCAGGGTGAGCCAGTGACGGTTCATGGGTGCTGAGCGTGCTTCCCCTTGCGTTTTGTCGTTGTAACCCGCCGGCACGCGCCGCTGTGGGCGCAGAGACATACTATGGCGTATAGTAGGAGCGCGAACCGGGGGGTGGGTCGGCCGCGGGCCCGGTCATTTCGGAACCTGGCGAAACTCCCTCACCCCTCGCGAGCGTCGTTGTCACCGGCTTGCAAAGCCCGAAGCAACGTTCCTATTATACGTGCGCCGTTCACCTGCCAAAGGTCCCTGCTCAGGACCGGGTGCATGGCCTCACAACGAAAGCATGACGGGGAACCCGCACCATGAATCCGAGAATATTCCTGCCCCTGTTGCTCGCCGTGTCCAGCGTTTCCTTCGCCGACCCGCATCCCGGCGATTCCGGCGGCGCACGCAACAAGGACGGCAGCATCGTCACGGGTGTACTGACGGCACGATTCGATCCCACGGCCGGCCTCGAAGGCGTACCGATCCCGAACAACCTGTTCTATCTCGGCACCACGGACCTGACGCTGAACGCGCCGACCACGGGCCTGGACGGGACGGCGGCCGCCCTGGTGTCGCAGATCAATTCCCTGGACGGATTCAGCACCGTCGAGAAGTGGACCACCACCTTCGTCGACGACAACGGCGCCCCGGGCGCCATCGACCCGGCCTCGGTCGTACCGGGCCAGTCGGTGCGGGTCTTCCAGGTCACCACCCAGAGTTTCGTCGCGGTGACCGGCATCATCCGCGAGCTCACGCCCGGCGTGGACTACACGGCGGTGGCCAGCGGCAACGTGGTGGCCATCATCCCGCTGCGGCCCCTGGCGGAATACTCCAGCTACATGGCCGTCCTGACCAACGACATCAACGATGCCCAGGGCAATGACGCCACGCCGGACCAGACCTACTTCCTGACCAAGCGCGCCGAGCCCTGGGTGGACGCCAATGGCAACAGCACCTACCCGCTGATCGACAACGCCACGGCGCGGAGCCTCGCGCAGCTGCAGCCGATCACCTGGTCCATGGAAGCCGCCGCGGAAGCCGCCGGCATCCACGCCGAGGACATCGTCCTGGCCTGGACTGTACAGACCCAGGCGATCACCCCGGTGCTGGGCCTGCTGCGCTCCACCGTGCAGCCCGCCCCGGTGACCATGGGGCCGGTCGCCGGCAACACGGGTGGCCTCGGCCTGGGCCTGCCGGGCATCGCCGACTTCCAGGTGGGTGTGATCACGCTCCCGTACTACAGCGGCATCCCCAGCGCCGAGAACCCGGTCGCCCCGCTGACCGATTTCTGGACCGCTGAGCCGGGTGGCTACGTGCCGCCCTTCGACCAGCTGGGGCTGGACCCGACCTCCACCAACATCACGGTGGCCAATCCCTTCCCGGTGGTGACCGGCATGCAGACGGTCCCGGTCATCGTCTCCGTGCCCAACGCCAATTCCGGCATGACCAAGCCCCCCGGCGGCTGGCCGGTGGTCATTTACGGCCACGGTCTCGGCTCGAACCGCAACACCCTGCTGCTGCTGGCCGACAACCTGGCCGCGGCCGGATTCGCGGGCGTGGCCATCGACTTTCCGATGCACGGCGTGACGCCGAACGACCCGCTGTTCGCACCGTTCTACATCGAGAACACGCCCTTTGGCCCCATCGCCAACGAGCGGACCTTCGACGTGGACTACGTGAACAACCAGACCGGCGCGCCCGGCCCGGACGGCGTCGTGGACGCTTCCGGAACGCACGCCCTGAACTTCCAGGAGTTCCGCACCTCGCGGGACAACGTGCGCCAGGGCATCATCGACCTGAGCGTGCTGGCCTCGTCCCTGCAGAACTTCGATCTCGACGGCGATGGCGCAGGCGACCTGCAGCCCCTGGACATCGCCTACACCGGCATTTCCTGGGGTGGCATCAACGGCACGGGTTTCACCGCCATCGAGCCGCTGGTGACCCGCGTACACCTCAGCGCGCCGGCCGGTGGCCTGGTGCGCGCCGGGGAGGCTTCGCCGGCCTTCGGCCCGCGCATTCGGGCCGGCCTGGCGGCTGCCGGCATCCTGCCGGGCGATCCCCTGTTCGAGCTGTACCTGACCGTCGGGCAGTCGGTGGCCGACGCGGCCGACCCGATCAACTGGATCACGACCGCCGCTGCCGGCAAGCCCGTGCTGTTGCACGAAGTCATCGGCGACACGGTGCTGCCGAACGCAGTGGCCGGCGCGCCGCTGTCCGGCACCGAGGCGATGATCCGCATTCCGCCCCTGGAAGCCTTCAGCACCACCCAGGCGAACCCCGACGGCCTGCGCTCGGCATCGCGATTCGTGCCGCCGGCCAGCCACGGCTCCTACCTCAGCCCGGCGACGTCGCCGGCGGCGACGGCGGAAATGCGCACGCAGGCGATCAGTTTCATGGCCTCTGGAGGAACCTTCATCCAGGTGGCTGACGAGGCGACCATGGTGCCGGTGATGCCGCCGCTCAATCCGGAGTTCCGGGCGCCGGTCGCGGACTTCGACGACGGGCGCAAGGCCCGCAACAAGGACGGACAGCCGGCGCCTGTGCCACGGCAGCGGTTGGACAGAAATCCGGTTTCGGGGCCGATCGACTCCGAACTTCTCGACTGATCAGGCCGGGGGCTCAATCACATGAACAAGCAAAAGCACACGAACGGCACGCGCTCGGCCCGGATCATCGGCAAGAGCATGCTCCCCGCGGCGATCGCACTGGCCCTTGCAGGGCTGGCCGCCGCACCGGCCTGGGCCATCGAGTTCTCTTCGGAAGATGGCGAAGTCACCGGCAGCCTCGACACCACGCTCAGCTACGGCGCCTCCTGGCGCGTGTCCGACGCGGACGCCGAGGAGCTCGGCAAGGCGGCCAACAACCCGACCGCCTTCTCGCTGCCCTACGCCCAGCAGGTGGCCACGCCGGGTCGCTGGTCCAACAACGACGACGACCCGAACCTCAACTATCCGAGCGCCGGCGACCTCATCACCCACGTGGCCAAGGTCACGGCGGAGATGGACCTGCGCTGGCGCAACTACGGACTGTTCGTCCGTGGTTCAGCCTTCTACGATTTCGAGAACTCGGGCGCCGACTTTCTCTCCGACGAGGCCGACGACCGCGTGGGCAAGGATGCGCGGCTGCTCGACCTCTATGTCTGGGGCGACCACTTTGTCGGTCCCAGTGAGCGCCTGTTCAACTGGCGTCTCGGCCAGCAGGTGGTGTCCTGGGGCGAGTCCACCTTCATCCAGGGCGGCCTCAACGTCATCAACCCCGTGGACGTGTCCAAGCTGCGCCTCGCCGGCTCCGAACTGAAGGAGGCCTTCGAGGGCGTGAACATGATCTACGGCTCCCTGGAGCTGACCGACGCCCTGTCGATGGAAGCCCTGTACCTGTTCGAATGGGAGCCGATCATCCCGGACCCCGCGGGTACCTACTACTCCTCCAGCGACATCGCGACCCCGGGGGCGACCTACGCCATGCTCGGCTTCGGCACCTACCCGCAGCCGGTGATCAATCCCGACCTGTTCGATCCGGTCTGCCTGGGCGGCAACTACGGCGCTTCCGACACCGGCCTGCCGGCCAACCTCGTGGCGGTGGGCTGCAACCTGGCGGTGCCGCGCAGCGAATCGCGCCTGCCGGACGACCAGGGACAGTTCGGTGTGGCGTTGCGGTATTTCGCCGAGAACCTCAACGCCACCGAGTTCGGCTTCTACTACCTGCGCTACCACAGCCGCCTGCCCCTGATCAGCGGCTATGCCCTGACCACGGTCCCGCCGCCGTTCACCAGCGCGAGTTACTTCACCGAGTACCCGGAGGACATCGACCTGTTCGGGGTCAGCTTCAACTCCTCCGTCGGCACATGGTCGCTTTCGGGTGAGATCAGCTACCGGCCCGACCTGCCGCTGCAGATCGACGACGTGGAAATCCTGTTCGCGGCACTGACGCCGCTGAACCCGCTGATTCCCGCCCCGGTGAACCGCTACAAGAGCCAGCTGGGCGACTTCGCTCCCGGCGCGGAAATCCAGGGCTACCACGAGTTCGACTCCTGGCAGTACCAGGTCACCACGACCAAGCTGTTCGGCCCCGGCAACTTCCTCCGGGCCAACCAGATCGCTTTCGTGGCGGAGGTCGGCGCCAATTACGTGCCGGACCTGCACGACAAGAGCACGCTGCGGTTCAACGGCCCGGCCACCGATACGGGTGGCGGCGCGGATGTCTTCAGTGGCGACTTCAACAACCCGGTGACCGAGGCCGACGGCTTTGCCGACGACTTCTCCTGGGGTTACCGGATGCTGGCCCGCGCCGACTACAACAACGCGATCGGCGCCTGGACCGTCAGCCCGCGCATCGCCTGGTCGCACGACGTGGACGGCACCACGCCCGGACCCGGCGGTTCATTCGTCGACGGTACCCGGCAACTCACGGCGGGGGTGTCCTTCAACCTCCTCAACGAGTGGGTCATTGACGTCGCCTACACCGACTATTCGGGTGGCGGACGCTACAACATCCTGCAGTCGCGCGATTTCTTCGCCGCCAGCGTCAGCTACTCCTTCTGATTGCCCGGAGCGCCTCACATGCACACTTTCCACCGCTATGCACGATTCGCCACCCTGGGCCTGGTTCTCGGCCTGGGCACGGCCCACGCCGGGCCGAAGCCCGACCAGCTCGACCGCCTGGCCGGCGAACTGACGCCCATGGGCTCCCAGCGCGCCGGCAATGCCGACGGCTCCATTCCCGAGTGGACCGGCGGCATCACCCAGCCGCCGTCGAACTACCAACCGGGTATGCACCATCCGGACCCCTTTGCCGGTGACACCGCCCAGTTCCGCATCGACGGCAGCAACTACCAGCAGTACGCTGACAAGCTGGGCGTCGGCCAGAAGGCGATGTTCGAGCGCTATCCCGAGACGTACTACATGGACGTCTATCCGACGCGGCGTTCCGCTTCCTTCCCCCAGCGTTCGCTGGACAAGACCGTGGAGAACGGCGGCACCGCCACCCTGACGGATGACGGCGAAGGCGTGATGAACGCGGCCGAGGGCTTTCCCTTTCCCTTTCCCGAGAGCGCCTATGAGCTGATGTGGAACCACAAGCTCAAGCCCAAGGGCACGGGCGGGGTGCGCTACAACAACCAGGTCGCCCCGACGGCCGACGGCAACTACAACCTCGTCACCATTCGAGAGGAGCTGCTGGGCCTGTACTACAAGGAAGGCGTGACGGTGGATGAGATCGACAACATCCTCCTGTACTTCTTCCAGGAAGTGGAGGCGCCCGCGCGCCTGGCCGGGAACATCCTGCTGGTGCACGAAACCCTGGACCAGACCCAGCAGGCGCGCCAGGCCTGGATCTACAACCCGGGCCAGCGCCGCGTGCGCCGCGCGCCGAACGTCGCCTACGACAACCCAGGCACGGCTTCCGACGGCCTGCGCACCAACGACATGACCGACATGTTCAACGGCGCCATGGACCGCTTCGACTGGACCGTTGTGGGCAAACAGGAAATGTACGTGCCCTACAACAGCTACAAGGCCCACCAGGCCGAGGTCACGACCGACGACCTGGTCATGCCCGGACACCTGGATCCGTCCTACTTCCGCTACGAACTGCATCGCGTGTGGGTAATCGACGCCACGCTGAAGGACGGCATGCGCCACATCAACTCGCGCCGCACCTTCTACCTGGACGAAGACAGCTACCAGATCCTGCTCATCGACCACTACGATGGCCGCGACCAGCTGTGGCGATTCTCCGAGGCGCACTGCATCAACTTCTACGACATGCCGACGTTCTGGAGCACCTTCGAGGCCCACTACGACCTCCAGTCGGGTCGCTACGTGGCCCAGGGGTTCGACAACCAGTTCCCGGCCCAGACGTTCAACCAGGATCTGTCGCCCAGCCAGTTCACGCCCCAGGCCCTGCGCACACGCGGCCGTCGTTGAGTCTAGAATCGGTAGAAGGCCCCGGCGCACGGCGCCGGGGTTGAAACCGGACATGAGCCTGGCGTGACCACGAAGCCGGTCACGCATCCGATCCCGAACGGGGGATGCTGAACGACGGTGTTGCCACAAGCACTCATCACCGCCTCCTGCCGCCTGGCGGCCCCGGCCCTCGTGCCGGTGGCGCCGCCCATCCTCTTGCTGGCGCTCGTGTTGTTCCAGGCGCCGGCGGTACTGGCCCAGGACGGGGCTGACAACGCCGAAGATTCGCCCGTGATGGCGGAACTCCAGCCCCTGGCCCCTGAATCCCTGTTGCTCGACATCCTGCGCACGTCCGAAGGCCGCCTGGTGGCGGTGGGCGAGCGGGGCCACGTGGTCACATCCTCCGACGGCCGGGAGTGGTCGCAGGCCGAGTCCGTGCCCACCCGCGCCACGCTGACCGCGGTCGCTGCCGCGGGCAACGAGCTCTGGGCCGCCGGCCACGACACGGTCATCCTGCACAGCGCCGACGGCGGCGCCAACTGGGAGTTGCGCTTCCACGACCCGGATCGCCAGCAGCCCATCATGGACCTGAAATTCCGGGATGCCGACACCGGCTGGGCCATCGGCGCCTACGGACTGATGCTCACGACGCGGGACGGGGGGGTGACCTGGGAAGAGGGCCTGGTCAGCGTCGACGAATGGCACCTGAACGGCCTGGTCGACCTGGGCGGGGACCGACTGGTGATCACCGGCGAGAAGGGCTACAGCTATTTCAGCACCGACGGTGGCGAGAACTGGACCATCGTCGAGATGCCGTACCCGGGATCGATGTTCGGCGCCCTGCAGGCCGGCGACTGTGTCGTGGTGTTCGGCCTGCGCGGCCATGTGCAGGAGTCCTGCGATGGCGGCGAAAACTGGACCGAGCTCGATGTCCCCGCCGACGCCAGCCTGGCCGGCGGCGCCTGGCGCGACGGGGAACTGCTGCTGGTGGGCAACAGCGGGCAACTGCTGCTGCGGGGGGAGGATGGCGCCTTCCGCGCCGAGCTGCACCCCAGCGGCGTCGATTTCGCCGCCGCGGTGCCGCTGGACGGCGGTGGCTGGCTGCTGGTCGGTGAGGACGGTAGCCATATCTGGCCGCCCGCGGGTGTGCCCGTCGACGCAAGCCAGGGCGAAGGCTGATGGCGGATCCGTCCACCCAGGGATTCCTGCACCGGGTCGCCACCTTCCTCATCGGCATCCGTTACGGCGTGGTCGGCGTGTTCCTGGCCATCACCGGTTTCATGCTCTGGTCCATGTTCCAGCTGCAGATCGAGACCGGCTTCAAGAAGCAGTTGCCGCTCAAGCACGAGTACATGGTGACCTTCGAGGAGTACGAGGCCGAATTCGGAGGCGCGAACCGCGTGCTCGTGGCCCTGGTCGCCCGCGACGGCGACATGTTCAACCCGGAATTCTTCACGGCCTTCGAGGACATCACCAACCAGGTGTTCTTCATTCCCGGTGTGGACCGGGCCAGCGTGCGCTCCATCTTCACGCCGAACGTGCGCTTCGTTGAGATCGTCGAGGACGGATTCGCCGGTGGCAACGTCATTCCCTCCGACTTCTCGCCGTCACCGGAGAATTTCGAACGGGTGCGGTCCAACATCGTCAAGTCCGGCGAGGTGGGTCGCCTGGTCTCCGGGGATTTCAGCGGCGCCATGGTCTGGGCCAACCTGCTGGAGGAAAACCCGACCACCGGCGAGCGCCTCGACTACCGGGAGGTGGCGGCCCAGCTCGAAGCCATCCGGACGCAGTACGAAGGCGATGACTTCACGGTGCACATCATCGGTTTCGCCAAGATCGTCGGTGACATCTCGGACGGCGCACGGGGGGTGATCTGGTTCTTCGGCATGGCCTTCCTGGTCACCGCCGGCCTGCTCTACCTCTACACCCACTCGGTCTGGCTGACGGTGCTGCCGCTGGCCTGCTCCCTGGCGGCGGTGATCTGGCAGATGGGCACCCTGAGCCTGCTGGGCTACAGCCTGGACCCGATGAACATCCTCACACCATTCCTGATCTTCGCCATCGGGGTCAGCCACAGCGTGCAGAAGATCAGCGCCTGGGTGGTGGAGAAGGAATTCGGCGGCCGCACGCCCGACCAGTGGGCGAAGGTGGGCGTCACCGACGTCACGCAGATTCCGCGCCGCTCTCCCCAGCACGGTTCGCGCGAGACCATCAAGAAGCTGCTGGCGCCCGGCGTCATCGCCCTGGTCTCCGACACCATCGGCTTCCTGACCATCCTGTTCATCCAGATCCGCATCATCCAGGAACTGGCCATCACGGCCAGCGTGGGCGTGGCGGTGATCATCTTCACCAACCTGATCCTGCTGCCGGTGCTGCTGAGCTGGGTGCAACTGCGCAATCCGCAGGCCTATCGCCGCCGCCTGCTGGACAAGGCGCACGGCCAGTCCGGATTCTGGGAGCGCATCGCTTCCTTCACCCGTCCGAAGCGGGCGCTGCAGGCCATCGTCGCGGCGGCGGTGCTGTTCGTCGTGGGTTTCTGGGTCGCGCAGGACATGAAGATCGGCGACTCGGAACCCGGCGTTCCCGAGCTGCGCCCCGAGGCGCGCTACAACCAGGACGCCAATTTCATCGCCGAGAAGTTCGCGCTGGGTTCGGACGTGATCACCGTGGTGGCCGAGACCCTGCCCAACGCCTGTACCGAAGTGTTCGAAGTGATGGAGCGCATCGACCGCTTCGCCTGGAACATCGAAAACGTCGAAGGGGTGCAGAAGGTGATCACCCTGCCGCGGGTGGCGCAGATGGTCAATGCGGGCTGGAACGAGGGCAACATCCGCTGGCGGGTGCTGCCCCGGGACGCCTACGTGATGCGCCAGGCGCTCAGCGGCATCGAAACCGAAACCGGCCTGCTCAATCGCGACTGCAGCGCCATGCCGGTGATGATCTTCACCGTCGATCACCGCGCCGAGACCATCCAGCGGGTGGTGCAGCGGGTCAAGGAACTGCGCGAGGAACTGGACATCCCGGGCACGGAATTCGTGGCCGGAACGGAGTACGAGGACCTCATGGAATCCGAGGGCCGGACCCTGGAGGGCGACACGCTGCGACTGCGCCTGGCGACCGGCAACGTCGGCGTGATGGCCGCCACCAACGAGGACATCGAGGCGGCGGAAAAGCCCATGCTGGCGCTGGTGTTCGGCAGCATCATCCTGCTCTGCCTGGTGACCTACCGCAGCTGGCGGGGCACCCTGGCCATCGTGCTGCCGCTGGTGCTGGTGGCGACGCTGACCGAAGCGCTGATGGCGTTGTACGGCATCGGCCTGAAAGTGAATACGCTGCCGGTGGTCGCCCTGGGCGTCGGCATCGGCGTGGACTATGGCATCTACATCTACAACCGCCTGGATATCCTCCTCAAGGAGGGCTACACGCTCCAGGACGCCTATTACCAGACCCTGCGCCTGACCGGGCGGGCAGTGATCTTCACCGGCTTCACCCTGGCGGCCGGCGTGGGCACCTGGATCTTCTCGGACCTGCAGTTCCAGGCCGACATGGGCATCCTGCTGTGCTTCATTTTCCTGGCCAACATGGTCGGCGCGATCATCCTGCTGCCTGCCCTGGTGCGCTGGCTGATGCGCCGCCGGGAAGATTCCGGCGCGGCCGCCGGTTGAGTCGCACCGCGAGCGCCTCAACGCCCTGGCGCAGGCGCACGGCATCCCGTCCCACGACGGACTTTCGGCACTGACGCCCCCTGGCCATCATCGCTAAGGTGCGCCCCCAAAGCAGACCCGCCCATTTCCGGGTGCACAGGAATCACCGCATGAAACGCACGCTGCTCTTTTCTTCGCTTCTGCTCGCCCTTGCCGGTTGTCAGCAGGACACCGCCGAGTCCGAACGCCAGGCCGCTGCGGCCGAGACCACACCGGTGGCCCTGGAGGCGCCCGCCGTCGAGCCCGTCAACGCTCCGGAAGCGCTAGGATCCGGGCTGCTGCTCGAGAACATGGATACCAAAGTTCGCCCCGGTGACGATTTCAATGCCTTCGTCAACGGCGCATGGATGGCGACCGCCGAGATTTCGGCGGACCGGCCCAACACCAGCGCGGGTATGGATGTCCACGAAGCCGCCACGGACGACGTGCGCGTGATCATCGAAGCGTCCGCCGAGGGCGATTACCCACCGGGTTCGGACGAGCAGAAGGTCGGCGATCTCTACACCTCGTACATGGACATGGACACCCGCAACGCGAAGGGTGTCGGCCCCTTG
The DNA here is from genome assembly GCA_030426265.1 of Gammaproteobacteria bacterium. Lineage (GTDB taxonomy): Bacteria > Pseudomonadota > Gammaproteobacteria > Xanthomonadales > SZUA-36 > Marinihelvus. The sequence goes on along the minus strand of JAUHYP010000021.1, from coordinate 18,689 downwards.
GCGGCTGATTTCGCCGCCATCGACGCACTTGTCGACAAGACCGGAATGGCCATCTGGATGGCCGAAGCCAACAAGGAGGGTGTGGCGCTGCCATGGACCCTTGGCCAGTACACCGACTTCAAGGACCCGAACACCTACATGATGTACACGTGGCAGAGCGGCCTGGGCCTGCCCGACCGGGAGTACTACTTCGATGACAGCGAGAAGGGCCGGGACCTGCGGGCGGCCTACCAGGTCCACGTGGAAAGGATGTTCGAACTGGCCGGCCTTCCGGATCCCGCCGGCTCGGCGCAGCTCATTGTCGCGCTCGAGACTCGCATGGCGGCCGAGCAGATGCTCAAGGAAAAGACCCGCGACGTTGTCGCGATCTACAACAAGATTCCCCTGGATGAGGTGCCGGCGCTCATGCCGAACTTCGCCTGGCCGGAGTACATCGAGACTTCGGGTGTCGGGGGTATCGACGGCCTGGTCATCACGCAGCTCGACTACATGAAAGCCCTCGACGGCATCCTTGCCGAAACCGACCTGGACACCTGGAAGACGTACCTGAAGTGGCGCGTGCTGGACGCGCGCGCCAACCTGCTGAGTGAAACGATCGATGCACAGAACTTCGCCTTCAACGGCAAGGCGCTGTGGGGCACGGAGCAGCAGCTCCCCCAATGGAAACGCGCCGTGTCGGTCGTCAACGGGAACCTGGGCGAAGTGGTGGGCAAGGTCTATGTCGAACGCCATTTTCCGCCGGAGGCCAAGGCCCGCATGATGGAAATGGTGAACAACCTCACCCTGGCCTATGAACAAAGCATCAGGGAACTGGACTGGATGGGCGAGGAGACCCGTGCCGAGGCCCTGGACAAGTTGTCGAAGTTCACGCCCAAGATCGGTTACCCGGACGAGTGGCGTGATTACTCCGAGCTGGAAATCGCCGCGGACGACCTGGTGGGCAACATGAAGCGGTCCGCCCGGTTCACGTACGACCGGAACCTGGCGCGACAGGGCGGGGCGGTCGACCGTGGCGAGTGGCAAATGACCCCGCAGACGGTGAACGCCTACTACAACCCGCCGTTGAACGAGATCGTGTTTCCGGCCGCCATCCTGCAACCGCCGTTCTTCGACCTGTCAGCCGACGAGGCGGTCAATTACGGCGCCATCGGCGCGGTAATCGGCCACGAGATCGGCCATGGCTTCGACGACTCCGGCAGCACTTTCGACGGCGACGGCGTGTTGCGCAACTGGTGGACCGAGCGGGACAAGGCCGAGTTCGAGAAGCGCACGTCCGCCCTGGTGGAGCAGTACAACCAGTTCCGGCCCTTCGAGGACCTGGCGGTGAACGGCGAATTCACCCTGGGCGAGAACATCGGCGACCTGGGAGGGCTGGCCATCGCGGTGCAGGCCTACGAACTCTCGCTGGACGGGGAAGAGGCGCCCGTGCTCGATGGCTACACGGGTCTGCAGCGCGTGTTCCTGGGCTATGGCCAGGCCTGGCGGGGCAAGGTCCGTGAGGAAGCACTGCGCCTGCAGATCGCCACCGATCCGCATTCCCCGCGTGAGTACCGCGTCAACGGCGTGGTGCGCAACGTGCCGGAGTTCTACGAGGCCTTCGACATCGCCGAGACCGACGCCCTGTACCTGCCTCCGGAACAGCGGGTCAAGATCTGGTAGCCGGGGGGTCACGGCCGCGCCCCGCTGTCGCCGGGGCGCGGTTGCAAGACGCCCCGTTTCCCCGTACATTGCGCCGATGAACGCACCGACCGCCCGAACTGCAACCCATTCCCGACGTGAGCGACGCGTGAGTCGCCGCGTGGGCGCCGGGCAAGTGTTCGCTTAAGTTCCCGACCAGGAACCCGAACGAACCCGAACCCAGCCCGCGGCTGGGTTTTTCCGTTTCTGGGGCTGGCTTCCCCCACTGAGAAAGGCGCAATGACTTGAAACATTTCCTCAACACCCAGGACTGGTCCGCCGAGGCCCTGTCCGGCCTGCTGGACCTGGCGACCGAACTGAAGGCGAATCCCATCAACGACCGCCTGGCCGGCAAGTCGGTTGCCCTGCTGTTCCTGAACCCCTCGATGCGCACGCGCACTTCCTTCCAGCTGGGCATGCAGCAGATGGGCGGCATCGCCATTGTGCTGGAACCGGGCAAGGATGCCTGGGGTGTGGAGTTCCAGCCCGAGGTGGTGATGGACGGTGACGCCGAGGAACACATCGCCGAGGTCGCCGGCGTGCTGTCGCGTTACGTGGACCTGATCGGTATCCGCGCCTTCCCGAAATTCAAGGACTGGTCGGTCGACCGCACGGACCACGTGATCAAGGCCCTGGCGAAGCATTCCTCGGTGCCGGTGATCAACATGGAGACCATCGTGCATCCCTGCCAGGAACTGGCCCTGATGCAGACCCTGCGCGAGCGCTTCGGCTCGGTGAAGAATCGAAAGATGGTGCTCACCTGGACCTGGCACCCGCGTCCCCTGAACACCGCCGTGGCCAATTCGGCCCTGTTGATCGGCACCAAGTTCGGCCTGGACGTGACCCTGCTGTGTCCCGAAGAGGCCTACCTGCTGGACGAGCAGTACATGGAGGCCGCCGAAGCCAATGTCGCGGCCAGCGGCGGCAGCCTGACCGTCAGCCATGACATCGAGGAAGCCTACGCGGGGGCCGAGGTGGTCTACGCCAAGAGCTGGGGCGCACTGCCGTTCTACGGCCGGCCCGAAGAGGAATGGGAGCTGCGCAAGAACTACCGCCATTTCATGGTGGACGAGGCCAAGATGGCGATGACCGACAACGCCGTGTTCAGCCACTGCCTGCCGCTGCGGCGCAACATCAAGGCCACCGATGGTGTCATGGACGCCGATTACTGTGTGGCCATCGACGAGGCGGAGAACCGCCTTCACGTCCAGAAAGCCGTCATGCTCACCCTGCTCGGGAAGGAGTCGTCATGAGCACTGCATCCGACAACAAGGAAAAGATCGTCCTTGCCTTCTCCGGCGGGCTGGATACCAGCTACTGCGTCCTGGCCCTGCAGGAGCAGGGCTTCGAGGTACACACCGTGTTCGTGGACACCGGCGGCGTCGACCGCGCCGAGGTGGACTGGATCGGTGACCGCGCCCGCGCCCTGGGCTCGGCCGGCCACCACGTGGTCGACGTGGCCCAGGCCATCTGGGAAGAATTCGTCACGCCGCTGGTGTGGAGCCATGCGCGCATGCGCGGCGAGTACCCGCTGCTGTGCTCGGACCGCTACCTGATCGTGCGCCGCTGCCTGGCGCTGTGCGACGAGCTGGGCACGAAGCATTTCGCCCACGGCTGCACGGGCATGGGCAACGACCAGCTCCGCTTCGACCAGACGGTGCGCAGCGTGGGCGACTACGTGATCCACGCGCCGGTGCGCGAGCTGCAGAAGGTGGCGAAGGACGTGCGGGCCCACGAGATCGGCATCCTCGAGGCCGCCGGCGTGGAAGTGCCGAAAAAGGCCAGCACCTACTCCATCAACCAGAACCTGCTCGGTGTCACGATCTCCGGCAGCGAGGTGGACCGTTTCGAGGCGCCGGGTCCGGAGACCCGCCAGTGGGTTCGCCCCCGGGCCGAGTGGCCGGAAGCGCCGCTGGAGCTGAAGTTGACCTTCGAAGGCGGCGTCGCCACCCACCTGGACGGCGAGGCCCTTTCGGGCCCCGAGATCCTCGGCAAGCTGAACACCGCCCTGGGCCCCTACGGCGTGGGCCGGCACATCTACACCGGTGACGTCAGCATCGGCCTGAAAGGCCACATCGTGTTCGAGTGCCCGGGCATCGACGCGCTGCTCCTGGCCCACCAGGCCCTGGAAGACACGGTCAATACCAAGCTGCAGAACGAGTTCCGCCACATCATCGCGCAGCGCTGGGCGGACCTGGTCTACACGGGCTTTTTCTACGAGCCGCACAAGGCGGACCTGGAGGCCTACCTGGCCAGCAGCCAGGGCTTCGTCAGTGGCACCGTGACCTTGCGCACCGAGGGGGGCAGCCTGCTGGCGGTCGCCATCGACAGCCCGAACATCCTCAAGGACGAGGGCGCGGTCTACGCGCAGAGCGCGAGCTGGACCCCGGAAGAGGCTGAGGGCTTCATCAAGCTGCTGGGCAAGAGCTCGACCATGGCCGCGCAGGTGAGGAAAGCCCGCCCGTGAGCGCGCTTCCGGCCAGTGACGCCCTGGATGCGGTGCTGCCACTGCTCGAAGCCCTGGTGGGTTTCGACACGCAGAACCCACCGCGCGACCTGGACCAGGAAGCGCCGATCTTCGCCTGGCTGCGCGAGCGCCTGTCGGGCTTTGCGATCGAGCTGTTCGACCACGGCAAGGGCCGGGTGAGCTTTTACGCCCGGCGCGGTGCTCCGGACCTGCTCTTCAATGTGCACCTGGACACGGTGCCGGTGATTCCCGGCAGCGAACACCCGCCACTGGCGCTCACCGTGAAGGACGGCCGGGCCTATGGCCGCGGCGCCTGTGACATCAAGGGTGCGGCGGCCTGCCTGCTGGCCCTGGCGGCGGAGAGCGACGCGCCCCTGGCCCTGCTGTTCACCACGGACGAAGAAGGCGCCGAGGGCTGCTGCGTGCAGTGCTTCATCGACGATGGCCACGCCGCGCCCTACGCCCAGGTGGTGGTGGCCGAGCCGACGCAGTGCCGGGCCGAATTCCGCCACCGTGGCTTTCTGTCCTCCCGTGGGCGCTTCAGCGGCCAGGCCGGGCATTCCTCCGAGCCGCGGGCCCTGCAGGACAACGCCATCCACCAGCTCGCGCGCTGGAGCGCGGCGGCCCTGGCGGCTTCTGAACAGGCGTCTTCGGAAGGGCGGCGCAACTGCTTCAACATCGGCACGGTCTCGGGTGGCGTGAAGTCCAACGTGATCGCGGACGAGGCGCACATCTTCTGGAGTGCGCGCCTGGCCCCGGGGGACAGCAACGAGGACTTCCTGGCCGCCAGCCACAGCTGGCCCGGCGCCGAACATGCGGAGTGGACGGTGTCCTTCTCCGGCCCGCCGTTGCCGACCGGCGGCCACGACGACGCGAAGGCCCGCGCCTTCGCCGAACGCAATGGCCTACCGGCGGGCGAGGGCCTGGCGTTCTGGACGGAGGCGTCCCTGTTCGGCGCTGCCGGCATCCCGGCCCTGGTGCTGGGGCCCGGCGACATCGCCCAGGCGCACGCCCGCGACGAATGGGTGGCCCTGTCCGAACTCGAACGCTGCCACGGTCTGTACCGCGATCTCGTGCAAGCGGGATCCTGAGAAAAAAGAAGAAGCTCATGAACGAACTGCGTGAAATCGTCCTCGAACTGCTGGCCCAGCTCGGTTCCAGCCGCGAGGCGCGCCAGTACCTGAAGGAATTCTCCTCCGTGGAGGAATCGCGTTTCGCGGTGGTCAAGGTGGGCGGGGGCATCCTGCGCGACCAGCTGGAGGAGCTGGCTTCGGCACTGGCCTTCCTGCACCGGCTGGGCCTGCGCCCGGTGGTGTTGCACGGCGCCGGTCCCCAGGTGGACGCGGCCCTGGCCGCGGCCGGGGTGAACAGCGAGCGCGTCGACGAGATGCGTGTGACCACCGAAGAGGTGATGGGCATCGCCCGCCCGGTGATCTACGACCAGAACACGGCGCTGGTGGAGGCCCTGGAGCAGCGTGGCATCCGCGCCCGCGGCCTGCAGCACGGCACCTTCGAGGCGCGCTTCCTCGACCAGGACCGTTACGGCCTGGTGGGCGAAATCACCGGGGTCAACCTCGACGGCGTGCGCCGCGCGGTGGCGGCCGGCGCGCTGCCGGTGCTCACCTTCCTGGGCGAGTCGCCCTCGGGGCAGGTGCTCAATATCAACGCCGACGTGGCCGCGCGCGAGCTGGTCTGGGCCATCCGCCCGCACAAGATCATTTTCCTCACGCCCAGCGGCGGCCTGCTGGACCGCGACGGCCGGGTGATCTCGGCGGTTTCGCTGAACAACGACTACGACGCGCTGATGCGCGAGCCCTGGGTGCACTCGGGCATGCGCCTGAAGCTGCAGCAGATCAAGGAAATGCTGGACGGCCTGGACGACAGTACCTCGGTGTCCATCACCTCCGCCGACCAGCTGACCCGGGAACTCTTCACGCACCGCGGCGCCGGCACCCTGGTGCGGCGGGGTGAAGACATCGAGACCCTGGAGCAGCCCGACGCCGCGGCCCTGGTGGACGTGGCCCAGCGCGTGGAAGCCTCCTTCGGGCGCCATCTCAAACCGGGTTGGACCGAGGGCCTGGTCAAACCGGTCCTGCTGCGTTCCGCCAGCCGCCGCGCGGCCGCCGTCGTGGTGGAAGGGCAGGAGGGCTACCCCTACCTGGAAAAATTCATCGTCACCCCGGAAGCCCAGGGCGAAGGCCTGGGCGCGGCCCTGTGGCAGGCGCTGCGCGCGCGGTACCCGAAACTGTACTGGCGCTCCCGCAACGCCAACCCGATCACGCCCTGGTACTTCCTGCAGGCCGACTGCAGCGAGCGGCACGGTCCCTGGGTGGTGTTCACCAACGGCATCGAGGACGCGGCCCAGCGTGAGCGTATCGTGCGCGAAGCCCTGTCGCGCGACCCGGGCTGGGTGGAGGCCGAGTCGTGAATCTGGCGCTGGTCGGCGGCCGGGGGTATACCGGTGCGGAGTTGCTGAGCCTGCTGGCGCGGCATCCGGCGCTCTCCCTGGCGCTGGCCTCGTCCGGCAGCCAGGCCGGGATGCCGGTGAAGGACGCCTGCCCGGACTGGACCGGCGATGAGACCTTCGTCGCCCTGGCGCCGGAAGGCGTCGGCGCCGCAGAGGCGGACGCCTGGGTGCTGGCCGTTCCCAATGGCGTCGCCGCCGATTGGGCGAACGCCATCGGCGCGGCGCACCCCGGGGCAGTGATCCTGGATCTGAGCGCGGATTACCGCTTCGACGGCGGCTGGACCTACGGCCTGCCCGAGCGCCATCGCGATGCCCTGCGGGGCGCGAAGAAGATTTCCAATCCCGGCTGTTATGCCACCGGCATGCAGCTCGCCCTGCTGCCGTTGCTGGATCGCCTCACAGGCGTACCCGACGCCTTTGGCGTGTCGGGCTACAGCGGCGCGGGCAAGACCCCTTCGCCCAACAACGACCCCGAGCACCTGCGCGACAACCTGCTGCCCTACAAGCTCGCCGGCCACGTGCACGAGCGCGAGGTCAGCCACCAGCTGGGGCGGCCGGTTCGCTTCATGCCGCACGTGGCGGCGTTCTTCCGCGGGATTTCCCTGACGCTGTCCCTGGACCTCGAAGAGGAGACGACGCCGGAAGCCCTGTTGGCTGACTTCGAAGCCTTCTATGTCGGCGAGCCCCGGGTCACCGTCCGGCAGGGCATCCCCGAGGTCCGGGACGTGCAGGGCACGCCCGACTGCCACCTTGGCGGCTTTACGGTGGATGCGCGCGACCCGCGGCGCGTCACGATCGTGGCCGTGCTCGACAACCTGCTCAAGGGCGCCGCGAGCCAGGCCCTGCAGAACCTGAACCTGGCCCTGGGGCTGGACGAATCCATGGGACTGGAAGCATGAGTGAACCGATCTGGAAAAAAGGCGGGCAGGGCGAAGGCCCGGGCGCGGCGGTGATGCGTTTCCTCGCCGGTGAGGACGTGGTCCTGGACCGTCAGCTGATCCGTTTCGACATCCGCGCCAGCCAGGCCCACGTGAACGGCCTGGCCCGCATCGGCCTGCTGAGCGCGGACGAGGCGGAAGTGCTGGTCGCGGGGCTGGCGAAGATCGACGAACAGCTGGTCTCCGGTGAACGGGTGCTCGACGAGCGTTTCGAGGACGGCCATTCCGCCCTGGAAACCTGGTTGACCGAGCAGCTCGGTCCGCTCGGCGGCAAGGTGCACACCGGCCGCAGTCGCAACGACCAGGTGGCCGTGGCGCTGCGCCTGTACATGAAGGACCGGCTCGCCGCCCTGCGCGCCGTGTGCACCGAAGTGGCGAAGGTGCTGCTGCAACGCGCGAAGGCGGAGGGTGAACTCCCGATGCCCGGCTATACGCATCTGCAGCGCGCCATGCCGATGAGCGTCGGACTATGGCAGGCCGGGCACGCCGAGGCCTTCATCGACAATGCCGAGCTGGCGGCGCTCACGCACCGCTGGCTGGATGCCTCCCCCCTGGGCACCGCTTCGGGTTTCGGCGTGAACCTGCCCCTGGCCCGGGAGGCCGTGGCCGAAGAACTGGACTTCGCCCGACTGGTGGTGAATCCGCAGTACGCCCAGAACAGTCGCGGCAAGGTGGAGCTGCAGGCGCTCGGCGCCCTGGCCGCCGCCACGATGGACGTGCGCCGCCTGGCCTGGGACCTGAGCCTTTTCACCACCAGCGAGTTCGACTTCGTGCGCCTGCCGGACGGCTGGTGCACCGGCTCGAGCCTGATGCCGAACAAGCGCAACCCGGACGTGGTCGAGCTGTTGCGCGCCGCCCACGGCGTGGTGGCGGGCGCCCGCGTCGAGCTCGAATCCGTGCTCAGCCTGCCGTCCGGTTACCAGCGGGACCTGCAGGCGACCAAGCCGCCCTTGCTGCGTGCCTTCGAGAGCGGATTGCAGGCGCTGGCCCTGGTTCCGGACCTGATCGGGGCCATCGAATGGAACGAAACGGCGATGCGCGCGGCCATTTCACCCGATATGTTCGCCACCGACCTGTCCGTGGACCTCGCGCGCGAGGGCGTTCCCTTCCGCGAAGCCTACCGGGAGGTCGGAATGCGAC
>JAUHYP010000021.1:0-7500 GCA_030426265.1 Gammaproteobacteria bacterium | reverse complement strand
ATAGCTCAGCTGGGAGAGCGCCTGATTTGCATTCAGGAGGTCGGCGGTTCGATCCCGCCTGGCTCCACCATTCAAGCAATGGTGGCGAGGTTGCCGAGGTCAGTAACGACCCATTTTGCGTGCCCATCAAAGGCATTGCGGCGAAAGGCCGCAACGCTGGGCAAGCGGTCGGATCTTTAACAATTAGGTAGTTCTGTCAAGAGCGTCTTGGGTTTATCCCGGTTTTCAACGCGTTTCTATTGTGATGAAAATGCGTGAATTTCGCCGGTTTAAACCTCAAGAACGTGTCAGCGAAGCAACACCGACTATCGCTGTCGATGTTGTGGTTATATGGTCCGCGGATGTCTGTTCGAATCCGCATGTTCATGTGACCTGGCCTTCCGCCAGTATCGGGAGGGCTTCGGTTATATGACCAAGTGACTAAGTGCACACGGTGGATGCCTTGGCGGCAGAAGGCGATGAAGGACGTGGAAGTCTGCGAAAAGCCTCGGGGAGCTGACAAACAAGCTTTGATCCGGGGATGTCCGAATGGGGAAACCCACCGCTTCGGCGGTATCGTCACCTGAATACATAGGGTGGCGAGGCGAACCTGGGGAACTGAAATATCTAAGTACCCAGAGGAAAGGAAATCAATTGAGACTCCCTCAGTAGCGACGAGCGAACGGGGACTAGCCCTTAAGCCTGCAGTGTTTTAGTGGAACAGTCTGGAAAGTCTGGCCATAGACGGTGATAGCCCGGTACATGAAAGGGCGCTGTGGGTGAAATCGAGTAGGGCGGGGCACGTGAAACCCTGTCTGAATTTGGGAGGACCATCTTCCAAGGCTAAGTACTCTCTGCCGACCGATAGTGAACCAGTACCGTGAGGGAAAGGCGAAAAGAACCCCGGAGAGGGGAGTGAAATAGACCCTGAAACCGTGTGCATACAAGCAGTAGGAGCCTGGGCTTGCCCGGGTGACTGCGTACCTTTTGTATAATGGGTCAGCGACTTACTTTCAGTAGCAAGCTTAACCGGATAGGGAAGGCGAAGGGAAACCGAGTCTTAATAGGGCGCATAGTTGCTGGGAGTAGACCCGAAACCGGGTGATCTAGCCATGGGCAGGTTGAAGGTTGAGTAACATCAACTGGAGGACCGAACTCACTAATGTTGAAAAATTAGGAGATGACCTGTGGCTAGGAGTGAAAGGCTAAACAAACCCGGAGATAGCTGGTTCTCCTCGAAAGCTATTTAGGTAGCGCCTCGTGTATTGCCCTAGGGGGTAGAGCACTGTTATGGCTAGGGGGTCATACCGACTTACCAAACCATGGCAAACTCCGAATACCTAGGAGTATGAGCACGGGAGACACACGGCGGGTGCTAACGTCCGTCGTGGAAAGGGAAACAACCCAGACCGCCAGCTAAGGTCCCAAAATCATTGCTAAGTGGGAAACGATGTGGGAAGGCACAGACAGCCAGGAGGTTGGCTTAGAAGCAGCCACCCTTTAAAGAAAGCGTAATAGCTCACTGGTCGAGTCGGCCTGCGCGGAAGATTCAACGGGGCTAAGCAATGTACCGAAGCTGCGGATCCAGACTTGTCTGGATGGTAGAGGAGCGTTCTGTAGGCCGTCGAAGGTGAATCGAGAGGTTCGCTGGAGGTATCAGAAGTGCGAATGCTGACATGAGTAACGATAATGCGGGTGAAAAACCCGCACGCCGAAAACCCAAGGTTTCCTCGCGCAACGTTAATCGGCGCAGGGTGAGTCGGCCCCTAAGGCGAGGCTGAAAAGCGTAGTCGATGGGAAGCAGGTTAATATTCCTGCACCAACTGTTACTGCGATGGAGGGACGGAGAAGGCTAGGTGCGCCGGGCGATGGTTGTCCCGGTCCAAGCGTGTAGAAATTGATCTTAGGCAAATCCGGGATCATCTATTTCGAGGCGTGATGGGGGGTCCCAACATAGGGACGAAGGCATTGATGCCATGCTTCCAGGAAAATCTTCTAAGCTTCAGGTAACAGTTGACCGTACCGTAAACCGACACAGGTGGGTAGGTTGAGAATACCAAGGCGCTTGAGAGAACTCGGGTGAAGGAACTAGGCAAAATAGTACCGTAACTTCGGGAGAAGGTACGCCTTTGCCGGTGATGAGACTTGCTCTCTGAGCTGGTGGAGGCCGCAGTGACCAGGCCGCTGCGACTGTTTATTAAAAACACAGCACTCTGCAAACACGTAAGTGGACGTATAGGGTGTGACGCCTGCCCGGTGCCGGAAGGTTAAGTGATGCGGTTAGCTTCGGCGAAGCTGTTGATCGAAGCCCCGGTAAACGGCGGCCGTAACTATAACGGTCCTAAGGTAGCGAAATTCCTTGTCGGGTAAGTTCCGACCTGCACGAATGGCGTAACGATGGCGGCGCTGTCTCCACCCGAGACTCAGTGAAATTGAAATCGCTGTGAAGATGCAGTGTAAACGCGGCTAGACGGAAAGACCCCGTGCACCTTTACTATAGCTTCACACTGAACTTTGACTGGACTTGTGCAGGATAGGTGGGAGCCTTTGAAACGTGGACGCCAGTTCACGTGGAGGCAACCTTGAAATACCACCCTGGTGCAGTCGGAGTTCTAACTTTGGTCCGTTATCCGGATCGAGGACAGTGTGTGGTGGGTAGTTTGACTGGGGCGGTCTCCTCCCAAAGAGTAACGGAGGAGCACGAAGGTGGGCTAATCACGGTCGGACATCGTGAGATTAGTGCAAAGGCATAAGCCCGCTTGACTGCGAGATCGACGGATCGAGCAGGTACGAAAGTAGGTCTTAGTGATCCGGTGGTTCTGTATGGAAGGGCCATCGCTCAACGGATAAAAGGTACGCCGGGGATAACAGGCTGATACCGCCCAAGAGTTCATATCGACGGCGGTGTTTGGCACCTCGATGTCGGCTCATCACATCCTGGGGCTGAAGCCGGTCCCAAGGGTATGGCTGTTCGCCATTTAAAGTGGTACGCGAGCTGGGTTTAGAACGTCGTGAGACAGTTCGGTCCCTATCTGCCGTGTTCGTTAGAAGTTTGAGGGAAGCTGCTCCTAGTACGAGAGGACCGGAGTGGACGAACCTCTGGTGTTCCGGTTGTCACGCCAGTGGCACTGCCGGGTAGCTAAGTTCGGACGGGATAACCGCTGAAAGCATCTAAGCGGGAAGCCCCTCCCAAGATGAGACTTCTCAGCCCTCGAGGCTGTAAGGGCCCTTGTAGACTACGAGGTTGATAGGCTGGGTGTGGAAGCGTAGCAATGCGTGAAGCTAACCAGTACTAATTGCCCGAGTGGCTTGGTCATATAATCCAAGCCTTTCCGCAGGACAGTCATGTCCTTGTGGAGGCATCTTCGCTGACACGAATGCACGTCGACCAGGAATCCTGGGACCGTGCGTCGCTCTTGATGGAACTACCAATTTTGCGGGATACGGGCATTAGTCCGTATCCATGAGGCGAAGCACACCGCGGTCCGACCGCCGAGTGTGACGCAACTCCGGCTTGCCGGGGTGACAAGGGATTCCTTCGGGGATTCCGAGTCGTGCGCCTCGCGCCCTTTTGCCTGGCGGCAATAGCGCACTGGAACCACCTGAATCCATTCCGAACTCAGCAGTGAAACGGTGCAGCGCCGATGGTAGTGCGGGAGATCCCGTGTGAGAGTAGGACACTGCCAGGCATCCAATAGAAAGCCCTGATCGCGTAAGCGGTCAGGGCTTTCGTCTTTCTGGGATATCGAAGACGGCAGTGTCCTACAACGTACGGACACGCGCTGATCTGCTCCGCGACGTCGCTTATTTCTCGCTTCGCTCGAAAACCGCAACGCCGCTCCGCAGGCGCTGCCAGGCGTTCCTTCCATGCATCTTTAAAAACCTCTAGGCTCGTGCATTGCGCATGAGATGGGAACTAGTGGAATGGCGGCGGAGAGTTATGAAGGGGGGTGTCAGTGTGGGGCGGTTCGTTATTCGGTGAAGGTGGATCTGGATGAGACTTTGACCTGCAATTGTTCGCGGTGTCAGCGGATGGGGTTTGTGCTGGCGTTTGCGGGGGCGGCGGGGTTCGAGTTGGTGTCGGGTGAGGGGGAGTTGACCGAGTACCTGTTCAACCGGAAGGCGATCCGGCATCTGTTCTGCAGGATCTGCGGGGTCGAGAGTTTTGCGCGGGGGCAGATGCCGGACGGGTCGCCGATGGTGGCGATCAATGTGAATTGCCTGGAGGGGGTGGAGCCGCGGGAACTGGCCAGCCAGCACGTGGATGGCAGGAGCTACTAGGAAAAACGGCGGCGTGGAAACACGCCGCCGTTTTTCATTGCAGAACGCCTTACTCAGGCTCGATCGAAGCGGTCCAGTTCCATGACCTTGGACCAGGCGCCGGCGAAATCCTTGACGAATTTCGCCTGGCCGTCCGAGCTGGCGTAGACCTCGGACAGGGCGCGCAGCACCGAGTCGTGGCCGAAGGCCAGGTCGACGCGGCTGGCGCTCCACTTCTTCGCACCCGTGTCGCGGTCGACGCCCTCGAAGTCGGTCTTGTCCCCGGAGGTCGGTTTCCACGCCGTGCCCATGTCGAGCAGGTTGACGAAAAAGTCGTTGCTCAGTGTTCCGGGGCGATCGGTGAACACGCCCTGGCTGCCGCCGCCGGCATTCGCGCCCAGCACCCGCAGGCCACCGACCAGCGCCGTCATTTCCGGTGCGGTCAGGGTGAGCAGCTGCGCACGGTCGACCAGCAGGTGCTCGCTGACCGCGGCCGCGTTGGGACGGGCGTAGTTGCGGAAGCCGTCGGCCGCCGGTTCCAGTGGCTCGAAGGACTCGACGTCGGTCTGTTCCTGCGTGGCATCGGTGCGGCCCGGTGAGAACGCCACCGACACGGGGATTCCTCCGTCGGCAGCGGCCTTTTCCACCGCGGCGCAGCCGCCGAGCACGATGAGGTCGGCCAGGGACACTTTCTTGCCGCCGGAGGCGCCGGCGTTGAAGGCGTCCTTGATCTCACCCAGCTTCGCGAGCACGCCGGACAGTTGCGAGGGCTGGTTCACGGCCCAGTCTTTCTGTGGCGCCAGCGCGAGGCGCGCGCCGTTGGCGCCGCCACGCTTGTCGCCGCCGCGGAAGGTCGAGGCCGAGGCCCAGGCGGTGGAAACCAACTGGGACACGGAAAGTCCCGAAGCCAGGATGTCCTTTTTCAGGGCCGCCACGTCGGCATCGTCCACCAGGGCATGATCGACGGCCGGAACCGGGTCCTGCCAGATCAACTCTTCGTCCGGGACTTCGGGGCCCAGGTAGCGTGAGACCGGGCCCATGTCGCGATGGGTCAGTTTGTACCAGGCGCGGGCGAAGGCATCGGCGAACTGGTCGGGGTTTTCCAGGAAGCGTCGGGAGATCTTCTCGTACGCGGGATCAAAACGCAGCGACAGGTCCGTGGTCAGCATGGTGGGCTTCTGCTTCTTCGATGAGTCGAAGGCATGCGGCACCGAATCCGGTGCGTCCTTCGCCACCCACTGGTGGGCGCCGGCCGGACTCTTGACCAGCTCCCACTCGTAACCGAACAGGTTCTCGAAGAAGTTGTTGCTCCACTGCGTCGGCGTCGTGGTCCAGGTCACTTCCAAGCCGCTGGTGATCGCATCGGCGCCCTTGCCACTGCCGAAACGGCTGTGCCAGCCGAATCCCTGGGATTCCAGGCTGTCCGCCTCCGGGTCCGGTCCCACGTTGTCGGCCGGGCCGGCGCCGTGGGTCTTGCCGAAGGTGTGCCCGCCGGCGATCAGCGCCACGGTTTCCTCGTCGTTCATCGCCATGCGACCGAAGGTGTCACGGATGTCGTGCGCCGCGGCCACAGGGTCCGGGTTCGCGTCCGGGCCTTCGGGGTTCACGTAGATCAGGCCCATCTGCACGGCCGCCAGCGGGTTTTCCAGGTCCCGTTCGCCGGAATAGCGGCTGTGGGGATTGTCGCTGAGGGCCAGCCATTCCGTTTCCGAACCCCAGTACACGTCCTGGTCCGGTTCCCAGACGTCCTCGCGGCCGCCTCCGAAACCGAAGGGCTTGAAGCCCATGGTTTCCAGCGCGACGTTGCCGGTCAGGATCATCAGGTCCGCCCAGGAAATGGCTTGGCCGTATTTCTGCTTGATCGGCCAGAGCAGCCGGCGCGCCTTGTCGAGGCTGGTGTTGTCCGGCCAGCTGTTCAACGGCGCGAAGCGCTGCTGGCCACGGCCGCCGCCCCCGCGTCCGTCACCGATGCGGTAAGTGCCCGCGCTGTGCCAGGACATTCGGATGAAGAACGGGCCGTAGTGTCCGAAGTCCGCCGGCCACCACTCCTGGGAGTCGGTCATCAGGTCGGCGAGGTCCTGCTTCAGGGCGGTGTAGTCCAGGCCCTTGAAGGCCGTGGCGTAGTCGAATTCCTCGCCAAGCGGGTTGGAGCGATCCGAGTGCTGGTTGAGCAGGTCCAGGCGCAGTTGCCTGGGCCACCAGTCCCGGTTGGTCGTCCCCCCGCCGGCGGCAGGGGCGAACGGGCATTGGGCCTCGGATTCGGTGAATTTGGGTTCAGCGGACATCTGGCTCTCCGTGTGTGGGTTCTACGAATGGCTGTCCCGCCCCGGTGTTCTCCAATCGGGGAGGTCTCTCTGGAGTCTAGACCATGACGGCGACACCTTTGGCTTCCTGGCCATGCGCATTCCCAATGGATTCGGCGCAATCGATTGGGCGCGTCGCCCTCGTTCCCGTGGTTCCCGGCATCCCCGTCAAAACAGGTACTTGGGAACACCCGCCGGCAGGCCGGGAGCGGGCGGTATCGCCGTTCTGGCCCCGGTCAAGAAAGACAACGCAGGACAAGCTGCTTGACAGCGCTGGACATCTTGCGCCATGCTAATAAATGTTAGCGGTAACAATAGTGCCGGAGCGACAACGAAGCACCCGTTCCGCTGACAAGGCAGGAGGAAAGAATGATGGCGCCCCGGAACACGGGTGCGCCGGTAGAGAGCCCCTCAGGGGCCGATGAATAGTGAGTAGAGGCTCAGTTCCCCATGGGGCACAGGTCCACGTCCGAATTCAATCCGAGCCAGCTCCGTCGCCTGCGTTGTGACGCCGCGGCGCCGTGCCCGCCATGGGGCGGGCCGGCCGCGGCGCTTCGCCCGAACGCGAAACAGCCACACCCTGGAGAACCCACATGCAATTCAAGAGAAACAAGCTCGCAGAACTGATCGCCGCATCGCTTGCGACGGGGGTCTTTGCGCCGGCCGTCCTGGCACAGGACACCACCGGGGACGCCGACGGCATCCTCGAGGAAGTCGTCGTTACCGGCATCCGCGGATCGATGGAACGCGCCATGGACATCAAGCGCGAATCCGTCGGGGTGGTGGACGCCATCACCGCCGAGGACATGGGCAAGTTCCCCAACACCAACCTCGCTGAATCCCTGCAGCGCATTCCCGGCGTGTCGATCGACCGCCAGAACGGTGAAGGCTCCAAGGTGACGGTGCGCGGCTTCGGCCCCGGCTTCAACCTCGTCACCCTCAACGGCCGCACCCTGCC
>JAUHYP010000103.1 GCA_030426265.1 Gammaproteobacteria bacterium | reverse complement strand
GGAACGATCTGGACCAGGCCCACCCGGTGCAGCACTTCGGCGAGCTCGGCCAGCACGCTCTCGAGATTGCGTGACTGCGCTGCGAGTTCACGCACGATGTCCAGCACCGTCGCGGCCTCACCGCTGCCCAGGGCGCGCAGCAGCTGGGCGACATGTTCGTGATCGACGCTGCCCATCATCTGGGCCACGTCCCCGTCCTCGAGCCGGCCGCCACCAAAGGCGATCGCCTGGTCCAGCAGGCTGAGGGCGTCACGCATGCTGCCATCGGCCGCACGTGCAATGCGTGAGATCGCTTCCGCTTCGGCCTCGATGCTTTCTTCTTTCAACAGTTGCGTGAGGTAGTCGCCGATCTGGTCGGGAAGCAGGCGCCGCAGGTTGAAACGCAGGCAGCGCGACAGGATGGTGACCGGAATCTTCTGCGGGTCCGTCGTGGCGAGCACGAACTTCACGTGCGGCGGCGGCTCTTCCAGGGTCTTGAGCAGGGCGTTGAAGCTCGCCGTGGAGAGCATGTGGACCTCGTCGATGATGTACACCTTGTAGCGACCGCGCGCCGGTGCGAACTGGACAGTCTCCAAAAGTTCGCGGGTGTCATCCACGCCGGTACGGGAGGCGGCGTCGATCTCCAGCATGTCCTGGAAGCGGCCTTCGTCGATGTCGACACAGGAACTGCACTCGCCGCAGGGCCTTGAGGTGACCCCTGTATCGCAATTCAGGCACTTGGCGAGGATGCGCGCGACCGTGGTCTTGCCCACGCCGCGCGTGCCGGTGAAGAGAAATCCGTGGTGCACACGGTCGTTGTCCAGGCCGTTGACCAGCGCCTGCACGACGGCCTCCTGTCCAACGAGTTCCTGGAAGGTCTTGGGCCGCCACTTGCGGGCGAGAACCTGGTAGCTCATGCCGTGTCGGTCATCCTGGCGAGGGAGGGGCGAAGGGTTCCACTATAGCAGAAGGGGAGGCAGCCCCCGCCCGCCGTTCCCCGGCACCCGGCGTCATTGTTGCCGCTGCTCCCTTCCGGGCCTGACGGGGTTCACAACGTGCCGCTGCGGGGTGACCGACAGGGGCCACCATTGACTGGTCGCGGGGGCTGGCGCCGCCCGCGGGGGACGCATTGTCCCCCATGCCCTGCCCCGGTTCAAGGCGCTGCGGACAGGGCGGCGCCGGACCCGGCCCGGGGTTCGGGCGGATGGCGGGTTTCAGCCGATCGCGTCCGGCGCGCGTCCCTGGGACAGGCGCCGGTTGGCGCGCTCCATGGCGTCCACGAAGCCATCTTCATCGGCACCGGCGACGGCTTCGGCCAGCCGGTCCAGGGCCTCGCGGAAACGGCCGACCACGCCTGGCGTGCGCTCGTTGCCCTTCTGGATCTCGTAGTAGAGGCGTGGGTTTTCGGACACCACCTGCGCGGCCACCTTGAGCTGCGCGTTGAAGGTGCTGCTGGAAATGCGTTCCAGCAAGGGGACCTCCTCGCCGCTGTCGGCCAGGGCGGAGGCAAAGGCGATGTTGACCAGGTGCGAGAGGCCCAGCACCCAGGCCATCACTTCGTCGTGCTCCTCCAGGCTCAGGTCCACGCAATCGGCCGCCGTGTGGGCGAACAGCGCGCGGGCGTCGGCCAGGGCCTCGCCGTGGCCCACGTCCACGAACAGGATATGGCGGCCGGACAGGCCCACTTCGTTGGGCCCGAACATCGGGTGCACCGAACACACGCGGCAGCCGGCGGCCTGCGTGGCCTGCAGGCCTTCGCGCAACGGGCTCTTGAGGGAGCCGATGTCGAACACCAGCCCCCGGGGCCGCAGCGCGGCGAGCTCCAGCAGGATGGCGTTGCTCGCCCGGAGCGG
>JAUHYP010000020.1 GCA_030426265.1 Gammaproteobacteria bacterium | reverse complement strand
AGTCACATTGCAGAGGTCACTGGTTCAAGCCCAGTATCGCCCACCACCCCCATTCGAATCCCTGTTGCACCCTGCGGCGCACCGCCGGCCAACGCGCCATGTCGTGGGCCATCCGGCGTTTTTCCCGGCAGGTGCTAACATCAGGGGACACCAACATCAGACTTGGGGGAAAATCCTTATGCAGTGGTATCTTGCCGTTCTCAAGAAATACGCCGTGTTCAACGGCCGCGCGAGCCGCAGTGAATTCTGGTGGTTCGTTCTGTTCAACATCATCGTCGCCTTCGTGCTCGGCTTCATCGACGGCCTGTTGGGTACGACCACACAGTCCGGTTACGGCCTGCTGAGTGGTATCTACTCCCTCGCGGTGCTGCTGCCCGCCATCGGCGTGGCGATCCGGCGTCTCCACGACTCGGGCAAGACCGGCTGGTGGCTGTTGTTGTGCTTCGTCCCGATCATCGGCGCCATCGTGTTGATCGTCTTCTACTGCCTGGACAGCGAGCCCGGGCCCAACCAGTACGGCGAGAACCCGAAGGGCCAGGCGCCTCCCGCCTGATCCCCTGATCACCGGCCGTCCCGCATGCCGGGACGGCCGTTTTCCTTTCGATCTTCACGGTGCGTTACCGGCCGCGCCGCGCTTGGCCTGTACCGGCAATTCCATTACACTTTGCGCTGTATTTTGACTTTTTTGTCAATTTTCAGCACAAACACCCCATGGATCTCCACAAGGACCTCAGGACCCAGGAAGTCAATGCCCTGGGCATGGCCGTAGCCACCGTGCTGCGCCGGCTGGTGCGCCCGCTGATGGGCGCCATGAGCCTCGCCCGGCTGGAGGAAATCCTGCGCCTGGTGTTCGTGGAGGAAGCCGAACGGCACCTGCGCCGGGAGTACCCGGAACGCTCGGCGCCGGCCAGCCAGATGGCCCTGCTGACCGGCGTCGACACGCGCCAGCTCAACCGCCTGCGCGCACGGCCCGGTTATGGCGGGGATGGCGAACGGGCGTTCACCAGCAACATGACCCCCACCACGCACCTGCTGGACCTGTGGTCGACGGACCCCGGCTACCTCGACGAAACCACGGGACAACCACGCGCCCTGCCCGTCTTCGGGGACGCGCCCAGCCTGGAAGCCCTAATGCGCTCCTCGGCTTTCATCCGGGGCGTCACGCCCCGATCCGTCGCCGACCGGCTGGTGCTCAGCGGGGCCGCCACGGAAGACGGGGACGGCCGGCTGCACATGGTCACGGAGAAGTTCCTGCCCAGCGCCTCCAGCGACGTGGAGGGCGCCATCGAGGTCGGCTTCCATGCCATCGGCCGACTGGTGGACACCGTGATCACCAACCTCGAACGCCTCGGTGACGACACCCCCCGGCTCTACCAGCGGGCCTACTGGACCAACCGCCTGGCGCCCCATCGCCACGAGGAATTCCGCCGCCGCCTGACGGCCTTGATGGAAGAGTTCGAGGAACAGGGCACGGGCCTGCTCACGGACATGGAAATGAAGATCGAATCGCCCAGCCAGATCACTGCCGGCTTCGGGCTGTACTATTTCGAGGACGAGGGGCGGCAGGACCGGAGCGCCTGAAGGCGACGTCCCGCGAATTCAATCAGGCCTGCTCTTCCTCCGCGTCCTCGAACAGGTAAAGGCCGAATCCCGCCGAGATCTGGCCCGGTGTGTCGAAGTGCTGGTCCAGCTCCTCCAGCTGCCGGTAGCCGGCCTGCTCCACCTCGTCCAGCAGCTGCACCATTCTGCGCCGGAAGGCCCTGCGCTGGCTCGGCGGCAGGCGATTGATCCAGTACACACGCTGGTAGAGTCGCTCTGAATCGGGCAGTTCGGGCGCCAGGTTGCCCAGCACCGTGTCCATCAGGCGGCTCACCGCCAGGAAGCCGATTTCCAGTGCGCCTTCCCGGTCCTTGCTGGGCGAGGGAAGGTAGCGGTCGACCCGCATCTCGATGACGTCCCGGTCCCGGTCGTAGCGGATCAGGCCGCTGCGTTCGAGCTGTTCCACCACCGACTTGATGGTCACGCCCCGGGGCAGCCGGAGCAGCGTGGCCAGCGCCTCGAGACTGCCGGTCTCGCCCTTGACGGTCAGTGGCCGCGGCAGGCCCGTGTCCGGGTCCACGAAGCCCTCGTCCGTGGACCAGCGGTGAAGGAAGCTGGCGGCCGGGGTGAAATCACGGAAGAATTCGGCCTCGTTGAGCAGGCCACGCTTGTAGCCGCTGCTTTTCTGGATGCGGTTGATCACGCGCGTGTCCAGGCCGGTGTTCAACGCCAGCGTGGACAGCGTGACCGAGCGGTTGGGATGCTCCCGCCGCAGCTTCTCGTCCATCTCCTCCACGTAGATGAAATCGATGAGCTCGTGCAGCTTGGCCAGGGAGATGATGCCGGCCAGGAAGCGGATCAGGCGACGCAGCACGGACTCCACGCCACGGCCGATGATGGCCACTTCCGAATTCTGCAGCGGGTCCCTGGCATTCATGGCTGGCCTGCGCGTTCTTCCCTGTCCGGCGCGCAGTGTACAACAATTGTCCGTTACGGCCTATTTTGACGTTATTGGCAATTCACAGGACACGTGCCAGAGCGCGTGCCCGCTGGCCGCGTATTTGCGTTCGAAGGGGCTGAGAGGCGCCGCCGGTGAGTCCAGCCGTTTGACGACGGGCTCGATACCCGTGAGCTGGGCCGTGGCGGCCGCGAACTCCTCCACGTAGGTTCGCCAGTTGCTGCGCAAGTCCAGCAGTCCGCCGAGTGCCAGCAGCGACGGAAACACCGGATGGCCGTGCCAGCGCCGGCCCAGGTGCGCCGCCTTGGGCCAGGGATTGGGATAGAGCAGGAAGTGCCGGTGCAGCGGCCAGCCCGCCGCGAGCGCGAGGCGCCAGAACGATTCGAGTTCGGCCCGGCACCACAGCACGTTGCCCTCCCCGGTCGGCGTTTGGTCCGCGCCGGTGCGCGCCAGCCGCGCGGCGGAGCGGTCAACGCCAACCACCACGGCCTCCGGGTACTGGCGGCCGAGGACCCGCGTGCTCTCGCCCGTGCCGCAGCCGGCGTCGAGCACGATCGGGCGTCCGGCGCCCAGCTCCAGTCGCAAGGCCTCGAGTCGCTCGAAGGCGGCCTGGCTGGGGCCATGCAGGGGCGCCTTCCAGGGCGCCTCGGCATGCCGCCGAACGCACTCGGCCAGGCGCTCGTGCGGTCCCGCCTGGTTGCTGCGCACCGGACGTGAATCACCGGGTGGAATCGATTGGCTGGGAAGGCCCATGGCGCGCCCCCATGTTCAGGTACCATTACGCTAAACGATCGGGGCAACCCGGCGCCAACCCCCCACCGGCAGAGCTCCCACAGGCCCGCAGTCCCAATGTTTTCGATCCCCGCCACCCCCGCCACCCGTATCTACCAGGATGAGCGCCCCTTCCGCTTCAAGCGCGGCGGCGAGCTGCCCGGCCTCACGCTGGCCTACGAGACCTGGGGCGAGCTGAATGCGGACCGCTCCAACGCCGTGCTGCTGTTCACCGGCCTGTCGCCCAGCGCCCATGCCGCCTCCAGCGCGGACGATCCCGAGGACGGATGGTGGGAGTACATGATCGGCCCGGGCTCGGCCATCGACACCGACCGGTATTTCGTCCTCTGCGTGAACTCCCTCGGCAGCTGCATGGGCAGCGTCGGCCCGGCCAGCGACAACCCGGCGACGGGCAAACCCTGGCGCCTGGACTTTCCGGCGCTCTCTATCGAGGACATCGCCGCATCCACCCAGCGGGTGGTCGAGCACCTGGGCATCGGACGCCTCTGCGCCGTCATGGGCCCGTCCATGGGCGGCATGAGCGCCCTGGCCTGGCTCAAGCAGAACCCCGAAGGCGCGCGGCATTTCCTGAGCATTTCCAGCGCGCCGCGCGCCGAACCCTTCTCCATCGCCATCCGGTCGCTGCAGCGGGAACTGATCGCCAGCGACCCGGACTTCGCCGACGGCCAGTACACCGATGAGACCTGGCCGCGCTTCGGCATGCGCATGGCCCGCAAGCTGGGGATGATCTCCTACCGTTCCGCCGTGGAATGGCAGGACCGCTTCGGCCGAGACCAGCAGTCGCTGTACCCGAAGCAGCCCTTCACCATGAACTTCGAGGTGGAGTCCTACCTGGAGGCGGCGGCGGAGCGCTTCATCGGCGCCTTCGATCCCTGCAGCTACCTGTACCTGTCGCAGTCGATGGACGGATTCGACGCCAGCGAGAACCACGCCGACCTGGCCGGGGCCCTGGCCGATGTTCGCCTGGATTCGGCACTGGTGATCGGCGTGGACACCGACCTGCTGTTCCCGCCTCGCCAGCAAGGCGAGATCGCGCGAACCCTGACGGCAATGGGCGTCGAAACGCGCCTGGAGATGCTGCCCTCGCCCCAGGGCCACGACGCCTTTCTGGTAGACTTTAGGAACTTCGGGAGCGTCGTCGGGGGTTATTTCCGCTCCATCGCCCGCACCATCGACAACGGGGAGTTTGCAGCATGAGCCTGGAATTCGAGGGCAAGGACCGGCTGATCCAGCGGATTGACGCCGCCATCGACGGGGAATGTCCCTTCGAGATCACCACCTGCCTGCGCCGGGCCCTGGTGGAGTGCATCGCCGACCCCGGCATCCGACTGCCCGACTGCGTGTTCGAGGTCATCCCCGGCCACTACGCCCGCCGCGAAGTCTTCACCCACCCCACCCGGGGCTACAGCATGATCGCCATGACCTGGGGTCCGGGACAGGGCACGCCCATCCACGACCACTCCGGCGTGTGGTGCGTGGAAGGGGTCTGGTCCGGCAGCATCGAGGTGGTCAGCTACCACCTGCTGGAAGAACGCGGAGAGCGTTTCCGCTTCGAGGACGTGGGCACCATCGTGGCCGGCTGCGGCAGCGCCGGCAGCCTGATCCCGCCGCACGAATACCACACCATCGCCAACCCCAGCGCCAGCAAGGTCGCGGTCTCGGTGCACATCTATCAGCAGGCCATGGAGACCTGCAACCTGTTCGTCGACGAGGGTGACGGCTGGTACCGCCGCGAACCCAAGCAACTGCAACTCGACGCCGCCTGATCCCCTGTAAATCCCGGCGCCTCGTGTCTGGCGACCCGGAAGGACCATGGCTATACTGTGCGCCCGCCGGCACCCCCGGCAGGCCCACCGCGCCGAAGTGGCGGAACTGGTAGACGCGACGGACTCAAAATCCGTTTCTGGAAACAGAGTGAGGGTTCGAGTCCCTCCTTCGGCACCAACATCCCGCGGTTTCGTCAAGGGCGGATGTTTCAGCGATCGTCATCCTCACCGAACCCGTGGGTAGACCTGGTACTCGGTCGTCTCCGTCGCATCCATTCCCCAGCGGTCGCGCGCGCGAACGCGCACGCGGTATCGCCCCGGCGCCACCGATGTGGACAAGCGGGTGCGCCACAGATGGGAAGAATCGAGGGGTGACGCCAGGCGGGCGTTGTCCGGCTCACCATTGAACTGCATCCGCTCGATGGCCCGCTTCCAGACGCGCGGGTCGGCTTCGTCCACCTTTCGCATCGGCGCCCAGGGTTCCACGACCATGGACTGCCCGTCGGCCTCCAGGCGCTCGACCTGCAGGGAAACTTCCGTGTAGGCATCGCCGTTGAACACGTTGGCGTACACGTCCGCGTTCGACCAGGTATCTGCCATCACCGAGCCTGGGCCGAACAGCGCGAGCTGTCGCCCGGGCTGGCGCACGCCACGATATTCGATTGAGTAGCTGTCGGCCGTGAGCGTCACGATCGCAAAGCCGGGCGGCGTGCCGTCGCGCATGGTCGAGTCAGGCAATCCATTTTCGTCCAGCGCCCCACCCCACCAGGCGCCCGAGACGGCCCCCACGGCGTACTCATGCAGGTGGCCCTGCGGATCGGGCCACCCGTAGGCCTGGTCCAGGTAGGCATGCTGGTTGGCGTGGTAGTGGCCGGACAGCACGAGCGCGTTGTCGTAGGGCGCGACGAGTTCCAGCAGTCGTTCCCGGTCCTCACTCCTGAAGCTGCTGCTGTTGAGCGGGATGTGCATCGCCAGGACGATCATGGCGTCCTTCGGCACGTCGGCGAGGTACGCCTGAACGAAGTCCAGCTGCTCGGCGCGAAAACCACCGTGATACCGGTAGCCGCCTGACGGGGGGCGGTGAAAGCGGATGTTGTCGAGCACGAGGAAGTGCGCGGGGCCGTATTCGAAAGCCCAGGTCGTCGGGCCGTAGCGCCCGGTGAAGGTATCGGCCGCCCCGAAGTCCGACGCCGCGTCCAGGTCGAGGTCGTGGTTGCCGATCACGGCGACCCAGGGATGCCCGAAACCGGCGACCAGGCGGTCGAACGAATCACCCAGGTCCAGCGCGTCGTTGAGCAGGTCGCCCAGGATCAGGGTGAAGTCGATTCCCTCCAGCGCCCGCAGTTCCTCGGCGAACAGGCGCTCGAAGAAGGCCAGTTCGCGTGGGTCGGAGGTTTGGGGGTCCGCCAGGGCGAGGATGCGCAGTGACTCGGGTTCCCGGGTGGGAATCAGGGCGAAGTCGACCGAGTCCGGCGCCGTCCCGGTCGGGGCGATGCCCTCATAGCTGCGCTCGGGAGAGCCGGCCGGATAATGCAGCCAGTAATAGTCCGGCAGGCCCCGGTCGTTGTGCGGCAGCGCATGGCCGTGGGGCTTGAGCACCATGACGTGGCCGCGCCGGTCGTCGATGTCGATGAGGTAGCGGCCCTCGGCGTCGGTGCGCACGATGCGCTGGCCATTGCTGACACCGACATCGGCCAGACCCGGCTCGCCCGCATCGCGTGAGCCGTTGCCGTTCTCGTCTGAGTAGACGACGCCGCGGATGTCGAGCGCGGCGGCCGGCAGCGACAGGCCGCAGAACAACAGGATGGCGATATGAACGACGGTTTTCATGGGGTTTCAACCAGCCGGCGGCGGAAGGCGGAGACAAGCGCCAGGTCATGACCGAACCGGGTCTGGCGGCAGACGTCGCGATTCGACTGACCTTGCGTTCCCGTCATTCTTGCCGCTTTGGCGCCGGTGCGCCAGCACATCACCTGATCTCCGGAGCCGTCCGGCCGAATCATGACAAACGGCACTCAGAATGCCGGGCGCCTTCTGATTCAATGCCGCACACATCGAACCCGGGAGCGTCCCATGACCCACCGCAAACTGACCGCCTGCCTGGCGGCCGCCGGATTGCTGTTCACAGCAAGCACCCTGACCGCCCAGGAAAGCCCCGTCGATCAGCGCTGGTCGTGGGACCTGACCGAAATGTTCGCCACGGAGGCGGACTGGAGCGCCGCCCTGGAGGAGGCCATGGCCGGGCTGGATGAGATCCGGGAGCTCAAAGGCACCCTGTCCGACGGGCCGGAAGCGCTGCTCACCGCCTTCGAAACCACCAACCGGTGGTTGCTGAAAGGGACCCGCGTCTTCACCTACGCCAGCCTGGGCGCCGACGAGAACCTGGGCGACCCGCGCGGCCAGGAACGCCGCCAGCAGGCGCAGCGCATGTTCAGCGAATTCCAGCAGGCGGGCGCCTGGTTCCAGCCGGAACTGATGTCACTCGGCCGCGAGACCCTGGAGCGCTACCTGGAAGAATTGCCGGCCCTGCGCACCTACCGGTTCAATGTCGAGGACGCCCTGCGCTACCAGCCCCACACCCTGGGTGACGAAGCCGAAAGCGTGATCGCCGCCGCCGGCCTGATGCAGGCCTCGCCCTTCAACATCTACGGCCTGTTGTCCAACTCCGAGATTCCCTGGCGGACCATCACCCTGAGCACCGGCGAAGAGGCCTACATCGACTCGCAGGGTTACAGCCGTCATCGCCAGTCACGCGTGTACGAGGACCGCAAGGCCGTGTTCGACGCCTTCTGGACCACCTGGGACGGTTACAAGGGCACCGCGGGCCAGACCCTGTCCGCCCACCTTACCTCCCAGCTGTTCACCACCCGGGTTCGCCAGTACGACGACACGCTGACCCGCAACCTGTTCCAGGACAACCTGCCGCGCAGCGTGTACGACGCGCTGGTGAGCGTGACGAACGAGAACCTGCCCTCACTGCACCGCTACCTGGAGCTGAAGGCGCGGGTGCTGGGCCTGGAGGACATGGGCTACGAAGACATCTACGTCTCCATGGTGGAGCCGCCACGCGAATTCCCCATCGACGACACCGTCGAAATCGTCAACAAGGCCGTGTTGCCCCTGGGCGAGAACTACTCGGACCAGCTGGCGGACGCGGCCGCCAAGCGCTGGATGCACGTCAAGCCCAGCCCGGGCAAGCGCTCCGGCGCCTACATGTCGGGCTTCGTGTACGACCTGCACCCCTACATCCTGCTGAACCACCTGGACGACTACAACTCGGTCTCCACCTACGCCCATGAATGGGGCCACGCCCTGCACCAGATGCTGGCGAACGAGGCCCAGCCGCAACACCTGGCCGGCTTTTCGATCTTCACCACGGAAACCGCCGCCATCGCCAACGAGCTGCTGACCCAGAACTACATGCTGGCCAACTCGGCCACCGACGAAGAGCGCCTCTACTACCTCGGCTACGCGCTGGAGCAGATCCGCAGCACCTTCTTCCGCCAGACCATGTTCAGCGAGTTCGAGGGCGAGGTGTATGCCGCCATGGAACGCGGTGAGCCGCTGTCCGGCGACCGGATCACCCAGATGTACGGCGAGATCCTGCGCCGCTACCACGGCGCCGACCAGGGCGTGATGCGCATCGAGGAGCTGTATCACAACGAATGGCTGTTCGTGCCGCACTTCTACTTCAACTTCTACGTGTTCCAGTACGCCACCTCCATCGCCGGCGCGGCCTACTTCACGGAGGACATCCTGGCCGGCGGCGAAGCCGAGCGGGAGAACTACCTGCGCTTTCTGCAGGCAGGCGGTTCGAAGCACCCCTACGACCTGTTCCTGGACGCGGGCCTGGACATGGCCTCGAAGGAACCCTACGAAGCCCTGATCCGCCGCATGGATCGCCTGCTGGACGATTTCGAGGCCACGCTGGATCGCGTCGAGGCGGCCCGGGCCGGGGACTCAGTCGCCGGATAAACCCGGCGAACCGGGAACTCCCGACGAATCACCCGGCCCGGCGACAGGCACGCCGCTGGCGTCGTTCAACGACGCAGCTCTCTCCGGTGCATCCACGCGCCGCCGAAGAGCACCAGGAGATCCGCCAGCGCCAGCCAGGTGAACAGCCCCCAGGTGGCGAGCGATGCGTCCGACAAGCCGACGCCGAGGCAGGCGCCGATATCGACATACTCCTTGCCGGCGTTGATCGTGCTGTTCCCGCCGCCGCTGCACAACACGTGCAATAGCGTGCCCACGATGATCACGGGAATCAGCAGGAGAAAGGGCAGCACCAGCATCGCCGCGAAGCGAAATCCGACCTGCATGGAAGCCGGCCAGATGAAGGTGGCGTCCGGCCCCTCCCGGCGCCAGCGCGCCAGGTCGCGGACTGTCTCGACGAGGAGCCCGAGCAGCGTCACCGCCAACGCCAGCACGAGACCGGAACTCCAGGCCTGTTCCAGCCACGTTCCGAGCAGCGCCCTCATGCCTTGCACGTCGCCACCGGCCCGGATGACCAGCGTCAGTGCGTAGGGGCCGAACACCGCGAACGTCCAGAAGACGGGAACCCAGATCCGGCCGCCAAGTCTCTGGAACACTGGGTCGCTCACCAGGGTATGGGCCAGCAACCAGCCCAGCCACTGCACCGCCCACACCTCGACCAGGAAGACGACCGGCACATAACCGGGGGCGAGCCCGCCCTTCGCGATCGCGCGGGCCAGGAGCCCGTACGCGACCAGCAGCACGACCAGGTGCAGCAGGACCGAAGGCGTGTCCGAGCGCCAGCCCTCGCGGAAGGACTTGCTGAACGCCTGGTCGTAACGCTTCTGCTGCTTCGGATCCAGGAGTGGACGGGGCGACGAACCCGGGCGTGTGGCCATGGGAAATGAATCTGGTGGGAGGGAAGTGTCGTCCCAGTATAGACACCCGGCCGACCCCCGCGCTGGGCATGGCGCCTGGGAACCCGCATACTTTTTCAAATGACTGGATGGCATGTGGCCCTGTACGGCCACCAGGGGTTCCGGAAGGACCGGGCCAGCAAATGCCAGGGAGAGGCGCAGAATACGATGAAACCGGTTTCACTCCTGGTGTTGGGCCTGTCGCTCAGCGCCCTCATCCCCGCCACCGCCCACGCCTGGGGCCAGCGCGGCCACGCGGCGGTCGGCATCCTCGCCGTCGAACAGCTTTCCGATGCCACCCGCGCCACCCTCGCCGGGCTCCTCGGCTCCACCGACACCGACGACGTGGCCGGCGCCTGCACCTGGCCCGACACCTGGCGGGACATGGGCGACGGGGCCGACACGGCGCCCTGGCATTACGTCAACATCGACCCGGAGGCGAAGGCTTACAGCGCCAGACGCGACTGCCCGGACGGGCGCTGCGTCACCGCCCAGGTGAACGCCCAGGCCGCCCGGCTCGGCGACCCTGCCCTCCCCCGCGAAGAACGACGCCTGGCCTTCAAGTTCCTCTGCCACCTGGTGGGCGACCTCCACCAGCCCCTGCATGTCGGCTACGCCGACGACAAGGGCGGCAATCTCGTCACCATCCGCTACCGCGGTGTCTCCATGAACCTGCACTGGTACTGGGACAACGGCCTGCTGGAACAGCGGGTCGGCAGCATGAAGGAGCTCGTCGAACTGTTGCGGCAGCGACACGACCAGCCGACCCGGGGCTGGGTCCCGGGCGACACCTACAGCTGGACCAACGAATCGTTCGCCCTCACCCGGAATTTCGGCTACCCGCCGACACGAACCGTGGACGAGAGCTGGGAAACGCGCAGCTGGCAGGTCACCCAGCAACAGCTGGACGTGGCCTCGGGCCGGCTGGCGGCCATCCTGGAAGCGGTGCTGGGAGAATTGGGAGAACTGGGGTCAGAGGAGGATTGGGGTCAGAGTAAAGGGTCAGAGTAAAAACCGGCGGCCCTGTTTGAGAACGGCCCGACTGACGTCGACCCGGTTTTTACTCTGACCCTTTACTCTGACCCCATCTACCTACCAGAGGTCGCGCGCCACCCGGAAGCCCACCTGCGGGGTGCGCAGGGTCTGGGAGGCGGACATGCGGGCCGCCGAGCGCGCCTGGCGCGGTGCGCTGGCCCAGTAGCCGCCGCGGATCACGTAGCGCGTGCAACCCGGGTTCTCCCAGGCCAGCCCGTCCACCGGGGCGCGCACGTAGTTGGTGTGCCAGCAGTCCTGGATCCACTCACTCACGTTGCCGGACATGTCGTGCAGGCCCCAGGGGTTGGCTGCGAAACTGCCGACCGGCGCGGGACCGAAGTAGCCGTCCCCGTAGTTCCGGAAGCCGGCGCTGAACTTGCGCTCGGTCGGCGAGCGGTCTTCGTCGCCGGCGAGGTTCTCGACGGTGTCGCGCGGACGGCCGTCTCCCCACCAGTGCGCCGTGCGGGTGCCCGCGCGGGCTGCGTACTCGTATTCGGCTTCGCTGGGCAGGCGGTAGGAGCGGCCGGTACGGCTGCTCAGCCACTGCACGTAGGCCACGGCGTCGTTCCAGGTCACGTGCACCACCGGCAGGTCGTCTGCCGCGTCGGCACCCAGGAAATCGTGGCGCCAGTTGATGTTCGGCCGATCCGCGAGCTGTCCCAGTTCATCGTCCCAGACCGAGGAGCCCCGCTGGCGCTCGGCATCGGTGAGGTAGCCCGTTTCGCGAACGAAGGCGCCGAACTGGCGCACCGTCACCTCGGTGACACCGAGGGCGAAGCCGCGCTGGAAGGTGACCCGGTGTGGCGGTCCCTCGTTCGAGCTGCGCTCGTCTTCATCCTCCGGCGCCCCCATGACGAAGCTGCCGGAAGTGATCACCACCGTGGTGGGCGCGTAGCCCGTGTTGTTCGTGAAGGGGTCCTGCAGCACCTGGCCCGGCTGGTACTGGCCGTAGCTTTCCTCGCGGCTCATCATGCTCCGCAACTCGGACACCCGTTCCTCGTGGCCGCCCAGGGCGATGAGATCGATCAGCCGGAACTCCGCCAGTTCGGTGTCCCCGGCGCGGATGGCCATGACGATTTCACCGTCGATGGTGGCCGCCAGGTCATCGCGGAACCGGTCGATTTCCCGCCGGCCCTGCTCCACGGCGCGCTGGTCGGTCTGGATGGTGCCCGCCTCTTCCAGCCAGGCGTCCGAAAGCTCGAAATCCAGGTTCTTGGCCGCGTCCAGGGCGTAGACCACCATCACCTGCTGGATGTCGCGCAGGCCGCGAAGCGCCGCCACGTTCTCCGGGTCCACCGTCAGCACCTGGCGATACCAGTAATAGGCGCTCTCGAGGCGGGGCTCGAGCAGGGCGCCGCTCTGTTCGGCGGCCCGGGCGCGCTCCAGCCAGTCATCGACTTCCATGGTCTGGCTGAGCAGGCGCCGGGTCTCCGCCAGGCCGCGCTTGCGCGGATTCACGGAGCGCACCACGTTGAGCAGGCCGGTCGCGGATTCGAAATCGCCGTCCTGCATGGCGGTACGGGCCTGGGCGAGCAGGTCGTCGAGCAGGTTGTCCAGTTCCGCCAGCGCCGCCTGGTGGCCGGGACGCGCGGCGATCATCGCCAGCAGCTGGTCCAGTCGCTCGGCCTGGGCTGAATTGGGCAGGGTATAGCCGCTTTCGGGCGTGACGGTGTTTTCCTTGCGTGGGGCTTCGATGGCCGGCGCATCCTGGCGCACGGCCGGGCGTGCGACGGGCTCTACCGGCTGCTGGAGCTCGGCCAGCCGCGCCCAGGCGTCACCCAGGCCTTCCTTGTTCGGATCGACCTGGCGCACCGCATTGAGCAGGGAGCGAGCCTCCTCGAAATCGCCGTCTTCCATCTGGAAGCTGGCGCGGTCCATGACTTCGTCGAGAATGGCATTGACCTCGGCCTGGGCCGCGCGGTCGCCCTGGCGCACGGCGAGGATACCGAGGGCCTGCTGCAGGCGTTCCTCGAGCTCCGGATCGCCCAGGGGGAGCGTCTCGACAGTGGGGGCTTCCTCGCGGGGGGCGCTGGGCAGAGCGAGCTCGAACTCGTACTCGTCGTTCTCCACGTCGCCGAGGCGCCGCACGCGACGTTCGTCTTCCGACTCTGCCCCTTCCCCTTGCCGTTCCGCAGCGGATTCCGGCTCTGATTCCTGGCCCAGGGCACGCTGGCCCGGCCATGTGGTCATCAGGAAGGAAGCGAGGAATAGAATGGTCAGGCGAACCATTGGATGCGCAGATTCCTTTGCTTCTTGTCCCTTTCGAGGCGCGTCGGCATGTTATCGTTCTTCTTCGGAGCAGGCCGACTGCTCGACCATCCGCAACGATAAACCAAGTCCCCAGCGCCCACAAGGGGAGCCCGGGGCTGAAAACTTCATGACAAACAAGGCGTATACGCCGGTTTAGAAAGGGAAATCTCAAGATTTCATGACTGTGCTCGCCCCCCTGGAAACCGCCCTGAAAGCGGCGGATTCACCCCTTTTGCTCGAAAGCGCCGCCCAGGTGGGTCGTGCCGCCAAGGCCTGGCGCCGCGCCGACCTGCTGGCCGTGGACACCGAATTCGTCCGCGAACGGACCTGGTTCGCCGACCTCGGCCTGGTCCAGGTCTCCGACGGCCAGACGGTCTGGCTGGTGGATCCGCTGGTCGACGGCGCCCTGGAGCCCCTGGGCGAACTGCTGGCGGACGGTGCCATCACCAAATTGCTGCACAGCCCCTCGGAAGACCTCGAGGCGCTGCGCCACGCGACCGGCGAACTGCCCGTGCCCCTGGTGGACTCGCAGCTGGCCTGCGCGCTGCTCGGGCAGCCCCTGCAACTGGGTTACCACAAGGCGGCCGAATGGCTGCTGGGCGTGCCGGTGGACAAGGACCTGACCCGCAGCAACTGGTTGGCGCGCCCGCTGCGCCCGGAACTGCTGCGCTACGCGGCCCTGGACGTCTGCGTGCTGCCACTGATGTGGCAGGACCTGAGGGAACGGCTGAACGCCCTGGGGCGGCTGCCCTGGCTGGAAGAGGACTGCGCGCGGATGCTGAGCGATGCCGCGAAGGATCCGGACCCCCGGGATGCCTGGCAACGCATCAAGGGCGTCGGGCGGCTCGACGGCCCGGCCCTGGGCGCGCTGCAGGCCATCGCCGCCTGGCGTGACGGCGAGGCGAAGCAGCGCAACCGGCCCCGCGGCTTCATCATCCCGGACCCGGTGATGCTGACCATCGCCCGCGACGGCCTGGACGACCCGGCCGCCATCGGGAAACTGGAAGGACTGCACCCCCGCGCCGCCCAGCGCCATGGCCGTACGATGGCCGACCTGGTGCGCCGGGCCCGCGACGAAGGCCGCAGCCTGCCCCCGGTGCCCCAGGCGGGCCCGAAGGAGCGGGCCGTGCTCAAGGACATGCGGGACCTGGTGGCCGGGAAGGCGGCGGAACTCGAACTCGAGCCCACCGTGCTCGCCACCAAGCGCGACATGGAAGAAATCCTCTTCGCCGCCCACGGCGACCCCCTGCCGGAGCGCCTCACCGGCTGGCGCCGCGACATCGTCGGCATTCCGCTGCAGGCGCTCGTCAGCTAGGCCTCCGCAGTACGCACCGCAATCAGCGAGGCCCCATCCGGGGCCTTTCGTTTATCGCAGCTGTGTCCAGAGGTGCGTGTAGGCCAGCGCCAGGCGGTAGGCCAGCTGGTCGTTGGTGCTGGAGCCACCGTGGCCGCCTTCGAGGTTCTCGTAGTACCAGACTTCCTGGCCGAACGACTCCATCTTCGCCGCCATCTTGCGCGCATGGCCCGGGTGGACCCGGTCGTCGCGGGTGGAGGTGTAAAAGAAGGTCGCGGGGTAGTCCACGCCCTGGCGCAGGTTCTGGTAGGGCGAGTACTGCGAAATGTAGGCCCACTCTTCCTTGACGTCCGGGTCGCCGTACTCGGCCATCCAGCTCGCGCCGGCCAGCAGCAAGTGGTAGCGCTTCATGTCCAGCAGGGGCACGCCGCAGATCACCGCGCCGTAGAGTTCGGGGTGGCGGGTCATGGTGGCGCCGACCAGCAGGCCGCCGTTGGAGCGGCCCTCGATGCCCAGGTGCTGCGGTGAGGTGATCTTGCGCGCCGCCAGGTCTTCCGCGATGGCCTCGAAGTCCTCGAACGCGCGTTCGCGGTTCTCCTTGAGGGCGGCCGCGTGCCAGGCCGGCCCGAACTCGCCGCCGCCGCGGATGTTGGCCAGCACGAACACGCCGCCGCGGTCCAGCCACAGTTTCCCGTAAGCGCCGTACAGCGCCTCGTAGGAACCGGAGTAGGACGGCTTCAGCGCGTTGCGGAAACCGCCGTAGCTGAAGATGTGTGTCGGGTTCTTGCCGTCCAGCTTCATGCCCTGGGCCAGGACCACGAAGTACGGCACCTTCGTTCCGTCGGCCGAGGTGGCGAAATACTGCTTGGTCTCGTAGCGGCTGCCGTCGAAGCT
The DNA here is from genome assembly GCA_030426265.1 of Gammaproteobacteria bacterium. Classification (GTDB taxonomy): domain Bacteria; phylum Pseudomonadota; class Gammaproteobacteria; order Xanthomonadales; family SZUA-36; genus Marinihelvus. The sequence goes on along the minus strand of JAUHYP010000020.1, from coordinate 38,973 downwards.
GGGGTCCTGCGCTTTCACGTCCTGCGGCAGCTTCTCGCCGCTGGCGACGTGATACAGCGTCGGCGGCGTGGTGAAGGACTCGAAGCGGGCGAAGAAGTTGCCGCTCTCGTCGTCCTTGGTCACGACCTGCAGCGAGCCATCGTCCGGGAAGGCGATCTGCTCGCGGGTCCAGCCCCCTTCCGGGCCGGGCACGAAGCGGAAGATCTTGCCGCGGACATTGTCCAGCACGGTCACCAGCACCGCCTCGTCCATGGTGGCCACGGACTCGACCACGGTGGTCTCGTCCGGGGTGATCATCACGTCGATCTCGCCGTCGCCGCCACGCAGCGCGCCCGTGTCGGCCACCAGCACGGCGCCCTGCGGGTAGACGGTGCCCTTGCGGTCCCAGTGCTCCTTCAACTCGATCACCAGGCGGCCCTGGAACACGCCCGCGATGGTGGCGGTGGGCGGAAGCTCGAGGGGATGCTTGCCCGAATCGTCCAGCTGCGACCAGGCCGCGGTCCAGAACGAGGTGCCTTCGCGCACCAGGTCCACGTCGCCCCCGGCGGATCGGCGGCGGGAGGCGCTGACGGCCACCGAACCCTGCGCGCCCTCGTGGATCACCTCGGCGCTGTCCAGCGGCGTGCCGCGCTGCCAGCGCTTGACGATGCGCGGGTAGCCCGAGTCGGTCATGCTGCCGGGGCCGAAGTCGGTGGCCACGAACACGGTGTCGGCGTCGATCCAGCCCATCGAACCCTTGGCTTCGGGCAGGTAGAAGCCCTCGTCGAGCCAGGTCTTCGTCACCGAGTCGAACTCGCGGATCACGACGGCGTCGCCACCCCCCGGCGACAGGCGTACGAAGCAGTGTTCCGGGTGCTTGGGCAGGCAATCCATGCCGCGGAACACCCATTGGTGGCCTTCCTCGGCCGACAGGGCGTCGACGTCGATGACCGTTTCCCAGGCCGGTGCGTCCTTGGCGAACTCCTCCAGAGAGGTCCGGCGGTACACGCCGCGCGGGTGCTCGGCATCGCGCCAGTAGTTGTACAGCCACTCGCCCTTCTGGTCGATGGCCGGCAGGCGCGAGTCGCTGTTCAGCGTCGCTTTCGCCTGCGCGTAGAGCTCGTCGAACAGCGGGTTCGACTCCAGCCGGCGGGCTGTGTCGGCGTTCTGTTCCTTCACCCAGTCCAGGGCCTGCTCGCCGTCCACTTCCTCCAGCCAGAGGAAGGGATCGCTCTCGGCGATGAGCGCGCGGGTGGTGTCGGTGGCCGGCACAACATCGGGTGACGACGACTGGGCGAAGGCGGTCAGAGGCGCCAGGCCGGCCAGAGCCAGGCCGCAGTAGAGGGCATGCTTCATGGGGAATTCCTGTCGATCGTGTTGCGGGGCCCACGGGCGTGGGCGATGGGGGGATTATACCGATTCAGGTCGGAGGACCCTGTGCTGAGCACTTTTCCTCAGTGCGCCTCCACCCAGTAAATACCGAACGGCGGCACCGTCAGCACCCCCTCCTCCACCTTCAAAGAGCTGCCTGAAACGCTGTCCACGAGCTGCCCGGTGCCGAAATGCCCCCGCCCCCCGAGTTCGTCCAGGTTCATCGTCTCCGGCGCGTCGTTGAAGTTGGCCACCACCAGCACGCGTTCCGAGGGCTGCTGGGGGTGGCTGCGCAGGAAGGCGAACAGGTGCGTGCTTTCCGGGTCCAGCAGTTCGCGGTTGTTGAAGTCGGCGAAGGCCGGGGTTTCCTTGCGCACCTCGATCATGTGGCGCAGGCCCTGGTAGATGCGTTGCTCGGGCGTGCCGCGTTCGTTGCGGCGCTCGGCGCGTTCCCAGTCGATCACCGGGCGGTGGATCCAGCGCGAGTCGTCGGAGCGGTGGATGTCGCCCTCGTAGCTGTAGTCGTTCAGCGTGCCGAGTTCGTCGCCGTAGTACAGCAGCGGGATGCCGCCGAAGGCCAGGATGATGCCGTGCAGCATCAGGATCAGGTCGATGCAAAGCTGGATCTCGCTCGGGTCGCCCCGCTCCAGGGCGGACTCCAGCCCGGCCAGTGACGCCAGCGAACCGGCGATCCGGGCGTCCCCGGTGGCGGCGTTCTCGCCGAAGCGCCGCCCGCGGGCCGGCGACATGGAATAGCCGCCCGTGAACCAGTCCACCAGGAAGCGCCGGTGCGAGGCCGGGTCGTAGCCGGCCTTGACGATGTCGCCGTCGTCGAAGCCAAGGCCGATGTCGTCGTGGCAGCGCACGTAGTTCAGCCAGGTGGCGCCTTCGAGCTTGTCCGGCAGGCTGCGGATGCCTTCACGCAGCAGCTGGGCATTCTTGGTGGCCACCGCGTCCCACATCAGCGCCATGGTCGTGGCGTTGTAGGCGATCTCGCATTCCTTGGCGACCACCGCGTCCTCGCCGAAGTACTTGATGATCTCCGAGGGCGCGACGATGGCCTCGGCGATGAACAGCACGCCCGGGGCCGTCACCTGGCAGCAGTCCTTGAATAGCTGCAGGATCACGTGGGCCTCGCGCTCGTTCTGGCTCTGGGTGCCGATCTTCTTCCACAGGAAGGCCACCGCGTCCAGGCGCAGGATGTCGGCGCCCTGGTTGGCCCAGAACAGCAGGATGTCCAGCATCTCGATGAACACCGCCGGGTTGCGGTAGTTCAGGTCCCACTGGTAGGTGTTGAACACCGTCATCACCCAGCGTTCCATGGCCTCGTCGTACGTGAAATTGCCCGGGGCCTGCTCCGGGAACACCTCGGGCATCGTGCGCTCGTACTGGTCCGGAATCTCGCGGTCCTCGAAGGTGTAGTAGTAGTCCTGGTATTTCGCCTCCCCGGCCTTGGCCTTCTGCGCCCACTCGTGCTGGTCGGAGGTGTGGTTGACCACCACGTCCAGCGTCAGCAGCACGTCCTGCGCGTGCATGGCCTCGCCCAGCGCACGCAATTCGTCCAGGGTGCCGGCGCGCTCGTCCACGTCGCGGAAATCGCTGACCGCGTAGCCGCCGTCGCTGGCGCCGGGCGGGCACTGGAGGATGGGCATGATGTGCACCAGGTTCACGCCCAGTTCCTGCAGGTAGGGCAGTCGCTCCTGCAGGTCCGGCAACCGGCCGGCGAAGGCGTTGGCGTACAGCGCCATGCCCACCCAGCGCTGGTGCAGGAACCACTGGTGGTCCTGTTCGCGTTCCTTGTCCAGTTTCTTCAGCGGCTTGGGCCGGGCGATGTAGTTCTGCGCCAGCACTTCCACCAGGCGCACCATCTGGGCTTCGAGGTCCTCGCGGTGCCCGTAAAGACGCTTGAACAGGGAATGGATGGCGTAGAAGTTGGCGCCCAGGCGTGTGTGGAAGAAGCGCAGCTGCTTCTTTTTCAGCTCCGGCTTCACCTGGTCCAGGATGCGGTTCAGGAGGGCGTGCGAGACGGGTTCGTACATCAGGCGGCTCCGTTGCCGGCATGTCGCCAGTCGTGAAGGAAGGGTTGGTAGAAGTCCGGGTCGGCCACGGTGGCGCCGCGCAGGCCGCAGACGGCGGCGCCGAACACCAGGGCGCATTCCAACGCCGTGTCCAGCGGCCAGCCACGCCGCAGTCCCAGGATCATCACCGAGGTGAAGGCATCCCCGGCGCCCACGGTGTCGACCACGGTGGCGCGTTCGGCAGCCGACCCGGCCGCGCCGTTTTCATCCCGGTCGAGCACCAGTGCGCCGGCGGCGCCCAGCGTGACCACCAGGCCGTCCAGGTCGGCCTCGTGAAGCAAAGCGCGCGCACGCGCATCCATGACGCCCTCTCCGTCCGGGACCTCCGGCGCAAGTCGGCCCAGTTCATCCTCGTTGAGCTTGACCCAGTGCGCCGCGTGGATGCGTTCGAGCAACGCGTCGCGGTCCCACCAGGGTTCGCGCAGGTTCACGTCCAGGAAGATGCGCACACCCGGCGCGGCCGCCAGGGCGTCCAGCGCCGCCCGGGAGCGTGCGTCCCGCAGCGCCAGGCTGCCGTGGTACAGCCAGCCGCCACCGCGGGAAGCGACCGGCTCGATGGCGTCCCAGGCCACCGGGTGCACGATCTCGTAGTGGGGTTCGCCGTCCACCAGGCTGACCTCCACCCGGCCCGTGGGCAGCCTGGTGTCGGTCTGGAGGCCGGTGGCGTCCATGCCCCAGCGATTCATCGCCTGGCGCAGGGCCTGCCCGTCGGCGTCGTCACCGATCCGGCTGATCAGCCGCGGCGCCTCGCCGAATGCCTGCAGGTGCCAGGCCACGTTGAAGGGCGCGCCGCCGAGCACCGAGCGGCCGTCCGGGAAATGGTCGAACAGCACCTCGCCGAACACCAGCAATGGCTCGACCGTCATGCGCTTCGCTCCTTCGCCGTCATGGCGGCCTCGGTCCAGGGATGGAAATGGGCGATGCCCTCGAGCATGCCGGCGGCGTAGCAACCGTTCATGCCCAGGAAGCCGCCGCTGGCGCAGTAAAGCTGCGCCGTGGTGCCGGCGGCCCCGGCGCCGTCCCGTGCGGCCTGGCGCACGGGCCCGGTGGCGTTGGCCACCAGCACGGCCGGCAGTGCACTGACCAGCACCTCCAGGTCATTGCCGCTGTCGCCGCAGAACACGGTGTCGTCGGTGGCAATGCCCAGTCGGGCGACCAGGGCCTCGATGGCGTGCAACTTCGAGGCGCGGGCCGGCAGGACGTCCAGCAGTCCCTGGTCGGCCGTCTCGTCGATGCTGAACACCAGCCGCGTCTCGACACCGAGCGCCGCCAGTCGCTGGTGGATCTCGGTGGCGAGGGATGGCGTGTCGGCATCCCCCGGCAGGAACCAGCTCAGCTTGTGCCGGTTCTGGCGGTCCGGCGGCTGCAGAACCAGGCCGGGCAGGTCGGAAAGCCGTTCCGCGAGTTCGCCGCCGGTCCGTCCGCTCCAGTCCGCGCCGATGGCCGCTTCCCAGTCCGCATCGCGGGTCCAGTCGCCCTGCCCCGGCACCCGCCAGATCGTCGTGCCCACGTCGCCGATGACGTAATCCGGCCGTGGCAGCGACCATTCGGCCATGGCGTCCTCGACCAGTTCCCGGTGGCGTCCGCTGACGTAGGCCAGGGTCACGCCGGGATGCGCCACCAGCCGCGCCAGGGCCTCGCGGGCGCCGGGCGACTCGGGCTGCGGCCCGTTGGGGATGAGGGTTCGGTCCAGGTCGGTGGCGAGCAGCAGGGACGCCATCAAGCCGGCTTCCTGCGCTCGAGATCCAGGAAGCCGTAGTGGTCGACGGCCTCCAGCAGCCCCGCGGCGTGGGAGCGTTCGGAGAAATACACCCGCTCGACGTCGACCAGTTCCGAGAGTTCCTCGCCGTGGCGGTTGGCCACCACCACCCCGAGGGTGTTGCCGCGCAGCAGGTCCTCGTCCGCGCCGGAGCCGCCGGCCACCAGGATGCGCTCCAGGGGGATGCCCAGGCGCAGGGCCACCCAGCGCAGGGCCTGACCCTTCGAGGCCCGCGAAGGCACGATGTCGATGTACTGCCCGAAGGAGGTGATCACGTTCGCGGTCAGTTCATGCCGGTGCAGGGTGTCGACCAGCTCCGCCAGCGGGCGGCCTTCCTCGGGATCGTAGAAATAGGACAGCTTGAACTCGTTCTGCTTGTCCGTGGGCTGCAGCTTGAGCCCGGGCTCGTCCCGGAACAGGCGCTCGATGCGTGCGCGCGACCAGTCGTGGTCGATGTGGTCGGTCCAGGCCCGGTCCTCGGACAGCACGCTGCGGTAGTGGATGCGCGTGCCCAGGCCGCTGATCAATACGTCCGGGCGCGGCAGCTTGTACTTGCGCATCACCGCCAGGGCGGAGCCGAAGGTGCGCCCGGTGGCGATGCCGAAGCTCACCTTGCGCTGGTTCCTCTGCAGGAATTCGGCGAAGGCCGGCAGGGATTCCGGATCGCCCAGCAGGCTCTGGTCGAGGTCGCTGACGATGGCCCGGTCGCGGTAGGCCGGGGCGTCCTGCAGCGGCCGCTCCACGGCCGGCGTGCGGTGGGCGCCGCCGAGGGTCTCCATGCGCTCGACCAGCTGCTCAGCATGGGCGCTCCAGGCGTAGTGCCGGCGAACGCCTTCCAAACCGTTGTCGACCGCCTTCCGCCAGCGCTCGCTATCGGTGAGCAGGCCCAGCAGGGATTCGGCAATCATCCCCGCGTCCAGCGGGTCGACCAGCACGCCGTTGTCGCAGTTGGCGATGATGTCCACCGGCCCGCCGTTCTCGGTCGCCACCAGGGGCAGCCCGCTGGCCGCGGCTTCCAGCAGGGTCAGGCCGAAAGGTTCGGTCAGCGCCGGATTGACGAACACCCCGCCGCCGGCCGCCGCCATGCGATAGACCTGCCCGACCTCTTCCGGCGTGTGCCGCTTGGGCAGGGCGACATGGCCGTACAGGCCGTGCTCGTCCACGCGCAGCAGCAGGTCGGTCAGCACCGCCTCCGGGCCCTGGTCCAGGTCACGGATGTTGTCGCGATTGCCGGCGATGACCAGCAGGTTGGCCGCCTCGCGCAGCGCCTCCGACTGGCCGAAGGCCTCCAGCAGGATGGCGATGTTCTTGCGCTCGTCCGGCCGTGACAGGGCCAGCACGAGGGGCTTGCCCGGATCGCGCAGGAAGGGGGCGAGCTTCGCGGCGAAGGGGAATTCCTCGCCCTCCTCGGGCGGCCGGAACTGCGCCAGGTTGGTTCCCGGCGGGATCACCGCCATGCGCTCGGGATCGTAGAAGTTGTAAAGACGATATTGCTCCTCGATCTCGTTGCGCGTGCTCGTGATCACCAGGTCCGCGTTGGCCAGCAGTTCCTCCTCGGCGCGAATGCGGCGGACCATGTTGTAGGTGGTCTCGATGGCTTCGGGCGACATGCCCTTGGCGAGCAACTGCTTGCGTTTGTCGCGGCCCAGGGAATGGCCGGTGTGCACCAGTGGAATGCCCAGCAGATTGGCCACGCGCACGCCCACGTAGCCGGCGTCGGCGTAGTGTCCGTGGATGATGTCCGGGCTGCGTGGCTGCTCGTTGAGCCAGTCCACCAGGTTGTCGGTGAAGGGATCGAGGTGGTCCCAGAGTTGCTCCTTGGGAACGTACTCTTCGGGACCGCCTTCGATGCGCACGATGCGCGCGCGCTCGCTCAGGGACTCGATGGGTTCGGCATAGTCCGGGCCGACCTTCGGGTCGACGATGCGGCGGGTGACCAGGTCCACCTGGCCGACCCGGGGATGCTCCCCCAGGGCCCGGGCCAGGTCCACCACGTACTTGGTCTGCCCCCCCGTGTCGGCATCCCGGCCCAGCTCCAGGTCGTGGCCCCGGATGAGGCCGTGGATGCTGACCAGGACGAGGTACAGCTTGTCGTCGGCGTCCGGCATGGACGACCAAGGCTACTGTGCCGGGATGGCAATTGAAAGTCCGCGCGAATGGGAGCGGGATATGGCGCGCCCGGCAGGACTCGAACCTGCTACCCCCAGATTAGGAATCTGGTGCTCTATCCTGATGAGCTACGGGCGCAACGAGCCGGGATTTTACAGCAAGTGTGCAAACTCACCCGAGGCCTGGCACCAAATTCTGGTGCAGCACAGGCTTCCTCGGCCTTTGCGGTTTTCGCGAAGCGAAAGAAGCGAAGGTCGAGGGCCGTCGTGCGTATCCTGATGAGCTACGGGCGCTACGGGCGCTACGGCCGCGAAGTTTAGCAGGATTCCGACACCCGCCTTGACCCACCGAGCACCTTGCTCCGACACTATCGGCATGAAGGAAACGCCCGAGCACACCGATCCTCCCCTTTTGATCCACGCGCAGGTGATGGATCCCGCGGGGCCGGCGCGTTCGCTGGAACTCGAAGCGCTGGACCACTGGCAGCCGGAGGACGGTCCGCTCTGGGCGCACTTCGACGCCAACCACCATGACCTGCGCCGCTGGCTCACCGGTCCGGGCCGGCTCCCGGCCCCCGTGGCGAACGCCCTGGTCGCCACCGAGACCCGGCCGCGGGCCACCGTCAGCGCCGAGGGCCTGCTGCTGGTCCTGCGCGGAGTGAACCTCAACCCCGGCGCGGAGCCCGAGGACATGGTGTCCATCCGCTTGTGGGTGGACAAGGACCGGATGATCTCGACGCGGCGCCGAAAGCTGTTGTCGGTGGTCGACACCCGAAAGTCCCTGGAAGAGCGTCCGGCGCAGGGCGTCACCGACATCCTGCTGCGCCTGGTCGACCGGCTGGTCGAGCGCATCAACGACGCCGTCAACCAGGTCGAGGACGAGGTCGCACTGCTCGAAGAGGATGTGCTGGACGCGCCACAGTCCGAATCACGCTCGCGCCTGTCCGAACTGCGGCGTGAAGCCATCGCGCTGCGCCGCTACCTGGGGCCCCAGCGCGACGCCCTGGGACGCCTGCAGACCGACCCGCCGGAATGGTTCAACGCCGAGGACCGCCTGCGCCTCAGGGAGATCTACGACCGCATGGTGCGGCTGGTGGAAGACCTGGACGCCGTGCGCGAGCGCGCCACGGTGATACACGAGGAACTGGTCAGCAGCCTTTCAGACCAGCTCAACAAGCGCATGTACCTGCTGTCCATCACCGCCGCCCTGTTCCTGCCGATGGGCTTTCTCACCGGCCTGCTGGGCATCAACGTCGGCGGCATTCCGGGGGCGGACAACCCCTGGGCCTTCTGGATCTTTTCAGGAATGCTCGCTTCGATTCTCGGCGCGCAGGTGATCTACTTCGTTCGCAACCGCTGGTTCTGAGCCACCCTCCCGGACGATCCGGAGCTGCCCGTCCAGGTGGACGTCGCGCTGCGGGAAGGCGATGACGATCCCTTCGTTCTCGAACAGTTCCGTGATGCGGAAGCGCAGGTCGCTGCGCAGGCCGCGCAGGTCGCCGCCGGGACGCAGCATGGTCCAGAAAAACAGGTCGAACACCAGGGCGTTGTCGCCGAAGTCCTCGAAGATCACCACCGGCGGCGGTTCCTGCATCACGTCACCGTGCTCGTTGGCCGCCTTCAGAATCAGTTCCTTCACCCGTCGCACGGGGGAGCCATAGGCCACTCCCACGCGCACCGTGGTGCGGATCTCGTCGTTCACCAGCGTCCAGTTGATCACCGTGTTCTCGATGAAAAAGCTGTTGGGCGTGACGATGTGCACCCCGTCGATGCGGCGAATCAGGGTGGCGCGCGTGTTGATGTTCTCCACCCGCCCGAGCGTTCCCTCGAATTCCAGCAGGTCGCCGATCCGGATGGGACGCTCGCCCATCAGGATCCAGCCGCTGATGAAGTTGTTGATGATGGCCTGGGCGCCGAAGCCCACGCCGATGGCCACCGCGCCCGAAATGAAGGTGAAGGCGCCCAGCGGCACGTTGAGGATGCTCAGCGCCAGCAGCAGGAGCATCACGATGACGAGCACCCAGAAACCCCGGCGGATCAGCAGCACGAGGTTGTTGTCCATGCCGCGGCTCGTGAAGCGGCGGGACAGGTTGCGCTCGAACAGGCGCGCAATCAGGACGCCCAGGACGATGAGCAGCGGCGCCGCCACCACCTGCGAAACGGTGATGGCCGAATCGCCGAACATGAACAGCTGCTTGCTCAGCAGATGGGACAGGCTCGTCCAGAAATTGCTCAGCCACTCCATCACGACATGGGGACCCCGGGTGACAAAGACGTCATTCTAGCGCGGACGCGCGGCGCCCAAGGCAAGCAAGCTGCAAGCACGCTGCATGCGGCCTGCGAGCGAAAGGCCGGTCCCGACCCGAACCGGCCCACGCCACCTGTGTCTCCCCGGGGCCGGGCGTCTGTCTCCCCTTCGTACTGCTTGCCGAAACTCCCCTTTCGGCCGCCGCATCCGGTCCCTCGACCCGGAACACTGGCTGGGGGCACTCCCCTTGATTGTCAGTTTATTCATTATTTGACGTTTTTGTCAATATTTATTTTATTTGGCTATTTTTCATCATTCTGGCGATGAATCGGCGGAGGCCGGATCAGCCATTTCGCCAGTTGCAGGAAGGCCCACAGGAAGGCCAGGGGAAGTATGCCGGTCTGCAGCACGAAGACCACGCTCAGCTGGATCAGGTGCTCGATCATGGCGGCGGCGCGGGCCTGGATCGCGTCCACCCGCGCGCCGAGGCCGGGGCCGTCCACGGCCGAGCGCCAGGCATCGCCCAGAGGCCCCAGGAACCGGTCGAGCATGCCGGCATCGCCCGCCTCCGCCACCGCGGCGCCGGCGGCCTCCGCCTGCTCGGCGCCCAGTTCCTCGAGGGCGGCCCCCGCCTGCTCGATCACCTGGGTGCTCTCGTCATAGCGCGACGCCAGGAACAGTTCGTACACGGCCTCGTTGGCCACCAGCGTGAGCGGAACGGCGAAGCGCAGGAACACCGCCGCCAGCAGGGCGCGCCACAGCCAGGCGCGGGCCGGGGTGGGTTTTCCTCCCCGCCAGCGCAGGAACAGCAGCCACAGGGCCAGCACCACCACCAGGCCCTGCAACACCCACCAGGCGCTGATCTCCAGCAGCACGCTCTGGACGCCCAGGCTGATCGTGGCCCCGAGCATGATCCAGGAGAAGCGCTCCACGAGGTCATTGACCGGATCCAGCACCTCGCCGGGCGTCAGGGTCACACCTACGCCGGCCGGCTGGAGGGCCACTTCCGTGCCCTGCACCGCCGAGATGACGCCATTGAGTGTCCGTGCCAGCGCGAAGGTGATCAGGGCGCGCTGGAACAGGGATTCGTAGTTATGCTCGGCCCGCTCGTCCAGCACGGGCAACACCGACAGCAGGGCCACCAGCAGCAGGACCGCGGTGACGGCCCAGCGCCGCCCGACTTCGTCCATCACAGGGCGTCCATTACCGGCCGACCATCACTGGATGGTCACGCGCGTCAGCGTCACGGCGGTGACGGGGACATCCTGGTAGTCGAACTCGGCGTGATAGCCCGTCGGCACCGCGGCAATGGCCTCGAGCACCTCCCGCCCGGAAATGACCGTGCCGAACACCGTGTAGCCCCAGTGGCGGGTGTCGGGATCGAGCGCGCCGGTGTTGTCGGCCACGTTGAAGAAGAACTGGCTGGTGGCCGAGTGCGGATCGTCCATGCGGGCCATGGCGATGGTCCAGGGGTCGTTGCCCAGTCCGTTGCCGGATTCGTTCATGACGGGCGGGCGTTCCTCGATCGCGTCCCAGTCGGTGTCGAACCCCCCGCCCTGCACGACGAAATCGGCGATCACCCGGTGAAACAGCGTCCCGTCGTAGACGCCGGAAACCGCGTAGGCCAGGAAATTGTTCACCGTCGCGGGCGCGCGCAGGCGGTTCAGCTCGACCTCGACGGTGCCCATGGAGGTCTCGAACACCACCACGGGGAAGGCGTTGTCGGGCAGAACGTCCTCCGGAGCGCACTGGAACTCGGCCGATGCGGGACGCGCGAAGGCCAGTCCGAGGAGCGTGACGACAGCAAGAAATCGAATCATGGCGGGCATCCGCAGCAGGGTCGAACGACTATGATAAACACATGAGTCAATCGTCGCTGTACGTCGCCATCGGACTGTTCCTGCTGGTCGCCAGCTGGTACGTGATCCCCTTGCGCTGGATGTGGCTGCTCAGCTTCCTGGCGCGGCGGATCACCGGTTTTCGCTCCCATCACGTGGTGGTCGACGGGATCCGCTGGCAATACCTGGATGGCGGGACAGGCCCCTGGCTGGTCATCCTCCACGGCCTGGGCGCCGAGGCCGACCACTGGCTGGGCGTGGTCGGCCCGCTACGGCGGCACTACCGTGTCCTGGTGCCGGACCTGCCCGGCTTCGGCCGCAGCCAGCCACCCGCCGGTCTGAATTTCCGGATCGAAGAGCAGTCGGCGCGCCTGGAGGCCTGGCTGGACGCCCTGGGCGTCGAGACCTGCATCATCGGTGGCAATTCCATGGGCGCCTGGGTGGCCGGGGAGTTCGCGGCTCGGCGGCCGGACAGGGTCCGCGCCCTGTGGCTGCAGGACGCCTTCGGGGTCATGTCCGCCACGCAAAGCGAGATCATGGAACGCTACCTGGAAGGCAAGGAGAACCCGTTTCGGGTGGAGCGCATGCGCGACTACATCCGTCTCGTGAACCTCATGTTCTTCAAGCGCCCCCACGTGCCCTATGCCCTTGCCCGCGCGGGCTACCTCAACACCGCACGCCTGAAGGACGACCTGCCGCGCATCGAGGACGAATTCCTGCGCCAGTCCCGCCCGCTGGACGAACTCGCCGGGGATTTTCGGATGCCCGTGCTCATCGAGTGGGGCCGGGAGGACAAGGCCACCCATCCCGACGGCGCCCGGGTGCTGCACGAGCGCATTCCCGGCTCGACCCTGGTGATGCACAAGGAAGTGGGGCACTTGCCGATGCTGGAGGCGCCGACGCTGTGCGTGCAGGCCTTCCAGTCCTTCGCCCGCAAGAACGGCCTGGACGGCGCCGCGCCCCCGGTGTGAACCGGTGGCGCTGAAGCCGCCGCCCCGCCCTAGCGGAAGTTCTTGATGTAGCGCAGGCCGACCTCGAGGGGCCGGTTGATGGTCAGCCGTTGCCGACCGAAGAAGTTGTCGGCGCGGAGGTAGTTGTCGAACAGCACCGCGCGTTCGTCCGTGAGGTTGTTCACGAACAGCTGCAGGCTCCACGACTCGCCCGCCACACCGGTCTTGAAGTCGCCGACATCGTAGCTGGGCTGCAGCCGCTGCGGGCTGGCCGTGTCCTCGCCGAAGGGTTCGACCTGGTTCAGCACATCGCCGGTGTAGCTCCACTGCAGGCGTGCGTAGGCGCCCTGCACCAGGCCGTCGAACCAGTTCAGGTCCCAGTCGTACTGCAGGTAGAAGGAGCCCTGGAACTCGGGGCTGAGCGGCAGGCGCGAACCGGCCGGCACTTCCACCGAGAAATCGAAGCCGTCATCCAGCGTGGCGTCCAGCCAGGTGGCGTTGAAGCCGGCGGTGAAATTCTGGGTCACGACGGCGTCGAGCTGGAATTCCAGGCCCTGCGAGGTCGCATCGCCCACATTGGCCACGACCACCTGGAAGGGCTGGCCACAGAACGGCGGATCCAGCGCTCCCGGCTGCTCGCAGGGCGTGTTGCTGGGGTCGACGATCTCGAGCTGGTAGTCCTCCCAGGTCATGTCGAAAGCCGTGGCCGTGATGTTCACCCGCCCGTCCGCCAGGCCGAGTTTCATGCCCAGCTCGAAGTTCTTGAGGTAATCGGCCTCGTACTGGCGCGGAAAGAAGTTGAACTCGCTGCGCGTGCGGTTGGTGCCGCTGGGGCGGAAGCCCTCGGAATAGAGCACGTAGAACAGCAGGTCGTCGTTGGGGGCGAAGGACAGGCTGGCCTTGGGCACGAAGTCGCTGTCCTCGGCCGGCAGGATGAGGGTACCCTCCTCGCGCGGGTTGAAACGCGGGTTCTCCACGTAGAAGACCTTGTCGGTCTCGCGGTCGAACCAGCGCCCGCCCACGGTCGCGTCCCAGCGGTCGGTGATGTGCCAGGTCACTTCCCCGAACACCGCGTACTGCTCCCACTTTGTATTGTCGGCCGAGCGCCACCAGGCGTCGCCCGGATCGATGGTCGGGACCGGGCCGATTCGTCCGGCCAGCCAGTTGGCGTAGGCCTTGGACTGGGTGTAGTTGTCGACGAAGGTGTCGAAGACCCAGTCCTGCTCGGCCTTTTCGTAGAACACGCCGGCCACCCAGTCGAAGCGGTCGCCGGTGGAGAACAGCCGGAATTCCTGGGCGAACTTGGTGTCGCTCTGCACGTTCTGCAGGTAGCCGATCGGGTCGTTGTAATAGTTGCCGACGCCGTTGGGCTGGAAGCAGTAGGGGTTGTAGTTGGAATAGGCCACGTCCGCGCCGTCGTAGCACAGGGTGCCGAAGTAGGCCGTGTAGGTCTGCGTGTCCTGGTTGTAGGTCCAGTCGCGGCTGAAGTAGCTGGTGGCGGACACGAAGTCCGCGAAACCCAGGTTGCCTTCCACCGTCAGGGAATACTGGGTCCAGTCCTGGTCGTCGAACTCGTTGTCGGGCTTGAAGCGCGCGACCGCGAGGTCCTGGCCCAGGCTGCCGTCCATCTCGGGCCGCCCATTGGAGCGCGTGTCCTGGTAGACCACCCCGCCGGTCACGGTCCAGTTGTCGTTGACCAGCCAGCGGCCCTGCAGGCGCCCGCCGTGATACTCGACGCTGTTGAAATCCTCGCGCTCCTGGCCGGCGTTGTTGTAGACGCCGTAGGGCAGCGAATCACCGTTGATGTTGTCGATGAAGCCGCCGTCTTCTGCGGTGAAGCTCACCAGGCGGATGGCCACGCGATCCGACAGCGGGATGTTGACCATGGCGCTGACGTCGTAGCTCTCGTCGACATCCGGACCGGCCTTGAAGGTCAGGTCGACGAAGGCGTCGAAATCCTCCGGGTCCGGCTTGTTGGTGATGATGCGCAGCAGGCCGGACTGGGCATTGGCGCCGTACAGCGTGCCCTGGGGACCACTGAGCGCCTCGATGCGCTCGATGTCCACCATGCGCGGGTTGGGCGTGTCGTTGAGCGTCAGCGACTGCTCGTCCAGGTACATCGCCGCGGAGGCCTCGGCGATGAAGCTGTTGTAGGCATCCGCCACGCCACGGAAATAGAAGGAGGCCGTGCCGGGATTGGAGGAAACGTAGGACAGGCTGGGAATGAACCGCGCGTAGTCGTCGATGCCCAGCAGGCCGGCGGTGCGGATGGTTTCCTCCGAGATGGCCTGGATGCTCTCGGGAATCTGCATGGCGCTCGCGGCGCCCTTGCGCGTGGCCGTGACCAGCACTTCCTCGAGCATCAGGTCGCCGGCGGTCAATTCCTGTTCCTGCGCCACCGCCTGGCCCAGCGGCGCCGTGAACACGGCGGAAATCGCAAAGGTGAGGTTCCTGCCGGGAACGGGAGGACGGAACTGCGTGCGACCAGTACCTTCTGCCATGGGACCCACCCTCGATGCAGCGATTTTTGTCTGTGTTTTCGGGGAGTTTCCACCCCCCATTCATCATTGAATTTGCACCGGAACCCCGCATCGGTCAAGCGCTATTTTCAAAGCACCCCCGGCTATAATCGCGGCAGATCGACATCACTCCAGGACCATGGAATTCGACGGCACCCTCAAGGATCTCGGCGAGGTCGACGCCCGGCCCCTCATCGACCGGGTATTCGGCCTCGATGAAACGCACTGGCGCGCGAACCAGTACCGCCAGCAGGCGTACTCGGTACACGAGCACACCGAGTCGCTGGTGCTAGTGTTCTGTTCCGGCTGGCCGGAGATGGAAGTGAGCCGGGAAGCGGCCTGGGACACGCTGAAGGACCTCGCCGTACCGCTGATGCACGGCCTGCTCGAGGCGCACTACCCGCCCGGAGGGACCATCATTCGCGCCATGGCGGCCAAGCTCAAACCGGGCGGCGTGATCGCACCGCACCGCGACGCGCACCCTTCCTTCGTCGCCAGCCACCGGATCCACGTGCCGCTGAGCACCAACCCGGGCGTGCGCTTCATGATCGACGGCAAACCGCACCGCCTGGCCGTCGGCCGGGCCTACGAGGTCAACAACCAACGCCACCACAGCGTGATGAACGCCGGCGCCGAGGATCGCGTGACCTTCATCTTCGATTACCTGCCCCGAACCGACGCCTCGTAGGGCGAAACGACCGTTCCGCTACTCCGCGCCGGCCTGCCAGGAAGGCTGGTCCTCGGGCGGCAGGTCCCGCAGCAGGGGCTCCAGCTGCGCGATGAGTTCGCCGAGATGCGGCTCGTAGTGGCGCCAGAAATTGATGCCCCGTGCGTGCAGGGGCTGGCGCACCTGTTCGGAACTGGCGGTATTGATGGGGCGTTCGGTTTCCCAGAAGCGCAGGCAGCGCGGGTCGAAATCCAGCCCCAGGAAGTCCAGCATGCGCCGCGTCTGGCCTTCCTGGTCGCGCACCAGGTCCTCGTAGCGCACCTCCAGGATGCGATCCGGGAACAGGCCGCGCCAGTGGTCCATCAGGCGCCGGTACTGCAGGTAGTACTGCCCCAGCTCGAACCAGTCGTAGGTGAAGGACTGCCCGCGGTAGAACAGCTGCTTGTAGCTGCCCAGGCAGCTGTCGAGCGGGTGGCGGCGCGCGTCGATCACGCGCGCGTTCGGCAGCGCCAGGTGCAGCAGGCCCAGGTGGGCAAAGTTGTTGGGCATCTTGTCGATGAAGCGCGGGGCGTCGCCGCGGAAGGTCGCCGCGCCGTCCAGGTAGGCCCGTCCGATGGCTTCGGATTCCGCGCGGCTGACCGTGCGCGCCGATTCCGGGTATTCGCCCCTGGCCTTCCTCTTGCGCCCCAGGGCGCGCGCACGCCGCGCCAGTTCCCCCAGCTCCATTGTGGCGTCCACCTCGGGGTGGCTGGCCAGGATCTGCTCGATCAGCGTCGAGCCCGAGCGCGGCAGGCCCACCACCAGGATCGGCGCGTCGTCATCCAGGCCCCAGCCGGTGCGCTCGGCAAAAAAGTCCGCGTCGAAGGTGGCGATGGTGCGGTCCGTGATCACCTGGTTCTGCACCGGGTCGTAGCTTTCCTGCGCACGGCGCAGGGCGGCGCCGGCCTGGTACTCGGTGATGGCGCGCTCGAAGTCGCCGGCGTTCTCCAGGTGTTTGCCGAGGGCGTAATGCATGTTGACCCGCGCCTCGTCGCCGAGCTCCTCGCGCTCCAGCAGCGACTCGAGCAGGGCGACCTCGTCCGGCGCGAAGGAAAAGGTTTTCAGGTTGGCCAGGCTCCACCAGGGCTCGCCGAAGCCGGGCTGGCTGCGCAGGCACTCGCGAAAGACGGCGATGGCCTCCTCCGTGCGCCCCACGGTCTTGAGCACATGGCCCTTGCCGGCCTTCGCGCCGCCGTGGCCGGGGTGCAGCGACAGGGCCCGGTCGTAGGCCGCCAGCGATTCCTCGTGGCGCTGGGCGCGGGACAGCACGTTGGCCTTGAACACCCAGCTGTGCGGAAGGTCCGGGTCCAGCGCCAGGGCCGCCTCCACCGCCTCGAGGGCCTCGTCGAAGCGATCCTCCTTCATGTACAGGTCGGCGAGGTCGTTGTGCGCCTGGATGAAATCGGGGGCGTGCTCCAGGCAACGTTTCATCAGGCGAATGGCGGCGCCGCGCCGATGGGTCTCCATCGCGACCCGTCCGAGCAGGCGCAGTGCCATGGGGTCGTCGGGCGTGTCCGCCAGGTGCCGGCGCAGCAGGCGCTCGGCTTCCCGCACCTTGCCGGCGCCGAGCGCCTCGGCCGCCTCCAGGGCCACGGCCCGGTCGGGGTCGAGTTCCATCACCCGGGCCATGGCCGCATCGGCCTCCGCCCGGTGGCCGCTCTGGCCCAGGGCGCGCGCCAGGGCCAGCTGCGTGGACACGCGGTCCGGCAGCGCCTCGGCCGCACGCCGCAGGGGCACCACGGCGCGGCGCGGACGCTTTTCCGCCAGCCAGCTCCTGCCCAGGCCATCGAGCGCCCGGGGATAACCGGGAAAGTGTTCCAGGGCCACCTGGAACCAGTGCCGGGCCTCCTGCGGCCGGCGCCGCTCGAGCAGGGTTTCCCCCAGCAGGCAGAGAATGTTCGGGTCGCGCCGGTAGATCGCCACCGCCCGGCGCAGGGTGCGTTCCGCCTCCTCCAGGTCCCCGGATTTCTTCAGGCCCAGGGCGTGGTCGTAAAAGGCCCGGATGGAGGCGCCGGTGTCGGGTGTCGCGGGGTTCGGCATGGCGCCGGAGTGTGACCCAGGGCCGCGTCGCGGACAAGCGGCGCCTTGCCACGGGCTCGGGCGCCGGTCCACACTGGGCCCACCTTCGCAGGGACGGGAATGACATGCCCGAGTGGCGCAGCGGCGACGACTGGGATGCCCATTATCGCGCGCAGTCCTTCTGGCTGGACGCCGTTCCCGGCCGCCTGGATCCACGCCCCTCGCTCACCGGCGACACCACCGCGGACGTCGCCATCATCGGCGCCGGCTACACCGGCCTGTGGACCGCCTGGTACCTGAAACAGCACGCGCCGCACCTGGACGTGGCCCTGCTGGAAGCGGAGATCGCCGGCTTCGGCGCCTCGGGGCGCAACGGCGGCTGGTGCTCGGCCTACCTGGCCGGCCTGGCGCACTGGGCCGCCGACCCCGCGACCCGCGAGGGCGCCGTCACCCTGCAGCGCGAGATGGTCGCGGCCGTGGACGAGGTTGGACGGGTGAGCTGCCTGGCCGGTTTCGACTGCCATTACGACAAGTCCGGGCACGTCAGCCTCGCGATGAACGCCCACCAGCTCCGCCGCGAACACCAGGAGCAGGCGCTGTGGCGCTCGCTCGGTTTCGGTGACGAGGACATCCGGATCCTGGAGCCACAGGCGCTCGACCGGCGCCTGCGGGTGAACGGCGTGCTGGGCGGCGGCTTCATGGCCCATTGCGCGACCATCCAGCCCGCTATCCTGGCGCGTGGCCTGGCGAAAGCGGTGGTCGCCCGCGGCGTGCGGCTGTTCGAACGCTCCCCGGTGCGCGAATGGAAGGACGGGGAAGTGCTCACCCCTGGAGGCCGACTGCGGGCCGGCGTGGTGCTGCTGGCCACCGAGGCCTTCACCGGCACCCTCAAGGGATTCTCCCGGCGGATCGCGCCCGTGCATTCCACCATGATCGTCACCGGCAGGCTCTCCCCGGAGGCGCTGGAGGCCACCGGCCTGCGTCGCCGCTTCGGCTGGGGCGACGGCCGCCACCGTGTCACCTACGGACAGCTCACGCGTGACGGGCGCATCGCCTTCGGCGCCCGGGGACGCTACTACTGGGGCTCGAGGCTTCGTACCCGTTTCGAGGCCGGCGACCCGGTGTTCACCACGGTCCGCGGCGAACTGGACCGGCTGTTCCCCGCCCTGCGTGACACGCCGGTCACGCAT
Source organism: Gammaproteobacteria bacterium (assembly GCA_030426265.1). Taxonomy (GTDB): domain Bacteria; phylum Pseudomonadota; class Gammaproteobacteria; order Xanthomonadales; family SZUA-36; genus Marinihelvus. The sequence goes on along the minus strand of JAUHYP010000020.1, from coordinate 20,208 downwards.
GCCTGGGGCGGCCCCATGGGCATCGCGCGCACGCTGCGGCCCGCCGTGGTCTTCGATCCGGAATGCGGCGCCGGCTGGGCGGGGGGCTACCTCGGCGACGGCGTCGGCGCCGCGAACCTCGCCGGCCGCACCCTGGCGGACCTGGTGCTGGACCGGGACACGCCGCGCCGCCGGACCCCCTGGGTGAATCCACCGGGACTGACCGCGCCGCCGGGGCGTGCCTGGGAGCCGGAGCCGCTGCGCTGGCTGGGATTCAACGCCTTGTACAGCGCAATGGGACGGGCGGACGCCGCCGAGGCGGCCGGTCGCCGCTCGGCGGATCGCTGGAACTGGCTGATGGAAAAAATGCTGCCCTAGCCCTGGCCGGGTTGGCGCAGGCCGGAGCGATCGATGGCGGCAGCGACGGCGCCCGGGTCGCCGGTGCTCACCAGGTGAATGCCGGACACGCCCGGCAGCGCCGCGACGGCGCGCATCGTTTCGGCGCAGATCGCCACGCCCTCGGCCAGCGGGTCGGCGGCGCTTTCCAGGCGGCCGATGATGTGTTCGGGAATGGCCGAGTCCGACATCTGCTCGCTCACCCAGCGCGCGGTCTTCGCCGAGGGCAGGACGGCCAGGCTGACCACCACCGAACTGCGCCAGGTCAGGCGCAGGCCGACCAGGGCTTCCAGCCAGTGGCGCAGCAGGTCGACATCGAAGCACAGCTGGGTCTGCAGGAACCCCGCTCCCGCCGCGCAGCGCGCGCTCAGGGACTCGCCCGTCCAGTTGGGGCGGACGCGCTGCACCCGCGCCCCGGCGCCGATGAGGAACCGTGGGCCCGGGATCTCCTCCGACAGGCCGGCGGCCATGGCGATGAGTTCGCGGCCGGTCATGTCGAAAACGGTGCTGGGATGCAGGGCGTGATTCGGCCCCACCCGGCGGCCCCGCCACAGCACCAGGCTCTCCACACCCAGGGCCCGCAGGCCCAGCAGGTCGCTCATCAGGGCGATTCGGTTACGGTCGCGGCAGGTCAGGGTCGGCACCGGGTCCAGCCCGGCCTCCAGCAGCAGGGCCGCGGCGGCCACCGGCGACATGTGCACCCAGGCCAGCGGGTTGTCCAGCACCTGCACCGCGTCGACCCGGTCCATGAACAATTCCGCCTGCGCCGCCACCGAGCCCGCTCCGGAATCCCGCTTCAGGGCGAGTTCGACGCTGATCGCCGGCCCCTGCGCTTCGAGTGCGCGCCGGAAACGTCGGGCGGGGGGTGTTCGTGCTGCGGGCATGGACGGATCGCGAAATGGCTTGCGGGGATGATAGGCCAGCACGGCGGCTATTGTCCGGAGCAGGCGCCGGCGGTACCTTGGACCGGCCCCCACCAGGACACCCCATGCCGCAGCCCCGCACCGCCCTAGAGACCCGCCAGGAACACGTGGCGAGCTACTACGCGGCCACCACCAACGATGCCACGACCTGGCCGGAACTGCGGGGCGAGGAAGACACGGACATCGCCATCGTCGGGGGCGGCTTCACCGGGGTGGCCAGCGCACTGACCCTGGCCGAACGTGGCTACCGCGTGGCCCTGCTGGAGGCCAACCGGGTCGGCTGGGGCGCCAGCGGTCGCAACGGCGGCCAGCTCATCGCCGGTATCAACGGCGAGGCCAAGGTGCGCAAGCGCCATGGCGAGGCGGTCGCCGACCTGCTGTGGGACATGCGCTGGCGTGGCAACGACATCATCCACGACCGGGTGTCGCGCCATGCCATCGACTGCGACCTGAAGAACGGCTTCCTCGAAGTGGCGAGCAAAGCCAGCCAGCTGCCGGACCTCGATGCCGAGGCGGACGAACTGGCGCGCCGCGGCCACCCCTACGAATTCCGGGTCCTGGACCGTGACGCGACCCGTGAGGCCACCGGCACCGGCGCCTACATCGGCGGCCTGCTGACGATGCGCAACGGCCACCTCCATCCGCTCAACCTCTGCCTGGGCGAGGCCCGGGTGGCGGCGTCACTGGGCGCGCGGATCTTCGAGCAGTCCCCGGCGATCGCCATCGAGCACGGCGACCGCCCGGTGGTGGTCACGGAGCATGGCCGCCTGAGGGCGGACGCGGTCATCCTGGGCGGCAACGCCTACCAGCGCCTGGAGCTCGGCACGCTGGGCGGCTACGTCTTTCCCGCCGGCAGCTACCTGGTGGCCACCGAGCCCCTGGACGAGGACGCGGCCAGGCGGGCCAGCCCGATGGACCTGGCGGTCTGCGAGATGAACCACATTCTCGATTACTGGCGACTGAGCGCGGACCGCCGCCTGCTGTACGGCGGGCGCTGCACCTACACCGGCCGTGACCCGAAGAGCATCCAGGCAATGATCGCCCCGCGCATGCGCCGCCTGTACCCGCACCTGGCGCAGGCGCGCATCGACTACGAGTGGGGCGGGATGATGGGCATCCCGGTGCGGCGCATTCCCTTCCTGGGCCGCATCCGGGGCAACGTCTACCACTGCATCGGCTACGCCGGCCACGGGGTCAACGTGACCCACGTGATGGCCGAGGTGCTCGCCGACGCCATCGCCGGGACCCTGGAGCGCTTCGACCTCTGGGCAGGCATGAAACAGCTGCGCATTCCCGGTGGCCAGGCCCTGGGCAACCCTCTCATCGCCGTGGGCATGCTCTGGTACCGCCTGAGGGACCTGCTGCCCTGATCGATCAGAACTTGTAGCCGAGTCCCAGCTGCAGGGTCGAATCGTCCTCGGAGGCGCCCGGCGCCGGCTCAGATTCCCAGTCGTAACGCAGCGAGGCGTTGGCGTAGAGATCGCCGACCAGGTCGAAACGGAAGCCCGTATTGGTCTTGAGAATGGTGTTGTCCGTGCCGTAGAAGTGCCGGGTCAGCTGGTCGTTGTGGAAAAAGGTCATCCAGCCGGTGAACTCCTGCTCATAGCGCAGGTTCCACAGCGCCACCGCGCCTTCGTCGGACACGCCGCCGATTTCCTCGCTGGAGTAGCCGGGGCCGAAGGAGAAGGTCAGGAAGGTGGTGGCCGTGTCGATCAGGTCGCGGCCGACCAGGGCGCCGACCGTGTAACGATGCTCCAGCTCGCGGATGGGGTCGCGTTCCCAGCTCGCGGAGGCGCCGATGAACCAGGGATCGGCGAAGAACCAGTTGTAGCTGTAGTTCAACAGCGTCTGTTCCTTGGTCTGCTCGCCATCCTGCTCCTCGTCACGGAAGGTGACGTCGAGGTACTGGCGGTGGTCGCCGATCTTCAGGTCGCCCTGGCCGTAGAGCACGGTGTTGCGCGAATCGGTGTTGCCCTCGTTGAAGGTGGCGGTGAAATCCACCATTGCGCCCCAGTCGAAGAACTTCTCGGGCTCTTTCGCCTCTGCGATTTCGGTGAGATCCACCGGGTGTTCCTCGCCGTCGACTACCAGCACCGGCTCGCCGTCCGCATCCACGCCCAGGGTGGCCGCCTCGAACTCGGTCTGGTCGGCCAGTTCGACCTCGAAAGCCTGTTCCAGCTCGATCGAGGCCACCTCGGACAGGTCGATCGCGAACTCGTCGGCGTAGCTGGGCTCGATGTAGACATCGTCGCCGTCGATCAGCGAGACGTTGCCCGTGATGACGTCGCCGTTGTTCATGATGACCCGGTCCTGGGCCAGGGCGTCGAGGGCGAACAGCGAGAACAGCGCCACGGAAAGGGCGCGGAAGGTGATGGCAGACATGGGATCCCCGGGAACTGGTGCGCAAAAACCGACCATTATCCCAGATTGGGCCGTCCGGCCAAACCCGCCCTCCGGGGTTGCGGTCCGGCCAGGCCAGGAGGCCCGCCCGGACTCAGTCGGCCGCGCGGGGCTGACCGATGACGCCGGTCTCGACGATGCGCTGCGTGGGCGTGAAGCCGTGGAAGTCGATCTTGACCCTCACCTCGTACTCGAGGTGATCGAGCGTGCGCGAGCCCGTGCCCAGGCCGGTGAGGAAGCGCACCAGCTGGATGGTGTTCAGGCCCGACTCGAGGGTGACGACCTCTTCGCTGTACCCCGCCACCCGCGGCACCTCGTTGCTCACGCCGCTGATCAGGTCCACGTCCTGCAGGGCGATGTCGTAGGCGATGCCGGAGATGTCCAGGGCCTGCTCGTTGGGGTTCTGGATGCGCAGGTCCACCTCGAAGCGCGGCCCGGAGGCTTCGCCGGGCAGGCTGCGAAAATTCTCGATACTGACCTTTGGCGGGTCGTACTCGCTGGTCATCGAGGCGCAGGCGCCCAGCCCCAGCGCGGCCAGCGCGGCCAGCGCGGCCAGCGCGTGGCGCCATGAAAACGTGCCTGGCATTGTGGCGTCCCCCGAACGTGGCGTCGCGGCAGTCTAGCATGGCGTCGCCGACGGGCTTCCGGTACCGTGAGCCGGACCCATCCCGGATGCTTCCATGAGCGCAGAACCCGAGCCCTATCTCGTCCCCGGCCCCTGGGGACCGGCGGAAAAAGCCGCCTGGCGCGACCGCCAGCTGCGGCGCCGTTCCTACGCCGACGATGTGCTGCAACGCCTGCAGACACTGCCTCCCGGCCTGGAGGTCACCCAGTATGGCGCCCTGTCCTGCGACCCGGCCGCCTACCCGCTCTACCTGGTCACCACGCGCGACTGGTCGGCCGACCGGCCCACGGTGCTGGTCACCGGCGGCGTGCACGGCTACGAGACCAGCGGGGTGCTCGGCGCCCTCGCCTTCCTGGAAACCGAAGCGGCCCGCTTCGCGACGCATTTCAATATCGCCTGCGCGCCCTGCGTCAGCCCCTGGGCCTGGGAAACCATCAACCGCTGGAACCCCTCCGCCATCGACCCCAACCGTTCCTTCCACGCCGACAGCCCGGCCGAGGAATGCGCGGCGCTGATGGCCGCGGTCGCGGCCCTGGACGCGCCCCTGCTCGCGCACATCGACCTGCACGAGACCACGGACACCGACAACAGCGTGTTCCGCCCGGAAAAAGGCGCCCGGGACGGCGTGGCGCAGGACGTCTGGGACATCCCGGACGGCTTCTACCTCGTGGGCGCCACGCACAATCCCTGCCCCGGCTTCCAGGCCGCCATCATCGCGGCCGTGCGCGAGGTCACGCACGTCGCGCCCGCGGACGCCGAAGGCCGGCTGATCGGCGTGCCCATCGAGCAGGAAGGCGTGATCAACTACGATGTGCGGGCCCTGAACCTGTGCACGGGACTCTCGAACGCCCGGTGGTGCACCACCACCGAGGTCTACCCGGACAGCCCGCGCACGAACCCGGACGAATGCGTCCGCGCCCAGGTGGCGGCCGTGCGCAGCGGCCTGGACCACATCATCGACCAGACGCCCTGATCCGGGGCGAACAAGGAGAATCGGCATGCTCGGAAAACTCGGCCTGGGGATCGCAATCACGGCGCTGGCCGGTCTCAGCCCTGCGCTCGCGCAGCCGCCGGAGGAAGAAGGCTGGATCGAGCTGTTCGACGGCCAGAGCCTGGCCGGCTGGACGCCCAAGGTGCGTGGCTATCCGGCCGGCGAAAACCCCCTGGATACTTTCCGTGTCGAAGACGGCAAGCTGGTGGTCAGCTATGACGACTACGAGACCTTCGACAACCGCTTCGGCCACCTGTTCTACCAGACCCCGTATTCACACTACCGGCTGAGCCTGGAATACCGGTTCGTGGGCGAGCCGGCCACCGGCACCGAGTCCTGGGCCTTCCGCAACTCCGGCGCCATGCTGCACTCCCAGGCGCCGGAAACGATGCCGCCGGACCAGGATTTTCCCATCTCGCTGGAGGCCCAGTTCCTGGGTGGCCTGGTGGAGGGGGAGCACCGACCCACCGGCAACCTCTGCACGCCAGGCACGCACGTAACCATCGACGGCGTCTTCACCGAGGAGCACTGCATCTGGTCGAGTTCGCCCACGATCTACGGCGACGGCTGGGTGCACGCCGAGGCGCTGGTGCTGGGCAGCGAGCGGGTGGTGCACTTCATCAACGGCGAGGCCGTGCTGAAATTCACCGACCCGGTGACCGGGGGCGGCGTGGTGTCGGAGCACGATCCGGCGATGAAGCCCGAAGGCAGCCCCCTGGGCGAGGGCTACATCTCCCTGCAGAGTGAAGGACACCGCATCGAGTTCCGCAATATCCGGCTGCGCAACCTGAAGGGCTGCACCAACCCCCACGCCAGCAACTACGGCAGTTGGTACGTCGAGGACGACCCTTCGGCCTGCGCCTACTGAGGCTTCGTCAGGGAGAGGCCCAGCTCCGGTCGTCCGGGTCGCGGGTCACGCAGGGGTCGAAACGCCCGGGCACTTCCTCGTAGCGCTGCGCCTGGCGCATGCCGATCTCCGAGGTGAAGTAGCCGAACAGGGCCAGTTCCTTGAACATGCGGAACGGGTGGGCCAGCGCCTCTTCGTGCTTGTCCTGCATGGCGGCATGCTGCTCCGCGTCGAAGTGCTCCAGCACCGCCAGCCGGTCGACTGGTGACAGGTCCATGAACCCCGCGCCCTGCTCCGCGGCCGCCCAGTCCTCCAGCGCGCGCATGCCCTGGCGGAACTGCGCCTGCTCGGCCGGCGTGTAGGTGTCGGTCACCATCAAGGCGATGAAGGCGCCGGTGGCGGCGGCCTTCGCCCCGGGCGTGTCGGTCTCGGGCAACAGGGTGTCCGCGACCTCTTCCAGCCAGGCGATGTCCGCCGCGGTGAAGTCGGTCTCCATCGCGAGCCGGCTCCGGGCCTCGGCCAGGGAAGGAAGGGAAGCGCCCAGAAGGCCCATGCCGCCGGTCAGCGCCGCACCGCCCAGCAGGGCCGTGACCTGGCGCAGGGCCTCGCGGCGGGACAGCGTGTTCGCCGTGTCGCTCCTGCCGGTCTCTTTCAGTTCGGGCGCGCTCACAGGTTTCTCCTTTTCAGTTCGCCGACCGCGTGGTCCACCGCCCGCGCGGTGAAGGCCATGTAGGTCAGGGACGGGTTCTGGCAGCCGGCCGAGGCCATGAAGGAACCGTCGGTCACGTAGACGTTCTTGCAGTCCCAGACCTGGTTCCACTCATTGAGCACGGAGGAACCCGGATCACGGCCCATGCGCGCCGTGCCCATCTCGTGGATGCCCGCCCCGGGGTAGTACTCGGATTCCCAGGGATGGACGTTCCGGGCCCCGGCAGCCTCGAGGATCTCCGCCATGTCGTCCTGCATGGCCCGGCGCATGAGCCGTTCGTTCTCGCCGATGGCGCAGTCGAAGGCCAGCACGGGCATGCCCCACTTGTCGACCCGGCCGTGATCGATCCAGATGCGGTTGTCGTGGTTCGGCAGCATTTCGCCGAATGCCGAAGAGCCGATTCCCCAGTCGCCGGGACGGCAGGCGGCGTCCTTGAACTCGCCGCCGACGCCCAGCTCGGCCACCGCGCGGCTCCATCCCGAGCGGCTGGCGCCGCCCTGGTAACCGAAACCACGCAGGAAATCGCGCTTGTCCTTGCCGATGTTCTGGTAACGCGGGATGTAGAAACCGGTCGGGCGGCGGCCGTACACCTCCTTGTCGTCGAAGCCGTCCATGGTGCCGGAGGCGCCGGCGCGGAAATGGTGATCCATCAGATTGTGGCCCAGTTCGCCCGAGCTGCTGCCGAGGCCGCCTTCCCACTCGTCGGTGGCCGAGCGCATGAGGATCCAGGTGCTGTTCAGCGTCGAGGCGCAGAGAAACACCACTTTCGCATTGAAGTCCCGCGTGTCGCCTGTCACCGCATCCATGACCCGCACCCCGGTGGCCCGACGCGTCTCGCGGTCGAACAGCACCTCGTGAACGATGGCGTAGGGCTGCAGGGTGAGCAAGCCCGTGGCCATGGCCGCCGGCAGTGTCGAGGACTGGGTGCTGAAGTAGGCGCCGAAGGGGCAGCCCAGGCCGCACTTGTTGCGGAACTGGCAGGGCGCGCGGCCCGGCAGGGCCCGGGTCAGGTTGGCGTTGCGCCCCGGAATGATGCGGCGCACGCCATCGAAGGACTTCGCCAGCTTCGCCGCGGCGGCCTCCTCCACGCAGTTGAGCGGCATGGGCGGGAGGAACTGGCCGTCCGGCAACTGGGGCAGGCCTTCCTTCGAACCGGCGATGCCGGCGAAACGCTCCACGTGGTCGTACCACGGCGCGATGTCCTCGTAGCGCACCGGCCAGTCGCCGCCGACGCCGTCGACGGCATTGGCCTCGAAGTCCATGGGGGCCAGGCGGTAGCTCTGGCGGCCCCACATCAGTGAACGGCCGCCCACGTGGTAGCCGCGGAACCAGTCGAAGCGGCGCACCTCGGTGTAGGGCGAATCCTCGTCCGAGGCCCACCAGTCGGTGTTGATCTCGTTCAGCGGATAGTCGCGGCGCAGGACCGGGTAGGCCTCTTCCATCGCCAGGGTCGGGCGGCCTCGGTGCGGGAACTCCCAGGGGCCTTTCGTGGCGTTGACGTAATCGGTGACGTGTTCGATGTTCTTGCCGCGCTCGAGCATGAGCACGCGCAGACCTTTTTCGGTGAGTTCCTTGGCGGCCCAGCCGCCGGAAATGCCCGAGCCGACGACGATGGCGTCGTATTCGTTGTTGGTCTTCGACATGGGTGCCTCTTTCCAGGGTGCCTGTGTCAGCCGACCGCCGAGCCAGCGGCCGGAATGCCCGTCCAGTCTACCAGCGCGGGCAGTCCGGCGGGCACGCCTTCGCTATACTGGCTGCCGATGACAACGAGCGACACCACGGTCGGCCCGACCGCACGAATGGTGCGGCTCGCCGTGTTGCTGGCCGGGATGTTCGCCTGCACCTCCACCCAGGCCCAGAACCTGCTCGACGACCCGGGCTTCGAAAGCGGCACCGCCGGCTGGACGGGCTTCGGCCCGGCCTCGGTGGCGCGCACCCAGGACAGCCCCTGGGAAGGAAACTGGGCCCTTCGCGTCAGCGGCCGCACCGACAGCTGGAACGGCGCCACCGTGTCCCTGCTCGGCCTTCTGGAACCGGGCCGGGCCTATCGTTTCTCGGCGCGGGTGCGCCTGGCGGGCGCCAGCGACGAAACCCTCACGCTGGAACTCGCCCGCACCGACGGGCGCGGCGAGACCTATCCGCGCATCCTGACCTCGGTGGGCACCGCGGGCGAATGGGTGGAATTGAGCGAGATCTACACCCATTCCGAGGAGGGCACGGCCACCCGGCTCGACTGGTACATCGCCGGCCCACCGGCCGGCGTGGGGTACGACATCGACGCCGTCTCCGTGGAAGCCCTGCCGACGGACTGGAAGGCCACCGCCAATGCCCGCATCGCCGAACTGCGCCAGCGCGAACTGGTGGTGACGGTCTTCGACGCCGACGGGGAACCGCTGCCCGGCGCCACGGTGCGCATGGAGCAGGTGAAGCGCGCCTTCCCGATGGGCATGGTCATCGACATCAACGCCTTTCGCGCCCATGCCCCCTATCGCCAGTACATCGCGCAGCGCTTCGACTGGGCGGTGCACGAGAACGCCGCCAAGTGGTACGCCAACGAGCCCAGCCAGGGCAACGTCAGTTACCAGGCCGCCGACGAGGTCCTGGCCTGGGCGGACGCCCGCGGCATCACGATGCGCGGGCACACGATCTTCTGGGCGCCCGAGCAGTGGCAGCCCGACTGGGTGCGATCGCTCAATGGCCAGCCGCTGCGCACGGCCGTCGAGAACCGCCTGAACAGCGCAGCGACGCATTTTCGGGGCCGCTTCGCCCACTGGGACGTGAACAACGAAATGCTGCACGGGCGCTTCTTCGCCGACCGGCTCGGCGACGACATCCGCGACTGGATGTTCCACCGCACCCGCGAACTCGATCCGGACGTGGCGCTGTTCCTCAACGACTTCAACGTTCTCAGCCAGGGCGAGACCGATCTCTATGCCCGCCAGCTCCAGGGCTTCCTGGACCGCGGCGTCCCGGTCGACGGCGTGGGCCTGCAGGGCCATTTCACCGGCGCGGTCGACCCCTGGGCCGTCCAGGAGCGCCTGGACAAGATGGGAAGATTCGGCCTGCCCTTGTGGATCACCGAACTGGACGTGACCGAACCCGATCCCCAGCAGCGCGCCGACGGCCTGGAAGCGGTGTTGCGCATGGCCTTCAGCCATCCGGACGTGGAGGGCGTCATGCTGTGGGGCTTCTGGGCCGGCAACCACTGGCGCGGTCCGAACGCGGCGCTGGTCAACCAGGACTGGAGCCTGAACCCGGCCGGCCAGCGGCTCGACGCCCTGCTGGCGGAGTGGACCTCGGACGAAACCGTCGCCACCAACAGCAATGGCGCGGCCTCGGCGCGGCTGTACCACGGCGACTACGAGCTCACCATCACGACTCCCGTCGGCATCCTTGGCAGGACCCTCGCCGTCACGGCGGGCGCCGGCGCGCAGACCCTGGACGTGACGCTCGCCGACCCCTACGCGGGTGAGGCCACCCTGATCCGCACCATCGAGGCGGGCGCCGACCCGGACAGCTCGTTCACGTCCTCCAGCGGCGTGGCGGAACGCGACAACGGTGACCTTCTCATCGCTGACGAGGACGCCGGGCGGGTCCTGAGTTGCGACCGCTCGGGCCACTGCGTCGATCTTGCATCCGGGGGCGAAACGCCCAGCTGGTGCGCTCCGACGGGCGTGGCCGCCGGACCGGGCGGCGATGTCTGGGTCATCGACCAATGCGGCGTGCCGGTGAGCTGGTGCGGCGATGGATCGGCCTGTGCGCCGGTCGACGACTTCGGACTGCTGGAGGGGCCGTATGCCGTCACCGCAACGACGCCTGGCCGGGCGCTGGTCGGTGACTACGAGACCGGCCGCATCCTGGACTGCGACGCCTCCGACGGGTGCACCGACCTCGAACTGGGTTTCAGCCGCGTGCTCGACCTGGCCGTGGACGCGCAGGACCGCCTGTTCGTCGTCCACTTCAAGCAGCCGCGCGGCACCGACCTGTCGCTGTGCGTCGACGGGAACTGCGCCGTGTTCCTGCCCGAGTCGGAACCCCCGCGCGACGGCGTGGCCGCCGTGGCGGTCGACCACCACAACCGGCTGCTCATGCTCACCGCGCCCGACCCCCTCGTGGAGATCATGACGCCCAACAGCCTGTACGCCTGCGACCATGCGGCACGGTGCGAAAAGATCTACGAGTCCAGCGCCAGCAACCCGGACGCTTTCGGCAGGCTGGCGATCACGGCCGAGAACCACGTGCTGACCGGCCGCTACCCGGGCTCGCGCATCGACCTCCTGGACATCCCCGACCCCGAGCCGCTCAACCCCGGCTTCAACGACGCCTGGTACAACCCGGCCACCGCAGGCCAGGGCTTCTTCGTGAATGTCTTCCCGCAGGGCGGCACGGTGTTCCTGGCCTGGTTCACCTTCGACACGGAACGCCCGGCCAACGGGAATGCCGTCATCGGCGAGGCGGGCCATCGCTGGCTCACCGCGGCCGGCACCATCCTGGACAACCGGGCCGAGCTCACGGTGTACCGCAGCTCCGGCGGGGTGTTCGACCAGGCCAGTCCGGCCCCGCAGACTGTGCCGGCCGGCCGCATCAGCCTCCAGTTCCACGGCTGCGGCGAGGGCACGGTCAGCTACACCCTGGACGACGTCAACGAATCCCTGGTGGTCACGCCCATCCGGCGCGTCGTGTCCGACAACGTGGCCCTGTGCGAAGCGCTCGCGCGCATGCCCGACGATTGAGCACCGGAGCGAGCCCGTCTTGAGCGAACCCGCCCCCGTCCGCAAGGTCGTCGTCCTCGGCGGCGGCACCGCCGGCTGGATCACCGCGGCCATGCTGGTGCGCGAGTTCGGCGCCGCGCTGGACATCCAGCTGGTGGAATCGCGGGCGCTGGGCACCATCGGCGTGGGCGAGGCCACCGTGCCCACCATCAAGACGCTCAACAACGGACTGGGCCTGGACGAGAAGGCCTTCATCGGCCGCGTGAACGCGACCTTCAAGCTGGGCATCCAGTTCGAGGGTTGGGGCGCCGAGGACAGCTGCTACATGCACACCTTCGGGGCCATCGGCCAGGACCGGCCCTTCTGCCCCTTTCACCACTTCTTCCTGCGGGCGCGGGCCGAGGGTGGCGGTGGCGACCTCTGGGACTATTCGCTGAACTACCAGGCGGCGAAGCAGGGGCGCTTCGCGCCGATGCGGCCGCATCCCGAACTGCCGAGGTTCGACTACGCCTACCATTTCGACGCCGCCCTGTACGCCGAATTGCTCCGCGACTATTCCCTGGAACGGGGCGTGCGCACCCTGGACGCCCTGGTGAAGGACGTGGCGCTCGACCCGGAAACCGGTTTCGTGCGCCACCTCGTGCTCGACTCGGGCGACACGGTCGAAGGCGATCTGTTCATCGACTGCAGTGGCTTCCGCGCCCTGCTGATCGAAAAGGCCCTGGAGGTGGGCTACACCGACTGGGACCACTGGCTACCCTGCGACCGGGCCATCGCCGCCCAGACCCCCCTGGCCGGGGAACCGCGGCCCTACACCCGCTCCATCGCGAAGGCCGGGGGCTGGCAGTGGCAGATCCCCCTGCAACACCGCATGGGCAATGGCCTGGTGTATTCCAGCGGGACCTGGGATGAGGACGAGGCCACCCGGGTGTTCACCGAAGGGCTCGAAGGCGAACCCACCACGAAGCTGAACCACATCCGCTTTCGCGTGGGCGTGCGCCAACAACCCTGGTGCAGGAATGTCGTCGCCATCGGGCTTTCCGGCGGCTTCCTCGAGCCGCTGGAGTCCACCAGCATCCACCTGGTCCACACCGCGGTGCTGCGCCTGATCTGGTGTTTCCCTTTCCAGGGTGTGAGCGACTGGGAAATCGGGGAATTCAATCGCCAGACGCTGCACGAGTGGGGGCAGGTGCGCGATTTCATCATCGCCCACTACCACCTCAATACCCGCCAGGATTCCGAGCTGTGGCGCCATTGCGCGTCCATGGACCTGCCCGACTCGCTGGTGCACAAGATCGGCCTGTACCGGGAGACCGGCAAGATCCTTCGCGAATGCGAGGAACTGTTCGGCAATCCGTCCTGGTTGCAACTGTTCGAGGGCCAGGGCCTGCGCCCGCGGCAATTCCACCCCATCGCCGCCGCCCTGTCGCCCGAGGAACTGGCCGGGATGCTGGACGGTATCCGCAGCACCATCGCCAAACCGCTGGCCGCCATGCCTTCCCACGGCGATTTCCTGCGCATGCTCGCTTCCCCGGGCTGAGTGCAAAAAAAACCGGCGGGGATCGCTCCCCGCCGGCTGTGGGTCTTCGCCGGCGCGAACGCCGGCATGTCTGACCGTTTACAGCTCGAAACGCACGCCCACGGCGTAGGTGCGGCTGTAGATGTAGTTGTGGAAGTTGAAGATGTCGGGCTGGTTGCCGTAGTTCCAGTGGAAGGTCGGCTCCGTCAGGTTCGTGGCGTCGAAGGTGAGCGTCCACGAATCCGATACGTTCCAGGTCAGCTGGAAGTCCAGGCTTTCTTCTTCACCGCGCCAGACCTGCAAGGGGTTGGCGAACAGCGCGGCCTCGTTGTTGTTGTAGAAGTCATCACGCCAGAAGTACGACAGGCGTGCGTTGAAGACCTCGTTGTCGTAGGCCAGGATCGCGCTGTAGGAGGTGTCCGACACCCCGCCGATGGGCGTGACGTCGAAGCCGGTCACGTTGCCCGTGGTGTCCACGATCGGCAATTGCTGCTCGGAATCCAGGATGGTGTAACTGCCCTGGAAACCGAAGCCCCAGGCCCACTCGGGGAACCAGGTCAGACCGAACTCGAAGCCGTCCAGCGACGCGTTGCCGGCGTTGTCCGGCTGGCTGAGGATGTAGGTGTAGGGCCCCCGGTCAGGCACGTCGTTGGGCACATCCACCACCACCGCGTTGCGGAAGGGCACGATGTTGTTGGTGATATCGCGCTTGAACCAGGTGCCGTAGAGCACGCTGCCTTCAGCAAAGTACCACTCCAGCGAGATGTCGGTGTTCTCGGACTCGATGGGCTTGAGGTCCGGGTTGCCGCCGGACGCGGTGCCGTAGCCGATGTCCGTCACGTCCGGGAAGTACTGGATGTACGGGTTGAGCTGCGGGAAAGTCGGCAGGTTGAAGGTTTCCGTGTAGCTGAAGCGTGCGATGAAGTCCTCGGTAATGCCCCAGCGAACCATCAGCGTCGGCAGCACGGTGTCGTTGTCGTTGCTGTCGCTGACGAACTCTCCGCCTTCACCCGGCGCCTCGATGTCCGTGCTCACGTCCAGGTAACGCACACCGGCGCGACCGTCGATGAACCCGGAGCCCACCTCGGTGTAGAAATCCACCTGGGCGTAGAACTCGTGCTGGGTCTCGTTGACGATGAAGTTCGGAGAGAACACCGGATTGGCGAAACCGTAGATGCCGCGCAAGGTGTCGAGGTTGTCGAGCACCCAGTTCGGATTGGCCACCAGCCAGTTGCCGACCACGCCTTCCTGGTTGTTGAAGAAATCATACGAGTTGACCATCGTGAACTCGGGTGGCAGGTCGGCCAGCGTCGTGCCGTCGACCGCGCCGCCTTCACGCGCCGGCATGGAGCTGTCCATCGCGTCGCGGTTGTCCACGCGGGCGCCGAAGCTGAAGGTATTGATCCAGCCCCACTCCACGTCCCAGTCGGCATCGGCCTTCCAGGTGAAGGCGTCACCCTCGCTGCGGCCGCCGTTGTCGAAGGCCCAGTCGAGGAAGTAGTTGTCGCGGTTGGAGGGATCGGAGCCCGGCGAGCCGGTGCCGTTCGGGTCGTAGTCGAGGTACGGAACGCCATCGCCACGGTTGATGTTGATGTAGAACTCGGGCGCGATGCGCGCCACGCGCTGGCCCCAGAAGTCCGTCTTGAATTCGCTGTCCTGGATGATGAATTCCGAGGCCAGCTGCAGGTTGTCCGTGATCTGCCAGTCGCCGCGCAAGGCGTAGAGAATGCTGTCGGTCTCCTGCTGCGTGACGTCGCCGGAGGTGAAGCTGAAACCGTCGCCCATGGTTCGGGCACGGATCACGTTGGTGCCTTCCCAGAATTCCACCGGGTCGTTCAGGTCGTAGATCGGCGAGTTCAGGAACTGGAACCAGAGGCTGCCGAAGATGTCTTCGCGGTAGCCGTTGTAGAAGGTTTCGAAGGTGTACTCGGACCGGTCGTTCGGCGCCCACTGCAGGGAGACGTTGGCGGCCGGCCGCTCGCGAGTACCCCGGCCATCGAAGTTGAACATGGCGTCGCGCCAGTGCAGGAATTCCTGGTCCGGGTTCATGTCCAGGGTCGAGCCCGGCGCCGTCGGCAGGCCGCGGTCCAGGCCGGGCGTCCAGCCGAATTCCGGTCCGAGCTGCCCCAGCCCCTCGTCGATGGGCCGGAAGGGGAAGGAGGCGCCGGCGTGCGCGCCCTGGTCACGCCAGTTGGTCTCGGTGTAGGCCACGTTGAGCAGCGCACCGAAGCGGCCCGCGTCCGTTTCCCAGGTGTTGCTGAGCAGGAAACTGACCTGCGGATCGGTCTCGTCGGCCTGTTCCTGGTGGATGGCGCGGCCCAGGGCGGAGAACTTCAGCCCGTCGAAATCGAAGGGCCGGTTGGTGCGGATGTCGATCTGGCCGGCGATCCCGCGGGCGATGTGCTCGGCCGAACGGGTCTTGTACACGTCCACCCGGTTCACCAGGGTGGAGGGAATGTCCTGCAGCGCCACGGCGCGGCCGGAGGCGGTGAAGACGTTGCGTCCGTTGACCAGCGTGGTCACGTCGGACAGGCCGCGGATGGACACCACGGACACCTCGCCGGCGCCGCGGTCGGTCACCTGCACGCCGGGCACGCGCTGCAGGGCTTCCACCACGTTGTTGTCAGGGAACTTGCCGAGGTCCTCGGAGACGATCGAGTCGACGATCTCCATGCTCTCGCGCTTGATCTCGACGGCGGCGGTGAGGCTGTAGCGCACGCCGGTGACGATCACTTCCTCAAGAGCGCCCTCGTCGCCTTCGTCCTGGGCGAGGGCGGGGCTACCGGCGGCCAGTGCCGAGGCGATCGCCAGGGGCAGGCACTTCTTTGAAAGGTTCTTCATCAGGTTGTTCTCCATGGGAAATCATTCTGTGAATCACAAATTCGGTCCGTGGGAGCCGTTGTTCGACTGTCCGTCGTCTTCGCCATCACGAACGCATCCACCCATATCGGTCGAGGTTCCAGGCAGGCCGAATTTCATGAAGCTTTGAGCCTTTGACGATCGATTTGCCGCCATTTTTTTGAGCACGAAGTTCTGTTAATGAACCGTTAGTCTCCCACTAGTCATATTTGTACTACTTATTCGGAGCGAGTTCAAATCCCCCTGCGACGGACGCATTTCGCCGCTCAGGCCGCCTCTCCCCGAACCTGTGCCTCGTTGAGAAGGGCCTTGGCCTCGGCCAGCAGATTCCGCATTCTTCGTTCGGCCAGGGGCGCGTCCCCGGCCTCGATGGCCAGGAGGATGCGGTTGTGGTCCTCGACGTTGCCGTGCTTGTCCTGCTGCGGCGGATCGGTCAGCCGGATGGAGAAGCGCAGGGCCACCGACACCATGAACCGGAGGCTCCAGAAAAAGCGGTTCTCGCTGCCCTTGAGGATGGCGACGTGGAAGTCGATGTCCGCCATCAGGGGATCCGCGCCGCCCAGAACGGATTCGCGCATGCGCTCGATGGCGTCCTTCATCTCGGCGATGTGTTCGGGCTTGGCGTTGCGGGCCGCTAGCGCCGCCGCGGACGGCTCGATGGCCATCCGCACGTCCGCGAATTCCTGGATCAGGGGCATGACGCCACGGCGATGCAGCAACCAGGACAGGATGTCCGGGTCGGCGAGGTTCCATTCAATCTCGGGTTTGACGACGGTGCCGCGGCGCGGGCGGGCGTCGACGAGGCCCTTGGCCGTGAGCATTTTCACTGCCTCGCGGAGCACCGTCCGGCTGGCGCCGAACAGTTGCGCGAGTTCCGTTTCGGTGGGCAATTTGGAACCCGGCGCGTACTCCCCGACAGCAATGGCCTGACCCAGGGATGCGGCGATGCGATCCGTCAGGTTGCTGTTGATTTGCAGATCCAAGAGCCGCTCCTCTTTGAGAGGATGTTAAGTATTATCATAATACTTAATAACGGGACGTCCAATCTCCGCCCACCCGGCTCAACCGAACAGGAGAAACAATGAAAGCTCGTGACCTCACGCTCCAGCAACGACGCACCACCGTTTTCCCGGGCCTTTACCTGCTCCTGGGACTGACACTGCCCGGCCTGGCCCTGGCCGGCCACGAGGAATCCGACATGGCGCCAGCCCCCAGCATCCAGCAACAGTTCTACGGCACCACCGCGGAAGGCGAGCCGGTCACCCTGGTGACCCTGCGCAACGCCAACGGCATCGAAGTCGACGTCATCAGCTACGGCGGCATCATCACGCGACTCGTGACCCCGGACCGGGACGGCGCCCCGGGTGACATCGTGCTGGCGCGCGACAGCATCGAGGACTACCAGGCCTCCAACCCCTACTTCGGCGCCATCATCGGCCGCTACGGCAACCGCATCGCCGGGGGCACCTTCGAGATCGACGGCCAGGCCGTCACGCTCGAGAAGAACGATGGCGACAACCACCTGCACGGCGGCGTCCAGGGATTCGACAAGAAGAACTGGGCCATGAGCCCCTTCGTGACCGAGACCAGCGCGGGCGTGGCCCTGAAGCTGGTCAGCCCGGACGGCGACCAGGGTTACCCGGGCGAACTGAAGGTGAAGGTCACCTACGAACTCACCAACGACGACGCCCTGGACATGAAATTCCATGCCACCACCGACCAGCCCACGGTGGTGAACCTGACCCAGCACAGCTACTTTAACCTCGACGGTGAAGGCACCATCCTCGACCACGAACTGCTGATCCCGGCGGAGACCTACACCCCGGTCGGACCGGGCCTGATCCCCACCGGCGAGCTCGCGCCCGTGGCGGGCACGCCTTTCGATTTTCGCCAGGGGAAAGCCATCGGCCAGGACATCGGGGCCGAAGACGCCCAGCTGGAACTGGGCCTGGGCTACGACCACAACTTCGTGCTCAAGTCCGAAGCCGACGACGAACTCGTACTGGCCGCCCGCCTCACCGGCCCCGACTCCGGCCGGGTGCTCGAGGTGCTGACGGTCGAACCGGCGGTGCAGTTCTACTCCGGCAACTTTCTCGACGGCACCCTGACCGGACAGGGCGGCACGCACGCCTACCGCTCGGGCCTGTGCCTGGAGCCCCAGCACTCCCCGGATTCGCCGAACCAGCCGGACTTCCCGTCCACCGTGCTGCGGCCGGGCGAGACCTACGAGACGCGCATCGTCTACCGCTTTTCCACCACGGACTGAGGGGCCGCGGATGCGCCGTACGCGCCGCTGGTTGTCCCGGCTCGAAGTCGCGCCCCGGGCCCGGCTGTGCGCCGGCCTGCTCGCCGCCTGGTTCGCGGCGGGCAGCGTCGCCGCCCAGGAGGGCGTGCGTGAATTGGACAGCCCCGACGGCCGGCTGAACGTGAAGGTCTGGCTGGATGACGAAGGCCAGCCCCGATTCCAGCTGTTCCGTGACGGCCGGGCGGTGATCCTGCCCTCGCCGCTGGGCGTGACGCTGGAAGATGCCGACCTCACCTCCGGCCTCCGGGAAAAGAACCACGGGAAGATCGTCCCCGTGCACCAGCGCTACGAGCTGTTCACCGGCAAGCAGCGCACCGCGGAATATCGCGCCAATGCCTCGTGGCTGCACTGGGAGAACGCCGAAGGCCGCTGGCTCGCGGTAACGATGCAGCTGTCGAACGACGGCCTGGCCTGGCAGTACGGCCTGGACGGCCGGCACAGCCGGGGGGCGCCGGCGGCCCAGGTGCTGTCCGAGGCCACGGGCGTCCAGTTCCACCCGGACACCCGCGCCTGGCTGCAGCCCAAGGCCGTGGCCCGCACCGGATGGAGCCAGGTGAACCCCTCCTACGAGGAGGATTACCTCCAGGACATCCCCGTCGACACGCCCTCCCCCAGCCCGGCCGGCTGGATCTACCCGGCCCTGTTCCACCACGACGGCCTGTGGATGGTCCTGTCCGAGGCCGGCATGAACGGCGGCTGGCCCGGCAGCAACCTGGCGGCCGAGAGCCCGGAAGGGCTGTACCGGCTGCGCTTTCCCCAGCCCGAGGAAACCATCACCGGCGGCGAGCTGCTGCCAAGGGCCGGTGTGCAGAACTACTCGCCCTGGCGCTTCCTGGTCGTGGGCGAACTCGACACGATCATGGCCTCCACCCTGGGCACGGACCTCGCGCCCGCCACAAAACTCGCGGACACCGGCTGGATCGCGCCGGGCGTGGCCGCCTGGAGCTGGGGCCTGCTCAAGGACGATTCCGTCAACTTCGACACGCAGAAGGCCTTTATCGACCACGCGGCGGACCTGGACTGGGACTACGTGCTGGTGGACGTGAACTGGGACCAGACCATCGGATTCGAGCGCGTCGGCGACCTGGCCGCCTACGCCACCGACAAGGGCGTGCGCCTGCTGCTCTGGTACAACTCCTCCGGCGACTGGAACGAGACCGAATACACGCCCAAGAGCCGCCTGCTGACCCGCGCCGACCGCCGCGCCGAGTTCGCGCGCCTCCAGTCCATCGGCATCGCGGGGGTGAAGGTGGACTTCTTCCCCGGCGACGGCCAGTCGGTGATGCAGCGCTACCTGGACATCTTCGCGGACGCCGCCGACTACGGCCTGCTGGTGAACGTGCATGGCTCCACCCTGCCCCGGGGCATGCAGCGGACCTGGCCCAATTTCCTGACCTCCGAGGCCGTGAAGGGCTTCGAATTCGTGACCTTCACCCAGGAGTTCGCCGACACCGAGGCCACGCACGCGGCCATGCTGCCGTTCACCCGAAACCTCTTCGACCCCATGGACTACACGCCCATGACGCTGGGCGAGATTCCCGGCGAGGTGAACCGCACCACGAGTGACGGATTCCAGCTGGCGCTCGCCGTGCTGTTCACCTCCGGCATCCAGCACCTGGTGGCCACGCCGGAGCAGGTGGCGGCGCAGCCGGATTTCGTGACCGAAGTGCTGCGCGAACTGCCCGGCCGCTGGGACGAAAGCCACTTCCTGGGCGGCTTCCCCGGCCAGTGGGCGGTGATCGCCCGCCGCGCCGGCGATCGCTGGTGGGTGGCGGGTATCAGCGCGGGCGAGGCGCCGCGCGAGGTCCCCCTGGACCTGTCTTTTCTGGGTGACGCCGCCGGCCACCTGGTGCGTGACGGCGCCGCCGGAAATCTCGAGCGCACGCCCATCGATACCTCGCTGAATCGCCTCACCCTGGCCCCGGGCCAGGGATTCCTGCTCA
>JAUHYP010000076.1 GCA_030426265.1 Gammaproteobacteria bacterium | reverse complement strand
ATGGTCTCACCCGATGGACCGGTGATCACATGTCGCTGGGGTTCGACGCGAAATTCGCCCAGGTCGAAGGCTTCGGTCGCTCCAGTCGGTGATTCCCCGGTCATGTTCACGATATCAATCGCTTACGTGCGTTTGGCGGGCGCCATCATACATCCATCAGGGAAATTTCAGATCGCCATCAGGCCATACGCCAAGGCGGAGGGCAAATTCGTCGACGTCGCCCAGTTCGCGACCTCGCAACCAGCCACGGGAGAATGACCCATGAAAATCCTCGCCATCTGCACCTTCGCACTCACCGGCCTGATCGGCATCGGCACCGTTGACGCCGGCCCACGAACACACCCGGTTGAGGTCACCCTGGCATTTGCCGCTGATGCTTCGGCCCAGGACAAGCACAGCATCATTGTCCGGCAGGCGCGCAAGGCATGCAGCAGCCGCGCCGTCTATCCGCACACCCACCTGCGCGAAGAGCGCCGTTGCAGGTCGGAATTCGTTGCCGCCGCCATTGCCCGGATCGATGATGACGATCTGACCGCCTTGTACCTGGGTCGCGACGCCGGGAACGAATTGCTGGCTGATCGCTGAATCCTAACCGTCCTGGCCGGCGCCCGGGGCGTTCCCGGCCGCCGCGATCCACTCGTCGATCACCCCTTCCAGGACCGCCATCGGCATCGCGCCGTTCTTCAGCACCTGGTCATGGAAGTCGGCCAGGTCGAAGTCGTCGCCCAGTGCCTGTCGCGCACGTTCGCGCAGGTCCAGCAGGGTCAGCATGCCGATCTTGTAGCTGAGCGCCTGGCCGGGGACCACGAAATAGCGTTCGATCTGGCGCTCGATGTCGGGCAGGGCCATCGGGGTGTTGGCCGCCATGTATTCGATGCACTGCTCGCGGGACCACTGCCTGGCGTGCATGCCGGTGTCGACCACCAGGCGCACGGCCCGCTTCATCTCTTCCGACAGGCGGCCGAAGTCGCGCATCGGCAGGCCTTCGTAGAGGCCGATCTCCTTGGCCAGCCGCTCGGTGTACAGGGCCCAGCCCTCGGAATAGGCGCTGTATCCGCCGAACTTGCGAAAATCGGGTACGCCGGTCAGTTCCTGCTGGATGGCGAGCTGGAAATGGTGCCCCGGCGCGCCCTCGTGGTAGGCCAGCGAATTCATGATGTGTTTCTGGACCGCGTTCATGTCCTGCATGTTCACGTAGAAGATGCCGGGGCGGGAGCCATCCAGCGACGGCCGGTTGTAGAAGGCGGTGGACGATCCGGCCTCGCGCCAGGGTTCCACCCGGCGCACCTCCAGGGGGGCCTTGGGCAGGACGTTGAAATAGTCCGGGGCGATGGACATGACGTGCTCGATGAGCGCGGTGGCTTCGGCCAGGTACTCCGCGCGCCCGGCGTCGGTGTCCGGGTAGTAATTTTCCGGCGAGGTGCGCACGAACTCGAAGAACGCCCCCAGGTCTCCCTCGAAGCCGACGGCCGCCCGGATGGCGTCCATCTCGGCGCGAATCCGCGCCACCTCGGCCAGGCCCAGCTCGTGAATCTCGTCGGGTGACAGATCCACCGTGGTCCAGTACTGGGCCGCCTGGGCGTAGTAGGCCTCGCCGTCGGGCAGGGCCCAGACGCCGTGGTTGTCCTCCGCCAGGCCCTGCAAGCGCGTGAGTTCGTCCGCCAGCGCCTTATAGCCGCGGCGGAAGGGGCCGCTCAGGGCGTTGGCGGCATCGTTGAGCAGGATGGCCGCGTCTTCCTCCTCCAACTCGAGCGCTTCGACCTTGCCGCGGAAATCCGCCAGCAGCACCCCGTCGTCGGCGACCTCCTCGAAGGGCGCCCCGGTGAGCATGTTGACCGCTGCCGGAAGCGCGCGCGGATACACCATCTTCGGCGGGATCACGCCGATGGCCTCGCCGGTGCGCAGACGCGCGACGGTCTGCTCCATCAGCGTCTCCACGCCCTGCAGGCGTTCGACATAGGCCTCCGCGTCCTCGCGGTTGTCGACCTTGTGCAGGTTCTGCAGGAAGGTCGGAATCCGTGAAGCGATGTTGTTCATCTGCGTCACCGCGTAGCGATGGTGGCGCCAGGGGAAGGCAGCCAGGTCACGCTCCAGTTCGTACTCGAACATGCGGTAACTCAGCTTCGACGTTTCGCTCAGCGCCGCGGGGTCGAACTCGGCGCGCAGGCGCGCGAGGTCTTCCCGTGCCTGCTCGTTCTGGGCGACCGCCCAGGCCTCGGACGCATCGTCCCACTGACCGTAGTCCTCGGTCTTGCGACCCAGCTGGGCCTGGAACTGCGGGCTCTGCGAGACGTTGCGCTCGAAGATTTCCGCGAAGAACGCCGCCAGGCGCTGGTCCTCGGAATCGGCGACGGGCGGTGAGGCGGCCTCGGGGGGTGGAGTGGACGATTCGTGTTCCGAAACCGTCGGTGACGGCTTCTCGGAAACATCACAGGCGGCCAGGAAAAGGCCGGCGAAGGTGAGTGCGATCAGGATTCGAAGCATGGGGACCTTTCGTGTCAGGGTGAAGCCGCGGAAGGGCAAACCTTATTCCAGGTTCACCCCGCGCCGCCAGTTGCGAATGAAGCCGCCTCGGCGGCGGCCGTGGCGCACCAACATTTCCAGGCTGTTGGGGTGCCAGCCCAGCCAGGAGGACAACCTGCAGACCGTGCCATCGTACAGCGCGCGCCGCACGCTTCGCCGAACGCGGCCATCGGTCGCCGACTTCGCCACGAGTTCCGGGTGATATCGGTCGGTGGTGACATAACGGTCGAAGACGTACTCGTGCACCGCGTCCCGGCGCTGGCTGTAGAAGTGGCTCCGTTTGCCGGTGCACACCGTGGCGACGGAGAGTATGGGGATGCCCACCACGCGCTCACCGCCGCGCCAGGCCCGGAACAGCCAGTCCTGCGAGGGTGTGACGTAGAGTTCCTGCTCCAATCGCCAGTCACCGACTCGGCGCGCCAGGGCCATGGGCATGAACCAGCTCGAGGCGATCTGCCAGCGCAGGGGGTCGTAGTCCGGGGCATCGTCAGACGGCCCCGCTCCGCGAAACCACAGGGCGCCTGGTGCATCGGGCTCGGCGTCGCCTTCCTTCAACGGCCGGATGTCCGAGTACCGCGCCAACAGCACGCTGTCGGGGTGGCGCCGCGACTGTTCCAGCATGTGCGACAGGTGAAACGACAGGAACATGTCGTCGTGGTTCAGGAAACACAGGTATTCACCCGTCGCGAGGGTCAGGCCGTGATTGTTCGGTGTCGCCTGCTGCCCGCTATTGGAGGGCAGGTTCACGAAGCGAATGCGCGGATCGTCGAAGGCCGCCACCACTTCCGCGGTGTCGTCGGTGCAGTGGTCGCCGACGATGACCAGTTCCCAATCGTCGAAATCGCTGAGCAGCACGCTGCGGATGGCGTAACTCAGGATATGGCTTGCGTTGTAGGTCGCCGTGATGATGCTGACCTTCGGGGCGGGCATCAGGCGACCCCGCTCACCCGGTCCGCGACTGCCATGCCCATCAGGGGCGCCAGCGTGTACTTGCCGGTGTCCACGCTGTGGTAGCCGCCGCGGCTCTGGAGGCCGATGTCGTAGCGGTCGTGCAGGCGGGTAGCGACATGGTCGACATCCTCCGTGCCCAGTGCGTAGATCACGCCGCCAACGGGATCGACGTCCTCGTCGCTGAACCGGAGTTCATCCAGGCGGGCGCAGCGCTGCTTCCAGTGTCCAAGGCTGTTGTGAAACACCGCCATCCGTTGCGCGCGGTCGTAACCGGCATCCCATTCCGGCGGCGACTCCGCCAGGGACATTCCGGTACGCCCGGTGGGGTACCAGGACAGGAAAAACCCGTTCGCCTCGAAATTGACCAGGTCGCCGAAAGGCCCCTGAACGCAGGTAATGGAGGGCAGCTGCGCACGGGTCAGCGACACGGCCACGCGGTTGCCGAATTTGTAACGGTGAGACCAGGGGCCGGGCGGTTCGATGCCGAGGGGCCGGTCCAGCGGCAGGCGGCGATACCAGGTGGCGTTGACCACCTGGGGAAAGGATTCGCTGCGTTCCTGGCCATCATGCTGAACGGTCACCCGGTAGCCGTTGCCTTTCAGGGGGTCGATGGCGGTGACGGTGTGGCCGGGACGGAATTCGATGCCTTCCGCAGTCTGCAGGCCACGGCGCAGGCACCTGGCGACATGGCGGGGATCCACCGCGTACTCGGTGGTCGCCACCAGCTGGGGAATGAATTCGGGATTGAGGTCCACTGGATACTCGGCCTCCGGCACCGGGTGGAACCGGAAGCCGGTGCCCATTCCGAGGTAGTCCCGGCCGAGCTCGGCAGCGCGTTGCCGATAGTAGTCCGCGCAGGCGGCATAGTGCGCCAGCAGCTGCTCTAACCCCATGAGGCTGTCGCGATGGATGCCATAGAGAAAGGGCGTGGACACCGCGTCAGCGGCGCGAAAATCGACCCAGCGGCGAAGGTGGTCCTCGAACACCAGGGCGCCGTCGATCATCTTGCGGGCGGTGCGCAGGCTGCGGTCCATCGCGTAGATGAACCCCAGGTGGATCTTGCCCTCGTTGACCAGGCTTGCCTCGGCGACGGCTTCGCTGTTGCGCTCGAACAGGGTCACCTGGAATCCGCGGCTGGCCAGCTCCAATGCCGCGCAGGCGCCCCCCGCGCCGGCGCCGAGAATGGCGACGCGTTTATCAGTTGTCACGCATGATTCCGATCCATTCCGCAGTCATGCCCGGCCCGGGGAGAGGACCCCAGGCCGTCGGGACTCCGCTTCGGCTTTCGCCTAGAGCGACATCACCCCCTGGCCGCGCTGGATGGCACCGGCGTTGCCGGAAGTGACGTCGCAGATCGAGAGCTTTTCCTTGACCTGGCTGCAGCTGAGGCGGGCCAGTTCGGAGACGGATTCGTCCAGCACTTCGCCCGTGTCCGGGTCGCGGATCACGCTGGTCTCGCCCACGATGAACTGCTGGCCGCTGCTGACGCCCTCGCGGGTGCCACGATTGATGAACACCTTGCTGCCCTGGACCTGGACCACGGTGCCGCGCCAGGCCACGGAGGGCAGTTCGCCGATCATGAACTCCACGGCCTGTTCCGCGGCGTCAGCCACCGCCAGCCCCAGGTTGTCGACCTTTTCGCCGCCGAAGGCCGCGCCCCAGTCGTACTCGCTGTAGGCCACGTCCAGGCCGCGTCGGCCGGCCGTGCCGACCACGCTTTCGGAAGCGACCACCATGCCGGTGGTGGAGTCGACCATGTAGATGGTGACGTTGACCTCGGCCTTGGAACCGCCGCCGCCGATGCGGAAGCCCGAGATCCGGACGCCGCCGCTGCCGCTGCCGGCGTCATACTGGACATGGGTGATGGCGCCCTTCACCAGGATCTGTGCCGGCGTCATCTGGCCGGTTTCCGGCGCCTTGGACCCGCCGGCAGTGCGCCCGGAGGCAGCGAAGTCCTGTTCGTTGAGCGCCTCGTAGCGCATGTCCTGCTCGCCCAGAACGATGAAGCGCCCGCTGTCGTTGAGCAGGTCGGTGAGCACCGTGCCCCAGGCGTTGCCGATGCTCCACTGACCGGTCCAGCCGGCCTCGTTATCGAACTGGGTGACGGCGACGGTGTAGCGCAGGCCGCCCTTGTCGGCCGCTACGGGGGCGGCCGCCAGCAGACAGAGCATCGCGCTGCCCGCCAGGATTGCGCATTTCACTCGCATGGTCTTGTTTCCTCGTTTCATGGGTTGATCGGTTCTGGGCGTGGCTGGGTCAGTTCCCGTTCCGGGCCTGGCGCCATCCGCTGTCCAATGACTGGGCCAGGTCGCCGGCCATGGGCTGCAGGGCCTCTTCGGCCTCGCGCTTGGCGCTGAGCGCCGTGTATTCGACTTCGCGGCTGCTGCCGGGCCACAGCGGCTTCTGGGCGCCGCTCAGCATCATGCTCACCTGCAGCCGCGAGGTGGTGGCGACATCGTAGCGGCCCATGTAATTCAACTCGCGTTCGCTCACGAAGTTGGCGTCGGCCAGCACCAGCACGTGGATGTCGGCATCGGCCAGGACCTCGAGCAGCCCGGTGAGGCTGTTGCCCGAAGTGAGTTCGTCGCGGACCGCGGGGTAGCTCTCCTCGGCGACCACCTCCACGTTGCGACCACGCAGGTAGCCCTCCAGCCATTCCTCGGCCGCCACGGACAGCGCCGGTTCGCCGGCGCCGATCACGGCGACGCGTGGGCGTTCCGGCAAGGTCGGCGCCGGCGCCGGGGTTACCGGGGGCTCGACACGCGCCACGGTCGGGGGTGGGGCGCTGTCCTGGATCGGTGCGCTTCCCTGGGGGTTGGCGGCGGGCGCCCGGGCACCCTGCAGCGGCGGATTCTGGATGGCCGGGCTGTCGATCGCGGAAAGATCGCTGGTCGTGGTCGCGATCTGCTCTCCGGTGGAGTCCGCGTAAGGATCTGATGCATCGGTCGATTGGACTGTCGGTTCACTGGACAGCCCGGCGCTGTCCGCCTGGCCGGATGAAACGCCGACGGACGGGTCCGCGTCCATGGTGGAACCCGCCATGCCATCGGCCTGGTGCGCCTCGGCGAGTCCGCCATCCGTTTCCGGGGGAGCGATCGTGCCCGAAGGCCCGGTCGCCACGCTGCTTGAAGTTCCAGCCGGTTCCAACACGGCCGCCGGCGGGACGGTGTCCTGGGCCATGGGAACCGGTTCCGGCTGGGGCGGAATGTACATCCAATACGCGACGGCGGTGGCCCCGAGCAGCGCCACCACCGCGGTGATGACCAGGGATGTCTTCGACACGCGTGACGGCGGAGGCGAAGCCACCGTCGGGGCGGGCTGTGGCGCCGTGGGCGCCGTCTTCGTGGTCGCTGTGCGGGCCGGCGCAACCACGGTCGGGGCCTCGTCGCCCGGCGGTTTCGGGAGGGTGGTGCCGCTGAGGATCGACCCCCTGCGCCGGCTGGAATCGTGGAAGGGTTCCAGCGCGTCCAGCACCTCGTGACAACTGGCGAACCGGTCTTCCCGGTCCTTCGCCATCATCCGGGACAGCGCGTCGGCCAGTCCCGCCGGGACATCCGGGTTGAGGTGCTCCACGGACGGCGGTGTCGCCTGCACGATCTCGCGGATCAATCCCATGGGGCTGTCGGACTGGTAGGGCACCCGGCCCGCCAGCATCTCGTACAGCGTCACGCCCAGGGCGTAGATGTCGGACCGCAGGTCGGGTTGCTGGCCCTCGCAGATCTCCGGTGGAACGTAGGCAGGCGTGCCCAGGAAGGCGCCGCTGGCCGTCAGCCGCGTGGCCTCGTCGCCGGGGAGGGCGAGGCCGAAATCCGTGATCTTGACCAGCCCGCTGCGGGTGATCATCAGGTTCGGTGGCTTGATGTCCCGGTGGAGCAGGCCCAGGTCGTGCGCCGCGGCCAGCCCTGACGCCGCCTGGCTGGTGACGTCCACCGCCTCGGCCACGGGCAGTGCGCCCCGGGTCTGGAGCACCTGCCGCAAGGACAGGCCGTCGACCAGTTCCATCGAGAAGTAGTGCTGCCCGTGATCTTCGCCGATGTAGAAGATCTGGACGATGTTGGGATGCTGCAGCGAAGCCGCAGCCTGCGCCTCACGCCGGAAGCGTGTGACGAAGGAGGCGTCTTCGGACAGGTGCGCGCCGAGCACCTTGAGCGCGACGAACCGGTTGAGGGACTCTTCCTGGGCCTTGTAGACCACCCCCATGCCGCCGCGCCCGAGCTCGCCGATGATGCGATAGTGACCGAAGGTCTCGGACATGTGCTGAGTCTAGCAGAAGGGGGCCAAAAACCCCTGCTCGGCCTACCGCCAGCGCGGCCCCACGATCCATGCGATCAGGCTGTAGCGTACGCCCTTCGTCACCGGGGTCACCCGGTGCATCACCCAGCTGGGAAAGGTGACGATCGCGCCCCGATCGCGCGAAGCGAACCGCTCCTGGCTGGTGTAGAAGAAGCCGATGTTGCCGCCTTCGTACTCATCCGAGCGGCTCAGTTGCACGGACAGGCTGATCTTGCGGTTGGCCGTCTTGACGCCGCCGTCCATGTGCCAGGTGTAGTGGCCCTGGTCCACCTCGTGGTAGCGGGTCACCTGCATGCGCCCTTCGAAATTGGTGATGTCGAAACCGTAGCTCGACTTGTTGACCTTCTGGATGGCCTGCCAGACCTTGGTGTAGGCCCAGTCGTACTGTTCACGGTCCAGCCAGTGCACCTGGGATCGCCGGATGTCCGGGTGGGTGTTGTGCCCCCCGACCGTGGCGTTCATGAAGTCGTTCTCCGCCGCCTGGATCAGCGCATCCATTTCCTCGTCGCTGAAGCAGGGCGCAACCGTCACCTGGCGGTCGAAGCCCTCCACGGCGGGCACGGCGGCCGCCACCGGCCGGGGTTTTCCGAAGGACGGTTGTATCGGTTTGCGCCGTTTGGTCCTGCCTGCCATGGTCGTTCCTGTTGCGAGGTGCCCCGATTCCAAACCATCCGAGGGTCGCTGGCAAGTGACCCGGCGGGGTCCGAATCCCTATGATAGGCCCGCGATTCGATGGGACGGAGACACCATGCGCGCCAAGGGAACACTCAGGTCATGGGATGAAGACAAGGGATTTGGTTTCATCGAGCCGATGGTTGAGGGTCCCAGGGTTTTCGTTCACATCACGGCCTTCAGGGACCGGACCCGGCTTCCGGAAGTCGGGCAGGTCATCACCTACCGGCTGGGTTCGGATGATCGTGGCCGGCCAAGGGCCGAGCAGGCCAGTCGCCTGGGCGATCGCGAGCGCAAGACGCGCAAGCGGCGAAAAGCGGTCCCCGTGATGCCGGCGGCTATTGCTTATGTTGCGTTGCTGGCCGTCCTTGCGTGGCTGAACAAGGCTCCCTGGGTTCTGCCTGGAAGCGTGGTGATGGTCAGCCTGCTCACCTTTGTTGCTTATGGTTTGGACAAGTCGTCTGCCCAGAGGGGCGCCTGGCGAACGCAGGAAAGCACTTTGCACCTGATGGCGTTTCTCGGCGGTTGGCCGGGCGCCGCGC
>JAUHYP010000075.1 GCA_030426265.1 Gammaproteobacteria bacterium | reverse complement strand
GTCGAGATCACGTTGTCGTTGTGGTCGAAGGCGCGATGGATCTCGGCGCCATCTGCAAGCGTCCTGCCGATTTCCCGGCCCACGGCGTCATAGTGAAACTGGATGGCGTTCCCGAGCCCGTCGGACTTCTCCACGGGACGGTTGAAGGCATCCCAGACCGTGTGCTCCTCGGGCCTTTCGAACACACCGGAGAGATTCACGTCCACCAGTGGGCCACGCTCCACGACCTGTCTTCCGGCATCGTCGTACTCGTAGTCGGTCCTGGCGCCGGTGGCGTCGATCGTGGCCGCGACCCGTCCTCCCGGCGTGTAAATGGTGACATTCCGACTTCCATCAGGACCGACGGTCGCGATTCGACGGCCGGCTTCATCGTACTCGTATCGGGTGATCCGCCCCCCCTGGTCCTCGACCGACTCCAGGTTACCCATGGCGTCGAACACGCTTCGGGTAACGCTGCCATCGGCAAAATGCGTCTCCGACAACTCGCCGGAGCGATCGTAGACGTACTCGGTCCGCTCGCCGAAGGGATCGACCTCGGCGACCATCTGGCCCGCGGCGTCGTACTCGTACTGCCAGGTGTTGCCGGCAGCGTCGGTCGCTTCGGTTCGTCGACCGGCGCCGTCGTAGACATAGGTCCTGGTGACTGGCCCTGCCCCGGAAGCGGGGTCGGTGAACGCCGTCGTGCGAACGAGGTTGCCGACGGGGTCGTATTCATAGTCCATGCGGGCCCGGTGACTGCCGTCCGCGTCGAACTCATCGACCCGGGCGACGCGACCCATCGCGTCGTATTCACGCCTTTCCTGGTTGCCGTTCGGGTCGATAATGGCGGTGAGCCGGCCACGCTCATCGTAGTTGAACCGGGTCATTGCGCCAGATTGGTCGCCGCTGGTCGTCAGGTTGCCCCGTGCGTCATAGGCCATCTGGGTGACACGGCCATCGACCTCTCCCCTGGAAGCGATTCGCCCCTCGGCGTCGTATACGAGGGAGACCGCCAGGTCACCGCCCGTGGCACGCGTCGCAACCTGCGTCAGGAAGCCCTCCGCATCGTAACTGAAGGCCTTTTCCACGCCATCCGGATCGGTCGAACCGGTCTGGTTCCCCTCATCGTCGTGGGTGTAGGTCGTCCGTGCGACGACGGGAACCCCTTCGATGGTGACCACCTGCTCTTCGGAAACGATGTTTCCGGCATCGTCGAAAGCGAGCACCTTGCGGTGGCCGAATGGATCCGTCGTGACCGACTGGCGCGCATCCAGATCCAGCGAGAACTCGACCCGGTTGCCCTTGGCGTCCGTGGTCGCAATCAGGCGCCCGTCGTCGTCGTACTCGTTGAGCACGGCGCGAACCCCCAGGGCGTCCGTCGCGTTGACCAGGTTGCGCGCCGCGTCGTACTGGAACACCGTCGAGGCCCCGGTCGCATCCGTGTGCCGCACGAGATCACCGTTCGAGTCATAGGCGTAGGTCTGCACATGACCGGCCGGATCGGTCAGACTCGTGATTCGGCCTCTGCCGTTGCGGGTGAACTGGATGGCGGCGCCGGAAGAGTGCGTCATTCCCTCGGGAGTGATCTCCAGAACATTGCCATTGCGATCTTCGACACGCTCCAGAACACCCTCCGCGTTCAGGCTGAACCGGGTACCGTCTTCCGTTTCGTACTCGAAGCCCTCGGGCGACCAGGGCAAACCGGTCTGGTCATCCGAAAGCGTGACCGGGCCCGGTTGTGGCTCGAAGAGGGTCAAGGTGTCGTTGCCCCGTAACCTGAGCGTTCCGCGGGTGTTGGAGCGTGCCACCAGGCTGGCCCTGATGGCCGAGGGTGGGAACGGAACGATGGGCGAGCGGTCCGGAGAGACCACCAGGTCGAAGAACTCCTGGCCCGCGCCGGGCAGTCGAACGCTGCAAGCATGGTTGGCCGTTTCCAGAAGGCCGAAGGACAGCCCGGAGCGCGTGACGTACCAGCCTTCGGAAAGGCGGTCGGAGCAGACGACTTCGAGGCTTTCCACGCCCAGGCGCCAACCCGTTCCGAAAGCGCCCACGCGTTTGTCGCGGCTGTCATACTGCCGTTCCACCACGATCGGGATGCCATCGAGCGGGACGCTCAGATCTTCGAACGTCAGGGTGAAGTGCCCGACTTTCATTCCGCCGTCCAACAACACCTCGACCCGGTCCTCTGAAACGTTACCGCCTGCGTCCAGCACCTGGAGTCGGAGCGTGACCAGGCCGTTGAGCATCAACGTGGGGTCGAGTGTCCCGAGCACGGCCTCCGACACGGCGTCGGTGCCCGCTGCGATCACCGTGAACTGTTCGATTCCCGCATCACTGAACGCGAGTTCCCACCGAACCAGGGCATCGTCCTCGACGCTCCCCGTGATATCGGTTGGACCGAACAACGTCTCCCCGTCGGTCGGCGAAATGATCTCGGCCCGAGGCGCTTCATCATCCGCAGGATCGCGTGATTCCACCGTCACCGTCGCTGAACCGGTAACAGACGAGTGTTGGGCCGTCACGGTCACCACGCCCGGCGCCACTGTGCGCAGCAGCCCGGCGCCGTTCAGCGTGGCGATCGCATCGCTGGAGGACGCCCAGTCCACCGTGGAGGTGACGTTCTGGGCCGAGCCATCAGCGAATTGGGCCCAGGCCTGCAGCAAGCGCGATTCACCCTGGAGCAACGTCAGGGCTCCGGGAAGGACCAGGATGGATTCGACAGGGCGCGAACCGTCCACGCCATCACAATCCTGATCCACACCATCGCCTTCCGCGTCCGTGGCACCGGGATGTATGGAGGAATCCGCATCGTCGCAATCCCCCTCGTTCGGCGTAAATCCATCCCCATCGTCATCCCGGTCCGCCGGCGACGGGCCGAGCGACAGCACCAGGTCCACGTCACCGCCGAACGGCGCCACCGAGCCGGCCGGGGGGGACTGCTGGAAGACGGTGCCTTCAGGCGCGGTTGGATGGGTCGCCTGGCGCGCGCGCGCCAGCACGAGGTTGGCGGCATCCAGCGCGGCGTCGGCCGCGGACCTGTCCATGCCGATGACATCCGGCACCACCACGGGCTCACCCACCTCCAGGACGAAGGCCTGGTCGGTGGCGTAGCCGATGGTGTCGTAAGCCAGGATGGAGACGTCGAACGCACCCACCAGGCCCGGCGTCCAGCTCAGTGCGCCCGTCGTCGGATCCAGGGTCATTCCGGGCGGTCCGGCGGTCAGCAGGAACCGCACCGTGTCGCCCAGGTCAGCGTCCACCACGATGGGCGCATACGCGTACGGGAAACCTCTCGTGGTCAGCGTATCGGGCTCGGATAGGAACACCGGCGGGTTGCCGGCCGGCAGGATGTCCAGGGTCACCGTGGCGGTGTTGGAGTCCAGCTCTCCGTCACTGGCCGCGTACTGGAAACGGGCCGTGGTGCCCACCAGGGGGTCTGGCGCCTTGCGGATCATGTTGAATCCGTTGCCGCCCGGCTGCAGCCAATGGGGGACGGGGTTGGTGGGGACGGTGAAGTCCTCGTTGACATAGCTCTCGTTGAAGTTGAACTGGTTGCGCATGGCCGGCGCCCTGGGCAGAGGATTGTCCGCCGCGCCGGTCCAGATGTCGGTGTGGCCCTGGATGCCACCGGTGTAGGAGTTGATGATTTCCGCATGGCCGTCGCCGTTGATGTCGGCCACCACGGTGGAGCGATCCGTACCGTGATAGTTCTCGGCGTTGACGGAGTCGAGCACGCTGCCGTCGCGGCCGTCGATGATGTACAGCCTTCTCGAATGAACGGAGTCGTTGCGCATGACCAGGTCGAAGGCGCCGTCTCCGTTGGCGTCGAAAGCGGTGGCGCTGACGCTGTTGGCCCAGTAGCGGTCGATCTGCAGTTCCGTATCGCCTTCATGGCTCCATTGCAGGCTGCCGTCGGTGTCGTAGACCGCCAGGAACTGCCACGAGCAGTTGGCGTAGATGACCTCCGTACAGGTGACGTAGGAAAACTCCGGTGCGCCATCCCCGTCGAAATCCGCCACGTTGATCTGGTTGGCGGCGATCTTGGGGAACGTATGCTTCCACTTGACCGTGCCGTCATGCTCGAACAGGTAGTGGTTCTGGTAGTCGCGCCCGATCAGCTCGGGGTAGGGGTCGTCATCGAAGTTGGCGATGCCCAGGAACAGGTGCCCCGGCGTCGCCGTGCCCGCCGCCGGATCGGAAGGCAGTTCGAATTCCAGCACGCCCTCGTGGGAGACCACGCTGTTGTGGACGATGATCTCCATCGTGCCGTCCAGGTCGAGGTCGGCGATGTACGGCACCTTCTGGATGTGGCTGTCGCCCTGGCGGAAATCGCTGAGGAATTCCCACTGGATGCTGCCGTCCTCGGCGTTATACACGACCAGCCCGGAATAGGTGTTGTAGCTGAAGCCATTGCTGAAGGCCATGATGATTTCAGGGGTGCCATCGGCATCGATGTCCGCGAATGTCGGCGCGGCATCGCTGTAGTTGCTGGTGCTGGTGATCAGCGTCGACGTCTCGGTTCCATGGTTGCCACCCCAGGCGAAGCTGCCGTCGTGATGCAGCGCCATCAAGTGGTCGTCATCGAAGTTCCCGCCTTCGTCAAAAGGAAAGCGTTCACGGCTGCCGATGATTTCCAGGTCGCCATCGCCGTCGATGTCCAGCAATCCAAACTCGGTCTCGCCGTCAAAGCCACCCGCGACCTCGACCGCTTCGGTGGTGTGGAACTGCTGCGTGCAGTCCTCGGCGTTCATGATCCACATTTCGGCCAGGAAGCTGCGGCCATACACCCATCCGGCGCCGACGATTTCCACGGTGCCGTCGTTGTCCACGTCGCCGACGGCCGGTGTGCCGTTGGTCTGGTAGCGGTCGCCCTCGGCGAGCGAGTTGCCGCACCACAGTTCCAGCTCGACGGTCTCGTCGGTTTCGGTGGGCTCCAGGCGATAGGTGAACGAGCCGTCGGACTGCAATGACAATTCACCCTGGTCCGCGTCGGTGACCAACGCGGCGCTGAGCGCATCGCCGTTGGGGTCGGAATCGTTTTCGAGCACGCCCGAAGCGGCGATCACCAGGGTCTCGCCCAGCCGGGCCTCGTAGACATCGTCCACGGCCAAGGGCGACCGGTTGATGTCGCGCACCGTGACGATGAAGCTGCCGAATGCGGCGGCGCCGACGTTGTCCGTGACCTGCACCGCCACGTCGTGTTGCCCGACGTCCTCCTCGTCCGGCGACCACGTCATCTGCCCGTCACCGGCGTCGATGCTCATGCCCGCCGGCGCGTTGACCAGGCTGAAGGCCAGCGTCGAACCGGGATCGGGATCCGTGGCACTGGCGCTCACGATCAATGTGTCGGTGACCAGCAGTTCCTGGTCTCCGGGCACGACCAGGGTCGGCGGCGTGTTGCTTCGGGCGCGCGCCACCGGCAGGGTCACCTCGACCTGGAACCCCTTCGCATCCGTCAGGCCGGCACTGTCCGTGACCCGGGCGGTCACCGGGTGGACGCCGACCACATCCAGTCCCGGATTCCAGCTGAGCGCCCCGGTCCCCGGGTCGACGCTCATTCCGGCCGGCCCGGCATCCAGGCTGAAGGTCAGCACGTCGCCCGGATCCGGGTCGGTGGCGAACAGCGTGGTGGAAAACGCGGCCTGGGCTTCGATCACCCGGTTTCCGGGCGCGACGAGTTGGGGCGCATTGCCTTCAATGACCGGCTCGACGACCGTCAACTGGAAGCCCTCGGTGTCGAATGCGTTGGCCGCATCGCTCACGCGAACGGTCACCGGGTGGGCGCCCAGCTGGGCCATGCCCGGCGTCCAGGAAACCTGGCCGCTGGCGGCGCCGATGCTCATACCGGCCGGTGCGACGTCGAGGGAGAAGGTCAGCGTGTCGCCGGGCAGGTCGGCGTCCGTGGCGCTGGCGGTCAGCGTGAACGGCTGGTCGACCAGGATCTGCTGGTCCGCGATTGCGGACAGCACCGGAGCGGCATTGTCCTCCGGCGCCTGGACACACACCGTGTCCAGCACGTCCACGAGTTCGTCCTCGTTGCAGTCGGGGTTGCCCGGCGCCTCGGCGCGCTCCTGGATCTGGTTCACGATCACCGGGATGTCGAGGGCATCGACCACGCCGTCCCCGTTGGCGTCCCCCGCCAGCACCTGGGCGCGGACGATCGAGCTCAGCAACACGCTCGCGGTCACGAACGAGAGCACCACCCCCCGTGCACCATGGTGCAGGAACACCCAGGCGAGGCCGAGCACCAGCAGGCCGAGCAAGACCATGGCCGGCGCGGCGAGCCCCGGGACCGGGACGGTGGCGGCGCCTGACGGCGGCGCTGCGGGCGGCGGATTGACGACGGGCGATTCGACCTCAACGGACCCATCCACAAGGGGTGTCGGTGTCAGCGCCTGAGCCTGCGCATCGGCGATGCGCACGGCTTCGATCTGCACGGGGTAGACCCCCGGCGACGCCTGGGCCGATACCTGGAACCGCAGATCCGCCAGACGCCCCCCGACCAGCGGCGCCAGGCTGTTGCTGGTCACCACGATGCGTGCGCGGCCGGGCGCGATGGCCTGGAAATCGAGGACATGGTCCGCGAGCGCGCTGCCCGGGGTGGCGGCCGTGGCGTCCAATGCCAGGGCATCGAACACCAGGTCGAATTGAAGTGCCACGGCCGAGCCGTCAGCGTCGAAGTCAACCGGGACGAAGACTTCGTCGCCCGGCCCGGCCGTGACGTCCCCTCCTACGAGGCCTGGGGCTGCCTCCACGGATGCGAATGGCGTGACCGCCATCCATGCGCCCATGAAAAGGCCGAGCAATCGGATCTGGAGCCTGGACGTCGCCAGGATCTGGAGTAAAACGGACCTGCCTTGCGCCATGATGCGTGCTCCCGGTTGTGCCCCCGCCCGGCGCGGCGGGACAGCGCTTGTCACGCTCTCATTCGCCGCCCCACGGCGCATGACGGCGAACCGGACATTGCATGACATTTCGTTCCTTTGCGTGTGCTTTAATGTCTCCAGCCCCCGTAAATCCACCTTTTGGGGGCCCGGGGCGGCGCGCGAGGGTGGGCACACGCCCTGACACGGTTCAAGTTCGAGGAAGCCTCAAAAGGGGTCATGAACACTCTGGAAAACGTCGATTACCGATTCGGCGAGTACCGCCTCGCGGGCTCGCGGCAGGCCCTTTTTCGCGGGGATGCCGAGATTCCCATCAGCACCAAGCTGTACTACCTGCTGCTGGCGCTGGTGCAACGCCAGGGAGAGGTGCTCAGCAAGGACGACCTGATCGAAGCTGCCTGGCCCGGCCAGGTGGTGACGGATGCCGCCCTGGCCAAGCAGATGCTGCGCGTGCGCAAGCTGATCGACGACCAGCAACGTACGCCGCCCTTCATCGAGACGCACCGTGGCGTCGGCTACCGGTTCAGCACCCCTGTCGAGCGCCTGGAGATGGCGCTGGAGGCAGCACCCTCCCACGACCCGGGAAGGCGCAGCCGGGCCCGGCTCCCGGCCCTGCTGTTGCTGATGCTGGCCATTGCCTCGGTGGCCTGGTGGGCCAGTCGGCACCCGGGTGATCCTCCGAACCCGGCTGGCGAGGCGCCGGGCGTCGAACCGGAGACGCAGGCCACGACGCCGGGAAGTGACACCATCAGCCTCGCCCTCCTGCCGGCCGGCGAATCCTCCGGCTGGCTCAACCCCGGCGGACTGCAGTTCCTTTCCGAACGCCTGCGCGAGGATCCGGCCATCCAGGCCCTGGTGGTGCGCCCCGGGACCGGCCTGCGAGGCGACAGCGAACAACAGGCCATCGAAATCACCACCTTCGACCAGGTCCAGTACGCCGCGACGTTCGAGTTCCTGGAAACGGATGCGGGCTTCGCCATTGAGGCCCTTCTGCGAAACGAGCGGGAACTGGTCGCCCGGGCGGAGCTGTCCGGAGACTCGCTGGCGGACGTGTTCCTGGCCGCCGACCGCTGGTTGCGGCATGAACTCGCCGTGCACTCGGAACTCTCGTCCATCGGCGAACGCCTGGCGGGCCCCGTGGACTCCTATGCCCTGCAGAGCTACCTCCAGGGGGTTCACGAACTCCAGGGCCTGGACGACAAGCGCACGGCAGCCGGGTACTTCCAGGCTGCGGTGAACAAGGACCCGGATTTCCTGGAGGCCTGGACCGCGCTCGCCGCCACGCGGTTGGAACTGGGCGAGTTCCAGCAGGCCATCGCCATGTGCGAAACCCTGTTGAACCGGGGCGATGTCCAGCAACGTCCCACCATCGCCACGGAACTCCACCGGGTCGCCGGCCTGGCGCATGCGCGGCTGAAGAACGACGAGCAGGCCAACCAGTACCTGCAACAGGCCCTGGCCATCGTCCCCGAGAATCTCGATCCCCAGTCCCGGCTGGAAATCCTGGCGACCCTCGAACTTCGAGCCCGCCTGCAGGGCGACCTGGGCGCGGCCGAACGTATGGGAATGGAACGCCTCGCGCTGGCTCGCGAACACTTTCCGCTGCCGAACGTGGTTGCCGACATTCACCTCTCACTGGCGGAAACCCTGGACCTGGCGCACCAGTACGAGGCTCAGCGCGGACACATCGAAGAGGCACTGGCCCTGTATGAGCGCTCCGGCAACGACAACGGAATGCTGCGCGGCTTCTACCTGCTCAACGAGCTCAATTTCACGCTCAACGACATGGTGGCAGGCGTCCAGGTCACCCACCGGGCCGCACCCTACCTGGACCGCGCCACCCTGGTGCACGAACGCGCCTTCTTCTACCAGGTCAGCGCACAGATCCTGAGCCTGCAGGGCTATTTCGACCGGGCCTTGCTGTACGCCTCACGGCTGCGCGACATGACCGACGAAACCGGCAACCCGATGTACGCCGTCATCAGCGAGTTCATCAAGGTGCACCAGCTGTACGTGCGCCATCGCTTCGAGGAGGCGCTCAATCACACCCGGACGATGATGGAGCAGTTCGGCCGGGACGACGCCTTGCGCGCCGCCCTGCCCCGCGCCCTTTCGGTTGCCATCCTGGTGTCGTCACGCATCGAGTCGCCGGAAGAAACCGAGGCCCTG
>JAUHYP010000001.1 GCA_030426265.1 Gammaproteobacteria bacterium | reverse complement strand
GCGCTGGACGAGTTCGAGGAGGGCGTGTTCCTGGTCGGCGCCAACGGCACCTACGCGATGTTCGTCGAGATGGAGGACCACGTGGTCGGCGTGGGCGGCACGGCGGGCATCGAGGAACGCATCGCGGTGCTGCGTGCGGCGGGCGTGGACAAGCCTATCCGCTTCGCCGTGCTGACCCACCACCACAACGACCACCTGGTGGGCGTCCCGGCCTGGGAAGCCGAGGGCGCCACGATCTACACCGTGTCGGCGCACGAGGCGGTGGTGCGCGGCTCGGCCAAGGACGGCGCGGCGCTGGACCTGGCCTTCGTGGACGGGCGCCACACCTTCGAGTCGAACGGGCGGACCCTGGAAGTCATCGACATCGGACCCACGCCCCACACCGAACACCTGCTGGTGGCCTGGCTGCCGGAGGACGGCATCCTGTTCGAGGCCGACCACTTCCCCAACCCCATCCATGGCGTCATGCCGCCGGCCCAGCCGGTGACCCGCGCCCTGGCGGACGCGATTGCCAAGCACGGGCTGGACGTGAAGACCCTCGTCGGCGCCCACTCCCCGCGGGTGGCCACCATGGACGACCTGCGCGAATCGCTGCTCAAGGCCGAAAAGCCGAAAACCGCCGGGTTGTAAACGCGTCACCGGCGCCCGGGTGACCGCCCGGGCGCCAGCGAAACCCGTGCGCCTGGCCTATAGTCAGGCACGTTCTATCCCGAATCCTGGTGCACGGGCATGGGCAAGGCACTGCCAGCATGGAAGTCATTGGAGACGCATTTTCCGGCGTTCGACGCCAGGACCTGCGCCGGCCTGGTCGGGGGCAAGGTCAAGCTCAACCACGACATCGGCGTCTTCACCAATTTTTGTTGTATCAGGGTCTCCAGGGCCCTGAACCTTTCCGGTCAGCCGGTCACCTACTTCAAAGACATCGGGCCCGACCGGAAATCCTTCACGCCTGCTGTGTCCTCGGGCGCATCAGGACAATGGCACGTGTTCCGCGTTCGGTCCCTGCGCAAGTACATGGAGCGAACCTACGGGAAGGGAGAGGCGGTCGTTCCGGTCGCCAACTACCGGAAGATCCTGAACAACCGTCGCGGGATCGTGCTCTATGTGGTCCCCGGATGGGATGATGCCAGCGGCCATGCGGATTGCTGGAAGGACACCGGATGCCTGTGGGAAGACTACGGATTCAAGGCCAGTGAAATACTGTTCTGGAAAGCGACCTGAGTTCTACTGCGCTGTCGCGGCGCTGATCCTCGCCGGCTGCGCCTCGACGCCGGACGAGGCGCCGGCCCCTGGCGCATCGAATCTCCAGGCCTTTGCCCAGGCCAATTGCCTGTACTGGTACTTTGAAAAAGCGGGTTACGACAGCAGCGACATTCGTGGCATCTCCGGGGGGCTGGTCGAAACGGGCAGCGCCGGCCCGGACACCTATGCGGCAATTTCAGAGTTGGTGCGTTCCTGGTCCCCGGACATACAGACCAAGCAGGCCCTCGATGTGGACCTGGTGAAGTGCTTTCACCTCGGTGAGAACGAAGCGCTGCAGGCCCTGA
This sequence comes from Gammaproteobacteria bacterium, assembly GCA_030426265.1. Taxonomy (GTDB): domain Bacteria; phylum Pseudomonadota; class Gammaproteobacteria; order Xanthomonadales; family SZUA-36; genus Marinihelvus. Next base: position 269,506 of record JAUHYP010000001.1, on the reverse strand, counting down.
TCGCCGACGCCGGCGGCTGACTAGGCGGCCGGGTCGGACGTCCCGGTTTCTGTGACCTTCGGCGGCCGCCGGAAGGTCCGCGCCGGCTCCCACTTCATGCCCCACTGGGCTTTCCAGGCCATGCCGGTCATGTAGTTGACCTCCTTCGCGCCGCGCCGGCAGGCCTCCTGAACCGTTTCCACGGTCAGCAGCTTGCCGAGGTTCTTCACCTCGTGGTTGCTCGCGGCATACAGGGAGATCCAGGTCTCGCCGTGCAGGGCGGACAACGACACCGCTTCGGTCTTGCCGTCCACGGTGATCACCAGGGTGTGCAGCCAGCCGTTGTCCGCCAGCTCGCCCGTGACCCGGCGCAGTTCCTCCTGCCCCTTGGGCGTGGCGTAGTCGGACTCGGCGCCGAAGCGGCGGTTCACCAGGTCGATGAAGATGTCCACCTCGTTGTCGGTGCTCCAGCGCAGTTCCGGGTTGCGCGCCTGCACCTTGCGCAGGTCGTAGAGGATGCCCTGGCGGGTGTCGGCGCTGAGCGACTTGATGTGGTTGACCATGTCCCGGCCGAAATCATCCGGCGCCAGGTAGAAACGCTGGTCGACCTCCTGGAAGTTCGGCGCGTAGTCCGGGTGGTCCGCCAGCAGGGCGTCCACCCAGCTGCCGCGAAGGTCGAAGAACACCGTGGTTTCTGGAAAGGCCTCGACAAAGGCCGGCCAGTCGGCGTTGTCGATCCACAGCGTGCGGCTGTCGGGGTAGGAGCCGCCGAACAGCTCGCCGCGGTTCAGCTCCCTGTTGAACACCAGGCTGACGAGGCCGGTGGGCTTGCCCCCCTCTTCCCTCACCAGGAAGCGGAAATCGCAGTGCTCGGCGTCGTGGAAGGCCGACATCAGGTCCCAGTCGTCCCAGATGCGCTGGCCGGGGGAAAGCGCCTCCCAGAGGCTCCGGCACTCGGCCGGGTCGGTGACTTCTCGAATCATTGTTCTCTCAGGTAGCCCCAGTTGTGCAGCTTGTCGCTGTCCTCGGCCCAGCGGTCGCCGATGTCCACGCGGTAGTACATGTGCGGGATGATCAGGTTGGAGATGCGCTGGTAGGCCTGCTTCTGGGCCTGCTTCATGGTCGGGCCGGTGCCGACCACCACCAGGATCACGCCCGAGGCGCCGGTGATCACCCACTCGTCGTTGACCAGCTTCACGTCCTCGAAGTGCACGCCGTCCTTGCCCTTGCGGAAGTGGATCACCGTGTCCTTGGACTTCACATTGAAGGTCTCCGGGTCGTTGTAGGGGAACGGCGGCATCACGATGCGCACGCCCACCTGGAAGCCGGAACGGGTCTTGAAGGTATCGCGTGTCCCCGCGGCCAGGCCGTGGAACAGCTCGCCCATGGGCGTGGTGATGCCTTCCTGCTGGATGAAGATGGTCGGGTAGCCGAAGCGCGATGTGAACTCCAGCGGGTGGATGGCGCTGCCCGAGACGATGCAGTTGAGATCGATATAGCCGACGTAGCCTTCTTCGGCCAGCTTCGGCTCGAGCTTCTTCAGCGTCTGGTTGAACAGGCGGTTGGGCCCGGACCAGAACATCGAGGTGCCCATCTCGCCGGTCGATGGCCCCAGGTTGCCGGGAAACAGCTTCTTGTGTTCGAAGTTGACGTTGATGGGGTGGCAGAAGCGCTTGCCGTTGAAGAAGGCGCCCACGGCCACCTCCACGCCCACGACGCGCTTTTGCAGCTGGAACTGCGGAATCTTGTCGCGCCAGGCCTGGTGGTAGTCCTCCAGCACCTGGATCACGTCCGAACCGTCCTCTTCCTCACCGACGAACAGCAGGCCCTTGGTGTTCTGGGCCTCGCCGGAAGGCTTGATCACGTACCGGGATGGATTGGCCTTCACGAAGGCGATGGCGTCCTCGAAGGCGTCGAAGTGGCGGTAGGGCACGATGGGAATGCCGTGCTTCTTCAGCTCTTCCTGGCCGAAGGTGCGGTCGTCCTCGAGCAGGTCGGTGTAGGCCGTGCCGCCCACCACCAGCTTGCCCTGCGCCCGCAGCTTCTCCGCCTCGGCGCCCATGCCGAGCACGTCGTCGAACACGACGACGTCGGCCCAGTCCACCTCGGCCCGCCAGTCGTCCACCATGGGCACGAAGCCGGCGCCGACTTCCTTGTCCTTGGGGTTCTTGATGCTGTATTTGACCTCGTTGCCTTCCTGCTGAACCTTCCAGACGACGGCGCCGATGAGGCCATCGTAGGAGACGAACAGGAACTTGCGCCGCGGCGCTGGGGTTGTGATCTGTGAGGCCAAGGAATCCTCCGGGAGCTCGGTTTTCTGGGGGTGTTCAAAGCCTCGCAGCGTACACCCCGGACATGACCATTGAAAGGGTCGTGACGTGCAGGGTGAAGCGACGCGCGAGAGATTCCGGGGAGCGAAGCGGCGCGCCGGCACCTGCCGGCGCGCCGCTGCATTCTGCGCCTTTCCGCCCTCGGCAGGCGGGCGGGATCAGTCTTTCACTTCGGCAATGACCGGCTCCCAGAACGTGTTGGCTTTCACGTCCTCCGGGCTGGCGTCGGTGTCGACCTTGGCAGCGATGAAATAGTGTTTGCCGGCCTCGACTTCGACCTCGATTTCCTTCATGTAGACGTAGTCCAGGGTCGCAGCGAGATTCCGTCCCCAGGAGGTGTCATAGGACAACCCGACCTTGACGACGTTCTTGCCTGCGTCGGCGCGATGATTGGGACCCGGTGAAGGGTCTTCGCCGTTGATGGTTTCGATGTTGACCGAGAACAGTTTCTCATCGAGCTGGTGATGCTGAATGCTGGACACGTAGCCGTGCTCGGAAGCGAGTGCCGCGCCAGCCAGCCACAGTGAAGTGATGAAGGAAGCGACGATCAATGACTTGTTCAACATGGTTCTCCTTTACTGATGAACCGGACACCCGGGGATAGCTTAGGCGCCGGATGGGATGACACGCCGGACCATCCGGCGGAATTCAGACACGCACCAGGATCGTCGGCCGCACGCGCAGGGCGTAGAATTCGGCCAGGTGGGCGTGGGCTTCTTCGCCCAGGGGCGGCAGGTCGCTGACGGCGGCATTCTCGACCACCTGGCCGGAACGGCTGGCGCCGCAGATCACGGTGCTGACCGCGGGAAAATCCAGGATCCAGCGCAACGCCATCTGCGCCATGGTCATTCCCGGGGGAACGTGTACCCGCAATTCTTCCGCCAGGTCCACGGCGCTTTCGAAGGGAATGCCCGAAAAGGTCTCGCCCTGGCTGAAGGCCGCGCCATGACGGTTGTACTGACGGTGGTCGCTGGCATCGAACTGCTGGTCGCGGCGCATCTTGCCGCTGAGCACGCCGCTGGCCAGCGGCAGGCGAACGATGATCCCGACATCGCGTTCCTGGGCCACCGGGAACAGCTGCCCCACGGCGTCCTGGCGGAACAGGTTGAAGATGATCTGCAGGGCGGCGAGTTTCGGGTGTTCGACGGCAAACAGGGCCTCGTCCAGCGTCTCGACGCTGGCGCCGAAGGCGCGGATCAATCCTTCGTCCTGGAAGTCCTCCATCCAGGACAGCAGGTCACCGGCCTTGAGCACCTCGGGCGGCACGCAGTGCAGTTGCGCCAGGTCCAGGCGCTCGACACCCAGCCGTTGCAGGGAGCCGGTGAGATTGGCGCGCACCTTTTCCCGGGTGTAGCCGTCCGGGTAGAGCGCGCCGTCCCGCCCCACCTTGGTGGCGACGGTGATGGTCGGCGTGATGCCGGACAGGAAGGCCCCGATTCGCTCCTCGCTCTGGCCGGCGCCATAGACGTCGGCCGTGTCCCAGAAGTCGATGCCCTGCTCGCCGGCAGTAGAGAGAATGCGCGCGGCGCGGCCGTCGTCCAGGGGGCCGAAGTCACCACCGAGCTGCCAGCAGCCCAGGCCGATTTCCGAAACAGCGAGTCCGCTCTTGCCCAGCCGGCGGTGCTTCATCACCGGCGCCTCATCCCGCCCATGTTCGTCGGCCGCGAGCGGGTCTGCACGTGGCCGCGCTGGCGGGCGGCGGCGGAGCGGTTCAGGTCGCGCGTGTTCAGCGAGGGGCTGGACGGACGGGTGGCGGGTCGCGTGGAGGGCCTTGTCGCCGGCTGCGTGGAGGGCCGTGTCGCGGGCCGCGTGGCGGGCTGGGTCGACGGCCGGTTCTGCGCCGCCTGGGCCGCCCGGTCCCGGGTGTCCTGGCTCACGTTACCGACGCGGTTGGCGACCTGGTCCCGGGTATCCGGCGAAACGCGGTCGGCCGTGTCCTTCCACTGGCCATTCTCCCGCGTCTGCCACTGGTCGCCGTTTGGGCGCGCCACCTGGCCGCTGCGGTCGGCATAGACGTTGTTCAGCTTACCCGTGGCCGGGCGCGCCTTCTGCAGGCCCTGCCGCGCCACCGCCGGGTCCGCCTTGCGCGCCAGGTTCTCCGGCCGGTTGTACAGGTTGCTGCTGTGGCCGAAGTTGTTTGCGCGATTGCCGCTGTTGATGTTGCCGATGCGGTTGTTGATGGTATTGCGGTTGCCGAAATTGACGTTGTTGCCGATGTTGATGTCACCGGTATTGATGATGGTCGGGCCACGGTAACCACCGCCGTACCAGCCGCCGCAGCATCCCCAGGGCCGGTAGCCGCCCGGGTAGCCACCCCCCCAGCCCATGTTGAAGCTGAAGAAGCCGTTGCTGTAGCTGAGGCCGAAGTTCCAGCCGGTCCAGGGGTTGTAGCCCACGTTGAAGCCCCAGGTCGGCGGGCGCGGGTAGTAGTATCCGCCGCCCCAGTAGGGTGGGTAGTGCCAGCCGGTGCCGTACACCGGCGCCCCGTAGTAGGGGAACGACCACAGGTAACCGGGGGTGTAGCCCACGTAGACCACGTCGGGCGTCGAGTCGTACACGTGCACGTGGGTGGTGTTGTACACCGGCGAGGTGGCCGGAATCTGGGCGATCTGCTCTTCCGGAACGCTGTCGGCCACGACCCAGGGGCCGGTGGCGGCGGCCGAGGTGAACCACACGCCGTTGTCGACGGCGTAGTAGCGCCCGCCGATTTCCAGCACCTGGGCGCCGGTGTTCACCGCGTAGGACACGTCCGTGCCCTTGATCTTCTCGAACTTGGGCTTGCCCTCGTATTCCACCGTGAGGCTGGTCGTCTTGCGGTCGATGGCGGCCGTCTGGGGGATGGCCTGCTCGGCCACGGCATCCTGGGCCTCGGGCGTGCTCGCCACGGACGTGCGCAGGCCACCGATGTCGGAGGCCGGCGGGATGTCGGCGAAGGCCTCGGGCAATTCGTCGGATTTCACGAAAATCCAGGGCCCGCTCTCGCTCTGGGAACGGAACCAGCGCCCGGACAGCAGCAGGTACATGTTTCCCGTCGGCAGGTCACGCAGCCAGGGTGACTCGGTATTGCTGACGTACAGGATCTGGCCGCCATCGAGCGCCGTCCATTCGGGCGCGCCCTGGGTGACGATCAGTTCGGTGGGCTCCGTGGCCACGACGATGGCCGGCGGGCTGTCGGGCTGGTCGGAGGTGTCCTCCGACTGCGGCATGTTGGCGGCAAGGTCCTGGGGCGGTGAGTTTGACGTCGTCCACGGCCCGAGGGCGTCCTTGGCCGTGTACCAGAACTTGCCGCTGGAGAGCCAGCACTCGCGGCCGCGCTGCTTGCAGGCCACGGCCATCGGGGCGTTCAGCGCCCGCTTCCAGGACGAATTCTCGATGTCGGAGAATTTCGGATCGCCGTCGAAGGCGAGCAGCACGGAAACTTCCTGGGTGAAGACGATCTTCGGCGGGTCGTTGTTCAGGTCTTCCAGGGACTTTTGCACCACCTCGGCGGTTTCCAGGCTGGCGCTGAGCGCCTCCATGGAAATGTCGAAACCGGCGGTCGGCATGGCGCCTTCCACCACCGCGGTGAAGCGCTGCTCCTGGGCATCCTTCGATTCGGGCCAGGTCACCCGGGTGACTGCGATGTCCCGTACCGTGGCCACGTCCGCGTCACGGTCGGTGTCCAGTTTCGCGGTGAACCAGAAGGCGCCGAACACGGGCTTGCCGTCCCCTTTCGGCTCGTACTGGAAGGCCGCGCGGGCGCTGAGCGTATTGCCTTCGAGCTTTTCCGGTTGCGGCTGGTAGACAGTGATGTCGCCCTCGTCCGCCGAAATGACCTGGGGCCAGTCGATGGCCCCTGCCGGATGCGCCACGAAGACGGCCAACAGTATGAACCACGCATTGAATCTGCCCATCGGTTTCTCCTCCAGTGAATGGAGCCGCCCCCCCTTGGGCGACACCCCCAGTCTAGCAAGCCACAGACCTATAATGTCCGGAACCACAGAGGGAGTGCGCCACCATGACCGATCCAAACCTTCCGCCCACCGCCAAAGACGTCCAGGCCTTCTGCAAGCGCACCTGGTGGATGTTCCTGATCGGCGGCATCGCCTCGCTGATCTTCGGCATCCTCGCCTTCGCGAAACCCGGTATCGCCCTTCTGGTGCTGGGCCTGTGGTTCGCCATCTACCTGCTGGTGGACGGGGTGTTCAACCTCGTCGGCGCGCTGACCCACCGGGACAAGGACGGCTGGTGGCTGGCGGCGATCATGGGGGCGCTGGGCATGCTGATCGGCGGCTACCTGCTGGCCGTGCCGCCGGTCTCGATGGTGGCCTTCGTCTACACGGTGGCCTTCTTCGCCATGGTGGCCGGGATCACCATGGTCGGACTGGGCTGGAAAATCCGGCAGGAAACCACGCGTGAATGGGTGCTCTACCTCAATGGCGCGCTGTCCATCCTGTTCGCGCTGCTGCTGTTCTTCCGCATCGAGCTCGGCGGGCTGACCCTGGTCTACCTGGTCGCGTTCTGGGCCGTGGTCTTCGGCCTGCTGCGCATCGTGTTCGCGCTCAAGGCACGCAGCCTGGTGCGTGAACTGGCGGGGGTAGGCAGCGACTGAACGATCGCGCGCCGGCTGGGCAGGCGCCGGTTGGCGCCTGCGTGAGGTATCGACTGCCTCTCCGTCAGCGAGGGAACAGCAACACCACCACCGCCCTGAAGCCCCAGCCTTCGGGGCCACCGTCCGTGCTGGACAGGTAATAGCGTGGCCCGGCGCCGAACTGCACGGCCTGGTTGCCGATGCGGGTCACCTTGCTGACGAAGGCGCCGGCCGGCACGCTCCATTGCTCGCTTTCCCAGTCATAGGTCGCCTCGGCCTGGAGCGTGTAGCTCCAGCCGGTGGGCGTGGCGTAGGTCATGAAGGGCTGCAGGAAGGTGGCGTTGATGTCGGCCTTGCTGGAACTGCCGCCCAGGGAAACGATGTGGTTGGCCAGGCCGCCGAAGGTGATGGGCCCCTCCTGCTTCAACGCGACCGCGGTGGGGCCTAGACCCCAGCGGTCGGCGCCGAGCAGATCGTCGGAGGCGGTGGGCACCAGGATCACGGGGCCGGCGCCCCAGATCCAGCCGCTGTCCGTGGGCGCCTTGGGCGAGAAGAACAGGCTCTGCACGATGTCGCCCGTGCCGAACTGATCCCCCGCCCCCGGGAAAATGTCTTCCTGGTCGATCAGCGGCAGGATGGTGCGCGAGATCAGGTTCCAGTCCTCGCTGATGTCGATGGGGATCACCGGCTGGATGTTCAGCGTCAGGCGCTCTCCGCCGTCTACGGGGCCGATGTCGTCGTCCCAGTTGAACTGGAACGGCACCGAAATCAGCGAGGCAATGGGATTAGCCAGCTGCTTGGCCAGGTCCTCGGCGCTTTGCTGGGCGAGTGCCGGCCGCGTGAACGCCAACAGGGCCAGGGCCGCCACGCAGGGCGGCAATCGATTCATCATGTTCACTTCCCGGAGTGAGTCTGAGTCGCTGAACGTCAGGGCGTGTACCAGATCGGCGAGGAGAACGCCCGTTCCTGGTGTACCAGGGGCACATCCGGTCCCGGTTCGGCGCCCAGGTTGACCTGATCGTACAGGGTCCAGCGCGGTGTCGGAATCTCCAGCACCCGCACGTAGTACACGGCCTTGATGGAGGGGTCGAATTCCGGGTCGGTCCAGGCGGCGGTGAGTTGGGCCGCACCGGCCGTGGTGTCGAAGGTCGCCGATTCGGGGTTCACCGTGCTTTCCACGGCCGGCAGCTTGCCGTCAGGGCCCGGTTGGCGCTCGCCGGACCAGGCCAGGTCGTAGATGCGCTCCTGCGCCTGGCCCTCGGCATCCACCCAGACCTTGATCACCTGGACGCGGTCCAGCCCGCCGCTTTCCGGGTCCTTCATGGCGGCGACCAGGAAGCTCGGCGCCGCCCCTTCCGGCCCGGACGCCAGGTCCGCGCCCATGGGCACGCCGTCCGCGTAGCCCTTCGCGACCCAGTCGCCGTCGAAGTCGGATTCTGCGAAGTCGTAACCGCCAAAGAAACGCACGCTCATGCGCGGGCCGGAGGTGGCGAAGGTCTCGCGACGGTACATGGCGTCCCAGATCGCTTCGCGCGTGTTTTCGGTGGACCAGACGCCCGTTACGCCCGAAGCGGCCATTTCCCAGCCCATGTAGGCGTCGGTAGGACCGGTGAGCAGGGGAAAATCCCACCGCTCGATGTTGGTGGGTTCCAGGGTCTTGAACTTGCCGAAGAAGTTACCCTCTTCGGTACTGGAGAGGCCCGTGTGCGTGTCGGTACCCGCGTTGGCGCCGTACTTGAAGGGGTTGGCGCCCAGGGAGTCCTCGAGACGAAGACCCGCCGCCAGCGCCGGACGCCAGTACTCGTACGGGAGCGCCCCTTCGGGCTTGGGGTTGAGAATCAGGTTGCCGCGGTCCCACAGGTCCCAGTCGGAAAACTCGTCATCCGGCGACAGCATCGGGTGGGATTCGCTCTGTCCCTTGATCTGGGTGACCTCGTACAAGCGCTCGTACTTCTGCCGCTGTTCGGCCCAGTCCGGCGTCATCGGGGAGCCGTCGAAGCGGCTTTCCTCGAACATGCGCCCGTTGGACATGTTGCCGTTGTGGGGGATGGCATGGAGGCTGTCACCGGTCTTCGCCTCGTAATTCGCCATCCACTCCCAGAGCTTTTCCGGGTCCTGGGTTTCGAAGGTGGTGAGTGGCAGCACTTGCAGGGCCTGGTCGCCGGTGCCCTTGAAGATAACGTTGCGATGGAGGTTGTCGCCACCGCCGGCATTCACGGTCCACTCGTAGGCGATGAACGTCGTGAAGGTACCCGGGTCGTAGAAGTCCTCGGCGGCCTGCACGGTCTTTTCCCAGGCCGACTTCATCCACTTGGGATCCATGACGACGGCTGGCAGGCGTTCTTCCGACTGCATCACGACCAGTTCGCTCTTGGCCGCGGCGGCGCGCTTCTCGTCGCCGGAGGTCAGGGCCTCGTACCAGCGCTTGATCGTCTCGTCGGCGATCATTTCCGGGTTGCCGGCGAGGATCTCGTTGATGGTGCCCATGCCGTCGGAGTGGTCGGTCACCATGAACCAGTCGTAGGGTCGGCCCAGCTGCGCCTTCAGCCCGGAATTGGAAGTCACTTCCTGTCCCAGGGCGAAGCGATAGGCGTCTTCGGGCGAAGTCACGGCGCCGTCCATGCCCGCGTCGGCGGACCAGCCGGTGTGTACGTGGGTATCGCCGAAAAAGGCGCGGCGCGGAATCTCGTCCGCGACCATTTCGGAGACGGCAGGGCCGGGCGCCGGCGTCTCGAGGGTCTCGGCAGGCACCGCAGCTTCGGCGGCCGTTTCGGGCGCCGGCGGATCGGCTTCCTGTGCACAGGCGGCCAACAAGGGAATGAGCGAGGCGTACAGCAGGGTCTTGCGCATGATCCGTCCCCCGAAAGGTGATGGTTCAAGTCTAGGCCAAGTCCCGCCGGAATGCGCCCGGGCAGTGCATCGTGCCGTGACCTTCGGAGCATGGCCGTTCACAGCGCCTGTGATACCCTCCCCGGCCTCTCGAAATGCCGTACGGAGTCCCTCCCGACATGCAACGCACACAGATTGCACTGGTTCTTTCCACGGTCCTGCTGGCCGCCTGCGGCCAGGGCCCCGACCCGGCCCAGACCGAACAGGCCCAGACCTCCACCGCCGAGACAGCGCCTGTCACGACCACCGCCGCCCTGCCCGCCGGCGTCACCCTGGTCGACGAATTCGACGGCGACGGCGCCGAGATCGCCATCCCGTACAAGAAATACAAGCTGGACAACGGCCTGACCGTGGTCCTGCACGAGGACCACTCCGATCCGCTGATCCACGTGGACGTGACCTACCACGTGGGCTCGAACCGCGAGGACCCGGGCCGTTCCGGCTTCGCGCATTTCTTCGAGCACATGATGTTCCAGGGCTCGGTGAACGTGGGTGACGAGCAGCACTTCCGCATCGTCCAGGAGGCCGGCGGCACGCTGAACGGCTCCACCAACACCGACCGCACCAACTACTACCAGACCGTCCCGGCCAACCAGCTCGAAACCATGCTGTGGCTGGAAGCCGACCGCATGGGCGTGTTCCTCGACGCCGTGACCCAGGAAAAATTCGAGGTCCAGCGCGAAACGGTCAAGAACGAGCGCGGCCAGCGTGTCGACAACCAGCCCTACGGGCGGGCCCTGGAGACCATGTACGCGGCCACCTACCCGGACGGCCATCCTTACTCCTGGCCCGTGATCGGCTGGATCGAGGACCTCAACCGCGCGGACCTGGACGATCTCAAGCGCTTCTTCCTGCGCTGGTACGGCCCCAACAACGCCGTGCTGACCATCGGCGGCGACATCGACCCGCAACAGACCCTGGAATGGGTGGTGAAGTACTTCGGCCCCATTCCCACTGGTCCCGCCGTGGACAACCTGCCGCCGCAACCGGCCGTGCTCGACTCGGATCGTTACGTCACCCTGGAGGACAACATCCACCTGCCGGCGCTGGCGCTGATGATCCCCACCGTGCACCGCAACCACCCGGACGAGGCGGCCCTGGACGCCGCGGCCGAGATTCTCGGCCAGGGGCAGGACTCCCTGCTCTACCAGAGCCTGGTGCAGACCGGCCGCGCCGTGCAGGCCTCCGTCAGCCACGCCTGCAAGGAACTGGCCTGCGAAATGTGGTTCATCGTGATCCAGAACCCGGCCTCCGGCGAAACCCTGCCGCAGATGGAAGAGGCCGTCCGCGAGACCCTGGTCGAATTCGCCGGGCGCGGCGTGACCGAGGACGACCTGGTCAAGTTCAAGGCCGGTTACGAATCCAGCCGCGTGTTCGGCCTGCAGTCCGTGGCCGGAAAGGTGGCCACCCTGGCGGCCTTCGAGACCTACACCGGCAGCCCCAAGGGCATCGACGAGGAAATCCGCCGCTACCTGGCCGTGGAAACCGCGGACGTGCAGCGGGTCTTCGACGAGTACATCGAGGGCAAACCCGCCGTGATCCTCAGCGTGGTGCCCAACGGCCAGCCCCAGTTGGCGGCGGCCGAGCAGAACTACCACGCCGAGCGCATCCTGCCGGAACACTACGCCGATGAAGGCGAAAGCCTGGCCCTGCGCCCGGTGACGGACGACTTCGACCGCAGCGTGCAGCCCACCCCCGGCGTGAACCCCCAGGTAACCCTGCCGGCCATGTGGGACGTGGCCCTGGCCAATGGCGTGCGACTGCTGGCCGTGCCCAACGAGGAAACCCCCACCGTCACGGTGCAGGCCGTCTTCACCGTCGGGCAGCGCGACGAGCCGCGCGGCAAGGCCGGCCTGACGGCCCTGATGGCCTCGCTGATGGGCGAAGCCACCACGGAACGCAGCGCCGCGGAGTTCGCCGAGGCCCTGGGCCGAATCGGCGCCAGCGTGTCGGTCAGCCCGGGCCAGTACGAGACCACGGTGACCCTGAACACCCTGGCCAAGCACCTCGACGAGGCCATGCCGCTGATGATGGAACGCATCCTGAAGCCGGCCTTCGCGGAAGAGGATTTCGCCCGCGTGAAGCAGCAGACCATCGAGGGCCTGCAGCAGGCGCGCAAGACACCCCAGGGCCTGGCCAGCCGCGCCCTGGGCGCGGTGATGCGCGGCGCGGACCACCCGCTGTCCTTCCCCGCCGGCGGCCTGCCCGGCACCGTGGCGGACATCACGCTCGACGACGTCAAGGGCTATTACGCGGCGCATTTCCCGCAGCACCTCACCGGCGTGACGGTCAGCACCAGCCTGCCGCAGGAAGCCATCGTCCAGGCCGTGGACGGCCTGGCGCAGTTGGAAGTGAGCGAGCCCATCCGCGCGGCCATCGCCGAGGAAAGCCCGGAAATCGAGGGCCGCACCGTCTACCTGGTCAACAAGGAAGGCGCCGCCCAGTCCAGCCTGCGCACGGGCCAGGAAGCCCTGCCCTACGACGCCCTGGGTGACTTCTACCGGGTCTCCCTGGCGAACTTCCCCCTCGGCGGGAGCTTCTCGAGCCGCATCAACCTGAACCTGCGCGAGGACAAGGGCTATACCTACGGCGCCCGCTCCTTCTTCGTGGGCGAACCGGAAGGCGGCGCCATGGTGTTCTCGTCCGAAGTCCGGCAGGACGCGACAGCGGATGCCCTGAAAGAGGTCCTGGAAGAACTCGAGGACTACGACGCCAACGGGATGAGCGAGACCGAGTTCGCCTTCATGCGCTCGGCCATCGGCCAGCAGGATGCCCTGAATTACGAGACGCCCGGCTCCAAGCTGGGACTGCTCAACAACATCCTGCGCTACGACCTGCCGCTGGACTACCGCACGCAGCAGAACGCCATCCTCCGCGAAACGGACCGCGAGACGCTGAACCAACTGATGAGCGAAACGCTCGAGCCCGAGAACCTCAACATCGTGGTGGTGGGCGACGAAGCCAGCATCCGCGCTGATCTCGAGGCCCTGGGCATTCCCATCGTGGAGCTCAACGAGGACGGCTACGTCGCGGACGGGCCCTGATCACCCGGGGGGCGGGCACCCAGCCCGCCCCCTTGTCGGGTTGTAGGGGTTCAGCCCTCGAAGTCAGGGGATAACCAGCTTCACGCGTCCTCGATCCGCGAAGCGCGGATGACGGTCTCGCCGTTCTCGTCCAACAGGTGCAGCAGGTCCGTCTCCGGTCCGATGCGCCATGCCACCACCCGGGCCATCGCCTGGTAGAAGCGCTGTTCCTGGTCCATCAGGGCCGGGATGCAGGCCCGGCGGGTGCCCGCCAGCGGGCCGAAGCTCAACGAGGCTCCGTCGCGCTCGTACGCGCCCGTGTATCGGTTGCAGCCGCCGCTGCCGGCGACCCGCCCGGGCTCGGCGAAGTGCACCGTGGTGCGCGAGTTGTCGATGACCCCGCCCTGGAGGATGTCCTCCACCCACCACTGGCTGCCGTCCAGCGGATCCTGTGCGCCCGGTGCTTCCTTCGACGGATCAGACACGGCCGCCACCAGCAACAGTGACACCGCGACCACGAACAAGGTGATGCTCCATTTGCGACTCATGGGAATTCCTCTTCATTGTTTGCATGCTCCAGAGAACGTCGAAGCGCCCGATCCGGGGTTAAACGAAAATCTGCATATGACGATGCGTTATGGCGGCATGAATAACGCTTCGTTCCCTGCGGCGGCCTCGCTGCTTAGGGTTGGGTTCCGGAATTTGAGGAACCCGCCATGCTTGGCGCCCTGCGTACCGACAACTCGCCCTTCGACGAGCAGCAGCTCGAAGCCCTGAACCGTGCCCTCGAAAGCCTGGAACCGCACCAGTCATTATGGCTGAGCGGCTACCTCGCCGGTCTTTCCCGCGCCTTGCCCGCCGATGCGCTGGCCGGCGCCGCCGCGCCCGTGGCGCAGGCCGGAGAAACCCTGCAGGTCTTCTACGGCTCGGAAACCGGCAACGGCGAGACCCTCGCCCAACGGCTGGCGGAGACCGCGCGCGGCGCCGGCCTCACCGTGGAAACCGCGTCGCTGGACGGCCTGCGCCTGCCGCAACTGGCCAGGCTGACCAATGCCGTGTTCATCGTCAGCACCCACGGCGAGGGCGACCCGCCGGAAGAGGCGCTCGACTTCTTCGAGGCCCTGGACGGACCGCGCGCCCCGCGCCTGGAGCAGCTGCGCTACCGCATCCTGGCCCTGGGCGACCGGAGCTACACCCATTTCTGCGCGGCCGGCGTGCGCCTGGACGAACGACTGGCCGCCCTGGGCGCCAGCCGCTTCGGCACACGCGTCGATTGCGACGTCGATTATGGCCCGGGTTACGAGGCCTGGGCCACCGAGGTACTGGCCTGGTCGCACGACCACCTGGCCGGCGGCGCGAACGCCCGCCCGGCCGCCCGCCTCAGCGTGGTGCGCAACAGCCCCAGCTGGACCCGCGACAACCCCTTCGAGGCCGAGGTGCTGGACCTGCGGCCCATCACCGGCATCGGCTCGCCCAAGGACGTGCGCCACATCGCCCTCTCCCTGGAAGGTTCCGGCCTGGCCTACGCCCCCGGCGACGCCCTGGGCGTGTGGGCGCCGAACCGCGACGACACCGTGGCCGAGATCCTGGAGCAGCTGGACATCGACCCGGCGGCCCGCGTCAGCATCGGCGACGAAGCCCTGACCGTGGCCGAGTCGCTAAAGCAGCGGCGTGAACTGACGCGCCTGGATGCCGGCACCATCGAGAACTATGCCCGAGCCACGGGCCGCGCGGACCTGCTGGAGGCCTTCCAGGCCTTCGGGGACAACGAGCGCAGCGCCTTTATCGAGGCGCGCCAGTTCGCCGACCTGGTCACTGAGTTTCCCGGGAAGACCGAGGCCCAGACGCTGGTGGACGGCCTGCGCCCGCTGGCGCCTCGTTCCTACTCGATTGCTTCCAGTGCCGACTACGTGGGGGAGGAAGTACACCTGACGGTCGCCACCGTGCGCAGCCAGGCCGGCGCGACGCCGCGCCAGGGACTGGCCAGCGGCCACCTCAACCTGGACCTGGAAGCCGGCGCCCGCGTGCGCGTCTTCGCCGAGCCCAACCGCCGCTTCCACCTGCCGGAGGACGACGCGCCGATCGTGATGATCGGCGCCGGCACCGGCGTGGCGCCCTACCGCGCCTTCGCCCAGCAGCTGGAAGCGGACGGGCGCGACAACGAGGCCTGGCTGATCTTCGGCAACCCTCACCTGCGCACCGACTTCCTGTACCAGCGCGACTGGCTGAAATGGCGCGAGACCGGCCAGGTGCGCCGCATCGACGCCGCCTGGTCGCGCGACCAGGAGGAAAAGCGCTACGTGCAGCACATCGTCGCCGAGCAGGCCGAGCGCCTGGACGAGTGGCTGGCACGCGGCGCCCACGTCTACCTCTGCGGCGCGCTGGCCATGGGCCATGCCGTGCAGGATGCCCTGGTGGAGGGGCTGGCGCGCGTCCGTGGAACGGACAGCGACGCCGCCCGTGAAGCCGTCGCCGATCTACGCCGCGCCGGGCGCCTGCACAAGGACCTGTACTGATGACCGCCTTTCTCCGCATCCAGCTGGGCAGGCTTCGCGAGTGGCTGGCGCAGCGCCGCCGCTTCGAGGACGAGGTCGCCCGCCTGAAAACCCGGGGACCGCGGCTGGGCGGCCGCGGACCCGCGCTGTGAGTCCGGAATAATGAGCAAGTTCGACGTCGAAAAGATCAAGACCGGCAGCAACGCCCTGCGCGGAACGCTGGTCGACAGCCTCGCCGATGCCGCCACCGGCGCCATCTCGGAGGAGGACACCCAGCTCAGCAAGTTCCACGGCATCTACCAGCAGGACGACCGGGACGTGCGCGAGGAGCGGCGCCAGCGCTACCTGGCGCCCGACCACAGCTTCATGATCCGCGCCCGCGTACCGGGCGGGGTGTGCACGCCCGAGCAGTGGCTGGCCATGGACGCCATCGCCAACACCTGGGCCAACGGCACACTGCGCCTGACCACGCGCCAGGCCTTCCAGTTTCACGGGGTGCTCAAGGGCGACCTGCGGCCCAGCCTGCAGGCCATCGACGCCGTCCTCATGGACACCCTGGCCGCCTGCGGCGACGTGAACCGCAACGTCATGTGCACCACCCTGCCGGAACTGTCGGCCGTGCACCGCGACACCGTGGCGGCCGCCGATGCGCTGTCGGCCCACCTCAGCCCGCAGACCACGGCCTACCACGAGATCTGGCTGGACCGTGGCGACGGCCGGGAACAGGTCGTGAGCGCCCCGGACGTCGAGCCCATCTACGGCAAGACCTACCTGCCGCGGAAGTTCAAGGTGGCCTTCGCCATCCCGCCGCAGAACGACGTGGACGTCTTCGCCCACGACCTGGGCTATGTCGCGGTGGAAGACAACGGCCAGCTCGCCGGATTCAACGTCACCGTCGGTGGCGGTATGGGCGTCACCCATGGCGATCCGGCCACCTACCCGTTGCTGGCGCAGGTGCTGGGCTTCTGCACGCCGGATCAGGTCAACGCCGTGGGCGAAACCATCGTCACCATCCAGCGTGACTTCGGCGACCGCAGCAACCGCAAGCACGCGCGCTTCAAATACACCGTGGAGGACCACGGCCTGGAGTGGCTGCGCGAGGAGTTCGAGCGCCGCGCCGGCTTCGCCCTCGGCAAGCCCCGGCCGCATGTGTTCACCGACACCGGTGACCGCTACGGCTGGCAGGAAACCGAGGACGGCCGCTGGCACCTGCTGCTGTTCATCCAGAGCGGGCGCATCGCCGACCACGCCGGGGCGCGCCAGCTCACCGGCCTGCGCGAGATCGCCAAGGTCCTGAAGGGCGAGTTCCGCCTCACGCCGAACCAGAACGTGGCCATCGCCAACGTGGCGGCGGAAGACCGCGACGCCATTGACGCCATCATTCGTGAACACGGCCTGGACACCCATGAGCGACTGTCGCCGCTGCGCCTTCGGGCCCTGGCCTGCGTGGCCCTGCCCACCTGCTCCCTGGCCATGGCCGAAGCGGAACGCTACCTGCCGGACCTGCTGGGCAAGGTGGAGGGCCTGCTGTCACGCCACGACCTGGACGGCGAAGGCATCGGCGTGCGCATGACCGGCTGCCCCAACGGCTGCGCCCGGCCCTACCTGTCCGAGATCGGCCTGGTCGGCAAGGCGCCGGGACACTACAACCTGCACCTGGGCGCCGCCGTCGACGGCACGCGCCTGAACCGCATGGTGGGCGAGAACCTGGACGAGCAGGAAATCCTGGCCGTCCTCGACGACTGGCTCGGCCGTTTCGCCAAAGGCCGGAGCGGCGGCGAGCCCTTCGGGGACTTCATCGCCCGCACCCACCCTGAATTCACCGGAGCGCCCAAGGAGGCCGCCCATGCCTGATGCCGCCCTGCAACTGTGCGTACCCCGCCCCGGCGGGCCCTGGACCGACCGCCAGGTGGACTCGGTGCAGCCCTGCCTCGAGCGCCTCGACGCCGAGGAGCGGGTGCGCTGGGCGCTGGACTTCCTGCCCGGGCCGCACATCCTGAGCTCCAGCTTCGGCGCCCAGGCGGCGGTGATGCTGCACATGGTCACGCGCCAGGTCCCGGACATTCCCATCGTGCTGATCGACACGGGCTACCTGTTTCCCGAAACCTACGATTTCGTGGACACGCTGACCGAGCGCCTCGATCTGAACCTGAAGGTCTACGGGCCCTCGCGCTCGCCCGCATGGCAGGAATCGCGCTGGGGACGGCGCTGGGAACAGGGTCGCGAAGGCATCGAGGCCTACAACCAGTTCGCCAAGGTCGAACCCATGTCCCGAGCCCTGGACGAACTGGGCGCCGCCACTTGGTTCAGCGGCCTGCGCCGCGGCCAGGCCAGCACCCGCCGCAACCTGCAGGTGCTGCAGGCCCACGGCGGCGTGCACAAGGTCCACCCGCTGGCCGACTGGAGCGACCGGGACGTCTTCACCTACCTGAAGGCCTTCGACCTGCCCTACCACCCTCTCTGGGAGCAGGGCTACCTCTCCATCGGCGATTGGCACAGCTCACGCCCGGCCGGCGTCGACGAGGACGCCGAAGCCACGCGCTTCAACGGCCTCGTGCGCGAGTGCGGCTTGCACGAGCCGGCCCGCTACCCCGCTTGACGGGGGCCCCGACCGGGGACGGGTGTGTGGGCTTCGGGTGCGGGTCGTTGGTCGGCTCGTCGCATTGATTTTGATCCGCCGGCAGGTCTTTTCTTCGTAGGACGGCCCGGTACGTGACCCCCTGCACCCGGCTCGGGCCGTTGGCCTGCGGCTTCCCTCCTGTCCCTGCGCTTTGTGGGGCCGCCCGCACGGGCATCCCTGCCCGGGCGGGCTCAGATGGCCATCCCTGGCCATCTGACCCCAGTCGCTCCGGTCCGCTCGGCAACGGCCCTGATTGAGCCGGGTACAGGGGGTCACGCACCGGGCCTGCATCGGGGAGGCGTGTTGCGGGGCAGATCTGAGCGTCGAGTCCTTCCTGGCGGCGTGGGCACCCAAAGCCCACACACCCGTCCCCACCCACCCCGTCTTCGTGAGTTGAAAAGATTGAAGCTTGAGGGAACGACGATGCGGCAGGTTGCCCCGATCGACCACCTCCCTCCCCCCATTTGCCTCACCCCTCCGCTGCTTGCACCCCACGAGTCCCGAATGTAGCCGCGTGCCTTCACCCCCTTGTACCTGGCTCAATTAGGACCGCTGCCGAGTGGCACTGTGCGACTGGGGTCAATCGGCCAGGGATGGCCGATTGAGGCCGCACCAGGCCAGGATGGCCTGTCGGCCGGCCCCACCAAGCATAGGGACAGGAGGGAAGCCGCAGGCCAGCGGGCCGAGCCAGGTGCAAGGGGGTGAAGGTGCGCGGCGGCCCTACAACCACCAAAGTGCAGGTAGCGGCGGGGTGAGGCGCGCCTAGATATCGAAGCCGGCGCAGCAGCTGTCCTGCCCCGCACCCAGCGTCGGGTGCCGGGCCAGGGGCTCAGCCCGGGGAAAAGGGATGACCTTGCCGGCCCCCTCGTCGCCGGCGATGGCCGCTTCGATGGATTCGCGGCTGGCGCCGGGGACGATGCGCTCCAGGAATTCGAACATATGGTCCGCCAGGAAACGATCGCGGCGGAAGCCCACCCAGGTGGTGGGGTTGGGAAACAGGCCCTTCATCGGGATGGCCACCAGGTCGCTGTCGACGGCGGCGTCGAAGGCCATGCAGGCCAGGATGCCGATGCCCATGCCCTTGCGGACGTAGGTCTTGATGATGTCCGGGTCCTGGGCGGTGAACACCACGTTGGGCTCCACGCCGGCGCGCGCGAACACGCGGCCCAGCGAGGAGTCGTCGTTGAAGGAGTAGGTGTAGGAGATGATCGGGTGGCGGACGATGTCGTCCAGCGTCGGGTGCTCGTTGCCGGCCAGTTCGTGGTCCTGCGGCACCAGCAGGATGCGTTCCCAGCTGAAGATCGGCAGGGTGACCAGGTCCTCGAACAGCTCGCTCTCGCCGGAAGCGATGGCGAAGTCCACCTCGCGGCCCTGCACCTGCTGGGCGATCTGCTCGCTGGTGCCCTGCTGCAGGCGGATGGCGATGCCGGGGTTGTCGCGCTGGTAGGCCTCCAGCAGGTCCGGCAGCACGTAGCGCGCCTGGGTGGGCGTGGTGGAAATCACCAGCTCTCCGTCGACGCGGCCCGCCATCTGGTTCGACAGCGCCTTGATGTTGTCGGCCTCGGCGAGGATGCGCCGGGCGCGCTCGACCACTTCCGTCCCGGCCTTGGTCAGCGCCTCCAGGCTCTTGCCCTTGCGCACGAACAGCTTGAGGTTCAGCTCGTCCTCGAGCAGGCGCACCTGCTTGCTGACGCCGGGTTGCGAGGTGAACAGCGCCTCGGCGGCCTGGGTGATGTTCAGGCCGTTGTCCACGATCGCCACGAGGTAGCGCAATTGCTGCAGTTTCATCGGATGTTGCCTGGTCCTGCTCCAGTGAAAAAAAAACCCGCTCTGGGGCGGGTGGGGTTCGCTTGCTCGACGATCGATCAGACGGCGGCGGCCCTCACCCGGAACGGTGCGGACAGAGGCAAAGCCACATCACGGCGTGGTGCTGGGAGCAGCACGCAGATGGGGTCAATGCTGGCCGGATCGTCCTCATGCCTTGGGAGAATAAGCTTGGAACCGATCGATCTCAAGCAATCAATTCGCATGGGCTTATAACCACCCTGTCTAAGGTCCAAGGGAACCTGTCTTTCCGCACAGGCGCCCGGGTCCGTACATTCCGGGGTATCGGAAACATTCACCAGGTCAGAACCATGCGGTATTTCCCCCTGTTTATGGACATCCAGGACGAACCCGTGCTCGTCGTGGGCGGCGGCGCGGTCGCGGAGCGCAAGGTCGTGCTGCTGCGCAAGGCCGGCGCGCGCGTCCAGCTGGTCGCGAAGACGCTGAACCCGGCCCTGCTGACCGCGGTCGACGGCAGCAGGGTGGAGTGGATCGCCCGCGAGTTCAGACCGGCCCAGCTCGACGGCCCCCGCCTGGTCTTCGCCGCCACCGACGATGCGGAACTCAATGCCCGGGTACATGCCGAGGCGGAGGCGCGGCGGCTGCCGGTCAACGTCGTCGACGACCGTGAACACTGCCGCTTCATCACGCCGGCCATCGTCGACCGCGACCCGGTGCAGGTGGCCATCTCCAGCGCGGGCGCCTCGCCCGTGCTGGCGCGACGCATCCGCGGCTGGATCGAGGCCCTGCTCCCCCAGGGCCTGGGCAAGGTCGCCGCCGCGGCCGGACGCCTGCGCGACCGTGCCGCCCGGCTGCCCCTGCCCGAACGGCGCCGCGCCTGGGACCGTTTGCTGGACCGCGGGCAGGTCCATGCGCTGGGCGCGCTGCCCGCGAAGGACATCGAGCGCCGGCTGAAGAAGGGCCTGGACCAGGCCGCCAGGAAACCCCTGCCCGGCAAGGTCGTCCTGGTCGGCGCCGGGCCGGGTCGGGCGGACCTGCTGACGCTGCGGGCCCTGCAGGCCCTGGGGCAGGCCGACGTGATCCTGCACGACCGGCTGGTCTCACCCGAAATTCTCGACCTGGCGCGGCGTGACGCCGATTTCATCGACGTCGGCAAGCGTTGCGGCGGCCACGCCACCCGCCAGGAATCCATTCACGAACTGATGGTCGAACACGCCAGCCAGGGGCGCCAGGTGGTGCGCCTGAAGGGGGGGGATCCCTTCGTGTTCGGTCGCGGTGGCGAGGAGCTGGAGCACCTGCGGGCCCATGGCATCGACTACGAAGTCGTGCCCGGCGTGACCGCCGCCATCGGCTGCGCCGCCTTCGCAGGCATCCCGCTCACACACCGCGACCACGCCCACGCCGTGACCCTGATCACCGGCCACACCCCGGAGGGCGGGCGCGAGCCCGACTGGCAGGCGCTGGCCGGCGAGGGCCGCACACTCGCGGTCTACATGGGCGCGCAACGCGCGGCGGAACTGAAAGGCAAGCTGCTCGAATCCGGCTTGCCCGCGGACCTGCCCGTCGCCCTGGTCGCGGACGGTACGCGTGACACGCAGACCACGTTGCACGGACACCTCGACCAGCTGCCCGACCTGGCCGCCCGCGCGCCGCGGGGCGCGCCGGCCCTGCTGGTCATCGGCGAGGTTGCGGCCGTGGGCCGGCAACTGGCCTGGTTCGAAGGCAGTGGCCAGGTCAACGACCTTCCTGTCGCCAGCGCCCGGGCCGCATGAACAAAGCCCGGCCGGGGCCGGGCTTCACCTGACGATCTGGCCGTGAGGCCAGACAAACCTCTTTCAACTCGCGCGACGCTCCAGGGGCATCCCGTCAATCTGCCGGGACAACGTCCCCGTGACCGGTCAGATGACCGTCTTCATGCGGCGCTCGCCGCTGGCGGATCGTTCCGTGGCCGCCGCCTCGGGTAGCCGGGAAAGAAATTCCCGGCACGCCGGGTTGTCGCTCTCGTCCACGTGGTGGTAGCCGGTTTCCTGCAGGAAGGCGGCAAAGGCCGCATCGTCGCCCTCGGGCACCAGGAAGCCGGCCAGCACGCGCCCGTGGGCGGCGCCGTGGTTGCGGTAGTGGAACAGGCTGATGGACCAGCGTCCGGCAAGCACCGTCAGGAACTCCAGCAAGGCCCCGGGACGCTCCGGGAATTCGAAGCGGTAGAGCACCTCGCGCTCCGCCACGGGCAGGCAGCCCCCCACCAGGTGGCGCAGGTGCAGCTTGGCCACCTCGTTGCCGGTGAGGTCGATGACCTCGTAGCCGGCGTCCCCAAGGTGTTCCTGCAGCGCGCTGGACGGTTCGCTCAGGCGCACGCCCACGAACACGCGCGCCTCGGCGGTGCCGTTGTGGCGGTAATTGAACTCGGTGACCGAGGACTGTCCCAGGATGCCGCAGAACTCCAGGAAGCTGCCCGGCCGTTCGGGAATGTTCACCGCCAGCAGGGCCTCCGAACCGTCGCCCAGGGTGCAGCGTTCGACCACGTGTCCGAGCCGGTCGAAATTCACGTTCGCCCCGCTGACGACGGCCACCCAGCGGGCATCGGCGCGTACGGATTCGGGGTTGGCTTTCGCCCAGGCCAGGGCGCCGGCCACGGCCAGGGCGCCGGCGGGCTCGGGCACCGCCCGCGCCTCCTCGAACACCAGGCGCACGGCAGTGCAGACCTCGTCGACGCTGACCGTGATCACCTCGTCCAGCAGGGCCTGGCACAGCCGGAAGGTGGTCCGGCCGACCTTTCGCACCGCCACGCCGTCGGCGAACATGCCCGTGGCGCCGATGTCCACCGGCGCCCCCGCTTCCAGCGCCCGCCGCATACTGGCGGCATCCTCCGGTTCCACGCCGATGACCTTCGTGTCCGGGCAGATGGCCTTGACGGTGGCCGCAACGCCCGCGGCCAGGCCGCCGCCGCCCACGGCGACGAACACCGCGTCGGGCGGCTCGGGCAACTGTTGGGTGATCTCCACGCCGATGGTGCCCTGGCCGGCGATCACGTCCTCGTCGTCGAAGGGATGAATGAAGCGCGCGCCGCTGGCCTCGGCATCGGCCATGGCCGCCGCGCAGGCGCTGTCGAAATCGTCACCGGTCTGGACGATTTCCGCGCCCAGGGCGGCGACGGCCCGGACCTTGATGTCCGGGGTGGTGCGCGGCATGAAGATTCTCGCCTGCACGCCCAGTTCGCGCGCGGCCAGGGCGACGCCCTGGGCATGGTTGCCGGCGGAGGCCGCCACCACGCCGCGGGCACGCTGGCCCGCATCCAGCAGGTGAACGCAGTTGTAGGCGCCGCGCAGCTTGAACGAAAACGTGGGCTGCAGGTCTTCTCGTTTGAGCAGCAGCTGCACCCCCGCGCGCGCCGAGAGCTTCGGCGCCGGCTCCAGCGGCGTGCGCCGGGCCACGTCGTAGACCTGGGCGCGCAGGGCGCGCTGCAGGTAATGCTGGGGAAGGCCGTCCAACGTCGCCATCAGCGCCCCCGCAGCGAATGCCTGTCGCCTGTCACCGTCATCACCCGACGCCGGCGCCTCAGATGAACGCCACTTTTTTGGTGTGGATCTCGCCCAGGCGCTCGATCACCGCGTTCGCGGCCTCGTCCGTGCGCAGGTTGCCGCCGATGTCCAGCGTGCACTGGCCGGCCGAGACGGCATTCCAGATGGCCAGCTCGATCTGCCGTGCGATTTCGCGCATACCCAGGGAGTATTCGAACATCATGCCCACCGAGCCCAGCATGCCGAAGGGGTTGGCCAGGCGCCGCCCGGCGATGTCCGGGGCCGAACCGTGGATGGGCTCGAACAGGCCCGCCTTGCCCGTGCCCAGCGAGGCCGAGGGCAGCATGCCCATGGAACCCACCAGCACCGAGGCCTCGTCGGTCAGGATGTCGCCGAACATGTTCTCGGTGACGATCACGTTGAAGCGCGAGGGGTTGGCCACGATGTGCATGGCCGCCGCGTCCACCAGCATGGTCTCGTAGGCCACGTCCGGGTAGCTCTTCTTCATCACCTCTGCCGAAACCTTGCGCCAGAGGCGTGAAGTGGCCAGCACGTTGGCCTTGTCGATCATGGTCACCCGCCCGTAGCGGCTGCGCGCCATGTCCGCCGCCAGGCGCACCACGCGTTCGATCTCCTCGCGCGAGTAGCGGTACTCGTCCGAGGCGCTGTCGGCGTCCAGTTCCTTCTTGCCGAAGTAGCTGCCCCCGGTCAGTTCGCGCACCACCATCAGGTCCACGTTCTGGATCTTCTCGGCCTTTAGCGGGCTGATGTGGGCCAGGCTGGGGTGCAGGCGGACGGGACGCAGGTTGGCGAACAGGCCCAGTTCCTTGCGCAGGTTCAGCAGGCCCTGTTCCGGGCGCTTCTTGGCATCCGGGTCATCCCACTGGGGACCGCCGACGGCGCCCAGGATGACGGCGTCGGCCTCGCGGCACTTGGCGAGGGTCTCCTTGGGCAGCGGCTCGCCGGTGGCGTCCAGGGCGGCGCCACCGATCAGGTCCTCGTCGATGTCGAAGCTCAGTCCATGGATTTCGGCGACGGCCTCGATGAGGCGGCGGGCCTCGGCCGTGACCTCGGGACCAATGCCGTCACCCGGCAGCAGCAGAATCTTGGCGTTCATGACGTTCCTCGTAGCGCGTGATGGTTTGATCCTGGGCCAGCAGGAAATCCAGCCGGTCCATGCCGTTCAACAGGCAGTAGCGGGCGAACCCGTCGATCTCGAATGCGTGGCGTTCTCCCCCGGGCGTGCGTACTTCGCAGGCCTCCAGGTCCACGGTCAGTTCCTCGCCGTCCATGGCCAGCAGCCGGGTGTGCACCGCCTCCGGCAGCACGACGGGGAGCAGGCCGACGTTCTGCGAATTGCCCCGGAAAATATCGGCGATCTCCGAGGAGATCACCACCCGGAAGCCGAATCCCAGCAGAGCGCGCGGCGCGTGCTCGCGGCTCGAACCGCAGCCGAAATTCCGCCCGGCCACCAGGATGGGGCTTTGCGCGGCGCGGGGTTCGTTCAGCACGCAACCCGGCACCGCCTGTCCTTCGCGGTCGTAGCGCCAGTCGGCGAAGGCATGGTCGCCCATGCCCTCGAAGCTGGTGGCGGTGAGAAAGCGCGCCGGGATGATCTGGTCGGTGTCGATGTTCTCCTCGGGCAGCACCAGCACCTGGCCCGTGAGCGTCGTGAAGGCGTCCATCAGGCGGCCTCCCGCTTGGGCGCCGGCGCGGGCAGGAAGTCCCGCGGGTCGACGACTTTCCCGGCCACGGCGCAGGCGGCCGCGGTCAGGGGGCTGGCCAGCAGGGTGCGCGCGCCCGGGCCCTGGCGGCCCTCGAAATTGCGATTGGACGTGCTCACGGCGGTCTTGCCCGGCGGAACCAGGTCACCGTTCATGGCCAGGCACATGGAACAGCCGGGTTCGCGCCATTCGGCGCCGGCGGCCAGGAACACCTCGTGCAGGCCCTCGGCCTCGGCCTGGCGGCGCACGGCCTCGGAGCCCGGCACCACCAGCATGCGCGTGTGCGCCGCCACCTGGCGGCCCTGCAGCACCGAAGCGACCTCGCGCAGGTCGGAGATGCGCCCGTTGGTGCAGGAGCCGACGAAGACGATGTCCACGGCATGCCCCAGCAGCGCCTGTCCGCCCTCCAGGCCCATGTAGCCGAGCGCGCGGTCCGTGCCCGGCGCGCCGCCCGCCGGCACCGTGCCGGTGACGGGTACGGACATGCCCGGGTCGATGCCCCAGGTCAGCGTGGGCGCGATGTCGTCGGCGTGCAGGCGCACTTCCCGGTCGAACTCGGCCCCCGGGTCCGTGCGCAGCGCGAGCCAGCGTTCGGCCGCGGCCTCGAAGGCTTCACCCCGCGGCGCCAGCGGGCGGCCGCGGAGGTAGTCCAGGGTCTTCTGGTCCGGCGCGATCATTCCGGCCCGCGCACCCGCCTCGATGGACATGTTGCACACGGTCATGCGCTGTTCCATCGACAGGGCCTCGATGGCCTCCCCGGCGTATTCGATCACGTGCCCGGTGCCGCCGTTGACCCCGATGGTGCGGATGATGTGCAGGATCAGGTCCTTGGCGCCCACGCCCTGCCCCAGGCGGCCGTCCACAGTGATGCGCAGGGTCTTCGGCTTGCGTTGCAGCAGGCACTGCGTGGCGAGCACGTAGCCCACCTCGGTGGTGCCGATGCCGAAGGCCAGCGCGCCGAAAGCGCCGTGGGTGGCCGTGTGCGAATCGCCGCAGACCACCGTCATGCCCGGCTGCGTGGCGCCGATCTCCGGGCCCATGACGTGCACGATGCCGCGTTGCTGGCTGCCCCAGCCCTCCAGGCGCACGCCGAATTCGTCGCAGTTGCGCTCGAGCTGCTGTACCTGGGACTTCGCCTGGGGCGTGAAGTAGTGACGCTCGCCGTTCGCGTCCGGCGGCGTGGTCGGGGTGGAGTGGTCCAGCGTGGCCAGGGTGCGGTCCGGCCGGCGCACCGGAAGGCCGCGCGCGCGCAGGGTGTCGAAGCCTTGCGGGCTGGTCACCTCGTGCACCAGGTGCAGGTCGATGTAGAGCACCGCGGGCGTGTCGGCCGACTCTTCGCGCACGATGTGCGCATCCCAGAGCTTGTCGAACAGGGTGCGGGCCCCAGCATCATCCTGGCCGGATACCGCCGGGTCCTCCTGGCCGTTGGGCATGGACCCGCTCACGTGGCGCTGGCGACTTTGGCCGCGGCCTGGACGGGTTCGTCCATGGGCTCGAGCCATCCGAAATGGTCTTCCGTCGCGCCCGAGAACAGGCCGAAGAAAGCGTCCTGCAACTGTTTCGTCACGGCGCCGCGGCTGCCGCAGCCGATGTCCAGGTCATCCACCGAGGCCACCGGGGTGATCTCGGCCGCCGTGCCGGTGAAGAACAATTCGTCGGCCGTGTACAGGGCCTCGCGGGTCAACGGCAGCTCACGCACCTCGAAGCCCATGGCGTGCGCCAGGCGGATCACGGTGTCGCGGGTGATACCGGCCAGGATGCTGGAGGCCTGCGGGGGCGTGACCAGCACCCCATTCTTGACCAGGAACAGGTTCTCGCCGGCGCCCTCGCTGAGGGTGCCGTCGGCGGCCAGGCCGATGCCTTCGTCATAACCCAGGCGGTGCGCTTCCATGCTGATGAGCTGGCTGGAGAGGTAGTTGCCGCCGGCTTTCACCCCGGCCGGAATGGTGTTGGGCGCCACGCGGTTCCAGCTGGACACGCAGACTCGGGCGCCCTTCTCACGCGCTTCCTCGCCCAGGTAGGCGCCCCACTCGATGGCGGCCACGGCCACGTCCACGGGCAGGTCGCCCTTGGGCGCGACGCCGATGGAGCCGTAGCCCCGAAAGGCGATGGGCCGCAGGTAGGCGGCGTTGAGGCCGTTGCGCGTGACCACGCCACAACAGGCCTCGAACAGCGTGTTGGCGTCCCAGGGAATGGTGATGCGGTAGACCCGCGCCGAATCGTAGAGCCGCTGCAGGTGCTCGCGAACGCGAAAACCCATGGGGCGGCCCTGCTTCTCGTACACGCGAATGCCCTCGAAGACGCTGGAGCCGTAGTGCAGGGCGTGCGTCATGACGTGGGCCGTGGCCTCGTGCCAGGGTTTGTACTTGCCGTTGTGCCAGATGAATTCCGTCGCTTGCATGGTCTTTGGGTCCCTTTGTCCTTGTTCCGGGCCGCGCGTCAGGCCGCGTTCGACTGGCGCTGTGGGCGCAGTCCCGCCGCCACCAGGGGTTCCGGTGATTCGTCGTCCGGCTCGCCGCGCTCGGCCAGCCGCTCGGCATGGCGGCTGGCCCGGTTGACGATCTCCAGCAGGGCCTCCGCGCAGGCCGCCACGATGTCCGTGGACAGGCCGTTTCCGCTGTACTGCACGCCGTCCACCAGCGCGCGCATGGTGGCCTCGCCCTGGGCGTCCTCGCCCAGCGAAATGCTGCGCATGGCCAGGTTCAGCACGACGATGTCCATGCCGGTGATCGACTCCAGCGCCTTGACGATGGCGTCGACCGGGCCGTCCCCTTCGCCCGTCTGGGTGGCGGTGTCGCCGTTCTCGTGGGCCAGGGTCAGCGAGGCGGTGGGATCCTCCTCGCCGCTCACGCGGCTCACGACGCTCAGCCACTGCAGGGCCCAGGGGCCGGCGGTGTGCGCCTGGTTGCCGGTGATGATGGCCTCCAGGTCGGAATCGAAGACGCGCTTCTTGCGGTCGGCCAGTTCCTTGAAGCGGCGCATGACGTCGTCGATCTCGCCCGCTTCGAGTTCGAAGCCCATGTCCTTGGCGCGGTCGATGACGGCGGCCTTGCCGCTGTGCTTGCCCAGCACCAGCTGGGAGTTCAGCACGCCCACGTCCTCGGGCTTCATGATCTCGTAGGTCTCGCGGTTGGCCAGCACCCCGTGCTGGTGGATGCCCGATTCGTGGGCGAAGGCGTTCTCGCCCACCACCGCCTTGTTGCGGGGCACGAAGTTGCCGGTGACCGCCGCCAGCAGGTGGCTGGCGTTGTGCAGCTTGCGCGTGTCGATGCGGGTCTCGTGGCCGTAGCGGTCGGCGCGGGTGCGCAGCGCCATCACTACCTCTTCGAGCGCGCAGTTGCCGGCCCGCTCACCGATGCCGTTGAGGGTGCACTCGATCTGCCGCGCGCCGCCTTCCACCGCCGCCAGGGAGTTGGCGACCGCCAGGCCCAGGTCGTCGTGGCAATGCGTGGACATGGTGACGTTGTCGATGCCGGGCACGGTGTCGCGCAGCCAGGCGAACAGTTCGGTCATTTCCTGCGGCGTGGAGTAGCCCACCGTGTCCGGGATGTTGACGGTCGTCGCGCCGGCCTCGATCACCGCCTGCAACACCTCGGCCAGGTAGTCGCGCTCGGTACGGATGCCGTCCTCGGCGGAGAATTCAACGTCATCCATGAAGGACTTCGCCAGTTGCACGCCGGCGACCGCGGCCTTCAGCACCTCATCCCGGTTCATGTTCAGCTTCTGCTGACGGTGAATGGGGCTGGTGGCGATGAAGGTGTGGATGCGCGAACTGGCCGCCGGCGCCAGGGCCTTCGCGGCGCGCTCGATGTCGCGCGGCACGGTGCGGCACAGCGCCGCGATCGTGGCTCCCTGCACTTCCGTCGCCACGGCCTTGACGGCCTCGAAGTCGCCGGGCGAGGCGGCGGGGAAGCCGGCCTCGATGATGTCGACCTTGAGCTCCGCGAGCGCCCGGGCCACGCGCAGCTTCTGCCCCAGGGTCATGCTGAAGCCCGGGCTCTGTTCGCCGTCCCTCAGGCTGGTGTCGAAAATCTTGATCGTGGCCATTTCAGTTTCTCCTTGCCGCGGACCGAGCCACGGCCCCCGTTCCTGGTGTGTTCGTGGCGCCTCTCGCCGTCCAGTCGGCGGAGGCCGTGTCGGCGCCGGGCAGTTCCACCCAGAGCACGTCATGCAGGCGCTCGAGCTGGCGCCGGAGCAGGTCGGCCGGGCGCTCGCCGATGACGGTCACGGCCAGGGACTGCCCGTCCCCCTGCGGTTCCGCGGCGTGCACCGTTTCGAGGCGGAATCCGCGGCGCTCAATCAGGCCCAGGGCCCGCAGCACGGCGCCCTCGGCGGCCCGGAGCTGGATGTTCAGTGCATGTTTCCGGTCGCTGTCGTTCATTCCATCAGGCCCTCCCACTGGCCCTTGCTGCGCTTGCCCTGCCCCGTGCCCATCATCTGGTGGTTCGCGCTCCCGGGGGGCACCAGGGGCCAGACGTTCTCTTCCGGGTCGATCTTCACGTGCAGCAGCGCAGGGCCATCCGGAGACAGCAGCCAGTCCAGCCCGCCGGCGACCTGGTCCGGGCGCTCGATGGTGCGCGCCCGCAGGCCGAAGGCCTCGGCGACCTTCGCGAAATCCGGGTTGTCGGACAGGTCGACCTCGGAGTACTTGCCGCCGAAGAACAGCTTCTGCCACTGGCGCACCATGCCGAGCATGGAGTTGTCGATCAGCACGATGCGCACGTCGATGCCGTAGCGCTTGATGGTGGCCAGTTCCTGCACGTTCATCATGAAGGAGCCGTCGCCGGAGACCGCCACCACGGTGGCCTCGGGGCGCGCGACCTTGGCGCCGATGGCCGCGGGCAGGCCGTAGCCCATGGCGCCCAGGCCGCCGGAGGTCAGGTGTTGCAGCGGATCGGTGAAGCGGCAGTGCTGGGCCACCCACATCTGGTGCTGGCCCACGTCACAGGCGATCACCGGCGGCTCGTCGGAGTGACGGCTCAGGTCACGCAGCAGCTTCGGCGCATAGATGCCTTCCCCCGGCGCGTCATAGCGCCAGGCGAACTCCTTCTGCCAGGCAGTGCACTGGCGATGCCAGGACTCCGAAACACGGGGCGCCGCACCACGTTCGTCGGCGTGACGCTCCAGCGCTTCCAGCGCCGGGGCCAGTTCGCCCACGATGGCGATGTCCGGGCGACGCAGCTTGGCCACCTCCGCCGGGTCGATGTCCATGTGGATGACGCGGGCCGTGGGCGCGAAATGGCTCAGTTTTCCGGTCACGCGGTCATCGAAGCGCCCACCCACCACCATCAGCACGTCGCAGTTCTGCACCGCGTGGTTGGCGGCCTCGTTGCCGTGCATGCCCAGCATGCCCAGGAAGCCCTCCTCGTCCGTGGGAATCACGCCCATGGCCTTGAGGGTGGTGGTCACCGGCAGCTGGTAGCGGCGAATGAAGCGGCGGAACACCTCGACACTGTCGGAAATGGCGATGCCGCCGCCCCCGATCACCAGCGGCCGGCGCGCCGTGGCCAGCATGTCCGCAGCGGCCCGGATGGCCGCCGCGTCGGGCTCGGGCGCAGTGAAGGTCTCCCGCGGACGCGCCCGCACCTCCTCCGTCATCTGCACGGAGATGTCCTTGGGAAAGTCGATCAGCACGGGACCCGGGCGACCGCTGGTCGCCACGTGAAAGGCCTCGTCCACCAGGGCGCCGATCTCGGCCACGTCACGCACGATGTAGCTGTGCTTCACGACCGGCAGGGTGATCCCGAAAATGTCCACCTCCTGGAAGGCGTCCGTGCCCTGCAGGGGCGAGGGCACCTGGCCGGTGATGGCCACCATGGGCACCGAGTCCATGAAGGCGTTGGCGATGCCGGTCACCAGGTTGGTGGCGCCCGGCCCCGAGGTGGCCATGCACACGCCCGGCCGGCGGGTCACCCGGCCATAGGCGTCGGCGGCGAAGGAGGCGCCCTGCTCGTGGCGACACAGGAAATGCGTCAGCCCGGAATCCACCAGGGCGTCGTACAGCGGCATGATGGCGCCGCCGGGGTAGCCGAAGATGTGCTGTACCCCGTTGCGCTTGAGCGCCTCGATCATCAGCTGGGAGCCATTGCGTGGCGCCGCCGTCGCTTCCGTTCGCTGTTCGTGTTCTTCCTGGAGCAGGCTCATGGTCTGGTTTCCTGGCGTCAATCCGTGTCCCTGGTGCCTTCCCCGGCCGCCTCAGGCGGCCAGGGTCTTGTCGTCGCCGGCGGCCTCGCCGGCATCGTCCTTGCCGGCGATCCAGCTCATGCGATCGCGCAGCTTGCGGCCGGTGTCCTCGATGGGGTGCTCGCAGCGCTGCGCCATCAGGGCCTTGAAGCCTCCGGAGCCCGAAGCGTGCTCGTCCATCCAGCGCTTGGCGAAGGTGCCGTCCTGGATGTCGGAGAGCACATCCTTCATGCGCGCCTTGACGCTCTCGTCCAGGATGCGCGGGCCGGAAACCAGGTCGCCGTAGGCGGCCGTGTCGGAGATGAACTCGTACATCTTGTCCAGGCCGCCCTCGTACAGCAGGTCGACGATCAGCTTCAGCTCGTGCAGGCACTCGAAGTAGGCGGCTTCGGGCTGGTAGCCGGCTTCCACCAGGGTGTCGAAGCCGTGCATGACCAGCTGGGCCGCGCCGCCGCAGAGCACCGCCTGTTCGCCGAACAGGTCGGTTTCGGTCTCTTCGGCGAAGGTGGTGTCCAGCACGCCGGCGTGGGTGCCGCCCAGGCCGTGCGCGTAGCTCAGCGCCCGCTCCCAGGCCTCGCCGCTGGCGTCCTGGTAGACAGCGCGCAGGCAGGGCACGCCGCGGCCCTGCTGGAATTCTCGGCGCACCAGGTCGCCCGGGGACTTGGGCGCGACCATGATCACGTCCACGTCCTCCGGCGGCGTGATGGCGCCGTAGTGGATGTTGAACCCGTGGGCGAAGAACAGCGTGTCGCCGGCCTGCAGCTTGTCGGCGATCTTGCGGTACAGGCCCGGCTGGGCCATGTCGGGCACCAGCAGGCACACCACCTGGGCGCGCTCGGCCGCGTCCTCGAAGGACAGCACCTCGAAGCCGGCCGCAGCGGCGGTTTTCGCCGTAGGGCCGCCCGGGCGGGCGCCGATGATCACCTCGTAACCGGAGTCGCGGAGGTTGTTGGCGTGGGCGCGGCCCTGTGAGCCGTAGCCCAGTACGGCGATGGTCTTGCCGGCCAGGGCGTCGCGTTTCACGTCGGCGGTGGTGTGCAGTTTCATGCGGTTTTCCTCTGTTTCGTTTCGGATGGGGTGTTCGATGCGGCGGACCCGGAGCGAATCGCGGGCAGGTCGGCCTCGGGCACGGTGACGGCGCCGCGTGCTGCGGAGCCCACCAGGGCGCGGTACTTGGCGTACACGCCATGGACCGCTGGTTTGTCCGGCGCCGGGGCCGGGGTGCGGGCGTCCAGGTCGGCCAGCACGGTGATTTCCTGGGTCGCGACGTCGATGCGCAGCGGGTCGCCGTCACGCAGCCTGGCGATGGGGCCGTCCGCGGCCGCTTCCGGGGCCACGTGGCCCACCATGAAGCCGTGGGTGGCGCCGGAGAAGCGTCCGTCGGTGACCAGGGCCACCGAGTCGCTCAGGCCACGACCGGCGATGGCGGCGGTGACCGCCAGCATCTCGCGCATGCCCGGGCCGCCCCGGGGACCTTCCCAGCGGATCACGACCACGTCCCCGGGCTGGATGGCGCCGGCCTGGACCGCGGCGAACGCCGCGTCCTCGCCGTCGAAGACCCGCGCCGGGCCTTCGAAGTGCATCTTGCCGTGGCCGGCCAGCTTCACCACGCAGCCTTCGGGCGACAGGTTGCCGTACAGGATGCCGAAGCCGCCGCGGGGCTTGAGCGCGCCCGCCACGTCCACGACCACGTCCTGCCCGGCGGGCTCGTCGCGTTCGCCGGCCTCGGTGAACAGGCTGCGCCCGGTAACGGTGGGCGTGTCGGTGATCTTGCCCGCCGCGGCCAGGCGCCGGATCACGGCAGCCGCACCCCCGGCCTCGAACAGGTCGCAGGCCAGGTAGCGCCCGCCCGGTTTCAGGTCGGCAATGACCGGCGTATTGGCGCTGATCGGGTCCCATTCGCCCAGTTCGAAGGCCACGCCGGCCTCCGCGGCAATGGCCAGCAGGTGCAGCACGGCGTTGGTGGATCCCGCGGTGGCGCAGACGGCGGCCGCGGCATTGCGCAGGGAGTCCTGCGTGATCAGGGTGCCGGGGCGACGGTCGGCGGCCAGGGCGTCCATCACCTGGCGCCCGACTTCGAAGGCCGCCGCGTGCTTGTCCGGGTGCACCGCGGGAATGTCGTTGACACCCATGGGCGAGAGGCCCAGGACCGTCAGGGACATGGCCATGGTGTTCGCCGTGAACTGTCCGCCGCAGGCGCCGGCGCCGGGACAGGCGGCCTTTTCAACGGCGGCCAGGCCGTCGTCGTCCAGGGTGCCGGCGGCATGCGCGCCCACGGCCTCGAACACGTCCTGGATGGACAGGTCGCGGTTGCCCAGGCGGCCTTTCATGATGGAGCCGCCGTAGAGAATCACGCAGGGCACATCCAGGCGCGCCGCGGCCATGGCGGCGGCGGGCAAGGTCTTGTCACAGCCCACCAGCAGCACCATGGCGTCCAGGCTGTGTCCGCTGACCGCCAGTTCGATGGAATCGGCGATGGTCTCGCGGGACATCAGGGATGCGCGCATGCCCGGAGTGCCCATGGAGATGCCGTCGGTCACCACGATCGTGTTGAACTCGATGGGCGTGCCGCCGGCCTCGCGGATACCCGCCTTGACGGGCTCGGCCAGCTTGCGCAGGTGGAAGTTGCAGGGTGTCACCTCGCTCCAGGTGTTCACCACCGCCACCAGGGGCTTGGCGATGTCCGCGTCGTCCAGGCCGGTGGCGCGAAGCATGGCCCGGGCCGGCGCCCGCGCCGCGCCCGCTTTCATGCGGTCGCTGGCCAGGGGCCTGTCGCCCGGTGTTCGCTCCGTCGTGTTCTTGTCGTCTGTCATGAATTCACTCGCCCATTAACGAAAAACCCCGCTTCCTTTCGGTTGCGGGGTTGGCTTGTTCTTGTCGCGTTTTGCTAGATGTGCGCGCTCGCCCCGCTTGGTGTCGGAATAATGAGTACCAGGCCAAGAAGGAGTGCGGAATGCACGTCACCACGGAGCGCGTCAGCGGGCAGGGCCTGCTGGACGGCGTTCAGTTCGTGACGTGATTTCATCAACATGCGGTTGTTATCTCCCAGCCAGCCAAGGATGTCAACGGTTTTTTCGTTTCGGTTCCGTACCCGGGCGCGGCGCGGGCCCGCGTCGCTCGCGAGGCCGCCGCAGCGCGTTCGCGCCGGACATTGCCCCGATCGGGGTATCCGCGATACCCTGTAGCCGCTTTCGACGGGCCCCGACAAGGGGAAAGCGCCCGTGCCGCCAGACCCCGTGGCGGCGCATGCAAGGATTGCATCATCAGGGCAATGGAGGCCTCGATGCGTACGAAAGCTCCCAGGATCATCATCCTCGCCGCGGTGCTGTTGCTCGCCGCCGGCTTCCATTCGCCCGTACGCGCGGCGGCCGCCGCACCCGATGCCTTGTCCCTGGCGTTCACGCCCCGGGAAATGCTGCGCTTCGACCTCGGCGCCTGGCTGGACGAAAACGCCCCGCATCTTTCGCCCTTTGAGGAGGCCATCGGTCACTGGGCGGCCTGGCACCACATCAGCCCCCGGGTTCTGCTCACCCTGATGGAGCAGGAGTCCGGCCTGCTGAGCGGTCCGGCCAATCGGGACCGGCTCGAGCGCCCATTCGGCCGACTGACGCCTGAATCCGGGTTCCGGGAGCAGCTCATGGCCGTGGCCGCGCGCCTGTCCGCGGCGCATGTCCCGCCGGACCCCTCGTCCACGCAGGCTGTGCGACCTGGCGTCCATGAACTCGCCCAAAGCGCCCTGCGCTCCCTGTACATCGGCCGAGGCGAGATTCCCGCTGACGCGGCACTGGCGGAGTATCGACGGCTGCACGACCAATGGTTCGGCGGATTGCGGATCGCACCGCCCCCGACAGCGTCAACCCAGTCCGAGGGCCCGCGCGGCGCCCCCATCGACTTCCAGTTCCCCTGGCCGGTGGGCGAGGTATGGCGCGGCGGAGGCGCGCATTCGGAAAACATGCAGGCCCTGGATTTCCAGCTGGGTTACACCGAGTGGGGCGACCCGGAAGTCTTCGACGCCTGGGTCGCCGCCGCGCATGCCGGCCGCGCCCGGGTCTGGTCGGCCTGCAGCGTTTCCGTGATCGACCCCAGCGAGACCTGGGTGACCAACTACTACCACCTGGAGAACGTCCAGGTCGCGAACAATGCGAACGTCGCGCAAAACCAGGTTCTGGCCAACTACGCCGATGACGAAGCCACCGCCACCTGCCAGGGCGGCAGTTCGACCGGCCCGCACGTGCACTTCTCGATCGCGGAGGACTCCGTCTGGCGCCCCATTCACAACCGGGTCCTGAGCAGCTTTCGCGTGAACATGCTGTCCGAGGAGCCCTACGACAACGACTGCGATCTCAACTGGTACCAGCCCCTGACCGGCGGCCCGAAAGTGTGCCCCTGGCAACCGCTGCTCAACTCGGGCGCCTCGAACACGCCGGTGTTCGATCTCGAAGTGGTGAACGGGTCCGGCGACGGACAGTACGCCTCCGGGACGGAGACCCTGGTGGAAGCCGATGACCCGCCGCCGGGACAATCCTTCCATCGCTGGACCGGTGACTGGAGCCGCCTGGATGACCGGAATTCGCCGGTCACGACCTTCACCATGGGCAACAGCGACGCCCTCATCCGCGCCACCTTCCAGCCGGCGGGCGCGGACCCCGAAGTCGAGCAATTGCTGCTGGTCAACGCCGACACGGGCGCGACCCTGTACGACCTGGACGGCCTGGACATCTCCCTGGGCTCGCTGCCGCCGAGGCTTTCCGTCCGCGCCAGGGTCAACCAGGCCGATGCCGTCGACCGCGTGCGGTTTCGGTTTCGCGGCAGCACCACCACGGATCAGGACGCCCCCTACTTCCTGGGTGGCGACAACGGAGGTGACCCCATTGCAGTGACCCAACTGCGCCTGGCCGGCACCCGGACCCTGGAAGCGACGCCCATCGGACCGGAAGGCGATTCCGGCGCGACCGTCAGCGCGCGCTTCACTTTTCGCGACAGCCCTTCGAACGGTCCCGGCGACCCGCCGGATGAACCGGCCTGCGGCCATCGCGAAGGCAGCGGCGGAGACTTCGATGGCGATGGCGTCCCGGACGAATGCGACTCCGAAGCCGCAGCGTGGACCGGCTCCTGGTACGACCCGGCCACATCCGGGGAAGGCCTCATGATTCACGCCGTGCACGAACGACTGGCCGTGGCCTATTACTACGGCTACGACCGACAGGGTCGCCAGCTGTGGTTGCTGGGCACCAGCGAGAGCGAGTTCGACTGGGGGAAATACGCGCGGTTCGAGATGCAGCGGGTGAGCGGCGGAGATTTCGCGCCGTTCGATCCGGAAGCCATCCAGCGCAGGTCCTGGGGCGCCATGTCGGTCCGCGTCGACGACTGCCTCAAGGCCGTGGCCCGATTCTTCGGCGATGACGGCCAGAAGGAACTGGCGCTCGAGCGGATCGGCACCGTGTCGGGTTCGCCCTGCAGCCCGAGTACCGTCCAGGTGACGCCGCCCGATCGCATGACCGGCATCACCGGATCCTGGTACGACCCGGTGACCGACGGCCAGGGCCTGGCCATACATCGGGTGTCAAAGGACGCGGGCGTGGTCTATTTCTACGGATTCGACCCTGCGGGCGATCCCCTGTGGCTGATCGGCAGCTGGAACCAGCCGGCCGGTTTCGGCGACACCATCGTGGTCGAGGTCGAGCACGTGACCGGCGGCAACTACGCCGGATTCGAGCCCGACGCGATCGAACGCTCCCCCTGGGGCCAGCTGGAACTGGAATTCGAGAGTTGCCAGCGCGGCCAGGTGCGGCTCAATGGCCAATCCGGCAGCCAGGTGCTCGACCTGGTCCGTCTCGCGGGATCACTCGGACTGGATTGCAGCTGAAGGGTGGCCGGCCGGGCTGCGGCCGGCCACCGTTGATCACTCCGCGATTTCCAGGCGGATCGGCGCCGGCGCTTCCAGCCGCAGGGCGCAGCGTTCCGCCGTGGAGGGCAACTCGTAGGTCTCGCCCATCACCGGCTCGATGTGCGCCAGGTGATCGCCGCAGGCCAGGGAAGCCGACTCCAGGTCGCCCTCGATCCGGTCGAGCGTGAAACGATTGCGCAGCAGCGGGTGGTG
Source organism: Gammaproteobacteria bacterium (assembly GCA_030426265.1). Taxonomy (GTDB): domain Bacteria; phylum Pseudomonadota; class Gammaproteobacteria; order Xanthomonadales; family SZUA-36; genus Marinihelvus. Next base: position 232,290 of record JAUHYP010000001.1, on the reverse strand, counting down.
CAGCGCGTAGCGATTCTCACCTTCGCAGGTCCCGCAGGGTTCGAGCACGACCTCGCTGACGATGGGCTCGGGTTGCTCGATCCGGGCCTGAATGTCCTCGACCAGGGGGCGCAAGGGGTCGTCAGCGGGCAACGGCCCGGTCAGGTCCGTGAGCTCCGCCCAGGCCTCGATGGAACCACCGGAACGCCCCGCCCGCGCCCGGTATTCGACCGCCTGGCGCAGCATCAACTCGCGGGAACCACGGTCCACCGCCTTGTGGGCGACCACCAGGGCACGGTCGATCATGTCGGCGGCCTGTTCCCAGGCGCCGAGCTTCTCGTGGTAGGAGGCCAGCAGCAGGTGGTAGTAGGCGTCCTCCGCCAGGCTCAGGCGCGGCGTGGCGGCCAGCTTGTCGATGCGCTCCCGCGCGCCCTCGATGTCCCCCTTGGCGAGCGCGCGGCTTCCGGCCTGGATGCGGCGCAGGAAACCGCTGCTGACCCGGTTGGTGCCGGTCTTGTAGAAGTACACGATCTGCATCTGCATGTCGGCTTCCACCGGCACGCCGTCGCGCGTGGCCGGCTCGTACCGGGCGTCGCGAACGGCGTTGACGGCCGACTCGTCGAAAACCCCCGGGATGCTCCGCTCGACGATCTCGACATCGCTGGTCGTTCCGTCGGGCAAAACGGTGTAGTTCAGCAGTACCCAGCCCTCGACGCCCCGGTTCATGGCTTCGCCGGGAATCTTGATCCTGGGCTCGAAGACTTCCCGGGGAGGCGTGGCCTCGAGCGCCACGACATAGGCGCTGTCGCCGTCGTAGGGCGTGACACGGGCGCCCGCGGGCTGCGGGGGAATGGAAACAAGGAGAAGGCCCGGCAGGAGCGCCAGGCTCATAACGCAACGCTTCATGACCAGAATCCTCACGACGCTGTCAGGCCCCTGGATCGGGTGAGGCCCGATTCTATACGAGCGCCTGGTACGCCGAAAGATGGCCCGGGCGCGCCCCCGCCCCTCTTCGACAAGGGTGACCCCATTCATGCGGAATTCATGCCTGTTTTCCGCCGTCCCGGGGGGAGCGGGCTGCTATAATTCGCGGCTGACCCGGGCCGGGACATCGTGTCCCGCCCACCGAACCGCATTCAACCCGGATCCGGCCACTGCCGCGCTCCCGGCCCCATCGCTCAGGGCCTGCGGCCATGGCCCGGACAGTCCGGTCCAGGAGAACAACCCGATGACACTCTTCGAGACCATCGAAGGTTCGCGCCACGAGCAGATCGTCTTCTGCAACAACACCGACGTCGGCCTCAAGGCCATCATCGCCATTCACAACACCACGCTGGGACCGGCCCTGGGCGGCCTGCGCATGTGGCCCTACGCCTCCGAACAGGAAGCCCTGGACGACGTGCTGCGACTGTCGCGCGGCATGACCTACAAGGCGGCCGTCTCCGGTCTGAATCTGGGCGGCGGCAAGGCCGTGATCATCGGCGACCCCCGCCAGGACAAGTCCGAGGCCCTGTTCCGCGCCTTCGGCAAGTTCATCGACACCCTGAACGGGCGCTACATCACGGCCGAGGACGTGGGCATCGACGTCAACGACATGGAGTTCATCTTCCAGGAGACGAACAACGTGGTCGGCGTGCACCAGGTGCACGGCGGCTCGGGCGACCCGTCTCCCTTCACCGCCTTCGGCACGCTGCAGGGCATCAAGGCCGCGCTGCACACGAAGTTCGGCGACGAGGACGTGGGCAAGTACAGCTTCGCGGTTCAGGGCGCCGGCCACGTGGGCCACCACCTGGTCCGCCTGCTGCGCGAAGAGGGCGCCAAGGTGTTCGTGACCGACATCAACGAACAGGCGGTGGCCGAGGCGGTGGAAATGGGCGCCGAGGCCGTGCCCCTGGACGACATCTACGACGTGGAAGCGGACGTGTTCAGCCCCTGCGCCCTGGGCGCGGTGGTGAACGAGAACACCCTGCCGCGCTTCAAGTTCAAGGTCGTGGCCGGCGCGGCCAACAACCAGTTGGCCAACGACGAGGCCGGCGACGAACTGGAGCGCCGCGGCATCCTGTACGCCCCGGACTACGCCGTGAACGCCGGCGGCCTGATGAACGTGTCCATCGAGTTCGAGGGCTACAACGAGCAGCGCGCCTTCCGCATGACGCGCGCCATCTACTACAACCTCAAGCGCATTTTCGAGATCGCCGAACGCGACGGCATCCCCACCTACCGGGCCTCGGACCGCATGGCCGAGGAGCGGATCGCCATCCTGGGCAAGATCAAGATGCCGCACATGGGCAAGCCGCACCGTTTCCCGGGCCGGGAACGGCAGGCCGCCTGAGCTGTCTGTGAATTGAACGGGGGGTGATATGAGCCTGGACCGCATCAACGAGGAACTGGACCTGCTGCGCGACAGCGTTCGCCGCTTCGCCGAGCAGGAAATCGCGCCACGCGCGCAATCCATCGACGAGGAGAACGCCTTCCCGCAGGACCTGTGGCCCAAGCTGGGCGAACTGGGCCTGCTGGGCATGACCGCGCCCGCCGACCTCGGCGGCTCGGAGATGGGCTATCTCGCCCATGTCGTGGCGATGGAGGAGATCAGCCGCGCCTCCGGCTCGGTGGGCCTGTCCTACGGCGCCCACTCCAACCTGTGCGTGGACAACCTGCGACGCAACGGCACGCCGGAACAGCTCGAGCGCTTCCTGCCCGGGCTGTGCAGCGGTGAAACCGTCGGCGCGCTGGCCATGAGCGAGCCGGGCGCCGGCTCCGACGTGGTCGGCTCCATGGCCTGCCGGGCCGAGCTCAAGGGCGACGTCTGGGTGGCCAACGGCAACAAGATGTGGATCACCAACGGCCCCGAGTGCGGCGTCGCCATCGTCTACATGCGCACCGCCGGCAAGGAGGCGGGCTCACGCTGCATGACCGCCTTCCTGGTCACCGAGGACCTGCCCGGCTTCAGCAAGGCGCAGAAACTCGACAAGCTGGGCATGCGCGGCTCCAACACCTGCGAATTGGTGTTCGAGGACTGCGAAATTCCGGCCGCCAACGTGCTCGGGCAGGTGAACGAGGGCGTGAAGGTGCTGATGAGCGGCCTGGACACCGAACGCCTGGTCCTGTCCGGCGGGCCGATCGGCCTGATGCAGGCCGCCGTCGACCTCGTGTTGCCTTACCTGCGCGAGCGCAAGCAGTTCGGCAAGGCCATCGGCGAGTTCGGCATCATGCAGGCCAAGCTGGCGGACATGTACACCGCCCTGCAGTCCTCGCGCGCCTTTGCCTACCGCACCGCCGAAGCCTTCGACCGCGGAGAAAAATCCCGCATCGACGCCGCCGCCTGCCTGCTGCACGTCTCGCGCAGCGCGGTGGAACTGGGGCTGGAAGCCATCCAGTCCCTGGGCGGCAACGGCTACATCAACGAGTACCCGGCGGGGCGCATCCTGCGCGACGCCAAGCTGTACGAAATCGGCGCCGGCACCAATGAAATCCGCCGGATGCTGATCGGGCGGGAATTGGTGGCGGACAAGCGATCGACCTGACGGCGTGACGCGCCACGAAAAAAGCCCCGGCAGAACCGGGGCTTTTTCACATGGCACTGCGGGTTCAGTAGTTGAACTGCAGGCCCAGTACCGCGTTCCAGCCGTACACCTCGTTTTCCGCCAGGCGGCCTGAATCCTTCCCACTGATGTAGCGCAGCGGTTCGTCCGTCAGGTTGAGTGCCTCGAAGTAGACGTCGAAGTGGTCGTTGACGGCATAGCTGGCCTTGAAATCGACCTGGCTGTGGGCATCGATGTAGAGATCCTCGTCTGGACCGCCGCCGACTTCATCCAGGTACTCGCTGCGATACGACCATGCCAGGCGTGCTTCGAAGCCGTGCTTTTCCCAGTACAGGGACACGTTGGCCACATCCTGTGATTGCAGGAAGAACGGCAGCTTGTCGTCACGATCGAAAACGGTCGCCTCGCTGTCGGTCCAGGTGTAGTTGATGCTGGTTCCGAACCCCGAGAGAAATCCGGGCAGGCCGATGAACTGCTGTTGCCAGTTCAGCTCGATGCCCAGCAGCTCGCCGGCCTCGGCGTTCTCGGGACGGGTGATCTCGAGTTCAGCGAACTCGCGACCCTCGTACATGATGTTCTCGAAGGTTTCCGAGCGGGAGAACACCGGGTTGTCGATGTCCTTGTAGAACAGCCCCGCCGCGATGATGCCGCCGGACTCGAGGTAGTACTCGAACGACAGGTCCCAGTTCTCGGACTGCAGACGGTCAAGCTCCGGGTTGCCCTCTTCCACTTCGCCCTCGAGTTCATCGTCGTCATTGGGTTCGAAGTCGAAGATGCGATAGGGCACCAACTGGATGTACGCCGGCCGGCCGATGGTGTTGGTCCAGGCGCCGCGGGCGACGAAAGCCTCCGTCACCTGCCAACGCGCCTGGATGCCCGGGAGCAGGTCGTTATAGCTCTGCGAACCGGAGGTGGGCTCGGCACGATCGAAATCACCATCGTCGAACAGGACCGCGAAGGCGCCGTAGTCCGACTTGGTTTCCTCGAAGCGCACGCCACCGGTCAGGGTGAGGTTCTCGAAGTCGATGCCGGCCATGATGTAGGCGGCGGTGACATCCTCGGTGACGGTGAAGTCCTCGGCGAACTCCACTTCATTGGTGTCGTCGCTGTTCAACTCGAAACCGGACTGGTTCTGGTCGAAGAAGGCTTCCCAATCGCCGTAATTGGGCACCGGTCCGAAGGGATAGAAGCCGGGCCGCACCGAATTGTAGAAATCCGGCTTGCCGGGCATGAAGAAGTCCGCAAGGTACAGGTCGTCCTCGTACCCGTCATAGCTGGGTCCGGTGTTGTCGCTGCTTTTCTCGCGACCCGTGTATTTCACGCCGGTCTTGATGTAGCCCGGGTTTTCGCCAAACTCGAGGTCGTGACGCCAATCGAACTGGAAGATGTTGAGGTCCTCCTCCACCAACTGGCTGTTGCGATCGACCTGGCTGAACTCCCAGAAACCCGGATCCATGAACTCCGCCGGGGCGGTCACGCGCGGGAAGTAGTCCGACGTGTCATAGCTCATCGGCAACGCATCTTCGGGCTCGAAGATCCATTCGTTGTCGTACTTGGTGTCCTGCTCAGTCTTGCCCAGGGTCGCGCTCAGCCAGAAGGTGTTGTCGCCCTTCACCCATTCAGCGCCCAGGGTCGACTGCGAGATGGACTGCTCTTCCAGGCGGATCTTGTAGTTGCGTTCGCCCTCACCCTCGGTGAAGGTTCCTGAGGTGGCCGTCTGGTCCAACAGGTCGCCTTCCCGGTAGTCGTAGAGCGTCTCGATGCGCGCTTCGGTGTCGGAGAAGCGGTTGAAGAGGTTGCGCCAGTACACCTTCAGGTCGTCGTTGGGCCGCCACTCGAGGTTGGCCACGACACCGATGCGTTCCCGCTCCAGCGAATAGTCGCGCAACACCAGTTCACCCGGAATGTAATAGTCGTCCTCTTCCTCCCAGATATCGGTCTGGACGTTTTCGGACTGGTACTCCCTGCGGCTGAAGCTGGCGCTGAGCAGGACCCCGAACTGATCTTCGGGACCGAACACCTGTGACCAAGCGCCCGAGGCGCTGTAAGGGCTCTTGCCGTTCATGTCGTAGTAACCGATGTCGGCCGACCCCTTGACCATGAATCCGTCTTCGTCGTCGTACGGGCTGGGCGTGACGAGGTTCACTGTGCCGCCGATGGAGTTGCCGTCGAGATCCGGCGTGACCGACTTGATCACTTCGAGTTTGGAAAGCACATCCGAAGGGATGGTGTCGAGCGCGATCCTGCGGTCGTCGGCCTCGGGCGCGCCGATGGTCTGCCCGTCCATGGTGACATTGTTCAGGCCCGGATCGATGCCGCGGACCGCCACGTAACGCCCTTCACCCTGGTCGATGGAGATCGACACGCCCGGTACGCGCCGCAAGGCTTCCGCCGCGTTCTGGTCGGGCAGCTTGCCGGCGTCGTTCGCGTCGATGGAGTCCTTGATGATGTCCGCGGAGTTCTTGTCCTGCACCGAATCGAGCACGGAGGCGCGGAAGCCGGTGACCATCACCTCTTCGGTCACGCCGAAGCCGGCCAGCAGCACGTCCTGGTCGAGCGCGCCCTCTTCCGGGAAGGTCAGGCTGGTTTCCGCGGACTGGTAGCCCGTGTAGTTCACGACGACGGTGTAGGTCCCCGCGGGGATACCTGTCATCGAGAAATGTCCGGTCGAATCGGAGCGAACGCGTCGATTGAGTTCCGGAATCCGGATTTCGGCCGAAGCCAGGGGACGCTGCGTGTCTGCATCACTGACGCGGCCACGAAGCGTGGCGTCAGCGAACACAGTGGTGCCGGCGGTGAGCGCCGCGGCCATGATGAGCAGGCGCGCTCCCACACGGCGCCCCATCTGGTTCATGACATGCATGTCTGGTTCTCCTGTTGAAGCATGAATCGCCCTTGCGGCTGACGGCACCGAGCCAGGGGTGCACTTTCCGCTCTTGTTTCGGGCCGGTGACGCGCCATCGACGCTTTGAACCGCACCTTTTTTATTGACCCGATGGTGACACTTCAATTGCCATTTCAGTATAGAATGTAATTTCCGTATCATGCAAGTATAGAAAATACATTCCATCACCGACGAAAGGAAGTGAAGACTGGAACGAGACCACGTTCCATTATTGGAATGTTTGTATCATCAGATGGCCGCATCGATGCGGTGACACGACCATGAGCAGATTATCTTGACTGAAGCACCCCGGGACCTGGACACCCTGCGAAACCAGATCGTCGCGCGCCACGACGAACTCAGCCCACGTCTGCGCCAGGTGGCGGCCTACGTGCTGGAGAACCCGAGCGAGGTCGGGCTCCAGACGCTGGCGGTGATCGCCCAGCGCTGTGACGTCCAGCCCTCCACCATCGTGCGATTCGCCAAGGCCTTCGGTTACGAAGGCGCCAGCCCGATGCAGCGACTGTTTCGGGAAGAACTGATCAATTCCGTTCCGAGTCCCAGTTACACGACGCGGGTGCACCAGTTCCAGGAACGTGCGGGACAGGGCGAGCCCTGGCGTCCCGCGCAGTTGCTGGAGGAGTTCGCGCGCAACAACGTGATGGCGTTGGAGCAGCTGCAGGACAGCGTTTCACCCGACGCGCTGGAACAGGCGGTCGATGCACTGGAACGTTGCCACTCCATTTACCTGGTCGGCCTGCGCCGTTCGTTCCCGGTGGTCGCCTACATGGCCTACGCCCTGCGGCACGTCGACAAGCCGACCCACTTGATCGATGGGCTGGCCGGGATGTTTCACGAACAGAGTTCGATGATCACGGACCGGGACCTATTGATGGCCGTCAGTTTCAAACCCTACGCACCGGAAACCACTGACATCGTCGCACGCGCCAAGGAACGCGGCGCCACCATCGTGTCCATCAGCGACAGCCTGCTCAGCCCGGCAGCGCGCGAGGCCGACATCAGTTTCGAAGTGCGCGATGCCGAGGTCATGAAGTTCCGGTCGCTGACCGCCTCGTTCTGCCTGGCGCAAACGCTCGTGATCAGCCTCGCGCAACGCCTTGATGCCCGGACCGCCGACTGACCCTTCCGCTCACGGAGCACTGAACATGTTGAACGTTTGTCTTTTCGGGGCCGGACGCATCGGCCGGATCCATGCTGCCAACCTGGCCGGCCGGCCCGACGCGCGGCTCGCCGCCGTGGTCGACATCAATCCGCAGGCGGCGCGCTCGCTGGCCGAAGCGCATGGCGCGGCCACGCGAACCGTGGACGAGGCGTTCGCCGACGCTACGCTCGACGCCGTGATCATCGCCAGTTCGACCGACACGCACCACGAACTGGTGTCCGCGGCCGCCGACCGGGGCCTGGCCATCCTGTGCGAAAAGCCGCTCGACCTCGACCTCGAGCGCGCCCAGGCCAGCGTCGATGTCGCGGCGTCGGCGGGCGTGCCGCTGTTCCTGGGCTTCAACCGCCGCTTCGATCCGTCCTTTCGCCGGGTTCACGACACGGTCCGCCAGGGCGGCCTGGGCAAGATCGAAGTGATCAGCATCACGAGCCGGGACCCAGCGCCCCCGCCCGCCGACTACGTTGCCCGATCCGGCGGGTTGTTCCGCGACATGATGATCCACGACCTCGACATGGCGCTCTGGATGCTGGGCGAGTTGCCGACCGGGGTCTTCGCCACCGGATCCTGTCTCGTCGATCCCGCCATCGGCGAGGCCGGTGACGTTGACACGGCCACGGTCGTGCTGACCTCCGCCACGGGCGCCCAGTGCCAAATCACCAACAGCCGCCGTTGCGCGTATGGGTACGATCAGCGACTGGAAGTCTTCTGCGCCGACGGCGTGGCGCGGGCGGACAATGATTCAGAAACGCGGACGGTGCTGGGCACGGCGGGCGGCTTCCTATCCGAACCGGCCCTGCCGTTTTTCCTGGAACGCTACGAGCAGGCCTACCGGCGCCAGCTCGGCGCCTTCATCGACGTGGTGCGCGGCCAGTCCGGCGCGGACCATGGGGGGCTCGCAACCGGCCAGGAGGCGCTCCTGTCTTTGCGTCTCGCCGCGGCCGCCGAGCGTTCCATGGCCAGCGGGCGCATCGAATCGCCCTGAAAGTGAAATGTATTTTTTATAAACTATCTATATGGAATAATAATTCCGATCCGGGAACGGCCACGGAACGAGGAGAACAACCGGCATGTCTGGAAGCGCTTTGGGCATTGGGCTCGTGGGGACCGGCTTCATGGGCCGGGCGCACGCCATTGCACTGCGCTCGGTCGGTGGCGTCTTCGATGAAGTAACGCCACCACGGCTGATCCACGTGGTCGATGCCGATGCGGAGCGGGCATCGACCGCCGCCGCCTCCATGGGCTTCGCGCGACATGGCGATGACTGGCGCGCCCTGCTCGACGATCCCGACGTGGACGCGGTCAGCCTGTGCACGCCCAACCACCTCCACCATGAAATGGCGCTCGCAGCGCTCGCGGCCGGCAAGCACGTCTGGTGCGAGAAGCCGCTGGCCCACACGGCCGATGAAGCAGCGGAACTCGCAGCTGCGGCGACGGCCTCGGGCCGGGCCCACCTGGTCGGGTTCAACTACGCGGTGAACCCCTTGCTGTCACTGGCGCGCGAGATCATCCAGTCGGGTGAACTCGGCGAACCGGTCAGCTTTTCCGGGCGATACCTGGAGGATTACATGGCCGACCCGCAGGTTCCCTGGAGCTGGCGCTGTGAACGCAGCCTCGCCGGTTCGGGCGCGCTGGCCGACCTGGGATGCCACCTGTTGCACCTGATGGATTGGCTCCTGGGCCCGGTGAGCGAAGTGATGGGGGCCTTGTCGACGGTCGTGAGCCATCGCCGCGACCCGGCGTCCGGTGCGCGCCGCGCGGTCGAAAACGAAGACATCGCCAGCGCCCATTGTCGCTTGGCATCCGGGGTTCCGGCCGTGATCGAAACCAGCCGGGTGGCGTCTGGCTACAAGTGCGGCCTGGCCTTCGACCTGTCGTGCAGCCGCGGCGCGCTGAGGTTCGACCAGGAGCGCATGAATGAGCTCCAGGTCTATGAATCCGCCGCCGGTCGCGGCCGTGAGGGGTTCCGCCGGATTCTCGCCGGGCCGGCGCATCCGGACTACGCCGCGTTCAACCCGGCGGCGGGGCATGGCCTCGGCTACAACGACCTGAAGGTCATCGAGGCGCGCAATTTTCTGCGCGCGGCCACGAACGGGACCCGGGCGTGGCCGGATTTCAACGACGGGCTGCGCGTGCAGCGCGTGATGGACGCCATCGAACGATCGGCCGGCGAAGCGCGCTGGGTTCGTGTCCATCAGGACTGAATGAAGAGGATTTTCGAATGAATGCGAATCAGCAGAATCATGTCACCGACCACCGCACCGGCTTCGGCATGGGCCTGACGGAACTGGCGAAACACGAGGGCCTGGAACTGGCCGTCCTGTGCCTCGAAGCGGGAGAAAGCACCCGGCTGGAAGCGACCAGCGAAACAGCCCTGCTACTGATGCACGGCATCGTCACCGGACGCGTTGAAGCCAGCGGCGACGCATCGGAATCGTTCGGGCTGCGCCGCGATTCGCTGTTCGACGAGTCGGCCAGTTGTGTGCACTTCCCCGCCGGGTCGACGCTCGAGCTGAGGGCCGAGACAACCACCGAGTTCACCGTCTACCGGTGCGGCAACACGGCGGATTTCGAGCCCCGGGTCTACCTCCCGGAAAACGTCCCGAACGAGCACCGGGGTGCCGGACAGGTGGCCGAACGCTGCCTGCGATTCGTCCGCACCATCTTCGACGGAACCAACGCACCGGAAGGTGCGCACCTGGTGCTGGGCGAGGTTGTGAACATGCCCGGTGGCTGGTCGAGCTACCCGCCGCACCACCACGACCAGCCGGAGATCTACCACTACCGGTTCACCAAGCCGCAGGGCTATGGCCATGCCGAGCTCGGCGAGGACGTCTTCAAGGTTCGGCAATTCGACTCGATCTGCATACCCGCCGGGCTGGACCACGCGCAATGCGCCGCGCCGGGCTACGGCATGTACTACAGCTGGGTGATTCGCCACCTTCCGGACAATCCCTACACCATTCCAGAATTCACCGAAGAGCACCGCTGGACCATGGACAAGGAAGCGGCGTTCTGGTGGCCGAAGGGAGTGGACCGCGATGCCTGAGGCCGGTACTCGCAGCCTGGACGTTATTTGCCTGGGTCGGGCGGCCGTCGACCTGTACGGCCAGCAGGTGGGCGGGCGCCTGGAGGACATGCGCAGTTTCGCCAAGTACCTGGGCGGCTCCTCGGCGAACCTGGCCGCTGGCCTGTCGCGCATGGGGCTGCGCAGTGCCATGCTGGCCCGCGTCGGCAATGAGCAGATGGGGCGGTTCGTACGCGAAGCGCTGGCGGGAGAAGGCGTCGACGTCAGCCACGTGACGACCGACCCCGATCGCCTGACGGCGCTGGTCATCCTCGGTATCGGAGCGGGCGAGGACATTCCGCACATCTTCTACCGCGAACGCTGCGCCGACATGGGCCTGGTCGAAGACGACATCGACCCCGAGTTCATCGGCTCCGCGCGCATGCTGTCGGTGACGGGCACGCATCTCTCCACGCCCTCGACCCGGGCTGCCGTGGTCCGGGCCATGAACTGCGCACGCGAACGTGGGACCCACGTCACGCTGGACATCGATTACCGCCCCGTCCTCTGGGGCCTGGTGGCGGCCGGTGATGGCGCCAGCCGCTACGAACAATGCGCGGAAGCCAGCGCGGTGCTGGCGGATGTCCTGCCCCTGTGTGACATGGTGGTGGGCACCGAGGAGGAGATTCGGATCGCCGGGGGTGGAGAGGACGACCTGCTGGCCGCCTTGCGCCGGGTGCGCGAGCTCAGCGATGGCTGGATTGTGCTCAAACGCGGCGCAGATGGGTGCGTCGTCTTCCCACCAGGCCCGATCGATGCCCTCGATGACGGCACCTTGGCGCCCGGTAAGCCGGTGGAGGTGTTCAACACGCTGGGCGCCGGCGACGCCTTCCTGTCCGGCTTTCTCGGCGGCTGGCTGACCGGCCGGGAACCGGCCGAGTGCGGCGCCATGGGCAACGCCTGTGGCGCCCTGGTCGTGGCCCGCCACGGCTGCACCCCGGCCATCCCCAGCCGGATCGAACTGGATGCGTTCCTGCAACGCGACCCGACGCCCCGGGTGCCTCGCCTGGATCCGGAACTGATCCGGCTGCATCGTTCCACGACCTGGCAGGACGACCCGCGTCCACTTTGCGTGCTGGCCTTCGACCACCGTAGCCAGTTCATCGACCTGGCGAACGAGACGGGCCAGCCGCACGGGCGCATTGCGACCTTCAAGACACTGGTTGCCGAGGCCGCCCTGTCCGTGGCGAGTGAACTGCCCGGCGATGTTCGCGGCGGCTTCATTGTCGACCAGCGTTTCGGTGGCGAGGCGATGGACCGGTTGTCGGCCTCCGGACTCTGGACGGCCTGCCCGGTCGAAACACCGGGTTCACGCCCGCTGGCCTTCGAGGCCGGCGCCGGCCTCGGCCAGCAATTGCTGGGCCTGCCTCCCCTCAACGTGATCAAGTGCCTGGTCTTCTATCACCCCGATGATCCGCTGGAATTGCGACTGGCCCAGGAGGAGCGGGTCCGTGCGCTGTACACGGAAATCTGCGCCCAGGACCGGCGCCTGGTGCTCGAGGTGATCTGCCCGTCGGCGCACCATGCGGTCGATGACACGACGTTGCCCCGGGCCATGCGGCGGTTCTACAACCTCGGCGTTTTTCCCGACTGGTGGAAGCTGGAATCCCAGAGCCAGGCCGGATGGGGCGCGGTGTCCGCCGTCATCGACGATTGCGACCCCCACTGCAAAGGGATCGTGCTGCTGGGACTGGACGCCGCGGAAGATGTCCTTCGCGAAGGGTTCCGCGCCGCGGCCGGCGTTCCCTACATGAAAGGCTTCGCCGTGGGGCGCAGTATTTTCGGCGAGCCCGCCAGGGCCTGGTTCACCGGCAAGCTGGACGACGCGTCTGCCCGTGCCGCCATCGCGGAACGCTACCGACGCATCGTCTCGCTCTGGCGGAACGCCTGCCTGGAGACGACATGAGCGCTTCGACCCGGAGACTGACGACCGCCCAGGCGCTGGTACGCTACCTGGGCGCGCAGCACACGATCATCGACGGAGACAGCCTGCCCTTGTTCGCAGGTTGCTGGGCGATCTTCGGCCACGGCAACGTCGCCGGCATGGGCGAAGCGCTGCAACACCAGCGTGAACGACTGCCCACCTTCCGGGCCCACAACGAACAGGCCATGGCGCACGCCGCCGTGGCCTATGCAAAGGCCAGCCGGCGCCGACGCATGATGGCCTGCACGACGTCCATCGGCCCGGGCGCGACCAACATGGTCACCGCCGCAGCGCTCGCGCATGTCAATCGCCTGCCGGTCCTGCTGTTGCCCGGGGACGTGTTCGCCTCGCGGCGCCCGGACCCGGTCCTGCAGCAGGTCGAGGATTTCGGGGACGCCACGGTCAGCGCCAACGACTGTTTCCGCCCGGTGTCGCGCTATTTCGATCGCATCACCCGTCCGGAACAGTTGCTGGACACCCTGCCGCGCGCCCTGTCGGTGCTGACCGACCCGGCCGATTGCGGCCCGGTCACCCTGTGTCTGCCACAGGACGTCCAACCCGAAGCCTACGATTGGCCGGAGGCCTTCTTCGAGCCGGTCGAGCACAGGCCCCACCGCCCCCGCGCCGATCGCGAGCGACTGGCGCAAGCGGCCCGCCTGCTCAACGAAGCAAAGCGCCCGCTCATCATCGCTGGGGGTGGCGTGCTGTACTCCGGCGCAGAGGCGCGCCTGGCGGATTTCGCCAGGGCCGCAGGAATTCCCGTGGTGGAAACCCAGGCCGGCAAAGGCGCCCTGCCCTGGTCGCACGACTGCAACGCCGGCGCGCTCGGCGTTACCGGAAGCGCGGCGGCCAACGCCCTGGCGGCCGAGGCGGACGTCATTCTCGCCATCGGTACGCGCCTGCAGGATTTCAGCACCGCTTCCAATACGCTGTTCCAGCCCGCAGCGAACATCATCGCCGTGAACCCTTGCCGCCACGATGCCATCAAGTGGAACGCGCTGGCCCTGATGTCGGATGCCGACGAGGCCCTGCGGACCCTTGCGCAAACCGTCGATTGCGGCGCCATGGCGTCCGGATGGCGGGAGCAGTTGGCCACGACGCGGCGCGACTGGAACGATCGCATCGACGAGGCGTTCGCGCCTTCGCCTTCTGGCTTGCCGGGTGATGCGCACGTCCTGGGCGTGCTCGACCGGTTCGCCACCGACGCGACCACCGTCGTGTGCGCGGCCGGTGGCTTGCCCGGCGAACTGCACAAACTCTGGCGGGCCAGCGGGCCCGGTGCTTACCACCTGGAGTATGGCTATTCCTGCATGGGCTACGAGATTGCCGGTGCGCTGGGCGTCAAGCTCGCGGGGCCGGAGCGCGAGGTCGTCGTGACGGTGGGCGATGGCAGCTACCTGATGATGAACTCCGAGATCGCCACGGCCGTCACCATGGGAATCGACCTCGTGATCGTGCTGCTGGACAACGGCGGCTTTGGCTGCATCGAGCGGCTTCAGTCTTCCTGTGGCGGGGACTCATTCAACAACCTCCTGCCCACCGGCCCCGGTCGCGTCGATTTCGCCGCGCATGCCACGTCGATGGGCGCCCATGCCGAGCACGTGGCGGGACTGGACGGCCTGGCTGCTGCACTGGACGCGGCGCGCGCACGGGGGGGAGTTTCCGTCATCGTCATCGATACGGACCCGTCCCTGTCCACGCAGGCCGGCGGCGCGTGGTGGGACGTCCCGGTGGCGGACGTCTCCGACAGCGACAGGGTGACCGAGGCCCGCGCCGCCTACCGGGGAGCACGGGAACAATGAACGTACGCCTGGGGATCAACCCGCTGACCTGGAGCAACGATGACCTGCCGCGACTCGGCTGCGATATCGATCTCGAAACCTGCCTGCGTGAGGCCGCGGCGGCCGGCTACGAGGGCGTCGAACTGGGACACAAGTTTCCCCGCGACCCGGAATCCCTGGGGCCGAGACTGGCGGCGCACGGCCTGGCGCTCGTTTCGGGCTGGTACAGCCTGCGACTGCTGGAACGCGATGCGGCGGCCGAGTTTGCCGCCATGCAGGCCCACCTGGCGCTTCTTTCCGCCCTGGGCAGCGACGTCATGGTCTGTGCCGAAGTCACGGGCTGCACCCACTCGGACATCCGCGCGCCGCTGTCGGCCCGCCCGGTGCTGCCACCGGCGCAATGGCCCCGGTTCAATCGCCGGCTGGGCGAACTCGCGTCGATGATGGCGGATGCCGGAATGCGCATGGCCTACCACCATCACATGGGAACCATCGTGCAGTCGGGCGAGGACGTGGACCGGATGATGGAGGGAAGCAACGAACAGGTGTCGCTGCTGCTCGATACCGGTCACCTGACCTTCGGTGGCGGCGACCCCGTCGCGGCGGCCCAACGGTACGCGGCCCGTACCGCCCACGTGCACTGCAAGGACATCCGCCCGGACGTGCTCGCAACGGTTCTGAACGAAGATCTCTCCTTCCTGGAGGCCGTGCTGCGGGGCGTGTTCACGGTGCCCGGGGATGGTTGTGTCGATTACCCGGCCGTGTTCGCGCCATTGCGCGAGGCCGACTATAAAGGGTGGTTCGTGGTGGAGGCCGAACAGGATCCCGCGGTGGCCGACCCGGTCACCTACGCGACCCTGGGGCACCGCAAGCTGTCGGCCTGGGTCAGCGAACCCGGTTGAGGAACGGCCTGGACGGCAATGAGCGCCGGGACGAGCCGTCCCGGCGCCCCAAGAGGATCAGTCGTCCCCGACCGCCTCGATGATGTCCGTCCAGGACACGTACTTGAAGTTCTGCCGCTCGGCCGGAGCGATATTGCGCCCGTCCTGAACCACCAGCATGCCCGCCGGGTAGGCTTCCCCCAACGGTTTGCTGGTCACGTCCAGACCGTCCGTTTCGGACACCCCGTCAATGCCGGATTCCGCATCGGCAACCACGTGGAATTTGCCGACATACTCATGCTCGCCCTCGAGGCGGTACAGCAGGTAACTGTTCTCGCCCTGGTTGGACGCCACGATGTAACCGCCACCGTCGGCGCCGTGCCAGATGGACACGCCTTCGATGTCCGCCACCATGTGTTCGCCTTCGACGCTGTCGATCAGGGTACGGTCTGCCCCATCACCCGGTTCCGCCCCGTACTTCCACAGGCCGTAGTCTTCCTGGGCAATGAACAGCTCGCCGGTCGTATCGTTGGCGACGCAGCCTTCGGCCTGGCCGCCGACCGGGATCTCCCGCACCGATTCGGCACTGACACGTCCGGGCGAGGTCTCGGTCAGCCGGAACTGAATCGTCAGGCCGTCACCGCTGCCGTTGACGAAGACATAGAACGCGCCATCGCGGGCGCTGCGGTACATGCACATGCCGTAAGGGTCGGGAAGGCCCGTCGCTTGCCGGCCGTCAGCCACTTCACTGACCTCGGCGGTCACCGGGTCGATGGCATAGATGGAGATGTTGCTCCAGGTACGGTTGCTCGCCGTCACCAGGGCGACCGTTTCGCCGTCCAGCGTGAAGCCGTCGCGAACATCGACGTTGTTGATCCGGCCGTCGGGGAAGAACCGGATGGACTCGCCGCCCAGGTTGTACACGTGCAGCCCGCCCTTCTTGTCGGTCCCGAGGACCAGGCTCTTTGAGGGATCCTCCGGGTGCACCCAGATGGCCGGATCGTCGGCAGCGTCGCCCCAGCTGTCGACAACCTCCGTCTCCACGGTCGGGGTGACGGTCGCGACGGTGCCCTGGGGGACGCCCGCCTCGGCGGCGGCCGCCAGTCCCAATGCGGAAGCCGTCTCCGCCCAGGGAAGCAGCTTGAACTCACTGGCGCCGTCGGACTGGTCTTCGTCGGCGACCGCCAGCCACCCGCCACCGGCGGTGGCCAGTACGGCAACGCCCTCGGCCTCGGACAGGCCATCGACGTCGACCGCGCCGGCGTACTCGCCATCCGGCAGGGTGTACACGCTGAGAAAGCCTTCCCCTGCATCTGCCACGACGAGGTACCCCAGGCCCGGGCGGACCGTATAGATGTCCACGCCCTTGATCTCCTCGCCCAGCTGTCCACGTGGTGCGACCAGGTCGATCAGTTCCCGCGTGGTGTCCGCCTCGGGTTCTGCGCCGAATCGCCAGATGCCCAGCTCCTCGTCGCCCACGTAGACCTGGGCGTCGGCCGCATCCACCGCGCAGAAACCGGCGCCTTTGCCGGCGGGAATCGTGCGCAGCAGGCGACCCTGCCAACGATCTCCCGAGTGGTACAGTTCCCAGTGGTGCAGCAGGCCTTCGTCGGTGGTGCCGAAAACGTACCAGCCACCGGACAGGCTACTGCGATAGCTGCACAGGCCCGTCAGTTCATCGTGGACCGGTATGGGCACAGCGGGCAGCGCTTCGAGCGAGCCGTCTTCGTCGCTCACACGCCAGGGCGACAACTCACTGCGGTCTGCCTCGTAGACCAGGGCCGCCACCGGCTCCGCCTGGCCGTCTCGCAGCACTTCGACCATCCCGGCGGTCACCTGGGGATAGGCCTGGAGTCGTTCTCCGGTCATGGCATAGGTGTTCAGGCCGCCCTCACCTTCAGCCGCCAGGAGCAGGGCCGTGTCACCGATGGGCCAGAATGCGCCATCGGCAGCGGTTCCCAGGCGGGGTGGTTCGGTCAGCGCCGCAGGCGCCAGGACGGGGCGTTCGTCCCCGGCCGAGTCACCGGTATCGGCCTGGGTCCTGGATGCCGGATGACAGGCAGCCAGTGAAACAAGGAGCGTTGCGATGAGCATTCGGTTCATGGTGGATCCTGCTTGTGGACGCAAGTTATAGAATGTTAATTTCATTTTCTATTATAATCGAATGAATATTTCAAATGCGAATTCAGCGCAACGCTGAAACCACAACAGGGCTCATCGACATGACTTCATTCTCTTCGAGACGCTCCATCCAGCGCTTCACCTCGTCCAGACGGTCCGAAGGCTTCTTTTCGACCCGCACTCTGAAGGCCTCAGGCCTGGCCCTTGTTCTCGGCCTTGCAGGCTGCGCGGGCTCGGCGCCCTCCGAGGACACCACACAGGCCATGACTGGCACGGGAGAGGACTTCAAGGTCAACCTGCTCGCCTTCGGCGATACGGGATACGACTACGACTGGCTCGAAGCGGACGACCACGAAAACCCCCTGGACGCGCGCAGCTTCATCGTCAATGAACTGGATGACTGGATCGAGGACAACATGGCGATCCAGGAATTTCGCCTGTCTCCGTTCCATTACGCGGAGCAGACGGGTGGCTGGGTGCCGGCCAGCGGCCTGTGGCCCGTCTCGAGGGCGATCAAGGACTGGTGCGCCGCGCCGGAACGTTGCGAGTTCGGCGTAATGCTCGGGGACAACATCTATCCCTCGGGCGCCACGATGGGTGTCGACGGCCGTGACGATGCGGAGCGATTCGAGGCGCTGATGAACCGGCCCTACATCGGCCTGCAAGAGCAGGATCCCGAGTTCGTCATCTACCCGGTCATGGGCAACCACGACTGGGAGACCTCGCGCGAGGGCGCCGTCGCGCAGCTGGAGTATCTCCAGGACTCGCCGCTGTACCGCATGGACGGTTTCTGGTGGAAAACCGAACCCGCGCCCGGGGTCGAAGTGTTCGGCATCGACACCACCCTCCTGCTGGCAGCCTACGAGGAACCGGAATACGCCTTCGCCGACGACGGCACGCCGGTGCACACCGGAGAGGTCGAGGAGCACGAGCCATGGACCATTCCCCAGGGCGCGGAACGGGACCAGGTCGCCTGGCTGGCGCGTGCCCTGGCGGAATCCGACGCACGCTGGAAAATCGTCATTGCCCACCATCCCCTGTGGTCAGGCGCGGGCGGGAAGTACGAACAAGCCAACGTCCTGCGCGAACTGCTCTATCCGGCATTGTGCCGATACGCGGACATGTTCCTCGCCGGCCATGAGCACACCCTCGAAGTGCACATGGACGACTGCCGTGAGGGCCTGGGCGCACCCGATGACCGGCCGTTGCTGACGCTGGTGTCCGGAGCGGCCGGAAAACAGCGGGTCCTGCACAGCCGCTTCATGGACTACCAGGACCGCACCTACCCGCAGAAGCACACACTGTACGCACGTGGCCAGGTGTGGGGCTTCGCCACGCTGGAACTGGGCGAAGAGGAGGGCGAAGTGACCATTCTGACCATTCCGGATGACGGAAGCAGCGAAACCACGGTGAGCTTCCAACATCGCTTTCTTCGCCGCTCAGGACGGGATGAACTGAAAGACCCAGCGGGCGCACCTTGAACTGGCTCGGCTTTTTCGGCTTCACCGCCCTGGTGGCGGTGATCGCCTGGCGGGGCACCCGGAATCATGCGGTTGGCGCGACCGCGGAAGGCTACTTTCTCGCCGGCCGCAGCCTGGGTGCGTTGTTCATCGCCGGCTCGCTGATGCTGACCAACCTGTCGACCGAGCACCTGATCGGCCTCAACGGTGACGCGTTCCAGCACACCATCGCGGTCACGGCCTGGGAAACCACGGCGGCGCTCGCGATGGTGCTGACCGCGCTCGTGTTCCTGCCGATCTACCTGCGCCGTGGCCTGACGACGATTCCGGAGTTCCTGGACCAGCGTTTCGATTCGAGCACCCGCGTGATCATGTCGGCCCTGTTCCTGCTTTCTTACGCTGTGGCCATCCTGCCGGTGGTGTTGTTGTTCGGGGCGAGCGGCATGGAAAGCCTGTTCAGCGTTTCGGACGTTCTCGGGATCAGCGAATCCCAGGCGCGCTGGCTGCTGGTCTGGTGCATTGGCGGACTGGGGAGCCTGTACGCGATTTTCGGGGGACTCAGGGCGATCGCGATCTCCGACACCGTCAATGGCGTCGGCTTCCTCCTGGCCAGCCTGCTGATCCCGGTGCTCGCGTTGATGGCTGTCGGTGACGGCAACCCCCTGGACGGCCTGAAAACGGTCTACACCGAAGAAAAGCCCAAGTTCGACATCACGGGAGACGAGCCCGGAAGCTTCCTGCCCTTTGGCGTGCTGTTCACCGGGATGATCGTGAACCAGGTGTTCTTCTGGTGCGTCAACCAGTCGATCCTGCAGCGCGCCCTGGGCGCGAAAAGCCTGGCTGCGGGGCAACAGGGCGTTCTGCTGGCGGCGATGTTCAAGCTGCTGGGGCCCCTGGTGGTGGTGCTGCCGGGGGTGATCGCCTGGCATATGTTCCAGGGAGAACTCCAACGCTCGGACTACCTGCAGGCCTACCCGATGCTGGTGGCCGAGGTCCTGCCACCGGCGCTGGCCGGGCTGTTCGCCGCGGTCATGGTGGGCGCGGTATTGAGCACCTTCAACAGCGTGCTCAACAGCGCGGCGACCCTGTTCAGCCACGGCATATGGCAACCCCTGTTCCGCCGGGACGCCACCGACCGCCAGCGCGTGTCCGCCGGACGCTGGTGTTCCATCGTCCTGGCACTGGCAGCCATGGTGACGGCGCCGCGCATCGACACCAGCGGCAGCCTGTACAACTACCTGCAACAGATCAACGCCACCTTCTTCGGGCCGATGCTGGCCGTGATCCTGGCTGCCCTGTTCACGAGACGGGCCTCCGCCCTGGCGGCCAAGACCGCGCTGGTGGTGGGGCCGGTCCTGTTCTACCTGATCAATTTCGTCTACCGCGAACCGCTGCAGGCGGTGGTGCAGGGCTGGTTCGGAACGACCGAACCGATCCATTTCCTGCACTGGCTGGCCGTGGTGTTCGGGTTCACGGTGATCCTGATCGCGGGGGTCAGCGCCTGGCGCCCCGACACGCGCGACCATTCCGTCACGGCGCCCGCTCCGGTGGACATGACCCCCTGGCGCATGGCCCGGCCCGCCTCCGCGGTGATCGTGCTGGCGACCCTGGCGACCTATATCCTCCTGGCGCAGTAGGCGCGGTTGCGTCTACTGGTTGGACGGGAATTCGAAGTTGGCCGCTTCGCGGGTTCGCGCATCCGGCCAGCGCTGCGTGATGGTCTTGGTACGCGTGTAGAAACGCACCGCGTCGGGGCCGTAGGCGTACAGGTCGCCGAACAGGGAGCGCTTCCAGCCGCCGAAACTGTGTGATGCCACGGGAACCGGCAACGGTACGTTCACACCCACCATGCCGACCTGGATCCGATCGGTAAACCGCCGCGCCGTTTCGCCGTCCCGCGTGAACACGCAGGTGCCGTTGCCATAGGCGTGGTTATCGATCCACTGCATCGCCTGGTCGAGATTCGCTGCACGCATGACGCAGAGCACCGGGCCAAAGATCTCCTCCTTGAAGATGGTCATCCCCGGGGTGACGTGGTCGAACAGACAGCCCCCCAGAAAGTATCCCCGCAGGCCGTCCGGCACCGTTTCCCGACCGTCGGCCACCAGCGTCGCGCCTTCCCCGACGCCGGTCTCGACATAACCACGGACGCGCGCGAGGTGCTCCGCGGTGATCAGCGGGCCCATGGCGACCCCCTCCTCCATGCCATCGCCGATGACCAGTTGGTCCAGCTTTTCTCCAATGCTCGAGACCAGTGCGTCCGCGGTCTCGTCCCCGACGCAGATGGCGACCGAGATGGCCATGCAGCGCTCGCCACAGGAACCGTAGGCCGCCCCGACCAGTGCGCTGGCGGCGTTGTCGATGTCCGCATCAGGCATCACAACGGCACAGTTCTTGGCGCCGCCCAGCGCCTGTACCCGTTTGCCGTTGGCCGCGGCGGTGCGATAGATGTGCTCGGCCACGGGCGTCGAACCGACGAAACTGACCGCCTGCACGCGAGGCTCTGCGAGCAATGCGTTGACCGCGGCCGCCTCGCCGTTGACCACGTTGAACACGCCGTCCGGCAGGCCGGCCTCTGAAAAAAGCCGGGCCAGTTCGATGGCGGCGGAAGGGTCCTTCTCGGACGGTTTCAGGACAAAGGTGTTCCCACAGGCGATCGCCATCGGGAACATCCACATCGGCACCATGGCCGGGAAGTTGAAGGGGGTGATGCCGGCGACCACGCCCAGCGGCTGGTGCTCCGTCCACGTGTCGATGGCCGGGCCACTGTTCTTGGAGAACTCTCCCTTGAGCAGCTGTGGCGCGCCACACGCGTAGTCGACCACCTCGATCCCGCGGCGCAGCTCGCCGCGCGCATCGCCGAGGGTCTTGCCGTGTTCGCGGGTGATCAATGTGGCGATGCGGTCGAAGTTGGCCTCGAGCCGTTGCTTGTATTCGAAAAGGATCGTGGCGCGCCGGGCCGGCGGCGTGTCACGCCAGGCGGGGAACGCCGCCGCTGCGGCATCGACCGCCACCCGGACCGTGTCGGCGCCGGCCAGCGCGACCGTTCCGCAGGCGTTGCCCTCGGCGGGGTTCATGATGTCGGCATGACGATCGCCGCCAGGGGTCACGGCGCCGTTGATGAAATGGGTGACTTCGACAGACATGGAACGATATTTCCTTTTAATCACATGACTGGAAATATTATTCCAACCAAGGGCATAATGCCAACGCTCAGACCAGAAGCCGCTCAATGGCCGGGATCGCTTGAAATCAATACTCGGATACTTTGCCGCGCAACCTGACAGGCCCCGCCTCGAGGACAGCGCCGCCATCGATGAAGCGTTCCGTCGCCACCGACGCGACGTGATCGTGGTCATCACGCTGTGCTACGGCCTGGGCTACGTGTGCCGGCTCGCGCTGAACGTGGTGAAGAAGCCGATGATGGACGCCGGCGTGTTCACGCCGGAAGAGATGGGCCTGATCGGCTCGATGCTGTTGTACGGCTACGCGCTGGGCAAGTTCAGCAACGGAATACTGGCCGACTACGCCAACGTGAAACGGTTCTTCGCGGCCGGGCTGTTCCTGTCGGCACTGATGAATTTCGGCATGGCGATGTCCACGGTGGTCTGGTTGTCGGCGGCGCTCTGGGTGCTCAACGGCTGGTTCCAGGGCTTCGGCGCCCCGTCCAGCGTGGTCGCGCTGGCCAACTGGTTCAGCAACAACGAACGCGGCCGCTACTACGGTATCTGGAGTACCGCGCACTCGATCGGCGAAGGCCTCACCTACCTCGGCATCGCGCTGTTGATCGCGCTCCCGCCCAAGGGGCTGGGGCTGCACTGGTCCTGGGGCTTCATCACGCCGGCGGCCGTCTGCGTGCTCGCGTCCCTGATCGCACTTCGGTACCTCCAGGACCGTCCGCAGACCCTGGGGCTGCCTCCCGTGGCCGAATGGCGCAACGACGTCATCAACCACGTCTCGACCCGGGCGCGCGACGCCGGCACCATCCTGCGCGATCAGTTGCGCGTCCTGACCATTCCCGCCATCTGGGTGATCGCGGTCGCGAGCGCCAGCATGTACGTCACCCGGTACGCCATTAACAGCTGGGGCAACGTCTACCTTCAGGAAATCCGCGGCTTCGACCTGTTCGACGCCAACCTGTTCATCTTCCTGAACACGGCGGCGGGAATCCTCGGCTGCGTGGCCTATGGATTCATCTCCGACAAGTGGTTTTCAGCGCGCCGGCCTCCGGCCAACCTGATGTTCGGCCTGATGGAACTGCTGCCGCTGTGGGTCATCTTCTTCGGGCCACAGAATGACCTGCTGCTGGCCGTGGCGTTGGTCGTTTACGGTTTTGGGCTCAGCGGGCTGCTGGCCTCCCTGGGCGGGTTGTTCGCCATCGACGTGGCGCCCAAGAACGTGGCGGGGGCGGCCATGGGCTTCATCGGCATCTTCAGCTACATCGGCGCCGGCATGCAGGACTACATCAGTGGCAAACTGATTTATGAAAGCGAAACGCAGGTGGTCTTCAGCTTCGGCGAGGCGACTCAGACCGTCTATTTCTATGACTATTCCGCGCCCATCGTGTTCTGGGTCGGGGCCTCGGTGGTATCTGTGCTGCTGGCGGCCTGCCTGTGGCGGGTGAAAGCGCGTGACTGAGATCAGCTTCCGAAGAATTGCGGGCGTCCTGCTGTCGTGCCTGTTCGTGGCCGGTTGTGCGGACGATGGCGAGCCCGACCCCTGTCGCGGCCCCTACCCCGTCCACCCGAGGGACTCCGGCCCGGTGTCGACCCTGGACCTGGACTTTGGTCCATCCGGCACACTGAACGGCGTGTTCCGGCCGGAGCCCGGCGCGCTGGGTTCGGGAACGGAACAGCTGGCCGCCGAGGGCGGAATCTTCGACCTCGGTGATCGTCCGGACTGCCGAACCCGCTACGATGCCACCGGAGAGGACGGCGAATGGTCCTTCGAAGTGGACTGTGGAGGCGAGGCAGTGTTGAAATCGTTCGAAGTGACGGTGTTCGAGACGCTGACCGACCTGGACGAGGTCATCGTCGAGGTTTCCACGCCCGCGACGTCCAAGACCTTCGCCATCCTGCGGGCCTGCGAGGCGCCCGTGTACCGAATGCAATGACGGCACCAGGGGAAACAATGGCGGAGCGCCTGGCGTTCGCCGGGGCGCTTGCCCGGGAGGCCGGTGCCACCGCGCTGGAATTTTCGCGGGACCTCGGCGCCCTGGACGTGCGCAGCAAGGGCGTCCAGGACATGGTGACCGAGGCGGATGACACCGTTGAGCGCCTGGTCCGGGACGCCGTCATCAACCGCTACCCCGATGACGCCTTCCTGGGGGAGGAAAGCTGCGACAGCTTCCGGCCGGACGCGTCGCTGGGCACCTGGGTGGTCGACCCCATTGACGGCACCCAGCCCTTTCTCTGCGGACTGCGCACCTGGTGCGTGTCCATTGCCTGGTTTCATGACGGCCGGGTGCGCCTGGGCGTCATCTACGACCCGACCCACGATGAACTGTTCAGCGCCCTGCTCGACGGTGGCGCGACCCTCAATGACCAACCGATGTCCACCGCCTCGGTGACACGCCTGGACGAAGGGCTCGTGGGTATGGGCCACTCCAACCGCGTGAGCACGGACGACACCCTGGCGCCGATGCGCCGGCTCCTGGATGCCAACGGCATGTTTCATCGGTGCGGCAGTGGCGCCCTGTCCCTGGCGCACGTCGCCGCCGGCCGACTGATCGGATACTACGAACCGCACATGAATGCCTGGGACGCCATCGCCGGAGACCTCATCGTCCGCGAAGCGGGTGGTCGCACCAACGAGCCCGTTCGACAGGCCACCCACTTGCTCACCGGCGCACCGATGATCGCCGCGGCGCCCGGTGTCTGGATCGCGTTGAACGAGGTCATCGACGGCTGACGACCCCGGCCGCCGCCCGGGCGTCCCGTCAATCCACCGCCGGCGTCACGCCGGCACGCTCCAGCATGTGGTCCGTGGCCGCTTCCAGGTGCGCGTCCGAGCAGGCGTAGCAACCGCCCCGCTCCGGCATGGCCCGGAGACCCTCGAGCACATGCCGTTCGATGGTCGCCCGGTCCTGCGCCGCGATGGTGTTCCAGCGTTCCTGCTGGCCCAGGGTCGGCGCCCCTGCCTCGCCCGAGTCGTGGCAGGCCGCGCAGGCCAGGGCATAGATATCCGCCCCGGTCAGGCCGGCCCCTTCCGGTTCGCTCGCCGCCGTTCGGGACAGGCGATACAGGGCGCCGAACTGGATCAGCACGTACACGGAGCCGTCGGCGGCCACTTTCACGTCCCGCACCCGGGCGTTGAGCGTGCCCAGGAAGGGATAGGCGGAGCGGACCACCGCTCCGTCCAGGTCCAGCCGCACGACGTGCTTGTCCTTCAGGGCGCCGACCAGCAGGTCGCCGTCCCATTCGGGAAACTGTGCGCCGCGGTACACGGCCAGCGGCGAGACGGCGATCGACGGCGTGAAATGAAACAGGGGCTGCACCAGGCCCTCGCCGTGGGTGGCTTCGCTGATGACCTCGCCGGTGTAGTTCCGGCCATAGGTGACGATCGGCCAGCCATAATTCGCCCCGGCCTCGATGAGGTTGATCTCGTCGCCCCCCATGGGACCGTGTTCGGACTCGAACAGCCGGCCGCTGGGCGCGTCGAAATGCAGGCCCTGCGGGTTGCGCACGCCGAGTGCGTAGATGCGGTCGTCCACCTCGGGATCGCCGACGAAGGGGTTGTCCGCGGGCGTCGAGCCGTCGTCGTTCAGGCGCAGGATCTTGCCCTGTAACCGCTTGCCCGACTGCGACAGGTGTCGCTCCGAACGATCGCCGATCGAGACGTACAGCTTTCCCTGGTCGTCGAATTCCAGGGCGCCCCCGAAGTTCGCCGGGGACCAGGTCGCGGGAGTCGCCGCCAGGATCGTTCGCAGGTCGACCAGGCGGTCGCCCTCGATGACGGCCGTCGACAGCACGGTCATGAATGCCGCGGCGCCGTCCGGGCCGTCTCCCGAGCCTTCGTGCGGCGCCAGGGGTTCCGTCCGGACGGCTTGCAGGCCTTCGGGCTCAGCGCGCGCCACGTAGCTGAAGTAGATGCGCCGGTTGCTGGCGAAATCGGGATGGACTTCCACGTCCAGCAGGCCGGTCTGCGCGTAGCCCTGCGCCACCTCGGGCACGCCCGTGATCTCCGTGCCCTCCCCCGTGTCCAGGCGGTAACGGAACAGCCGCCCGCGCAACTCGGTGACGATGACCGTGTCGGCGTCCAGGAACTCGAAAGCCCAGGGATGGCTCATCCCTTGCAGCACGCGATCCAGGCGAACGTTCGGAAAGTTCATCGCGACAAGGCCCTTCAGCGGAACGGCGCTCTTCCTGGAGGAATCGGCACCGGAAACCCCGGCAGGGCCAGTTTGAACAGCGCCGGACCGGGCCGGGCCGTCCGGGTCCGCACTCGCCACCACGGCCGGTGCAGCCCCGGCCTCCGGGGCCGGCGTTTCGGGTGCGGAATCGTCACTCTCCACGCCGCAGGCGGACAGGAAAAAACTGGCCAGGCATACGAGTATCAGGGCGTTGCGGCGGGGCAAGGGAATCTCCGGACGGACTTTGGCAGGCGTCGCGTGCCCGCCATCCTGTAGGGACGTGGATCGAAAGGTAAACTATACCCTGCCGAACCCGAACGCCGCGCCACGCCAGGCGGGCCCGGAAATCGGTTCGCCTGCCCCCTTTCATTGGCCATCGAGCGCCACCACATTCAAGCCCATCGAATGACACCGGAGACTTCCCCATGAGCAAGGTCGTGATCGCCGCCGCCAAGCGCACCCCCATCGGTTCCTTCCAGGGCCAGTTCGCCGAGGTTCCCGCCGACGAGCTGGGCGCTGCCGCAATTAGAGGCGCGATCGCGCAAGCGGGCATCGACATGGGAGAAATCGACGATGTGGTCATGGGCTGTGTGCTGCCCGCCGGCGTCGGCCAGGCCCCGGCGCGACTCGCCTCACGCAAGGCTGGAATCCCGGATTCGGCCGGTGCGCTGACCGTCAACAAGGCCTGCAGTTCAGGCCTTGTCGCCATCATGCAGGCCCACGACGCCATCAAGGCCGGGAGCTACGAGGTGGCCGTCGCCGGTGGCATGGAGTCAATGACCCGGGCGCCTTACCTGCTGCCGAAAGCACGTGGCGGCTACCGCATGGGACATGGCGAAGTGCTGGACCACATGTTCACGGACGGGCTGCAGGACCCGGACGAAGGTTTCATGATGGGCGTTTACGGACAGCGTTGCGCCGACAAGTATGAGTTCACCCGCGAGGACCAGGACGCCTTCGGCGTGACCTCCGTGGAACGCGCCCTGCGTGCGATGGACGGCGACTTCGACGCCGAAATCGTCCCGGTCACGATCACCAGCCGCCGCGGCGAGACCGTGGTGGCCAAGGACGAGGAGCCGCCGCGCTGTGATCTCGCGAAGATCCCCACGCTGCGCGCCGCCTTCGCCAAGGATGGCACCGTGACTGCCGCCACCTCGTCGAAGATTTCCGACGGCGCCGCCGCCACGGTGATCATGAGTGCGGAGAAGGCCCAGGCCCTGGGCGTGACGCCGCTGGCGACCATCGTCGCCCACGCCATGCACTCCCAGGAGCCGGGCTGGTTCACCACCGCCCCGGTGGGCGCCATCGCCAATGTGCTGAAAAAAGCCGGCTGGAGCATCGGCGACGTCGACCTGTTCGAGGTGAACGAAGCCTTCGCGGCGGTCACCATGGCGGCCATGCACGAGCACGCCATCCCGCACGAGAAGGTCAACGTCAACGGCGGCGCCTGTGCCCTCGGGCACCCCATCGGCGCCAGCGGCGCGCGCATCCTGACCACGCTGATCTACGCCCTGCGCAGCCGCGGCCTGAAAAAGGGCGTGGCCGCGCTGTGCAACGGCGGCGGGGAAGCGACCGCCATCGCGATCGAACTGGCCTGAGCTCGGGGCCGGCCATGTCCCTGATCGAATCCAGGCTCGATACCGGAAGCACCGAATTCACCGCCAACGCCGCGGCCCTGAAGACCCAGGTCCAGGCCCTGCGCGAGCAGCTCGACGTCGTGCGCCTGGGCGGCGGGGACGACGCCCGGGTCAAGCACCTCAAGCGCGGCAAGTTGCTGCCGCGTGACCGCGTCGCGGGCCTGCTGGACGAGGACAGTCCGTTCCTGGAGCTCTCGCCCATGGCGGCCCACGGGCTGTACGACAACCAGGCGCCGGGCGCGGGCGTCATCGCCGGCATCGGCCAGGTGCACGGGCGGGACGTGATGGTGGTGGCCAACGACGCCACCGTGAAGGGCGGCACCTACTTCCCGATGACGGTGAAGAAGCACCTGCGCGCGCAGGACATCGCCGCCGAGAACCACCTGCCCTGCGTCTACCTCGTCGATTCCGGCGGCGCCTTCCTGCCGCTGCAGGACGAGGTGTTTCCGGACCGCGACCACTTCGGGCGTATCTTCTACAACCAGGCGCGCCTGTCGGCCCGCAACATCCCGCAGATCGCCGTGGTGATGGGTTCCTGCACCGCGGGCGGCGCCTACGTGCCGGCAATGTGCGACGAGTCCATCATCGTCAAGGAACAGGGCACGATCTTCCTGGGCGGCCCGCCACTGGTCCGTGCGGCCACCGGCGAGGTGGTGGATGCCGAGACGCTCGGTGGCGCCACCGTGCACACCACCAAGTCCGGCGTGGCGGACCACTTCGCCGAGGACGACGACCACGCCCTGCAGCTGGCCCGCGAGGCCCTGGCCCACCTCAACCGCCCGGTGTCGGCGCCGTACGTGCGCGAGACCCCGCGGGAGCCGGTTTACGCCGCCGAGGAACTGTACGGCGTGGTGCCGAAGGACAGCCGCTTCCAGTTGCCCATCAAGGAAGTCATCGCACGCATCGTCGACGGCAGCGAGTTCCACGAGTTCAAGGCGCGTTACGGCAAGACCCTGGTCTGCGGATTCGCGCACATCGACGGCTGGCCGGTGGGCATCGTTGCCAACAACGGCATCCTGTTCTCCGAGTCCGCGCTGAAAGCCGCGCATTTCATCCAGCTGTGCAACAAGCGCGACATCCCGCTGGTGTTCCTGCAGAACATCACCGGCTTCATGGTGGGCAAGGCCTACGAGCAGGCCGGCATCGCCAAGGACGGGGCCAAGATGGTCACCGCCGTGGCCACCAGCCACGTGCCCTGCTTCACCGTGGTCATCGGCGGCAGCTTCGGCGCCGGCAACTACGCCATGTGCGGGCGCGCCTACGGCCCGCGTTTCTTGTGGATGTGGCCCAACGCCCGGATTTCGGTCATGGGCGGCGAGCAGGCGTCCTCGGTGCTGGCCACGGTGCGCCGCGACGGCCTGGAGGCCGCCGGCAAGCAGTGGAGCGCCGAAGACGAGGCCGAATTCCGCGCCCCCATCCGCGAGAACTACGAGCGCCAGGGCCACCCCTTCTACGCCACGGCGAGGCTCTGGGACGACGGCATCATCGACCCGGCGGACACCCGCGCCACGCTGGCGCGCGGCCTGGCCATCGCGGCCAACGCCCCGGTGGTGAAGGGCCGCCACGGCATTTTCAGAATGTAAGGGCGCCGGTCCACCGGACGAACACCCGGCGCGGGCCGAAATCCTCGCGCCAAACCCGTACAATTCCCACCCCTGCGAACCGAATTCGAGGAAATCCCCATGCAACTGGAAAACGTCAAGGCCGTCATCACCGGCGGCGTGTCGGGCCTCGGCCTGGCCGTGGCCAAGCACTTCACCGCCCATGGCGGGCGCGTCACCCTGCTGGACATCAACGATGAAGCGGGCGCGAAGGCCGAGGAAGAGCTGGGCGCGCTGTACGTGCACACCGACGTGACCAGCGAGCAGGCAGTGAGCGACGCCGTGGCCAAGGCCGTCGAGTTCATGGGGGGCGTGAACGTCTGCGTGAACTGCGCCGGGATCATCGGCGCCGGCCGCACCCTGGGCCGCGAAGGGCCCATGCCGCTGGACTATTTCAGCAAGGTCATCCAGATCAACCTCATCGGCAGCTTCAACGCCGTCAAGGCCGCTGCCGCCGCGATGGAGGAGAACGTGCCCAACGAAGACGGCGAGCGTGGCGTGATCATCAACACCGCCTCGGTCGCGGCCTATGAGGGCCAGGTCGGCCAGGCCGCCTACTCCGCCTCCAAGGGCGGCATCGTGGGCATGACGCTGCCCCTGGCGCGCGAATTCACGCGCATCGGCGTTCGGGTCAACACCATCGCCCCCGGCATCTTCTGGACGCCGATGGCGGACGGCATGCCGGAACACATCCAGGAATCGCTCGCCGCCTCCATCCCCTTCCCCTCCCGCCTGGGCAAGCCCTCGGAATATGCTGAACTGGCGGCCCATATCGTGGAAAATGGATACTTCAACGGGGAGACCATCCGGCTGGACGGCGCGGTGCGCATGCAGCCGAAGTAAGAGGGCGAGGAGTCAGGCGTGGAAACATTCGCAGAAGTGCGCGACTTCGTGAAGGCGCGGCACGAACTCATGATCGACGAGCCATTCCTGCTGGGCTTCGAGTGCCCGGTGGGCAACCGTGGCCGCAAGCAAAGCATCTTCCTGGCGGAACTGAAGGCCGATGACGGCAAGCGCTTCCTGCGCGTCGAGACCCCCGTCGTCCCACTGGAAGACTTCGATGCCGAGAAATGCCTGCGCATCAACCTGATGCAGCGGGTGGGCTACCTTGCCGTCGGGGACCTCGACGGCACCGCCTTCATCAAGCTGTGCGAGAACATGCCTTATGCTTCCCTGAGCGGCGACGAACTCGCTTACGTCGTCGATCACATCGCACCCATCGCCGACCGCTTCGAGCAGGTCCTGGAGAACGACAGCGACATCGCCTGATACCGGCGACCAGGACCCCGAAGCCCCACAACAACCATCCCGAGGGGGGATTTCGTGGAGCAACTGTCCAACTACATCGCAGAAACCGATTTCACTGCACTGTTCGTCAACATCGGCACCCGGCTCATCCTGGTGCTGCTCATCTACATCATCGGCCGCTGGATGGCGCGCATCGCCCAGAAAGTCCTGGAGAAGATGCTCCGACATCGCGGCGTCGACGAGGTCCTCGTGGACTTCCTGGGCACCGTCGCCAACGTGGCCGTCACCGTCATCGCCATCATCGCGGCCCTGGACCAGCTGGGCATCGCGCCCGCCTCGCTGCTGGCCGTGGTCGGTGCCGCCAGCCTGGCGGTCGGCCTGGCGCTGAAGGACAGCCTGAGCAATTTTGCCGCCGGCGTGATGCTGGTGCTGTTCCGGCCCTTCACCAAGGGTGACTTCGTGGACGCCGGGGGCGAATCCGGCACCGTCGACGAGGTCTGGCTCAATTCCACGCGCCTGGTCACGCCCGACAACAAGGTGGTGCTGGTGCCCAACGCGCAGATCTGGAATGGCGCCATCACCAACTACTCGGCCAAGGACACCCGGCGTGTGGACATGGTCATCGGCGTGGGCTACGACGATGACCTCAAGAAGACCTACGAAGTGATCATGGGCGTGCTCAACGAGCACGACAAGATCCTCAAGGACCCCGCGCCGCAGGTCTGGGTGAACAACCTGGGCGACAGCAGCGTGGACTTCGTGGTGCGGCCCTGGGTGGCCAAGGCCGATTACTGGTCGGTCTGGGCGGACGTGCTCGAGCGCACCAAGGTGGCGCTGGACGAGGCCGGTATTTCCATTCCCTACCCGCAGTCCGACGTACACTGGCACCAGGTCGCGAATCAGGACTGAGTCCCGGCATGGCCCGACCCGCCTCGCCGACCCCCGAACGCGCCGCGACCGCGGACCGCAGGGGCTTCGGCGCGGTGAACGCGGGCCTCTCGCGCCCGTCCGGCAAGCTGCTGGTCGCGGTCAATCTCGGCCTCCTGCTGGCCGTGATTCACTTCGACTGGAGCGTGTTCGACGTCATCTTCCTGTACTGGGCCGAGAACCTGGTCATCGGCGTGATCAACGTGCTGAAGATGGCCACCGCCAATCCCGACCCCTTCCAGGGCGCGAAGGACCGCTTCGGCCAGCCGTTCCAGGTCGACAGGCGAATGCGCCTGATGCACACCATCGGCGGCTGGGCGATGAAGCTGTTCCTGATTCCCTTCTTCATCGTCCACTACGGCGGTTTCTGCGCGGGTCACGGCTTTTTCATCTTCGCCCTGTTCGATGGCTCCACGGAGCTGGGTGACGACCCCTGGACGGCGATCCCGGCGCTGTTCGCCGGCGCCCTGGGCCTGTCGCTGGCGGTGCTGGCCATCAGCCACCTGTTTTCCTTCTTCGTGAACTACCTCGGTGGCGGCGAGTACCGCCGCACCAGCCCGATGGAGCTGATGATGCGGCCCTACGGGCGCATCGTGGCGCTGCACGTGACCATCATCATCGGCGGCATGGCCGCCATGGCGTTCGGCGACCACGTGTTCATGCTCGTCGTGCTGGTCGTGCTCAAGACCTTCGTCGACCTGGCCATGCACGGGCGCGAACGGAAGAAGTACCTGGACCCGGAACAGGAACTGGCGGCGGCATGAGCACGGGCGCCGAGACCGGAACCGGCCCGGACAAGCCCGATCGCGAGTGGGCGAAGCACGTCTGGCAGGTGGTGCGCGACATTCCCGAAGGCCACGTGCTGACCTACGGCGACGTGGCGCGCCTGTCCGGCAATCCCCGCTGGGCCCGCCGCGTCGGCCAGGCCATGCACTGGGCGCCCAGGGCCATGGAGCTGCCCTGGCACCGCGTGATCAACGCCCAGGGCAGGATTTCCTTTCCCAAGGACTCGCCGGCCTACCAGCGCCAGAAGGACCGCCTGGAGGACGAAGGCGTGGTGTTCGTGAAGGGCCGCGTCGACCTGGCGCGCTACGGCTACCAGGGCGCGCTGGACAAGATTTTCTGGGCGGATCCTGAGTAATGACCCACAACATCGCCTGTTTCCGCTGCGGCGCCTCGTTGGCCGCGATGTCCCTTCCCTTCTCGCGCCGCGACCAGTGCCCGGAATGCGGTATCGAACTTCACGTCTGCCGCATGTGCATCCAGTACGACCCCCGGGTGACGGACCAGTGCCGTGAGGACGATGCCGAGGAGGTCAAGGACAAGGAACTGGCCAACTTCTGCGAGTGGTACCAGCCATCAGATTCCGCCTTCGACCCGGATGCAAAATCCGAGGCCGACCGCGCGCGGGAGGTCCTGGAAGCGCTGTTTTCCTTTCCAAAAGACGGTGACTGAACGACCGCCCGGGCGAGAACGCCCGCCCCTCAGGCGATGAGGTCCAGCGCCTCGGCGTGGTGGCGCAGGTGCTCGTCGATGAAGCTCGCCACGAAGTAGTAGCTGTGGTCGTAGCCCTCGCGCAGGTTGATCTCGTGCGGGTGGTGGTGGGCGATGCAGGTCTGTTCCAGGGTGGCGGGCTTGAGTTGGTCGCCGAGGAATTCGTCGTCCGTGCCCTGGTCGATCAGCAGGGGCAGCTGGCGTTCCGGGGGCAGCTTGGAGATCAGGTGCGTGGCGTCCCACTGCGCCCAGTCGTTGCGGTCCTCGCCCAGGTAGTGGCTGAAGGCCTTGATGCCCCAGGGGCAGTCCGAGGGGTGGCAGATGGGAGAGAAGGCCGACACCGAGTGCCACAGCTCCGGCTCGCGCAGGGCGCAGACCAGGGCCCCGTGGCCGCCCATGGAATGCCCGCTCACCGACTTGCGCCCGTCCAGGGGCAGGATGGCCTCGGCCAGCGCCGGCAGTTCGCGGGTCACGTAGTCGTACATCTGGTAGTGCTGCGACCAGGGCGCCTGCGTCGCGTTGAGGTAGAAACCCGCACCGGAACCGAAATCCCAGTCGTCGTGCTCCCCGGGCAGGTCCGTGCCGCGCGGACTGGTGTCCGGGCAGACGATGGCCAGGCCCAGCTGGGCGGCCAGGCGCTGGGCGCCCGCCTTGTGCATGAAGTTCTCGTCCGTGCAGGTCAGCCCGGACAGCCACCACAGGGCCGGCACCGGGTGGGACTCGGCCTGGGGCGGCAGGAACACGCCGAAGGTCATGTCGCAGTCGAGCACGTCGCTGCGGTGGCGAAAACGCTTCACCTGGCCGCCGAAGCAGCGCCAGGCGGAAACCGGCTTGGCGATGGAATCGCTCATGGCCGGCTCAGTACAGGATCACCGAACGGATGCTCTTGCCCTCGTGCATGAGGTCGAAGGCGTGGTTGATCTCCTCCAGCCCCATGGTGTGGGTGACCATCTCGTCGATGCGGATCTCGCCGCCCATGTACTTGTCCACGTAACCCGGCAGCTCCGTGCGGCCTTTCACGCCGCCGAAGGCCGTGCCGCGCCAGACGCGGCCGGTCACCAGCTGGAAGGGGCGCGTTGAAATTTCCTGCCCCGCGCCGGCCACGCCGATGATGGTGCTCTCGCCCCAGCCCTTGTGGCAGCACTCCAGCGCGGCGCGCATCACGTTCACGTTGCCGATGCACTCGAAGGAGTAGTCGACGCCGCCGTCGGTCAACTCGACGATCACGTCCTGGATGGGCGCGTCGTGGTCCTTCGGGTTCACGAAGTCGGTGGCGCCCAGTTGGCGGGCCATCTCGAACTTGTCGGGGTTCATGTCGACGCCGATGATGCGACCGGCCTTCGCCATCACGGCGCCCTGGATCACGCTCAGCCCGATGCCGCCCAGGCCGAACACGGCCACCGAGGCGCCCGGCTCCACCTTCGCGGTGTTGAGTACGGCGCCAATCCCGGTGGTCACACCGCAGCCCAGCAGGCAGACCTTGTCCAGTGGGGCCTCCTTGCTGATCTTCGCCAGCGAGATTTCCGGCAGCACCGTGTACTCGGAGAAGGTCGAAGTGCCCATGTAGTGATGGATGGCCTTGCCGCCTTTGGAGAAGCGGCTGCTGCCGTCGGGCATCAGGCCCTTGCCCTGGGTGAGGCGGATTTTCTGGCAGAGATTGGTCTTTCCGCTGCGGCAGAAATTGCACTCGCGGCATTCGGGGGTGTAGAGCGGAATGACGTGGTCGCCCGGAGCGACGCTGGTCACGCCCGGCCCCACCTCTTCCACCACGCCGCCGCCCTCGTGGCCGAGGATGGCGGGAAACAGGCCTTCGGGATCGGCGCCGGACAGCGTGTAGGCATCGGTATGGCACACCCCGGTCGCGACGATGCGAACCAGCACCTCGCCCTCCTTGGGCGCGGCGACCTCGATCTCCTCGATCTCCAGGGGTTTGCCGGCCTCCCAGGCCACGGCGGCGCGTGATTTCATCCGGTGCTCCTCCCACTCAAGCGAACCCGGCCATTATAGGCGCGGCAGGTCGAACGTGGGGTGGCCTTGAAGGCCGAAGACCGAGGAATCGGCCGAACCGGTCCGGGCGCCAGCCCGGAACCGGTCCTCGAAAGGGGATGCCCTCAGGGTCGGGTGTCGACCTCGATCCCTTCCTTTTCCACCTGCAGCAGGTCCAGCTTGCTCACCCCCAGCATGATCAGCGCGTTGCTGGCCACGTAGATGGAGGAGTAGGTGCCCACGATGACGCCCACGATCAGGGTCAGGGCGAAGGCGTGGATGATCTCGCCGCCGAAGAAGAACAGCGCGATCAGCACCAGCAGGGTGGTCAGGGAGGTCATCACCGTGCGCGAGAGGGTCTCGTTCACGGACTTGTTGACCACCTGCCTGGGTGTGGCCGATCCCATGCGCGGGAAGTTCTCGCGGATGCGGTCGAACAGCACGATGGTGTCGTTCAGGGAGTAACCCACCACCGCCAGCAGCGCGGCGACCACGGTCAGGTCGAAGTCCACCTGCAGCAGGGACAACACGCCGAGGCTCACCAGGATGTCGTGGATGACGGCCACCACGGCGCCCACGGAGAAGCGCCACTGGAAGCGGAACATCACGTAGATGAAGATGCCGATCAGGGCGTAGATCACGGCCAGGATGCCCTGCTCCGTGAGTTCCTCGCCCACCTGGGGGCCGACGAAGCCGGAGCTGCGCATCTCCACGCCGGCCGGGAAATCGGCCTGCAGGGCGGCGATCACGCGCTCGGCCTGCTCTGCGGCCGCGGTCTCTTCCTCACCGTCGTGCGGCGGAATGCGCACCAGCAGGTCCACGGAGGAACCGAAGCGCTGCACCGTGGCGTCAGGCATGCCGGCACTCGCCAGGCTCTCGCGCACGTCCGCGACCTGCGGGGATTCCTCGAAGCGCACTTCCACTTCCGTCCCGCCGGTGAAGTCCAGGCCGAAGTTCAGGCCCATGGTCGGCAGCACCACGAGCGAGGCGACGATCAGGAGGGTGGACAAGCCCAGGAAGAGCCTGCGCTTGCCCATGAAGTCGATATTGGTGTGGTCCTTGATCAGTTTCATGGCAGCGACCTCAGATGGCCAGTTTCTCGACGCGCTGGCGTCGGCCGTAAATGAGGTTCACCAGTGCCCGCGTGCCCATGATGGCCGTGAACATGGAGGTGATGATCCCCAGGGACAGGGTGACGGCAAAGCCCTTCACCGGGCCGGTGCCGAACAGGAACAGCACGAAGGCGGCGATGAGCGTGGTGATGTTGGCGTCGGCGATGGTCGAGAACGCTTTCTCGTAACCGGAGCGGATGCTGGCCTGCGGCGTGTTGCCGTTGGCGATCTCCTCGCGGATGCGCTCGAAGATCAGCACGTTGGCGTCCACCGCCATGCCGACGGTGAGCACGATGCCCGCGATGCCGGGCATGGTCAGCGTCGCGCCCAGGGCCGACAGCAGGGCCATCAGCAGCACCAGATTGGCGAACAGGGCCACGTTGGCCACCAGTCCGAACACCCGGTAGTACAGCGCCATGAACACCAGCACCAGGCAGAAGCCGATGACCACGGACTTGAAGCCGCGGGCGATGTTGTCAGCCCCAAGGCTCGGGCCCACGGTGCGCTGGAAGGCGATTTCCATGGGCGCGGCCAGGGCGCCGGCGCGCAGCAGCAGGGCCAGCTGGGAGGCCTCCTGCAGCGAGTCCAGACCGGTGGTCTGGAAACGCTTGCCGAAGGGCTCGCGCACCACGGCGACGGAAATCACGTCTTCGACGCGCTGGCCGCCCGGTTTCTGCTCGATGTAGACCACCGCCATGCGGTTGCCCACGTTGTCGCGGGTGAAGTCCAGCATGCGCGAGGCGCCCACGCCGTCCAGTGTGACCGACACCTGCGGTGAGCCGGACTGCTGGTCGAAGCCGCCGGAGGCGCCGATGAGCTGGTCGCCGGAGACGATCAGCCGCTTCTTCAGCAGGATGGGCTGGCCGTTCATGTCGGTGTACAACCGTGAATCCGCCGGGACGCGTCCGGTCTGGGCCGCGGAGAAGGGATCGTTGGACTCGTCCACCGCGCGGTATTCCAGGGTGGCCGTCGCGCCCAGGATCTTCTTGGCCTCGGCCATGTCCTGCACGCCCGGCAGCTGCACGACCACGCGGTCGGCGCCCTGCTGCTGGATCACCGGCTCGGCGACTCCCAGCTCGTTGACGCGATTGCGCAGGGTGGTGATGTTCTGTTTCAGGGCGGTCTGCTGCAGTTCGACCAGCGCCTGTTCCTGGATGGTGGCCTGCAGGCCGAAGGTTTCTCCGGCCGGCAATTCCGACATATCCAGGCCCTGCAGGGACTGGTCGCGGGCGACGATGCGCTCGGCCTCGGCCCGGTCCTCGTCGCTGCGCAGCAACATGCGGACCCCACCGCCCTCGGCACGTACGGAAACGTAACGGATGCCGGCGTCGCGAAGGGCCGCGCGAATGTCGTCCACGTAGCGGTCGACGGCCTGGTTGCGCGCCGTGTCCATGTCCACCTGCATCAGGAAGTGCACCCCGCCCTGCAGGTCCAGGCCCAGCGTCAGCGGCTTGCCGCCGAGCGCCCGGAGCCAGTCCGGCGTGGCGTGGGCCAGGTTCAGGGCCACGACGTAGTTGTCGCCCACCGCCTCTTCGATGGCCTCGGAGGCCGCGAGCTGGTTGTCGGTGGTGTCGAAACGGTACAGCAGGCGGTTTTCCACCCGCTCCATGCTCTTGTAGCGCAGCTGGTTGCTGGCCAGGGCATCGTCGATGGTGGACGTCAGCTCGGCCGACAGTTCGAAACCGCGGGTGGAGGTGACCTGCACCGCCGGGTCTTCGCCGAACAGGTTGGGCAGCGCGTACAGCGCGCCCAGGGCCACCACCGCGAGTATGAGCAGGTATTTCCAGGCGGGATACTGGTTCATGGGGAAGCTTCCGAAACGCCTAAAGGCTGTTCTTGTTCTGTCCGGGGCCGGCGGCTCAGGCCGACTTCATCGTGCCCTTGGGCATGACGCTGGCGATGGCGTGGCGCTGGATCTTGATCTGGACGTTGTCCGCCAGTTCCAGGGTCACGAAGGAATCGTTCAGTTCGGCGATCTTGCCGAGCAGGCCGCCATTGGTCACCACCTCGTCGCCCTTGGACAGCCCGGCCACCAGGGCCTTGTGCTCCTTCGCGCGCTTCATCTGCGGACGGATCAGCAGGAAGTAGAAGACGATGAAGATCAGGATCAGCGGCAGGAACTGCATCAGTCCACCCGGCTGGGCGGCGGCGTCCTGGGCGTAGGCGTTGGCGATGAGGAAGTCCATGAAAACCCTCGTTTTCGAATTCGTTGTCTGGGCACGCTCCAGGAGCGCGGGCTGTGCCCGCCACGCCCCGGCGTGGATCGTTTGCGCTTAGGTGGGGGTCGTCGGGAGCCATTTCAAAGGGCCTCGACCAAGCGACGGGCCCGAAGACCGTCCGGGCGAGCACCCGGCCCGCCGGCGGCAAGCGCGGCATTATAGCCCAGGCGGAAGGCCACGAGGCGCGGTCTGGAGCGCTTTTCGCAGGGGGCTGCGCCCGATGGCCCGGGCGGCCGGATGCGCCGGATGGGGCTAGTCGACGCCCCGGGCCAGGCCCGCCAGCGTCTCCTCCGCCCAGGCGTCCAGGTTCCCCGCCTCGATGGCGCCGCGGATGCCGCGCATCAGGTCCTGGTAGAACCACAGGTTGTGCACCGTGGCCAGGTGGGCGCCGAGGATCTCGTTGCACTTTTCCAGGTGCTTGAGATAGGCGCGCGAGTAGCCCTGGCAGGTCGGGCAGGCGCAGTCTTCGTCGATGGGCCGGGTATCGGTGCGGTAGCGGGCGTTGCGGATCTTCAGCACACCGCGGCGGGTGAAGTAGAAGCCGTTGCGGGCGTTACGGGTCGGCATGACGCAATCGAACATGTCCACGCCGCGCTGCACGGCGGCGATGATGTCCTCGGGCCGGCCCACGCCCATCAGGTAGCGCGGCGCGTCTTCGGGCAGGTGCGGCACGGTGAAGTCCAGCACTTCGTTGCGTTCGTCTTCCGGCTCGCCCACCGACAGGCCGCCGATGGCGTAGCCATGGAAGCCGATGTCGGCCAGGGCCGCCGCCGATTCGACGCGCAGGGGCTCATGGATGCCGCCCTGCACGATCCCGAAGAGGGCGTTGGGATTGTCCGCGAAAGCGTCCTTAGAGCGGCGCGCCCAGCGCATGGACAGGCGCATGGAGTCCGCCGCCTGCTGTTCCGTGGCCGGGTACGGCGTGCACTCGTCGAAGGCCATGACGATGTCGGAGCCCAGATCGCGCTGCACCGCCATCGACTCCTCGGGCCCCATGAAGATCTTCGCGCCGTCGACCGGGGAAGCGAAGGTCACGCCCTCCTCGGTGATCTTGCGGCGCTCGGCCAGGCTCCAGACCTGGAAGCCGCCCGAATCCGTCAGGATGGGACCATTCCAGTTCATGAAGCCGTGCAGGCTCTCGTGGGCCAGGATCACGTCGGTCCCGGGCCGCAGCATCAGGTGGAAGGTGTTGCCGAGAATGATCTCCGCGCCCGTGGCCCGCAGGTCCTCGGGCCGCATGCCCTTGACCGTCCCGTAGGTACCCACCGGCATGAAGGCCGGGGTCTCGACCGTGCCGCGGTCGAAATGGAGCCGGCCGCGGCGCGCGGCGCCGTCCGAGCCGAGACGTTCGAAGCGGAAGCCCATGGTGCGCTCGCCGGGTCGCTCAGACCCGGGCCGTCACCATCACGCGCTTGCCGTAGCGCAGTTGCTCGTAGGCGTCTTCCGGCGGCTGCAGCACTTCGACGTCGCGGAAGCCGACTTTCCTGAGCAGCCAGGTGAGCGCCTCGACGCTGGGCACCAGGCAGATGCCGGTCGCGCCGGCCTCGGGCCCGTGGGTTTCGTCGGTCTCGTCGATCAGGCCGAAGGAGCCGTGCAAGGGCCGCACGAAACGGTAGGATCCGAAATCCACCATCCCGCTCATGCCCGGCACCACCTGCGTTTCGATCACGAACAGGTC
The DNA here is from genome assembly GCA_030426265.1 of Gammaproteobacteria bacterium. GTDB lineage: Bacteria > Pseudomonadota > Gammaproteobacteria > Xanthomonadales > SZUA-36 > Marinihelvus. The sequence goes on along the minus strand of JAUHYP010000001.1, from coordinate 192,218 downwards.
GCGACACAGCGTCCGCGCCAGGCGCAGGGCGCCGACTGGGTTCTCCAGGTGGTACAGCAGACCCAGCATCAGCACGACGTCGAAGGTGCCCAGTTCACCGGCATCGAGATCGAAGATGTCGCTGTGCACGAAGCGCATCTCGTCAAAGCCCTGCACCTGCGCGATGAGGCGGCTGTCCGCCACGTGGCTGTCCCGCTGTTCCACGCAGGTCACCTGGCGCAGGCCGGCGCCGGCCAGGCGCGAGGCGAACCAGCCCTGGTGGGCCGCCAGGTCGACCGCGGTCAGGTCCGCGTAGCCGCCCGGATACACGCCTTCCAGCGTGTGCTCGAGCAGTTTCCAGCGCGTGTCGTGGATCGCGTCCAGTTCGCCGCCGTGGTAGGTAGTGGTGCGGGAGCCATCCGGCAGTTCGAAGGTGTAGAACCACTCGCGGGCGCGCACCTGTTCCAGCAGGTCGGTCATTCAATCGTCCAGGTCAACGGGCCCGGGCCCGCGGGGCCGCTATTCTGCCAGCCCGGGCCCGTCACAACCAGTCGCTCAAGGGGCGCCGATGAACATCGCGTCGCCGTAGCTGAAGAAGCGGTAGCGTTCGCGGACGGCGGCTTCGTAGGCGGCGAGGATGGCCTCGCGGCCGGCCAGGGCGCTGACCAGCATGAGGAGGGTGGACTCGGGCAGGTGGAAGTTGGTGACCAGGGCGTCGACGACGCGGAATTCGTAGCCCGGGTAGATGAACAGGCGGCTGTCGCCGGCGTAGGGGGCGAATTGGCCGGATGCGGCCGCCGTTTCCAGGCTGCGCACGCTGGTGGTGCCCACCGCGACGACCCGGCCGCCGCGCGCTTTCGTGCGCTGGACGGCCTCGACCACGTCGGCACCGACCTCCAGGTGCTCGGCGTGCATCTCGTGGTCCTCGATGTGTTCGCTGCGCACCGGCTGGAAAGTGCCGGCGCCCACGTGCAGGGTGACGAAGGCGCGCTCCACGCCCTTCGCCGCCAGCGCGGCCAGCAATTCGTCGTCGAAATGCAGGCCGGCCGTGGGCGCGGCCACGGCGCCCGGGGCGCGGGCGTAGACGGTCTGGTAGCGATCCCGGTCCTCGGCCGCGTCGGCGCGTTCGATGTAGGGCGGAAGGGGCATGTGGCCCTGGGCCTCCAGCACGCCGGGCAGGCCGGCGCCGACCAGGGCGAGTTCGTAGAACGCGCCCTGCCGGCCCAGCACCTCCAGCGCGCCGCCGCCTTCGAGCTCCAGCAGCGCGCCCGGCTTCGGCTTCTTGCTCACGCGCAGCTGCGCCAGGCAGCGGTCGCCGGGCAGCAGGCGCTCGACCAGGATCTCCGCACGCCCGCCTGAGGCCTTGCGCGCGTACAGCCGGGCGGGGATCACGCGCGTGTCGTTGAACACCAGCAGGTCCCCGGCCCGCAGCAATCCGGGCAGGTCCGAGAACTGCCGGTGCGCCATCGCTCCAGAGTTCCGGTCCAGGCACAGCAGGCGACTGGCGTGCCGTTCCGCCAGGGGATGCTGGGCGATGAGTTCCGCCGGCAGGTCGTAGCTGAAGAGTTCCTTGCGCATGGGCCCCTGTCCGTGCCTCTGTGTCCGTGCTGCCGTGGCGGCGCGCCCGGCAAGGCGCAGGGTACACGGAACCGGCGCCGGCCAGCACCCGCCTTGGGTATACTCGGCGCCCTGTCGCCGGTCGCCGCCGCGCCGCCTGAACGGGAGACTCCGCCTTGATCGCCCTGATCCAGCTCGACGGCCAACAGCTCCGCGTGGACTTCACGCGGGGCACGCCCATCGCCATCCCCCTGGACCCGCACGGGCCACAGCCGGCGTTCTTCACCGACAGCCGCGCCAGCGCGACACCGCTGCAGGCCGGCGATTTCGTCGGCGACGTGCGGCTGGGTGGCACCTGCAATGCCGAAATCGTGAGCTTCATCCCCCAATGCCACGGCACCCACACCGAGTGCCGCGGCCACCTCACGCATGAGCGCCTGCAGGTGCACGACACCATCCACGCCACGCCCTGCCTGGCCCGCCTGGTGAGCATCAAGCCGGAGGCCTGTGGCGAGGACGGTTACCCCCGTTTTCCGAAGGCGCCGCTGGCGGCGGCGCTGGCGCCGCACTTCGAGGCCGGCCTGAAGGTCGAGGCCATCGTGGTGCGCACCCTGCCCAACGACCCGGCCCGGATGTCCACGGCCTGGGAGCACGCGCCACCCTACCCCGTGTTCAGCGAGGCCGCGATGACGGCGCTGGCGGCGATGCCACTGAAGCACCTGCTGGTGGACGCCCCCTCGCTGGACCCGGCCCACGACGCCGGGGCGCTGCGCATCCATCGCCTGTGGTGGTGCATGGCGGACAATCCGAAACCCACCGGCATGGACCCGGCACGGCGCAGCGTCACCGAGATGATCTACGTCCCCGATGCCCTGGCGGACGGCCTGTACTGGCTGGAACCCGGTCTTTCGCCCCTGGTGGCGGAATCGACCCCGAGCCGGCCCGTGCTCTATCCCGCGGAGGTGAACGAATGAACACCCCATCGAACCCCGGACCCGTTCCTGCCGCGCTGGCGGCGGACCTCGACCATGCCCGCGCCCTGGACCGCGACGATCCGTTGGCGCACTGGCGCGAGCGCTTCTGGATTCCGAAGCACAGCGACGGCAGCGACCAGGCGTACTTCGTCGGCAACTCGCTGGGCCTCCAGCCCAAGGCCGTGGCCCCGTTCATCGAGGAGGAACTGGCCCATTGGCGCGAGCTCGGCGTGGCCGGCCACTTCCGGGGCCCCCGGCCCTGGATGACCTACCACGAGGCGGTGCGCAAACCGCTGGCCGACCTGGTGGGCGCGAAGCCCGCGGAGGTCGTGGCCATGAACGCCCTGACGGTGAACCTGCACCTGTTGATGGTCAGCTTCTTCCGCCCGTCCGGAAAGCGCAATCGCATCGTCATCGAACGCCAGCCCTTCCCCTCCGACCGCTACGCCGTCGAGTCCCAGCTGCGTTTCCACGGCCTGGACCCCGACCAGTGCCTGGTCGAGCTGGGCGTGGACTCGAAGGACCGCCTGGTGGACGAGTCACTGGTGGAGGACTACCTGCGCGAGGAAGGCGAGCACGTGGCCCTGGTGCTGTGGCCGGGCGTGCAGTACGCCACGGGCCAGTCCTTCGACCTGGCACGAATCACGGCGGCGGCCCACGCGGCCGGCGCCATGGCCGGCTTCGACCTGGCCCACGCCGTGGGCAACGTGCCCGTCGCCCTGCACGCCTCGGGCGCCGACTTCGCCGCCTGGTGCAGTTACAAGTACCTCAACGCCGGGTCGGGCTCGGTATCTGGCGTGTTCGTGCACGAACGCCACCTGGATCGCGACGACATTCCACGCTTCCACGGATGGTGGGGCTGCCACGCGGACCGTCGATTCCTGATGGAGCCGGAATTCACCCCGGCGCCCGGGGCCGACGCCTGGCTGCTGTCGAACACCCACATCCTGTCCACCGCGGCCCTGCGCGTGTCCCTGGGCCTGTTCGCCGAAGCCGGATTCGGCGCGCTGCGTCGCAAGTCGCTGGCGCTGACCGGATTCCTGGAGGCCTTGCTGCACAAGCACCTGGGTGAACGCCTGCAGGTGCTGACCCCGACCGACCCCGACCGTCGCGGCTGCCAGCTCTCGCTCGCCGTACCCGCCGGACGCGAGGCCGGGCGCGCCCTGTTCGAGCGCCTGGAACCCAATGGCGTGGTCGCCGACTGGCGCGAACCGGACATCATCCGGGTCGCCCCGGTGCCTTTCTACAACCGCTTCGAAGACTGCTGGACCCTGGTCCGGCACCTGCAGGAAGGATCCGGCACCGGATGAAGGCACGCGCCACGGGGCGGGTGACGGTGATCGGCGCCGGCCTGGCCGGGGCACTGCTCGCCACCCTGCTCGCCCAACGCGGCTTCGCGGTCCGGGTGCTTGAACGACACCCGGACCCGCGTGGGGAGGGCGCGCCGGGAGGCCGCTCCATCAACCTGGCCCTGGCAGCCCGCGGACGGCACGCCCTGAAACGTGCGGGCCTGCTGGAAACCGTCGACGCCTTCACCCTGCCCATGGGCGGGCGCATGATGCACTCGGAGTGGGGCGAGCTCACCCACCAGCCCTACGGCGCCACGGAGGACGAGGTCATCCATTCCGTGCGCCGGGACCGGCTCAACCACCTGCTGCTCGATGCCGCCGAGGCCACGGGGCGCGTCGAATTGGTCTTCGGCGCCGCACTCGACGGGGTGGACTGGGCGGGGAAGCGGCTGCAGCTTGCGGATGGCCGCGAAGAGGCCTGGGAGGTCCTCATCGGCGCCGATGGCGGGGGTTCCGCCCTGCGACGCGCCATGGACGAGCGGGCCGGCCTGGGCGTCAGCGAGGAACTGCTTGACCATGGCTACCTCGAACTGGGCATGCCACCCGCGGCCGACGGCGGTTTCGCCCTGGATCCGCGCTGCCTGCACATCTGGCCGCGCGGCGGCTTCATGATGATCGCCCTGCCCAACGACGACGCCAGTTTTACCGGCACCCTGTTCCTGCCGCGCAACGGTGATGTCTCCTTCGAGCGCCTGGGCGACTGGGTGCACCAGCTCGATTTCTTCCAGTTGCAGTTTCCCGACGCGGTACCGCTGATTCCCCGGCTGCGCGAGGACTTCGCCACGCACCCCGTGGGCCTGCTCGGCACCGTGCGCTGCCGGCGTTGGCGCATCGGCGGCGAGGCGCTGCTGCTCGGTGACGCCGCGCACGCCATCGTTCCCTTCCACGGCCAGGGCATGAACGCCGCGTTCGAGGACTGCGTCGCGCTGCTGCGCCTGCTGGAGGACGACGACCGTGACTGGGACGACGTGTTCGCGCGCTTCGAAGCCGAGCGCCGGCCGCAGGCCGAAGCCATCGCTGACATGGCGCTGGAAAACTACCAGGTGATGCGGGCCGCGGTCCGCGACCCCGTGTTCCTGTTGCGCAAGAAGCTCGAACACGAACTGGAGCGGCGCCACGGCGACCGCTTCGTGCCCCGCTATTCGCTGGTGATGTTCCACCGCGGACCCTACGCCGAGGCTTACCGACGCGGCGAGATCCAGGCCGACATCCTGGACACGCTGCTCCAGGGCGTGGGAACCCTGGAGGAGGTGGATTTCGGTGAAGCCGACCGGCTGGTCACCGGGCGACTGGAGCCCTTGCCGGACCCGGCCGACTGACGGCGGGGCGGAGGTTTCGCTCCGCCCCGCGTTTCCCGACTCAGTTCGGGCAGGCCAGGGTGTCGGTCAGCTTGATGACGTCATCTGAACGCAGCGCGCTGCCGGTCGCCGGCGGCAGGAAATTGTACTCCAGGTCCCACTGGCCGGTGGTGTTGTTGCCCACCGTGAAGCTCATGACACCCACCGCCTCGGACGTGGCCGTTCCGCTGCCGTCACAGCTCGCGCAATAACCCGTGTACTGCAGCAGGTCCATCTCCTGGGCCGTGCCGAAGGGTCCGGCGGCCAGCAGCCAGCGCGGAACGCCGTTGCCGTCGTACAGGTAGTGGATGAACGCCTGGGTGTTGTCCGCCAGCACGCTGGCCCCGCCCAGGCCGTCCTGGCCGCGATACCAGAGTCCCAGGAAGGAGTTCCGTCCCGGCGGGCAGCGCCGTGTCAGCGGCTTCAGGCGGTCGCTGCCGGACTCGCCGAACAGCGTCCAGCCCAGGATCGCGTCGTCGGCGCTGAGCAGGGTGACGGACACCGTTCCCACCGGGGTGAACTGCTGCACCGCGCCGTCGTTGGTGAACCGGAGCAGGTCCGCGGTCCAGACCGCCTCGTCGGTGTTGGCCGTGTTGGCGATGTACCACGTGGCGGAACCGTCCTGGTCGTAGGTGTACCAGACGAAGGCCCGTGAGTTGCCGGCCGGGCTGAAATCGAAACCCTGGTTGATCGAGGTTTCACCGGCGCGCGCAGGCTCCCAGAGTCCACCCAGGCGGTCGTACGGCGTGGGCGTCGTCTGCGGCGCATTCACGTTCAGGTCGGCCGTGACCCGCACCGAGGCGGGGTTGGTGGCCGTGTTGTTCACCACGACGTACCAGCGACCGGAAGCCACCGAGTTGCTGATGGTCGCCGACGGGCCCTGGCCATTGCTGCCGGAGTCCGTGACGGCCGGCGCGATGTTGCCGGGAATCGGCGCGGCCTGCGGCGCGCTGCCGAAGGCCTGGTTGAACGGCACCCGGATCAGTTCCAGTTCCAGGCCATTGTTCTGGTTGGCGTTGGCCCCGGCGACGTTCACGGTCAGTCCCGTGGTGTTCGGCGGCACGTCGATGAACAACATCTCGTGGGAGGTGCCGGCACGCAGGGCGAAGGCCGTTTCCTCGCCGTCCGCAAGGGCCCGTGTCACGGGGTCGGCGATGCCGACACGTCGCAGCACCACCGGGATGACGCCCACGTCGATGCCACTGTTGGCGGAACTGCCGATGCCGACGGCGCCGTACAGGGTCCGGCCGGCCGGCTCGGACACGTTGTCCCAGCTCAGGCGGACGTTGATGTCGTCCAGCCGGTCGGCGCGGCCGGGACCGGTCGCCACCAACCGCGAATCATCATCGTCGTCGATCAGCGTGGTCAGTACGGCCACCTGCTGGACGGGGTTGGAATTGGGGAAACCGTCGTCCCAGTTCTGGACCAGCACCCACCACACGCCCTGCTCGGGCGTGAAGATGTCGCAGAACTCGATGTCATCCGGCGTCACGCTGGCGCAGACTTCTTCGCTGGCCTCGGCGCGGCCGTCACCGTCGGCGTCGTAGCCGACGAACAGGTCGACGTCCGCGGAGGCGGAGGCCAGGGTTTCGGCATGCAGCCACAGCGCGTCGCCCGACACGTCGAACAGCATCGTGGCGGTGCCGTTTCCGTCGTAGGGATCGTTTTCCGTCGGATCCTCGACGAGGCCGAACTCGAAACGTTCCGCTTCCTGCAGGCCGCCGGAACGGAAACTCGCACGGCTCAACTCGGCCAGTCCGGAGAGCTGGAAGTCCTGGAAGCCCGAGGACAGGTTCGTCGGCACGTCCCATTCCAGCGGCAGGTCGCCGATGGAGGCGAAAGCCGACACGGGCATCGTCGCCTGGGGATAACCGTTCGCGCTGAAGTGCACCTTGCCGAACACCCAGGAACCGCCCACTTCGGCGTTGGACCAGTCGACTTCGATCTGGATCTGTCGGGTCTGGTCCCCGCTCAACGTAAAGCTCTGCGGCACGACGTTCACCACCACGCCGTCCGGGAAGCCGCTGGTGCTGGCGGTCCAGGTGCGGCCGCTGGCCAGGGAACCGACCGTGCGCGTGAAGGTACAGCTCACCCGGCAGTGCGTGTCCGTGAGCGTCGCGAGGTTGAGGTCTTTCGGCTCGCCGCCGTCGAAGGGGTCGGCGGCCAGGAAGTTGATGACCGATTCCTCGAGATACAGGCCGGCCGTGGCGGCCTCGAACAGACGCGGGCGCCCGGCGCCGGTATCGAAATGCGTCGTGGGGCCGAGGTTTTCGTCCTTGGCGTTGGCGTCGGTCGCCGTGAGCTCAAGGATGGAGGCGACCTGGGTCGGCGTCAGGTCCGGGTTGACGCCCAGCATCAGCGCGGCGGCGCCGGCGACGTGGGGCGAGGCCATGGAGGTGCCGGTCAACACGATGACCTCGGAACCGTCGACGCCGGCCGCGATGATCTTCTCGCCGGGCGCGATCAGGTTGGGCTTGAGCACGTCCTCGGCCGGGGTCGGGTTGGGACCGCGGCTGGAGGTCAGGCTCATCCGGTCCCCGAAACTGTCGTCGTAGCGGAAGTCGAAGCCGGTCAGGGAGGCCTGGTGGTTGGCGCCGCTGCCCAGCCAGGTGCGCAGACGGTCACCGTCGGCGTCACCCACGTGGGTCGTGGGCAGACAGTGCAGGTCCGCCTCGGTCACCTCGCCGTCCGAATCGGTGTTGGCCAGCACGTAACCGCCCGCTCCGGCCAGCTTCAGGTTCAAACCCTTCTCGATGCGGCCGTAGGTGCCGCGGTCACACACCACGATTTCACCGTTGAACGTGCCCGGCGCGAAGGGGTTGCTGGCGCTGGTGTTGCTGTTGCAACTCGGCACGGCGCTGGCCGCCGCCCCACTGCCGCACAGGGCGTTGCCGAAATCACGCGCGTGCACGATGGGCACCTGCGGGAGGGCGTCCTCGGTCAGGCTGGTGCCGACGATCTGGCCGGGAGGCGTCGTGGCGCCGCCCTGGTTCGCATTCAGGACCGTGGCGAAACGCCGGTTGTGCGTAGCGTTGCCCACGGCGGTGATCCACGGCGCATTGGCCGGACGTCCCACGCTGCCTGATTCCGGGCCGTCGTTGCCCGCGGAAGTGACCACGAAGATGCCCGCCTGGACGGCGTTGAGGAACGCCAGCGAGTCCGACGAGATCCACGGGTCGGAGGGACCGCCACCGATGGAATAGTTGATCACGTCCACGCCGTCGGCGACCGCCTGGTCGATGGCGTCGAGGATGGCCGAGCCCTGGCAGGCATCGTCATCGAAGTCGTTCGGGTCGCCCGCGTAACAGACGCGGTAGGAGACGATATTGGCATTCGGAGCGACACCGGAGATCTGCACCGGCTCGCCGTTGGCCAGGGAAAACTGCACCGGGTTACCCGCCGCGGTCGACGCCGTGTGTGCGCCGTGGGTGCCGTTGTCACGGCCGTTGGTGTTCTCTTCGACCACCGTGGTGTTGGCGTCGTCCACGACGAAGTCGTACACGCCCACCAGCTTGTCGTTGCATTCGACCTCCGCCAGGGAACACAGCCCCAGGTTCTGGCCGAAGGGGTTCTCGTGGTCGTAGAGACCGGAGTTCTGGGGCTGTCCCTCGCCGGGGTCCTGGAAGGAGGGATGGTCCCAGTTCACGCCGGAGTCGATGACGCCGATGACCACGCCTTCGCCGCGGTTGGGATCCAGGTTGCCTTCGCCGGCCCAGATCCGCGCCGCGCCCAGCCAGCTGGGGCCGGCGTCGGTCTCGAGCTTGAAGTGCGGGTCGAGCTCCACGGAGCGAACGCCGGCCATTTTCGCCAGGTTGCGGGCTTCCGCGCCCGACAGGTCGGCGGAAAAGCCGTTGATGGCGGTGTCGTAACGGTTGATGGTTTGAACGTCCCGCCCCAGCCGGGCGGCCATTTCACCTTTGAAGCTTTCGAAGCGGGCGTCGATCTCGAGGCGCAGGGCGCGGGCCTGGTCGGTCTTGAGGTCCAGGCGGGCGGGCGGTGCGCCCGCGCGCGAGGCCTGCAGCGTGTCGGCGGCGGCGCGCAGGTCGCTAACTTCGTCGACCAGCGAAGGCGCGTCCAGCAGCACGATGTAGCGGGCGGTGCCTGAGCGGACCTTGCCGCCGTCGCGAACCTTGCTGGCGGCCGCGGCCTGGCCGGCCACCAGCAGGGCGGCGAGCAGGCAGGCAGGCGTGAGATGAATGAGTCCCTTCTTCATGATGAATTCCTCGCGCCCTGAACGGGCGACCTCAGGGTGACCAGTTCCTCCGCCGACGTGGGGTGGATCCCGATGGTGGCGTCGAACTGATCCTTGGTGAGTCCCCATTTTACGGCCACGGCGAAGCCCTGGACAATCTCTGCCGCATCGGGCCCCACCACGTGCAATCCGACCACGCGGCGGCCCGTGCGTTCCACGATGAGTTTCATGAGGGCTTTTTCGGGGTTTCCGGACAGGGTGTGTCGCATCGGACGGAATTCCGACTGATACACGTCGATTTCGCCGTAGTGGTGTGGCGCGTCCTCCTCGCTCACGCCCACGGTGCCGACCTGGGGGTGGCTGAACACCGCCGAGGCCACGGATTCGTGGTCCGTGGCGCGGGTCTTGCCACCGAACTGGGTGTCGGCGAAGGCATGGCCCTCGTGCAGGGCCACGGGCGTGAGGTTGATGCGGTGGGTGACGTCACCCACGGCGAACACGCTGGGGACGTTGGTGCGCGCGTATTCGTCCACCGGTACGGAACCGTCGGCGCGCACTTCCACGCCCGCTTCCTGCAGGCCCAGGCCGCGCGTGTTCGGGACGCGGCCGGTGGCGTAAAGGATGCAATCGGCTTCCAGCACGCTACCGTCGTCCAGCTGCGCGCGCAGGCCATCGCCGGTCTTGTCCACGCGCGTGACCTGCGTCTCGAAATGGAACACCACGCCCCGGGCGGCCATTTCGCGCGTGACGACGCGGCGCACGTCGTGGTCGAAGCCGCGCAACACCGCATCGCCCCGGTACACCTGGTGCACCTGGCTGCCGAGGCCATTGAAGATACTGGCGAACTCGCAGGCGATGTAGCCGCCGCCGACCACCACTACGCGCGGCGGCAGCTGCTCGAGATGAAAGGCCTCGTTGGAAGTGATCACGTGTTCGGCGCCCGGGAACTCCGGCACCCAGGGCCAACCACCGACGGCCAGCAGGACCTTCTCCGCCGTGACCGTCCGCTCGCCGATGCGGACCGCCTGGGGTCCGTCGAGGGTACCGCGGCCTTCGAGCAGGGTGACGCCGGAACCGTCCAGCAGCCGGCGATAGATGCCTTCCAGGCGATCCAGTTCCCGGTGCACGGCGCCGATCAGGGTCGGCCAGCTGAACTCGATGTCGCCGACGCGCCAGCCGAAGCCCGCGGCGTCTTCGAAGTCCTCGTGGTAATGGGCGGCGTAGGACAGCAGCTTCTTGGGGACGCAGCCGCGGATCACGCAGGTGCCTCCCACGCGACTTTCCTCGCAGATGGCCACGCGCGCACCGTGGCCGGCCGCGATGCGCGCCGCACGGACGCCGCCGGAGCCGGCGCCGATCACGCAGAGGTCATAGTCGAATTCCGCCATGGAGCCCTTTCCTGTTGATGGGACGTAGCCGGTCAATGTATCAGGCCCGGGGGCCGATTGCCCGTTTTCCGGTCCTGCGGCGAGGAGGCCGGCAAGAGCGCCGCGCCGCGGCCGGAGCCCTGGTCGTGGGCCCTGCATGGACTTGGGCCGGGGCTGGCACTAGCATGGGCGCACCCCGACCACCCGCCACCGCATGCTCAAGGCCCGAAAACTCCAGCTCGAGCGCCACTTCGAACCCGTTTTCGCCCCGGTGGACCTGGATGTCGCCGGCGGGGAACTGTGGCTGCTCACCGGACCCAACGGCGCCGGGAAAACCACGCTGATCCGCCTGCTCGCGGGCCTGTTGCGCCCCACCTCCGGCACGGTGTCGCGCGCGCCGGGACCTGTCGCCTTTCTCGGCCACCAGCTCGGCCTCAAGGACGACCTCACGGTGGCGGAGAACCTCGCCTTTCACCAGGCCCTGACGGGCGCCGAGGCTCCCGTGGAGTCCGCCATCGCCGCCGTGGGCCTGGAGGGAGCACGAAACCAGGCGGCGCGCACCCTGTCCGCCGGCCAGCGCAAGCGTTGCGCCCTGGCGCGGTTGCTGCTCGCGCCGGCCCCGCTGTGGCTGCTGGACGAGCCCTACGCCAACCTGGACGCCGAGGGTGTCGCCCTGGTGGACCGCCTGCTCGCCGAACAACTCGACCGCGGCGGCGCCTGCGTGATGAGCACCCACGGCGCCCTGCGTCCGCCGGAGCTGCCCTGGCGCGAACTGGCCATCGAGGCGCCGTCGTGACGGGGCGCGTGTTCCTGCCGCTGCTTCGGCGGGACCTGCTGCTGGCCTATCGCCGGCGGTCCGAACTGCTGCTGCCGCTGGTGTTCCTGATGGTGGTGGTCAGCCTGTTCCCGCTGGGCGTCGGCCCCGGACTGCAGGTGCTTTCGCGCATCGCGGTAGGCGTGATCTGGATCGCCGCGCTGCTCGCCACGGTGCTCTCCCTGGACGGCCTGTTCCGCGGCGACTTCGAAGACGGCAGCCTGGAGCAGCTGGTGATCAGCGGCCACTCCCTGCCGCTGGCGGCCCTGGCGCGCGTCGCGGGGCACTGGCTGGTGGCGGGCCTGCCCATCGTGCTGCTCTCGCCCCTGCTCGCGCTGTGGATGAACCTCGGCGAAGGCGGGTGGTCCGTACTGGTGATATCGCTGGCCCTGGGCACACCCACGCTGAGCCTGCTGGGCGGCATCGGGGCGGCGCTGACCGTGAGCCTGCACCGTGGCGGACAGCTGTTGTCGCTGCTGGTGTTCCCGCTGTACGTGCCCATATTGATCCTCGCCGCCAGCGCGGTAACGGCGGCCACGGACGGACTGCCGTACAATGGGCAGTTGGGACTGCTCGCCGCCGCACTGGTCGCGGCCCTGAGCCTGGCCCCCTGGGCCATCGCCGCCGCCCTGAGGCTGAGTCTCGAGTAGCCCGTCATGACGCCAGCCAGCAGCAAGGTCCACCAGCCACGTCTTCAGCCACGTCGATGAGCACCGTCAAACGCATTTTCCACCAGTTCGGTTCCCCGCCCTGGCTGTTCCGCTTCGCGGGATTCGCCATCCCATGGCTGTGGGCCGCCTGCCTGGGCCTGGGCGCCTGGGGCCTGTGGTGGGGCCTGGTGAAAGCCCCGCCGGACTACCTGCAGGGCGAAAGCGTCCGCATCATGTACCTGCATGTACCCTCGGCCTGGATGTCCATGGGCATCTACGCTGGCATGGCCGTGTTCGGCTTCTGCGCCCTGGTGTGGCGCGTGCGCGCGGCGGAGGTCATCGCCCTGGCGAGCGCGCCGGTCGGCGCGGCCTTCACCCTGCTGGCGCTGGTCACGGGCAGCCTCTGGGGCCGGCCGACCTGGGGTACTTACTGGGTATGGGACGCCCGCCTGACCTCCGAACTGGTCCTGCTGTTCCTCTACCTGGGCGTGATGGGCCTGGCCGCCGCCTTCGACGAGCCCCGCAAGGGCGCCCGCGCGGCCTGCCTGCTGGCCCTGGTCGGGCTGGTCAACCTGCCGCTGATCCACTACTCGGTGGAGTGGTGGAACACGCTGCACCAGCCCGCCAGTGTCGGCGTGGAAGGCAGCAGCATTCACCCCAGCATGCTCTGGCCCCTGCTGCTGATGGCGCTGGCGACCAAGTTCTACTACCTGGCCAACCTGCTGACACGCACCCGCCTGCAACTGGTGGTGGAAAACCGCAAGAGCCGCTGGGTACGGGACTGGGTACTGGAGACGCGCTGAAGATGGACCACACCCCTTTCATCGTCGGCGCCTACGCCGCCGGCGCCCTGGTACTGACCTGGTGCGCGCTGGCGCCCGTCCTGCGCCTGCGCCGCCTGCGCCGGCAACTGGCCGACCGGCAACGACGCCGGGCCGCGGCGGAATCCGCCTGACATGCACCCGCTGCGCAAACGACGACTGATCGGCCTGCTGGTGATCCTGGTCGGTGTCGGCGCCGCCGCCGCCATCACCGTGTGGTCGCTGCGCCAGAACATGCTGTTCTTCATCATGCCCGGCGATACCGCCATCCAAGAGATGCCCGCCGGGCGCTCCTTCCGGCTGGGAGGCCTGGTCACGCCGGGCAGCGTGACGCGCGCCGCGGACGGCCTGGCCGTTCGTTTCACGGTGACGGATGGCGAAGGCTCCATCGACGTCACCTTCGATGGCATCCTCCCGGACCTGTTCCGCGAAGGCCAGGGCGTGATCGTTCGCGGCGCGCTGGACGAGTCGCAGGTGTTCCAGGCCACCGAGGTGCTGGCCAAGCACGACGAGAACTACATGCCGCCCGAAGTCGCCGAGGCGCTGGCCGAAAAGGGCCACCCCCTGCCCACCCCGCCCGAAACGGCGGGTGAGGGACCGCGATGATCGCCGAACTCGGTCAGGTCGCCCTGGTCACCGCCCTGCTGGCCACGATCTGCCTGGGGCTGTTTCCGCTGCTGGGCGCCCGCCAGGGCAACACCGCCCTGATGGAGCTGGCCACACCGGGCGCCTGGGCGCAGGCGGCGCTGCTGGTGCTCGCGTACGCCCTGCTGACCTGGGCCTTCATCGCGCAGGACTTTTCGGTCGAATACGTCGCGCTGCATTCCAACTCGCGCCTGCCGATGGCCTATCGCTTCACCGCCGTGTGGAGCGCCCACGAGGGTTCGCTGCTGCTGTGGTCGCTGATTCTCGGCCTGTGGACGCTGGCCGTCGCCGTTTTCAGCCGCAGCCTGCCGGCGGAATTCCGCGCCCGGGTGCTGGCGATCATGGGCTGGATCGGCGCGGGATTCATCCTGTTCATTCTCTACACCTCCAATCCCTTCGGCCGGCTGCTGCCGGCGGCGCCCGAAGGCCGGGACATGAACCCCCTGCTCCAGGACCCGGGCATGATCATCCACCCGCCCATGCTGTACATGGGCTACGTGGGTTTCGCGGTGGCCTTCGCCTTCGCCGTCGCCGCGTTGCTGGGCGGCCAGGTCACGCGGGAATGGGTGCGCTGGATGCGGCCGTGGACGCACGTGGCCTGGGCCTTCCTCACTTTCGGCATCGCCCTGGGCAGCTGGTGGGCCTATTACGAGCTGGGCTGGGGCGGCTGGTGGTTCTGGGACCCGGTGGAGAACGCCTCCTTCATGCCCTGGCTGGTGGGCACGGCCCTGGTTCACTCCCAGGCCGTGACGGAAAAGACCGGCGCCTTCCGCAACTGGACCCTTCTGCTGGCCATCGCGGCCTTCTCGTTGAGCCTGCTGGGAACCTTCCTGGTGCGCTCGGGCGTGATCACCTCGGTGCATGCCTTCGCCTCCGACCCGACCCGGGGCACATGGATCCTGGTCTACCTGCTGATGGTGGTCGGTGGCTCGCTGGCCCTGTTCGCCGCCAAGGCCCCGCGGATGGCGCAGGGCAGCGGTTTCGACACTGTCTCGCGTGAATCACTGTTGCTGCTCAACAACCTGGTGCTGGCCGTGATGGCCGCCATGGTGCTGCTGGGAACGCTGTATCCCCTGGCGGTGGAAGCCCTCGGCGGCGGCAAGATCTCGGTGGGCGCGCCGTATTTCGGGCTGATGTTCGCGCTGCTGCTGGTTCCGCTGACGGCCGCCTTGCCCATCGGGGTGTTCACACGCTTCCGCCGCGACCGGCTGGGACGCGTGCTGGGACAGCTGAAATGGCCGCTGGCGCTGGCCGGCGTCGCCGGCGGGGCCACGGTGTTGTTCGCGCCGGAAGCCGGGGTCCTGGCGGCCCTGGGCGTGGCCGGCGCCGCCTGGCTGGGCGCCGCCAGCCTGGCCTGGCCGCTGAAACGACTGCGCGGCGAGGGGCAACGCGCCGGCTTCACCCGCGCCGAAACCGCCATGAGCCTGGCGCATTTCGGACTGGCGGTGTTCCTGGTGGGCATCTCCCTCACGGACGCAACGAGCACGGAAAAGCACCTGCGCATGGCGCCCGGGGACCGTTTCGACATCGCCGGCTACACCTTCACCTTCGAAGGCATGCGCAGGGTGGACGGCCCGAATTACGCGGCGGACGAAGGCCGGTTCACCGTCACCCGGTCGGGCGACCCGGTGGCCGAACTGCGGCCGCAGAAGCGCCGCTACCTGCGCGACGGCCAGGTAATGACCGAGGCGGCCATCGACCCGGGGCTGACGCGGGACCTCTACGTTTCCCTGGGTGAGCCCCTGGACGACGGCGCGGCCTGGGCGGTGCGGCTGTACCACAAGCCCTTCGTGCGCTTTATCTGGCTGGGCGCGCTGTTCATGACCCTCGGGGGGCTGCTGGCGGCGAGCGACCGGCGATACCGGGCGCGCAAGCCTGCCGACGTCGCCGCGACCGGCAGCGAATCGGATCGCGCGCCCAGGGGGCTGCCCGACCCGGCCGGAGAGGCCGCGCCCGCATGAGCCGCATCCTGCCCCTGGCCCTGTTCCTGGCCCTCGCCGCCCTGCTGGTCTACGGCCTGTTCAACGCCGGCAGCAA
Source organism: Gammaproteobacteria bacterium (assembly GCA_030426265.1). Taxonomy (GTDB): domain Bacteria; phylum Pseudomonadota; class Gammaproteobacteria; order Xanthomonadales; family SZUA-36; genus Marinihelvus. The sequence continues at coordinate 176,496 of JAUHYP010000001.1, read as the reverse complement.
ATCCGAGCTGCCCTCGCCCCTGGTCGGAAAACCCGCGCCGGAGTTCGTCCTGCCGGGCCTGTTCGAACCGGAGCGCACCGTCAGCCGGACCGACCTGCTCGGCGAACCCTACCTGGTGAATTTCTGGGCCAGTTGGTGCGTGACCTGTCGCGTGGAGCACCCGGTAATCGAGGCGCTGGCGCGCACCGGCCGGGTGAAGATCGTCGGCTTCAATTTCCGCGACGAACCCGGCGACGCCAAGGCCTGGCTGGCGCGATGGGGCGATCCCTACGACCTGCACCTGGCCGACCGCGACGGTCGCACCAGCATCGACTTCGGCGTCTATGCCGCGCCGGAAACCTTCCTGGTGGATGCCTCCGGAAGAATCGTGTTCAAGCACCTGGGCGCGCTGACCGAGGCCATCATCGAGGAAGAGATCTTCCCGCGGCTCGAAGCCGCCGGGCAGGCGGAGGTCGCGGCGCCGTGAGCCGCCACGTCAACACCCACCGTGGCCTGGCCGTGCTCGCGGCCGTGCTCGCGGCCCTGCTCGTGAGCCTGGTGGCCTGGACCGGGGCCGCTTCGGCCGCGGAGCCCCTGGCGTTCGACTCGCCGGAACAGCAGGCGCGCTTCGACCGCCTGGCGGAGGAACTGCGCTGCCTGGTGTGCCAAAACCAGTCACTGGCGGATTCGGACGCGATACTGGCCCAGGACCTGCGCAACGAGATTTTCGTGATGCTGCAGCAGGGCCACAGCGACGCCGAGATCAAGAATTTCATGGTGGAGCGCTACGGCGATTTCGTGCTGTACCGCCCGCCGGTTCGAAGCGACACGCTGCTGCTGTGGTTCGCCCCCCTGCTCCTGCTCACGGCCGGCGCGGTCGTACTGGCCGTCACCATTGCGCGACGGCGCGTCATGCTGGCCGAGGAGGCGCTGAACGAAGCGCTGGATTCCCGGGGTGACGCGTCGCGCGGTGACGTCCCCCAGGCTGACATCGGGGACCGCGAGCCTTGACGTTCTGGCTGGTCGCGGCCGCCATCCCGCTGCTCACTGCCCTGGTCCTGTTCCGCCCCTTGCTGCGGAAGGGTGCGGGCAACCCGGGGCTCGCCCTCGCGCTTGTCGCGCTGCTGCCCATCACCACCCTGTTGCTGTACCAGGGTGTGGGCAGGCCCGACGCCGTGAACCTTCCGCAGGCGGCCGTTCCCGACGGCGAGGACATGGAATCACTGCTCGCGCAGCTGCAGGCGCGCATGGACGCCCAGCCCGAAGACCTGGAGGGCTGGATGCTGCTGGGGCGCAGCTATCGCTCGATCCAGCGCTACGGCGAGGCCCTGAACGCCTTTATCCGTGCACGAGAACTGGCCCCGGACAACCCGGTGGTGGCGGTCGAACTGGCCGAGGCCCTGTTGTTCAACGCCCCGCCCGACGCCCCGGACCCGCAGGTGCAGACACTGCTCGAAGAGGCCCTGGCCGTCGCGCCGGACCTGCAGAAGGGCCTGTGGCTCGCGGGCATGGTCGCGGCCCAGGCCGGTGATGACGCCAGGGCCGTGGCCTGGTGGGAACGGCTGGTGGCGCAACTCGAGCCGGGCTCGGACGTGGCCGCCAGCGTCCAGACCCAACTGGACGCGGCCCGCGCACGTCTCGGGACTGCGGCCGCTGGCCCGGCCACGCAATCGGGAGCGCCTGACATCCCGGCGGGCAGGACATCCGGTGAAGCCGAACCGGCGTCGGCCATCGGTGACACGTCGCCAGGAGCCTGGGCCGGAATCGACGTGGTCGTCGAGGCTCCGGAAGCCCTGCCGAAGCTGGGACCGGAAGCCGCCCTGTTCATCATCGCGCGCGACCCGGACGCCCCCAATCCACCCCTGGGCGCCGTTCGCCTGACCCCCGCCTTTCCGGCCCGCGCCCGCCTGAGCGACGCCAACGCCATGCTGCCCCAGCGGCCGATCTCCGGCGTGGCCGACATTCAGCTACAGGCTCGCCTGTCGCCGGATGGCAACCCCATGGGGGGCGAGAACAGCCTCGAAAGCAGCGCGGTGACCGTCGCGAGAGATACCGGCGAACCCGTCACCCTGACCCTGGACCCTGCTGGCCAGTAACCGCCCGGAGCGCTCGCTCGGTTTCTTGATCGGGTGAATCCAGCGTGACGCCGGACGCGTCCAGGATGGGCAGGGGTATCGCGCCGAACGGTTTCCGCGACATGAAAAAAGCGGGCCGGCTCCGAGCCGGCCCGCTTCCCGAGGCTGGTCGACAGGAAGGGAGAGTACCCGCCGTCCAGCATTCGTCGCCAGGATCGCAATGACACCACCGCAGGCGGCGATGCCAAGGTCCACCGGTCCCGGCACAGGGAGCAGCTTGAGGGCCCACGTAGGGGATAACGTGGTTTTACAAGGCTGGCTGCAAAGGATGAACGAACCACGGCACAGGGCAGGAGCCCTTCGCCGCAGGTAGGAGAGGAAGTGAAAACGACCAGTCCTTGGTTCGTTCCCGAGGCGGGGAAGCCACGGGGCCATCCTTTGCATCTCCCTGCCCCAAACGTTAGCAGATGGGCCCCAAAAATCAAGCGTATCCGGGGGGCAACAATGGCGGCGCCACGGGGGCCCCGGGTCGGTTTCAGTCGTCGTTTTCGACCGGATCCGGGCCGCTGCGTGGGTCGTCCAGCCAGCCCCGCTGGGCCGCCACGAGGATGCCGCGAAGGATGTTCATCTCGTTCTGGTCGGGACGGGCGCGGTTGAACAGCCGCCGCAGGCGCATCATCAGGCGCTTGGGGTGATCGGGGTTGAGAAAACGGATGTCCAGCAGGGCCTGCTCCAGGTGGGCGTAGAAACGCTCCATCTGCTCGGCGTCCACGGGTTCCCAGTCGGTGGCCGCGCGCGGCGCTTCGCCACCGCCCAGGGCCGCCATGCGCAATTCATAGGACACCACCTGTACCGCCTGGGCCAGGTTCAGGGAACCGAACTCGGGGTTGGTCTCGATGTGGACGAGGTAGTGGCAGGCCTGCATCTCGGCATTGGTCAACCCGTGGGCCTCGCGGCCGAAGAGTATGGCCACGTCGCCCTCCGCTTCCGCCACCTCGGCCAGGCCGTGGGCCGCGGCGGCCCGTACATCCATCTGCGGCATGGACAGGCTGCGCAGGCGCGCGCTGGTGCCGTACACCAGGCGGCAGCCGGCCAGCGCGGATTCGAGTGAGGTGTGAACGGTGGCGGCATGGCAGAGGTCGGCGGCGCCGGAGGCCAGGGCCGTGGCCTCGGCCGAGGGCCAGGTCTTCGGGTTGACCAGGTGCAGGCGGCTGAGGCCCATGACCTTCATCGCCCGGGCAGCCGAACCGATGTTGCCGGGGTGCGTGGTGTCGATGAGCACGATGCGGAAGCGGTCCAGCCGCCCTGCCCCGGGCTCCGGGCTTCTGGTATCCTTCGCGCTCTCCGCGCCTTCCTGCGTCACTGCCTGTTCCGGACCCATGCCCCATCCAGCGATCAACATTGCCACCGAGGCCGCACACGCCGCCGGTGAAATCATGCGCCGGCGCCTGCGCAACCTGGACTCGGTGCCAGTGGCGGCCAAGGCCCGTCATGACTACGTCAGCGAAGTGGACAAGGCCTGCGAGGCGGCCATTGTACAGGCAATCAAACGCTACCATCCCGACCACGCCTTCCTCGCCGAAGAGGGTGGCGCGCAGGGCGAGGGCGACACCGTCTGGATCATCGACCCGCTGGACGGCACCAGCAATTTCCTTCACGGCTTCCCGCATTTCTGCGTGTCCATCGCCCAGAAGGTGAACGGCCGCGTGGAGCACGGCGTGGTCTACGACCCGCTGCGCGACGAGCTGTTCACGGCCAGCCGCGGCAAGGGCGCCTTCCTCAACAGCCAGCGCATCCGCGTGTCCGAGCGCAAGACCCTGGACAGCGCGATCCTGGCCACGGCCTTCCCCTTCCGCGAGCGCGGAGCCATGCCGCGCTACACCAAGATCTTCAGCGCCGTGTTCCGCAAGGTCGAGGACATCCGCCGCACCGGCGCCGCCGCGCTGGACCTGGCCTACACGGCCTGCGGCCGCCTGGACGGCTATTTCGAGATCGGCGTGAAGCCCTGGGACGTGGCCGCCGGCGCCCTGCTGGTGCGCGAGGCTGGCGGCGTGGTGACCGACCTGGCCGGCAAGGACGAGGTCGAGGAAGCAGGCAGCGTGCTTGCCGCCCCCTTCAAGCTGACCACCCCGCTGCGCCAGCTGATCGTCCCGCTGTGGACGGCGGATCGGGACTGAGGTCGACTTATCGAGTTACCGCCGTATTCTTGATGGATGCGAAGACAGGAGACTGCATGAAAAGGACATTCTCCCTGCTGCTGTTCGCCTCACTCGCAATCCAGACGGGTTTCGCCGAATCCCGCCAACGCTTCACGTTCGAACTCCAGCTCATAACGACCGCCACTTCGGAAGGACCGCTGACGGTCAAGGTCGATGACGATTCACCCCTGTCGGTTCGCACTCCGTCCGGCCATGAGATTCACCTCACCATCAGAACCGTCCACAAGGGCGACCGGGACCTGGTCGAGGTCACGAGCCGTGTCGATGTTCACACCAACGGCCAGTACGAAAGCAGCGCGTTGCCCACGGTCTACCTGTCCGGGCCGGGAGCCGTCGACGTCCGGGCCGACAGCGGGCAGGCGGATGGCCAACTGCAGGCGCTAAGGCTGAACCTGAAGGCAGTCGAGCCCGCGCAGGACCTCGACCCATTGGCTCACTGTCCAGGCAGGATTGAACTGGACAACTCCATGATCGACCTCGGCCAACAGGCGCTGCGATCCGACCCGGACATTACGCTGAACGCCTTCGACGGCGTCACGAAACTGGCCGCTGATGAATCAAGCTGGGCAGCCAGGCAAGGCGAACTCGAGAGTCGCTATCTCGAACCGCTCAGCACCTGGAGTCGCTGCAGAGGGGGTGACGGTGTCGTGCTTTTGTACCTGGCCGGCAGCGAAGAACCCGATGGTACTTACTCGGTGAAGTCCGGAATTCAGTGGGAACAGGATTGAGCCAATCGGGTTAGCGACTGGGCTCTCCCGAGTGCCGGATTTCGGCCAGAAGCGGACACTTTGCCCTGCCGATAGTGATGGCGATACGCTTGGCTCGACTGGGGCCAATACACGGCCCCTTCCCCTAATTGGTTGTGCGTTGATACAAATCCAGGAGAGATGAAGATGCAGAAATGGACGTTGCTTTTCACCCTCGCTGTCGCGGCATTTTTTATTCTTGGAGCAGGCACTCCCGAGCGCCCGAAGCTTGGAGCTTGTGGGAAGTATCTTCCGAACGATGCTCAATTCTCCATAGTGCTCGAAGGTTCATGGGACCGTCGTGAACCGACCAGTTACCGTTTCCACTTGAGCTATCGAAATGACGACCCTGATTCCACACTTCAAGAGGATTCTGAGGAGACCAAGCAATTTCGGCAGTGTGTCGACGCCGCGATTGAAATGTAGCGTCGCGCATACAACACCTGACAAATCATTCAAGTCGCAGCATTGAACTGCTCGATGAGGGCCGCCTCGGTCACATAGTGCAGACGCTAGACCAACAATGTTTCTAGGTATCTCATTCGCCACTTTCGCAGTGGCAAGTCTTTTGTTTGCGGGATTTGTTCAAGAGCCCATGGCGTACCTGAAGGAAGAGAACGAAGGGCTTTATCGCCAACTGGGTGGCTCCACAGCTCCTTTGTGGAGTTGGAGTTGGGGTGACCTCTCGCTGTTTGTGGTGCTTGGTGCCTACAAGCGGTACTCGCTATCTGAACGGACTGTGCGAGGTTTCAGATTGTGTCGAGGGTTGGCCCTTATTCAAACAGGGTCGATAGGAGCGATACTTGCTGCGATTGTCTTTGCTTGAACGATCAAGAGCGACGCCCTTAACGTTGCAATTGAATTCAATCGTCAAAAGTCCGCTTCTGGCCGAAAGCGGAAGCCTCTCAGGATGCCCACTGGGTCAAGCGGCCTTCGCAGAAACTCTTCAAATAAATATTCCACCCAAGAAAAAATTGCTGTGGGCAATCAACTTCTATTCCGGCCGAAATCTGGCCGACGACTGTGATGTCGAATCATCAGGATTCGAACTGTGTCGTTGTTCACAAGTTGGTAGCCGACCGAGTACGGAAAGCGTTTGAGCAATGCTCTGCGAATTCCATCCACATCAGCGTACAACCAAGCATTTGCAAGAATACGGTCGACGGCAGACAGAACCTCCGCCCTGAATTGCATCTGAAGGCCCGGGTCTATGGCTCTGTAGTGTTTTGAGGCTTGGCGAAAATCGACGACTGAGAGAGGGTGAAACTCGAGTTTCATTCAGTTCCGTCGATTTCCCGGAGGAACTGCTCATGGCTGATGGCCGCAACCGATCCTTCCGAAATCTCACGGGCTCGACGCAGGGCGATATCAATGCCCTCTGGATCCAGGTCGGTCACTGAAGCAGGGTCGGAACCGTCACCAAGACTTTCCCAGGCGGAAAGCGCAAGGTGTTCGCGCTCCGCAGGCGAGAGTGACAACAGTTCTCGCTCGATTTCACTCAGGCTGCTCATGCTTTGAGTCTACCGCAAGCTGCATCAACACGTTTTCTGAATGCCCTGTAAGAAAACAGTGCAAAAGCCCGAGGCCGCTCAGGACCCATCCAGCGCCGCCAGGTCATCCACCCCGTGGCCATGCGCCTCTTCCTCCTGCACCTCGGCCTGCCACTTGAAGATGTTCATCTCGATGAACACGAAGGCGATCAGCCAGAGGAAGGCGTCCCAGAAGTCCAGGAAGTCGCCCGCCATCCACCAGTACACGGCGGCGCCGAACAGCGTCCCGTAGACCACCACCTTGCTGACCTGGAACACGCGAACCAGGCGCTGACCGAGCTTGTTCCACAGCTGCAGCAGCACCTCCACTTCCAGGATGAACACCACCAGCAGCCAGGCCAGCGAGTTGATCACGTCCGTCAGGGCCAGGAGTCCGGCCGCGCGCGCCGCCTCAGTGGTGCCGATGATGTCGGTGCCGGCCACCTGCACCAGTTCGTGTCCGGCCAGGCCCAGGCAGGCGGTGGCGTCCAGGGGCGGGTAGTCATCGTAGTCCTGGATCCAGCTCAGTCCGGAGTCCAGCAGCGCACACGGGTCCGCCGCCGCGAAGGGCGCCAGGTTGGTGATCTGGAACCAGTTGCCGACGTAGCCCCAGAACGCCGAGATGATGAACAGGTAGCAGACCGTGCGCACCAGCATCAGCACCCACTTGAGGCCGCCGCGCAGCTTGTCGTCATGGATCACGGAGGTCTCGAGCTCGAACAGGTACAGCAGGATCAGCCAGGGAACGGTGTCGACGGTGGCCGAGTAGGCCTGGTTGAGGTTGTGCCAGTCGACGCCGCCGGGGAACAGGTGGGCGGCGGCGGCGGCGTCCTCGCGGTACCAGAACCACACGTTGAAAGTCAGCAGGAAGAACACCGTGTACTTGAAGGCGGTGAACACGCGACCGGGCGTCACCCAGGGCTTGTGCGTGACCGGATCGACCTTCAAGGCAGTGCGCTCAATCCAGTTCCAGCATCAGGCGCTGGTTCATGTAGTTGATGCGCGTGCCCAGCGCCCGGGCGATGAGCTCGTGCACCGCGCCCGACAGGCGCGAGTCGGCCAGGTCCGGGCTGTGCACCACCTCGGTGGAGAGGAAGTACAGCACCGAGTCGACATCCGCGAACACGCTGGCGGTGCGTTGCCGGCTGGGCATGAACATGGACAGTTCGCCGATCAACGAACCCGGACCGAACTTCTTCACCCGGTGCTTGGCGTTGCCATGGGCGTCGATATAGGCGGACAGCGAGCCGCTCTCGAGGATGTAGAAGCCGTTGTCGAGGTCACCCTGCAGGAACAGGGCGTCGCCCGCAGGACAATCGACCCGCTCCAGGGCGTGCATGATGAGTTCGATGCGGTCCTCACGATCGAAGATCTGCTCGAGCTGCTCCCGCACGCTGCGGCCGGAGGCCTCGGGCGCGTACATCTCCAGGATGTGCTCTTCCATGTGCTCCACGGCGAAATCCAGCTCCTCGAAGAACAGCGGGCTGCCCTCCTCCTCGCTCACCGCGCCCAGCGAGCGCAGTTGCATCTGGATGTCCATGGGCACATCCGAGTACAGCAGACGCACGCCCTGGGCCTCGCAGTGTCGTTTGACCTGCAGGAAGGTGTTCAGCGCCGAGATGTCCATGCCGGTCACGCGCTTGAAGTCCAGCAGCACCGACAGGTGCTCGTCGCCGGTGCTGGCCAGGTCCGCGCGGATGCGCTCGAGCACCGCGTTGGCCGTACCGAAGAACAGGAAGCCGCGCAGGGTGTAGACCAGCGAGCCCAGGCCGTGCCGGTCGAGCATGGTGTTGATCGAGGGCGGCCGCTCGACGGAGCTGCGGTACTCGCGCAGCGAATAGCGGCCATGGATGGCGCTGATCATGCTGTAGCGCAGCACGAAGAGGATCACGGTGAGGACGATGCCCGTGAGGATGCCCACCATGAAGTCCACGAAGATGACCATGGCCAGGATGATGCAGACGATCAGGAAGTCCACCGGCTGGAAGCCGCGCACCCGCTCGAACAGCCACTCGACCAGCATCCGGTAAGCGAACATGAAGATCACCGCGCCAACCAGCACCTTGGGCAGGAAGGCCACCAGCCAGCTGCCGGACCAGGCCACCAGCAGGCAGACGATGGCCGCGGTGGCCGGCATGAGCCGCCGCGTGGCGCCGAATTCGCGGTAGAGCATCGTCGACGCCACGTCCGTATAGCCGGGCGGACAGGCCGTGGCGACGCACAGCAGGTTGCCCACGCCCTGGTTGCGGATTTCCCGCGAACTGTCGAGATCGCCGCTCCCGCTGGTGTTCATGGCGGTCAGCGACATCGAGACGTTGAGCAGGGCCAGGAAGACCACCGTCAGCACCTGCGGCAACACCGAGTACAGGAAGGCCCAGTCGATGGCAGCCGGATCGGCCAGGCGGAGCAGGGCCAGCGCCGAAGTCTCGGCCGGAAGCTGGAACAGCCAGCCGCCCTCGTGCAGCGCGGACTCGGGAATGTCCAGGGCCTTCACCAGGGCATAGAAGCCCCCGAAGATCAGCACCGTCACCGCCGGAAAGGTCCAGGCGCGATTGACGAAGTCCATGAACACGATCATGAAGGCGCCCAGGCCCAGGGCCACCAGCAGCTTGAACAGGCTGCCTTCGTTCGTGAGCTGCGCCGGCAGGGACATGGAAATGGAGTGGTCGACGGTGACATAGACCGCGGCATTGAGCAGCAGCCAGGCGACACCCGCCATGAAGCCGCAGATCACCGGGAACGGCAGCAGTTCGAGCAGGCGCGCCAGGCGCAGCTGCCCCACGAACACGAAGGCCACCACGATCAGCAGGGACGTGAGCGCGAACAGGGCGAGCAGGGTCGAAAGCCCGGCCGGCCCGGTGATGCCGGGCCCCAGGTGCGCCGCCAGCAGCGTCGCGGCGGAAGCCAGGATGACCACCGCCTGCTCGTCGATGCCGGCGATGTGCACCGGCGCTCTCGAGGTCAGGGACACCCACAGGCCGATCAGACCGGTGCCCACCAGCAGGATCAGCACGCCCAGGGGCAGGAAGGGCGTCAGTGCGCCGGCGAAGAGAATGGTGGCGAAGCCGTAGCCCCACAGCGAGTTGTCCAGGCCTTCGAACAGGCCGTAGACCAGGTCCTGGAGCCAGCTGCTTTTCCGGGGAAGGGGTGTTGCCATGAATTCGCCGATGTTGGGCCGGCCCGGGCCCCTCAGGGGGCCGCCCGGCGGCGGGTTCCTGGACCGCGTTCGTCGCGCGGCGCTCGACGGACGTCCCGGTCACGATAGCTGCGGCAGGCCTCGCCAAAGGCACGGAACAGGGCGAGGCTCACCGGGTTGTCCCTCACCCGCCATTCCGGATGCCATTGTACGCTGAGATTGAAACCGGGTGCGCCCTGGACCGTAAAGGCCTCGACCAGGCCGTCATCGGCCGTGGCCTCGACGGCCAGTCCCTCACCCAGCCGGTCCACGGCCTGGGAATGCAGGGAGTTGACCGTGGCGCCCGCCACGCCGGTCAGGCGCGCCAGCAGGCCGCCCGGCGGAAAGCGCACCTCGTGGGAGGGGCCGTACTGCACCTCGAGTGGGTCGTCGGGATTCTCCTTGTGCACCCGGTGGCCGGGCACCTCGTGCACCTTCTGGTGCAGGCTGCCGCCGAAGGCCACGTTCATTTCCTGGAAGCCCCGGCAGATGGCGAACAGGGGCATCCCGGCGCGCACGGCGGCGGGGATCAGGGCCAGGGTAGCGAGGTCGCGTTCCGGGTCGTGCCAGGTGCCCGGCTCGCTGGGGTCGCCCAGGTAGTGGTGCGGCTCGACGTTCGAGGGACTGCCCGTCAGCAGCAGTCCGTCGAGGCGCTGGAGGATGGCCGGCACGTCGAAATCGCCGCCCAGCGACGGCAGCGCGACCGGGTAGGCGCCGGCGCCGTCCCAGACCGCCTGCAGGTATTTTTCGCCCACCATGTGAAAGGGGTGCGCCCCGACCATGCGCCGGTCCGACACCACGCCCACCACCGGATGACCCACACCGTCCGACATGTCTTCCCCGTTTCTCCTGATCCGCCACGCACCCTGCGTTTCCGGCCCCATCTTCTCAAAGTCGCAGGGGTCGGGAAAGCCGTGACAAGCGGCGTGGAATCGCTATCATGCGGGCCATGACGCACAACCTGCCGACCCCCGCGGAACCCGGCGGCCCACCCCTTTGAAGGCCGCCGCCGCCGACTTTTCCCTCGCGCGGCAGCGACACGAACGCCGCGCCCAGTGGCTGAAGTGGAGCGTCTACACCCTGCTGTTGCTCAACTGGGTCTACTACGGCGTGGAAGAGATGGGCATGGCCGCCCACACGCTGCGCCAGGGGGGCGATTTTCTCGACTGGACCGGCGCCTTCGAGACCAGCCTGGACCTGGCGGCCTGGTTCGGCCTGCTGTTCATGTTCGAACTGGAAACCTACGCCATCGGCAATGAGGCCTGGCGGCACGCCTGGGTTCGCGGCACGGTGCGCGGCGTGCGCCTGGTCTGCTACCTGTTCCTGGTGCACACCCTGGTGGTGCGCGCCGGCGACGTGAACCACGCCTGGACGCTGGAGGCCAGCCCGGAGATCGCCTCGCCCTGCCAGCTGGCCGGCCAGGACATCTCCTGGGGCGAAAACTACCGCTACACGGTCATCACCACCGACAACTGCGCTTTCCTGTCCGACGAGCGAGAATTCTTCATGCTGGAGCCGTCCGTGGTGACCGACACCAGCGGCCTGAAGCTGGAGAAGACCCACACGGCGGTGGACCTGGCCGACGCCATCACCTGGATCCTGGTGATCTGGGCGATCGAACTGGCGGTCTGGCTGCAGAACCGCAACGTCACCCGTGGCTGGCTGATGGCGGCCAGTCACACGGTGCGGGTCCTCTACCTCATCCTGTTCGCCAACGCCGGCTGGTGGATCTGGACCGGGCACTGGGTCTGGGCCTGGGACCAGTCGCTGTGGATCTGCGGCTTCTGGGCCATCGAACACAACCTGTCGGAGTGGCGCGAGGACATTCGCGACCAGGCGCAGGGGCGGGGCTAAGCCTCAGGCGTTTTTCGCCACCCAGGCCGCGGTCAGGTCCAGGCAATGCCGGGCCTTCTCCGCCAATTCGTCGATCTGCGCCGGGGTGATCACCAGCGGCGGCGCGACGATCATTGAGTCGCCGACGGCGCGCATGACCAGGCCGTTGTCGAAACAGAAATTCCGGCATTTCATGCCCACGCCCAGGTCCTTGTGGAAGCGCTCGCCCGTGGCCTTGTCCGCGACCAGCTCCACCGCGCCCATCAGCCCGATGCTGCGCGTTTCACCGACGATGGGGTGATCGGCCAGGCCGGCCAGGGCGCGGGCGAAGGCCGGGGCGATCTCCTCCCTGCCCCGTTCGATCACGCGCTCACGCTCCAGGGCGTCCAGGGTGGCCAGCGCCACGGCGCAGGCCGCCGGGTGGCCCGAATAGGTGTAGCCGTGCGCGAATTCGCCGCCCTGGGTGCGCATCACCGCCGCGACCCGCTCGCCGACGATCACCCCGCCCAGCGGCAGGTAGCCCGAGGTCACGCCCTTGGCGAAGGTGATCAGGTCGGGTTCGATGCCGAGCTTCGTGCAGCCGAACCACTCGCCGAGGCGGCCGAAGCCGGTGATGACCTCGTCGGCAATCAGCAACACGTCGTACTTGCGGCAGATGCGCTGCACCTCGGGCCAGTAGCTGGCGGGGGGAATGATCACCCCGCCGGCGCCCTGCACCGGCTCGCCGATGAAGGCGGCGACCTGCTCAGCGCCCAGTTCCAGGATCTTCTTCTCGACGAGCCGCGCCTGGGCCAGGCCGAAGGCCTCCGGGTCCTGGTCGTGTCCCAGGCCGAAGTGGTAGGGCTGTTCGACGTGGTGGATGAAGTTCACCATCGGCCCGAGCTGTTCGTGCATGGGTCCCATGCCGCCCAGGGAACCGGCGGCCACGGTGCTGCCGTGGTAGGCATTGCGCCGGCTGATGAAGTGGCGCTTGTCCGGCCGGCCGACGAGGTCCCAGTAACGCCGCACCAGCTTGATGTTGGTGTCGTTGGCCTCCGAGCCCGAGCCGGCGTAGAACACCAGGTCGAAGCCTTCCGGCGCGATGGCCGCGATGCGCTCGGCCAGGGCGATGGCCGGCGGGTGGGCGGTCTGGAAGAAGCTGTTGTAGTAGGGCAGTTCGCTGAGCTGGCGCGTCGCCGCGGCGACCAGGTCCTCGCGCCCGTACCCCAGGTTGACGCACCACAGGCCCGACATTCCATCGAGGACGCGGTGGCCGTCGAGGTCGTAGATGTAGCACCCTTCGGCGCGTTCGATGATGCGCGCCCCGGCCTGTCCCAGGTCATGGTGGTCGGTGAACGGATGCAGGTAGTGACGCGTGTCCCGTGCCTGCCAGTCAGTGGCCGCGGGGTGATCAGCTTCGACGTTCATGGGGCTTCTGGGGTGGCCTGGGTCGTCCCATTGTAGGGCGGAATCGGGGGTTTGCCGCCAGTGCCCATGACCCAGTGGACGCGACCCGTGCGCCGGTCTCCGGGCGATGCGCGCCGGGCTTGCGTTTACCCGGGGGGCTTTCAATAATCAGGGCCACGTCCCGCCAGGCTGCCGCATGATCGATCCGGACCTCGAAGCTCCCTACCTGTTGTTCCTGGGCGACGCGGCCCGCGCACAGGATGCGGGGACCGCGGCGGCGCTCGCGCGTTGGCGCCCGGAAGAATGCGTGGGGCAGTTGCGCTACGCCAATGCCCGGGTGGACTGCGGCCTGCCGGACATGGACATCGGCCAGGCGCGGCGCGCCGGGGCGCGCAGCCTGGTGATCGGCGTCACAACCCCGGACGGCACACTCAAGACGGACTGGGAGTCCACCCTGGTGGATGCCCTCGCGGCCGGACTGGATGTCGTCGGCGGCCCGCACACCCCGCTCGAGTCCATCCCTCGTTTGGCCAACGCCGCCTACCGCTCGGGTTCGCGCCTGGTGGATCTGCGCCGGCTGCCCGAGGAACTGGCGGTGGCCGACGGCCGCCCGCGCTCGGGTCGGCGCCTGCTCACGGTCGGCACGCAGCGTGACGCGGGACCGCTGGACACGGCCCTGGCGCTGCACCAGGCCTTGCGGCAGGGCGGCGTCGACGCGCGATTTCGGGCCAGCAGCCCGACCGGCATGCTGATCGCCGGACGCGGCGTGGCCCTGGACAGCGTACCGGCCGAGTACCTGGCCGGTGTTGCAGAACAACTGTGTCCGGCCAACGACCCCGATCACTGGGACATCGTCGAGGGCCAGGGCTCGCTGCTGCACCCGGCCAGTGCGGCGATCACCCTGGGGCTGATGCACGGCGTCAGGCCCGACGCGCTGGTGCTGTGCCACCAGGCCGGCCGCACGCGACTCGATGGCTGGCCCGGCGGCGCCATTCCGCCGCTGAACGAATGCATCGAACGCCACCTCCAGGCGGCAAAGCCGTCCAGTCCGGCGGCCCACTTCATCGGCATTGCCCTGGACACCACTGGCCTGGCCGGGGATGCACGCCGCACAGCCCTGGCCGCCGTGGAAAATGAAACCAATCTGCCCTGCGCCGATCCCCTGGCGGACGGCGCCGAAGCCCTGCTCGCCTGGCTGCCCGCGACGACCGCATGAGCATCGTCATGACCCAGCCCGCCCGGCTAGCCTCAGCCACCGCGTGACGGGCGCAAAATTCCTGCGCTCCGGGTCCCGAGTGATCCCGACATGAACGGCGGCCAACTGGCCCTGCCGACCCTGCTGGCCAGCTCCGTGGTGCGCGGCGCGCGCCAGGGCGACAGCCACGGCGGCCTGTACCTGCTGGATTTCGCGCGCCAGGACATTCGCCAGGTGGTGGACTGGAACAGCGGCGACATCGACTGGCAGGGCCGCGGCTGGGACCGCGGCCTGCGGGGCATCGCATTTTACGGCGGCGAGGTCTACGTGGCGGCCAGCGACGAGCTGTTCGTCTACGACCGTGCCTTCCGCCTGCAACGCTCCTTCCGCTGCATCTACCTGCGGCACTGCCACGAGATCTGCGTGCTGGGCCGGCACCTCTACCTGGTCTCGACGGTCAACGACTCGATCCTGGCCTTCGACCTGGAACGGCAACGCTTCTTCTGGGCATTGCACATCGAACGGACCGGGGAGGGTTACGAGGGCCACGCCTGGGATCCGGCCGGCCTGGACGGCCCGGGCGGCGCCATGGGTCCGCCGCCTCAGAATCGGCTGCACCTCAACAACGTCTGGGCCGACGAAAGCGGCCTCTACACCTGCGGGCTGCGCAGCGGCGGCCTGTTGCGCATCGGCAGCGACCACACGGTACGTCGGGTGGTCGAGCTACCGGATGGCACCCACAATGCCCGGCCCTTTCGCGAAGGGGTGTTGTACAACGACACCGCCGCCGACCGGCTGCGCTGGGACCGGCGCGACGGTAGCGCGGTGAGCTTTGCCGTACCGCACTACCCCGGGGACGAACTGGAACGGCTGGACCTGGGCGACGAACAGGTGGCGCGGCAGGGGTTCGGGCGCGGCCTGTGCGTCATCGACCAGCGCTTTGTCGCCGCCGGCTCCTCGCCTTCGACGGTGTCGATCTACGACCTGGAATCCGGCACCGACGTGATGCGGGTGAACTTCTCTCGCGACGTGCGCAACGCGGTGCACGGGCTGGAGGTGTGGCCGTACTAGACGCAGCGGCGGAACCTGGGGACCGAACTCGCAACCAGACCCGGGGGCGGAACGGCAGGGCAGATCCGAAGATCCGCCCTAATTCAATCAAACCGACTCAGCCTGGTTCCTGCTTCTTCGGCAGGCGCCCTGCCTTGCGCAGGGCCTCCCGCAACACGTACTCCATCTGCCCGTTCACACTGCGAAACTCGTCCTCCGCCCAGCGCTTCAGGGCGTCGTACGTCGACTCGTCCAGCCGTAGGGGAAACGACTTCTTCGAAGGCATCCCGGAACCGTGATCAGTTGTGCAGCGTGCCCGCGTTCAGCACCGGGCGCGCGTTTTCCTCGCCGCAGAGCACGACCAGGAGGTTGCTGACCATGGCGGCCTTGCGCTCCTCGTCCAGGTCCACGACCTTGTCGCGCTCGAGCTGCTCCAGGGCCATCTGCACCATGCCCACGGCGCCGTCCACGATCTGCATGCGGGCGGCGACCACGGCCTGGGCCTGCTGGCGCTTGAGCATGGCGGAGGCGATTTCCGGCGCGTAGGCCAGGTGGCTGATGCGCGCCTCGATGACTTCCACGCCCGCCTTGCCCAGGCGGATCTGCACCTCGTCCTTGAGCTTGTCGGCGATGTCCTGGGGATCACTGCGCAGGGCGATGATGTCGTCGTCGTGCGCTTCGTAGGGATGCGCCGTGGCCAGGTTGCGCAGCGCCGCCTCGCTTTGGATGTGAACGTAATTGACATAGTCGTCCACCTCGAACACGGCCTCGGCCGAATCCACCACCTTCCACACCACCACGGCGGCGATCTCGATGGGGTTGCCGGAAGAATCGTTGACCTTGAGCATTTCGCTCTCGAAGTTGCGCACACGCAGGCTCACCGTCTCCTTGCTGTAGAAGGGGTTGGCCCAGCGCAGGCCCGTTTCGCGCACGCTGCCCACGTAGGTGCCGAACAGCTGGAGCACCTTGCTCTGGTTCGGGGCGACCATGAAGAAGCCCTTGAACAGGATGAGCACGATCACGAAAGCGACAATGCCGGAGATGATGCCCACGGGGCTCTCAGCCTTCGCGGCCTGGACGAAACCGTAGATCACGGCGATCAGCATCGCCGGCAGGATGACCAGGGCCAGGTAGCCGGAAGCGCATTTGCGGATACGTTCTTCAATCATGGCAGTGCTCCCTCAAATAGATACATAGTGATATCATATTGTATCTGACGGCGACACACCACATGTGCCGGAGGTCAGGGGCCGCAACAAAGCAGGAGATGGATGCTGCGCCTGGCGCGGCGTGTCGGGGCTCGGGGCGCTCGCCCTGCCCTTCAGCGCAGGCTGGCCCGCCGCAGGACGTACTTCACGACGCCATATTCGCTGCCGCGGCCTTCCGGGCGGAAGCCGTTCTTCTCGAGCACGCGGATGGACTGGCGCAGGTGCGGAAGGGTTTCAGCGGTGACCTGGGCCACGCGGTCATGCGTGAAGGCCCAGGCGACCAGCCGGTCGACCGCCTCGGTGGCGTAGCCGATCCGGCGCAGCGGCTCGACGATGGAATAGGCGATCTCGACGGAACCGCCCGAATCCGGTCGGCCCTTGAATCCGCACACCCCGATCAGGCCTTCTTCCGGTCCTCGCCCCACCAGGTACCAGTGGCTCCAGCCATGCTCGGCACGGTCGCCCAGCTGGTACAGCGCGGCGTCCACCGCCGGGCGCGAGTGATGCTCCGGCGGCCAGGATTCGGGCACGCTGACACCCAGCGCGGCGGCCAGGGCCGCGTCGCCGGACAGGTCCGCACGGGCCAGTTCCAGCGTGGCGGGCACCAGGTAGAGCCGCGCCGACTCGAGGGCGCTGTGACTGGGGCGGCTCATCCCGCAGCGCCACCAGGGACACGGTTGCGCAGACGGCTCATGCGCCGCTGCCCGCCCACAGGGCGTCCCAGCACGGGTCCAGCGCCGGGCCGTCCTCGGGCCAGAGCTTGACCAGGGAGCGCTTCAGGCGCTCCAGTTGGCGGGTTCCGTCGACGGGATGACCGCCGCTGTATCGCGAGGCGTCGAGGTCGATCACCCAGGCGGCGCCGTTCTCGTCATGGACCAGGATATTGCGTGCATTGAGGTCGGCATGCGCCATGCCCGCGTCGAAGAAACTGCGCAACTCGCCGCCGAGGCGTTTCCAGTCGAAATTCTCGTCCCGGAAGTGGTCCACCAGCGGCCGCGCCGGCGCGATGCGGCGGGTGAGCAGGGCGGCGCGGTAGAACGGGCCTTCGCGGTGGCACAGGGCCGCCAGCGGGGCCGGCACCCTCAGGCCGTCCTCGTTCATTTCGCGCAGAAGAAGGAATTCACGGAAGGGACGGCTGGCCTCGAGGCCGCGGTACAGGTAGTGCTCGCGGTTGAAGCGCGCGACCATGCCGCCACGCCGGTATCGGCGCAGCACCGCGGGGCCGAAGGGCGTGTCAAGGAAGTGGCTGGTGCCGCGGCCTGGCGCCGAACCCTCGAGCGCGCCCTGCCCACACCAGTATTCCGGGTCGAACAGCTCCGCGGCGCCGGCGGGAACCGCATCGGCGTCATATACAATGGCTCGCGACCCCTTGTGGATGGTGACCGGATTCATGGCAGGACCCTCGCGGCCTATTGTGGCTATGGATGCGCCCCCGGACAACATCTGCATCCTGCGCCTCTCAGCCCTCGGCGACGCCACGCACACGGTGCCGGTGGTGCGCGCCCTGCGCGAAGCCTGGCCGGACACCCGCATCACCTGGATCATCGGCAAGCTGGAGCACAAGCTGCTGGCCGGGATCGAGGGTGTCGAGTTCATCGTCTTCGACAAACGCGGCGGGATCGCCGCGATCTCCGGATTGCGCCAGGCCCTGAAGGGCCGTCGCTTCGATCTGCTGTTGCACATGCAGGTCGCGCTGCGCGCCAACGTGCTTTCGCGGCTGGTCGACGCACCGTTGCGACTGGGCTGGGACCAAGCCCGCTCACGCGACCGCCACGGCTGGTTCATCAACCATCGCATCGCCGAGGTGGCCTTCCAGCACCAGGTGCAGGGCTTCCTGGAGTTTCCGCGCGCGCTGGGCATCGATCCCGGGGAGCCCCGCTGGGACCTGCCGGTCAGCGATGCGGACCGGGCCTGGGCTGCCGAACAGCTGCCCTTCGAGGAGCCCATCCTGCTGGTCAGCCCCTGCTCCAGCCACGCCCTGCGCAACTGGCTGCCGGAGCGCTACGCCGCCGTGGCGGACCATGCAGCCGGGGCCCTGGGCCTGCGCGTGGTGCTGAGCGGCGGTCCGAGCGCCCTCGAGCGCGAGACCGCCGCGAAGATCGAAGCCGCCATGCAGGCGCCAGCGCTCAACCTCGTGGGCAAGGACACGCTGACCCAGTCGTTGGCGGTCATGGAACGCGCCGCCGTGCTGCTGACCCCCGACTCCGGCCCGGCCCATATGGCCTCGGCCCTGGGCACGCCGGTGGTCGGGCTGCACGCCGCCACCTGGTCGCGCCGCAGCGGCCCGTACCGTTTCCTGGACCTGTGCGTGGACCGCTACCCGGAGGCCGCCCGCCACTACCGGGGCAAGGAACCGGAGGAATTGCGCTGGGGCCATCGCATCGAGGAGCCGGGCGTGATGGAACTGGTGGAAGTCGGTGACGTGGTGGAAAAGCTGGAGCTGGCGTTGCGCAGGCGAACCTGACACCCGGCACGTCGCTCATGGATGCACCATGGCCTGGAGGCCAGGTGATGCAAGGGGGTGATTTCCGGCGCATCAGCGCCAGGTCAGGTCGAAGCGATACGCTCTCCAAGCGCGTCCGGTTCGTTTTCAGAGGCCATGGTTTTACCCGCCCCGCCCGACCAGTCGATCTGTGTCTGGAACTTCAGGAACCGCTCGGTGGAACGCTGCCAGCTGTGGTCGTGGGCGAACTCCAGGCAGGCGTCGCCATCCAGTTCCAGGGCCTTGAAGAAGGCCTGGCGCAGGTCCTCGTCCATGAACCCGGTGGCGCCGGGCAGGATCACGTCCTGCGGGCCGGGGACGGGAAAGGCCGCCACGGGTACGCCGCAGGCCATGGCCTCGAGCATCACCAGGCCGAAGGTGTCGGTTCTGCTCGGGAAGACGAACACATCCGCCGCCGAGACCAGCTCGGCCAGTTCCTCGCCGAATTTCGCACCCAGGAAATGGGCGTCGGGGTACTGGGCCTTCAGCTTTTCGAGGTCCGGGCCCGCGCCGACGATCACCTTCGAACCCGGCAGGTCCAGGTCGAGAAAGTCCGGCAGGCCCTTTTCCACCGCCACGCGCCCCACGAACAGGCCGATGGGACGGGGCAGGTCCAGGGCGCCCTTGCCGCGCGGTCGGAACAGGCGGGTGTCCACGGCCCCCGGCCAGACCTTCAGGTGCTCGAATCCCTTTTCCTTGAGTTCCTGTTTCTGGGTCTTGGTGCGCACCAGGGTGACCCGTGCCGGAGCGTGGAAGTCGCGCAGGATTCCGTAGGTGAAGCTCAGTGGAATCGGCGCGCGCAGGCGCAGGTACTCGGGAAAGCGCGTGTGCAGGGACGTGGCGAAGGGCAGCCCGTGGCGCATGCAGTACTTTCGGGCCGCCCAGCCGAGAGGGCCTTCCGTGGCGATATGAATGACGTCCGGCTGTCGTGTTTCGATGATCTCCTTCACCTTGCGATACGGGGTGATGGAGAGTCGGATTTCCTTGTAGCCCGGGCAGGGAATGGAGCGGAACTGGTCCGGCGTGATGGGGGTGACGTCCACCCCGCGTTCACGCAGGTGCTCCACGGTGTTGCGCATGGTGGTGACGACGCCATTGACCTGCGGCGCCCAGGCGTCGGTGACGAGGACGAGTATCAATTCAGTGCTTCCATTGTCAGGCGGCCAGGCCCTTCCCGGTTTCGCCCCAGAGTTCCAGTTCGCCCTGCGCGTCCGGGCGCAGGACCTTCACGCGGCGGGCGTGCTCACGCCACTCCAGCAATTCCATGGCGCCGTCCTTGCGCTCCACCAGGGCCGTGCAGCTCTCGACCCAGTCGCCGCAGTTCATGTAGAGAATCTCGTGCATCCGGGTCATCTCGGCGCGGTGGATGTGGCCACAGACCACGCCGTCCACGCCCTCTTCCGCCGCCGCCTTCACCACCGCTTCCTCGAAGCTGGAGATATAGCTCACGGCGTTTTTCACCTTGTGCTTCAGGAAGGCCGCCAGCGACCAGTAGTCCCGGCCGAACAGGCGCCGCGCCCGGTTGATCACCGTGTTCATGCGCAGCAGCACGTCGTAGGCCCAGGCGCCGAGCTTGGCCAGCCACTTCGAGCAGCGCACCACGCTGTCGAACTGGTCGCCGTGCAGCACCAGGAAGCGCTTGCCGTCGGCCGTCTCGTGCACCAGCCGGTCCTGGATCTCGATGCAGCCGAACATCATGCCGTCGAAGGGCCGCACGGCCTCGTCGTGGTTGCCGGGCACGAACACCACCCGCGTGCCGTGGCGGGCCATGTCGAGGATGCGGTAGAGCACTTCACCGTGGGATTTGGGCCAGTTGGCGCGCTTCTTCATGTACCAGAAATCGACGATATCCCCGACCAGGTACAGCGTGTCGCACTCGACGCGGCCGAGGAAATCCAGGAGGAAGTCGGCGCTGCACCCGTGAAAGCCCAGGTGCACATCGGAGATGAAGACCGTTCGGCAGCGTACTTTCGTATCCAGCGGAACCAGGGTGTTCATGCCGTCTCTCCCCTGTGGTTTGCGCGCAGGATAGGCACGGGAAATGACAGCGCAATGAATGGCTGATGACGATTGAATGACGAATCAAGGAGTTGCGAGACTTTCGATGACGGTAAGGCGTTGATGACGGAAGGGTTTTTCGTGTTTTCGTCGGAAAGCGATGCGACCGGTCAGAAGGGGCGAATGATGCAGTTTGATTGCATGTTCAAGCCATGACCTGTTGGATATGCGCCCGCTGGCAGGCGTTGGTACATTGATCACAGAGGGTTGTAAGGAGTACGACGATGATCAGGATGATTGGCGTGCTGTGCCTGCTGGCGCCGGCGGTTGCGTTTGCCCAGCCTTCCGGTCCTGACAACGACGGTGCGGAGGCCTACGGCGCCGCCTGGAACGCCTGGCAACCGGGACTTTGGTGCCATTTGCTGGACGACGACACCCCATTCGTTCGGGCGCTTGCCAGCATGACCCTCCAGGCCCGGGCCAGTGAAGGCTCAGCCGCAGCCTGCCCCGACGATGGCGCGCCGCCGGACCTGCCGGCGCTGCGGCGACAGGCAATCGACGACGACCCCAGCAACGCGGCGCTGGCCACAACGGTCTATGCATTCGATTGCCTGTCCTCGCGGCCGGCGCCCTGGTGCGAGGCATCCGACCTGCCGCTGCGCCTGGCCACGCTCGACCCTGACAATGCCTACGCCCACCTGCTGGCCTTGCGCGGCATCGGCCGTTCCGGACGGGAGGACAACCTGCCCTTCAGCGGCGAGGAACTGGAGCACGTCCTTCGCGCCGCTTCTGCCAGCCACGTGGACACGTACTGGGGCCACGGCCTGCCCGAGACCTGGCTTGCCGTCGAGGCAGCCGTCGACTCCCTGCCGCCGCTGGTGTTCGAGGGCGAGGCGCTGGCCCAGGCCCGGGAAGCCGGCCTGGAACACACCCCGGTCACGGACATGGCCACGATCGAACTGATTGCCGTGCAGGTGGCGCTGGCCCAGCCTTCCTGGTCGCGGTTGTATGGTGGTTGCCAGGCATCGATCCGTTCGGGCGACGACATCGCCGAAGCCGGCTGCACTACCCTGGCCGACCTGATGGAAACGAAATCGCAGACCTACCTGGTTCAGTCCATCGGTCGCGGGTTGACTTCGCAAATGGCCACGATAGTGCGCGGTGAAACGCGCGAACCGAAACGTTCCTGGCAGTCACAACTCTCCGGCGTGATGCAATACTGCTGGCAGCCGCGGGGACTCGTTACCGAGTCCCGGCTCCCGGGCCCCATGCCCGAAGATCACCTGTACCGTTACCTGTCCGATGGGGTGTCGCTTGGCGAGGCCCGCGCCAACCAGGACACCGCCACCCGCGAGTACGAGCGCTACCCTGAGGCGTTTCCACTGGACCCGCGGCGCTGTGAAGACATCCTCGACCTGCCACCCGACACCCTCGAGTCCCTGGTCACGCGCTGGAACGAGGCGATGACCGAGGGTTTCGATGCCTGGGACGATGTGCTGCGCGACGCGGCAAAGCAACTGGATTGAGCCCCAGACATTGAGCGTTGATTGGGACCTGAAACAGCGCCGGCTGTTCTGTTTCGGCTGTGGCGATACCGCCACGCGTCTGGCCGTGCGCTTCATCACGGCCGGTGGCCGGGCCGCCGGGACCCGCCGCACGGCGGAGGGCGTTGCCGAGCTCCAGGGGCTGGGCATTGAAGGCCATCGCTTCGATGGCGCCGCCGCGCTGGCAGACACCGCGCTCGATGGCGTCACGGACATCCTTTGCTCCATCCCGCCTGGCGAGGCCGGTGACGATGGGGTGCTCCGGTGGCACGGCGACCTCATGGCCGCGCTGCCGACCCTGCGCTGGGTCGGCCTGCTCTCGACCACGGGCGTGTACGGCGACGTCGACGGCGCCTGGGTCGACGAGGACGCGCCGCTGTCCCCAATGAATGCACGCAGTGAACGCCGGGTCGCCCAGGAGCGGCGTTGGCTGGAGTGGGGTGAATCGGCCGGTCTGCCCGTGCAGGTGTTCCGCCTGCCGGGCATCTACGGCCCGGGCCGCTCGCCCTTCGACCGTTTGCGCAGCGGCAAGGCGCAACGCATCGTGAAGCCCGGTCACGTGTTCAATCGCATCCACGTCGATGACATCGGCTCCGCCCTGCTGCTGGGCATGCAGCGGCCGGAAGCCGGACCCGTGTTCAACCTGGCGGATGACGAGCCGGTGGCTGCGGAAACGGTGCTGGCATATGCCGCAGAACTCGCGGGCCTCCCCGTGCCCCCGGCCATCCCCTTCGAAGAGGCCGAACTCTCGCCCATGGGCCGCCAGTTCTGGGCCGAGTGCAAACGCATCGATACCCGTCGGGTTCGCGAGCAGCTGGGGTTCGAGCCGAAGTACCCGTCCTACCGTGAAGGCCTCGAAGCCATCCTTACCGGGGAAACGCCACCAGACTGACGCAGCCTCATCCCGGCCTGGGGTAGCCCCACCCAGACGACATAGCGGGAATACCAGACTTGCCGCACTTCGTGACCCCTTCAGGCGGGCAAGAAGTCGGTGTACTGGAAGCGCCCGTCATCGTGGCGCTCACCACGCTTCACACGAAGACGCCCCTCGAACATCGGCGCCGCCACGACCAGGGTGTGGAATTCCCCGTTCTCGCCGCAGGGGTCGATCCCCTCCGGGAGTTCATCCAGCAAGGCACCATCGAAAGCCCGGCCGCTGAACGCCCCGTCCAACTGTTCGGTGTCCACACAGCTCAGCACGGCCTCCAGGCCGCCGTCGATCATGGCCCGGGCGAGCGCCCGGGTGTCGCGGCCAAACAGCGGAAAGACGGGCTCGAGCCCCATCGCGCCCACCTGGGCCTCCCGCCAGGCGCGGATGTCCTCGAGGAACAGGTCGCCGAACACCACATGGGTGACGCCAAGGCGCTGCTTCAGCCGGGTCAGCGCCTCGCCGGCCAGGCGCTCGTAGTCCTCGTTGCTGCAGGGCCAGGGTAGGCCCACCTCGAACAGGGGCAGGTCCAGGGCGCGCGCCTGGGCGCGCAAAAGTTCGCCGCGCACCCCGTGCATGGCCACCCGGTCCACCGAGGCGTTGAGCGTGGTGAACAGGCCCACGACGTCCAACTCGCCCGCGGCCAGCACCTCGTGCAGCGTCCAGGCGGAATCCTTGCCGCTGGACCAGCTCAACAGGGCCCTGGGACGGGGCACGTCGCGGCGCCTAGAAGTCGAATCGGCCGCGCAAGCCGCCGTAGAACGCCACGCCCGGCCGCGCGTAGCCCAGAACCTCCTCGTAATCCTCGTCGAAGAGGTTGCTCACCCGGGCCGTCAGCTCCAGCGCGTCGGTCAGGCGCCAGCTGCCGGCCACGTCCACCACGGTGAAGCTGTCCAGCGGGACGTTCGAGCTGATGAAGGTCGTCGGGTCGTAGAAGCTGTCGAGCTGGTCGCCGGTGTAGTTGACGTTGAGGTTGACGTTGCCGCGGTCGTCGGCGAAGCGCCAGTCCGCGTTCAGGCTGCCCATGTGGCGCGGCCGGCGCACTTCGCGCACGGTGTCGCCGAGGGCGTTGTCCTGCGTGGCGTCGGTGTAGGTGTAGTTGGCGGCGATGATGAGGCCGTGCACGGGCCTCCAGCTACCGGTCAACTCGAAGCCCTTGCGGTCGCTGTCGGTGTCTTCGTTGGCGGCCGTGAATCCACCGGTGGCGGGGTCGAAGACGAAACCGTTGATCTCGTTCTCCAGCACCGAGTCGAAGTAGACCGCGCCCAGGGTCAGGTTACCGTCCATCCAGTCCGACTCCACGCCCAGCTCCCAGCCCTTCGACTCTTCCGGCACGAGGTCCGGGTTGCCGATGAAGGTGCCAGGGTAAAAGCCGAATCGCTCGGTAAAGGTCGGCGTCTTTGAGCCGGTCCCGTAAGAGCCGCGCACACGCACGCCCTCGTCGACTTCGTGATTGAAGGCCAGGCGCCAGGTGCCGATGTTGTCGAACTCGCTGTTGTTGTCGTGGCGGGCGGACACGGTCCAGGTGAAGCCCTGGAACGGCTGGCCCAGGTACTCGGCGGCGAAGCCGGTGACGTCCATGGACTGGTCGTGGTTGGGGTTGCCGAAGCCGGCGTCGATGCCGCGCTGGTGGTAGTCGGTATCGCGCTGGTCCATGGCGAAGGTCAAGCGGTGCGACGTGCCAGGCGCCGAACCGGCCCAGTCCGCACTGGCGCGTGCGCGAAACTCGAACACTTCCGCCGCGGTGGCGCTGTTCCATTCACCGTCGTAGAAGTTGGTGGTGTCGGTGTCCGACCAGTTCACGGCGGCGCTGCCGGACCACACGCCGCCCGGCGGCGCGAGACGCAGCTCGCCCCGGTAATAGGCCTGTTCGTTGTCGGTCACCCGGTCGGCGTCGATCGGCAGACCGGTGACGATGAAATCCGTGTCGTCGAAATCGCTGGTCGCGTCCACGAACTGGGTGGAGGCCAGCAGGGTCAGGCTCTCCGTGATGTCCCACTCCAGGCCGAGGTCGGCCGTGGTGTTCTCGGCGCCGTCGTCCTCGGGTCCCGTACGGGCAATGTTGGTGCCGTCGGTCTCATACCAGGCGGCGCCGCCGCGCAGGCGCAGGTTTTCGGTGCTCCAGCCGCCACTGGCGCCCAGGTCGATGGTGCCGAAACTGCCGCCCTCGGCGTGGCCGCGCAGCGATCTGCCGTTCACATCCTTGCGGCGGATGATATTGACCACACCGGCCATGGCGTCCGAGCCCCAGATGGCGCTCTGCGGGCCGCGCACGATCTCGATGCGCTCGACGTCGGAGGTCAGCGCGAACTGCCACTGGAACTCGTCGGAGTTGGCCGGATCGTTGGCGCGAATACCGTCCACCAGCACCAGCAGCTGGTTGGCCTCGGCGCCGCGCACGCGCACTTGTGTCTGCGTGCCCGGGCCGCCCGACTGGCTCACGGAGAAGCCGGGCACGTCACGCAGCAGGTCGCCCACGTAGCGAACCTGCCGGGCCTCGATCTCCTCCCGCGTGATGACGGTAATGGAGCTGGGTACGGACTTCAGGGGTTCTGGCGCCAAAGACGCGGTGACGACGATCTCGTCCAGTTCGATGGGCTTTTCATCGGGGTCCCGTTCCTGGGCAAAGACCGCCAGGGGCGCGGACAGCGCCACGAAAAGGCCCGCGCGGGCCAGGGGCAAGGCCGCCAGCGGCCCGTTGAATGGTTTCTTCATTGGTTTGCTCCCACGTTCGCACCCGAACGCTGCATTGCTGCGTCTTGGCGGGTTTCGGGGTGGGGGCTGCGGGGCGCGGAGGGAATGCGGCCGTCAGTGACACCCGGCCTCGCCCACCGCGACAGCATGGTTTGAATCCCTGTTGGCCGGTCTCCGGACTTGCGAGGGCGCAGGCTGGCTGCGCGATTGCCGGGTCGCCTTCCCAGGCCCTGGGGCCCAGTGGCTGCATCGACCCAGCCCTCGCCTACCGTTGCGGGGGCAGTGACGGCATTGATCCCTTGCAGGAATCGCACCGTCTTCCCGTTTCAACCCTTTGGCCGGGCGGCCTCGGGGTCACCAACAGACGTGGAGCGAAGAATAAATGGGGTCAGAGTAAAGTGCCAGAGTAAAATCTCGATGCTTGAACGGCCTCGAGTTTTTACTCTGGCACTTTACTCTGACCCCGTCACTCAGCTGTAGTCCTGGTAGGACTTCTCTTCGACGATCTGCGAGCCGAGGTGCAGGTTCAGCTCCTTCTTTGCGGCCGCGCGCTGGTCGTTGGTGACGTAGACGGCGCGCGCGAGTTCGATGAAGCGATCGTCAAACTCCTTCGCTCGCTCCTTGTCGCGGATGTCGTCTTCGATTTCCCAGAGCTGCTCGTTGACCGACTTGAGCTGTTGGTGCAGCCGCTGGACCGTCTCGTCCGGGTTCACGGCCTTGGACCAGGTCTCGTTCAGCAACGCCAGTTCACGGCGCACGTTGGCCAGCTTGGCCTCGTCGCTCATGCGCTCGGACTTGATCTCCAGGATGGTGATCTTGTCCAGCAGCTCGCCGGGCGACATGGGGATGAGGATGATGTCCATGAGGGCTCCTTAGTGCGCTCGAATCCAGGTCCAGGCGGCGCAACCCAGCAGGTAGATCCAGATGTACAGCTCGCCATTGCGGATCATGGATTGGCGCCCGCTCCACTGCGTGTCGGTGAGTTTCGCGAGGTCCAGGCGATTGGGAATGATGGCCCAGGTGCCGCGGCTCCACTCGCGCCACTCGTCGCCGAACAGGCGCT
Organism: Gammaproteobacteria bacterium; assembly: GCA_030426265.1. GTDB lineage: Bacteria > Pseudomonadota > Gammaproteobacteria > Xanthomonadales > SZUA-36 > Marinihelvus. The sequence continues at coordinate 149,392 of JAUHYP010000001.1, read as the reverse complement.
CGAGCTTGGCGTCCTCGTAACGCACCGCCGCCGGGTACCAGACCACCCAGAACAGCACGAGCACGCCGATGACCCAGGGATTGGCGCAGGCCAGGCCGAAACCGGCCAGGATCAGCAGGTTGCCGAAGTACAGCGGGTGGCGCACCAGGGAGTAGGCCCCCGTGCTGGCCAGGCGCTGGTTCTTGAAGATGGTGCCGGCGGCGAAGGTGCGCCAGACTTGTCCGGCCACGGCAAGGGCCAGGCCGATGATCACGCGTTCGTGGCCCGGCTCGGTGAAGGCCGCGCACACGGCGATGAGCAGCAGGCCGATGGCCTGGCGATAGATTTCCTTGTAGCGCAGGCGGTCGAAGGCGCCGAGCAGCCCCGTGCGCACGCCGATCACTTCCGTCCTGTCTCTGCCCATCTGAAGTTCTCCGTTCTGCAGTCCGCATTTTACCCTGCCCCTCCCGGGGCGGGTTAGCCGATTCGGACATCCATGGGTCTGCTACCATTTCGGGCATCACGGGCACTCGACGCGCTCCCGGGGGGAGCAGGGAGGCGGCATGGCGAATTCGGTCGGTCTGGGCGGTTTTCTCGGGCGCTGGGCGTTTGCCCTCGTCCTGGTCCTGGGCACCTACAACCCGACGGGCTGGTCCTTCATCGGCTGGACAATGCAGGAGGAGACCACCTTCAGCCCCGGCATCGTGATCGTCGGCCTGCTGCTGCTCATCGGCTGGATTTTCCTGGTCCGGACCACCTTCGACGCGCTCGGCTGGCTGGGCGTGTGCCTGGGCGCCGCGCTGTTCGCCGCCATCATCTGGTTCTTCGTCGACCTGGGCTGGATCAGCATGGACTCGACCAGCGTGCTGACCTGGCTGTGCCTGGTCGTGGTCTCGCTGATCCTGGCCGTGGGCATGGCCTGGTCGCACGTCAAACGCCGCCTCACCGGCCAACTCAACGTCGACGACGTGGAGGACTGAACCCGTCGCCACGCACGAGGACGATCCGGTCCGCACGGCCCGCATCGACTGGACCGACGATGGCCAACCGCGCTCCGCGGAATTCGGGGATGTCTATTTCTCGCGAGGCGACGGCCTGGCCGAGACCCGGCACGTGTTCCTGGACGGCAACGCGCTCGGCACCCGCTGGCGCCAGCCCGGCGACCGCGACACCTTCGTCATCGGTGAAACCGGGTTTGGCACCGGCCTGAACTTCCTGGCCGCCTGGCGTCTGTGGTCGGACACCGCCCCGGCCGGCGCGGACCTGCACTACCTCGCGGTGGAGCGTTTTCCGCTGGACCGTGAGGCCCTGGGCCGCGCGCTGTCGGCCTGGCCGCCGCTCGAGCGCGAGGCGGCCGCACTATTGGCGGCATGGCCTGAGTGTCCCCACCGTGGGCTCCATCGTTTGCGCTTCGACGGTGGCCGGATTGGCCTCACCCTGGCCCTGGACGAAGCCGTGCCGGGACTGGAAGCGTTTCTCGAAAGCACACACCCTCTGCACCGCCTGCCGAGGCGCGGCGTGGACGCCTGGTTCCTGGACGGCTTCGCCCCGGCCCGCAACCCCGACATGTGGCGCCCTGCCCTGCTCGAACTCGTTCGCGACCTCAGCCGTGACGAAGCGACGTTCGCGACCTTCACCGCCGCCGGCGAGGTTCGCCGGGGACTGGAAGCAGCGGGCTTTGCAGTGGAGAAAGCGCCCGGATTCGGTCGCAAGCGGGAAATGCTGCGCGGCCGGCTCGCTCGGCCGGCGGCGCCGCCCGACCCTGCTCAATTCGCGGCTTCCCCCTACCCGGATGGCCTCGAGCAGGCCTGGCACGTCGATCCGAACCCGCGCATTCATCGACGCCTCGCCCACATTACGGTGGTCGGCGGCGGGCTGGCCGGCTGTCACGCTGCGCGCGCACTGGCCGAACGCGGCCTGGAAGTGACCCTGCTCGAAGCCGAAGCGACACTGGCGAGCGGCGGCTCCGGCAATGACCAGGGCGTCCTGTATGGCCGGCTCTCGGCGCATGACAGCGCGGCCGCCCTCTTCAACCTCTCCGCCCTGGCCTTCGCCCAGCGCCATTACGCGCCCTGGTGGGCGGACCCGTCGCGACGATTCGGCGAAGCCTGCGGTGTGCTCCACCTGGCCCCGGCGGGCGATGAAGCGATGGATGCATTTCACGCACTGGCCGCTCGCCACGGCGCGCAGTCTCTGTTTCGGATTCTGCAGCGGGACGAAGCGAGCAAGATCACCGGCGTGGACCTTCCTGCCGGCGGCCTGTGGTTTCCGGGTTCCGGCTGGCTGGCGCCGCCGGCGCTCTGCCAGGACCTGGTCGACCACGCGCGCATCACGGTCCGCCAGGAGCGCGCGACTCAGATCGAAGCAATCCTGGACGAAACGGATGCGGTCATCCTCGCCTGCGCCGGCGCCCTGGGCGCCTTCGAAGCCACGTCGGCGCTGCCCGTCCAGCCTGTGCGCGGTCAGGTCTCGCAACTGCCCCTGGCGTCCGCGCCCGCGGCTGCGGACCTGCGCGTGGCGCTGTGTGGCGAGGGTTATATCGCTCCGGGAGCGAACGGTGCGTTCAGTTTCGGGGCGAGCTTCAAACCCGGAGACGTGGACACCTCGACCCGCACCGATGAGCACGAAGCCAACCTGTCACGGCTGCGGCGACAGGTCCCGGGACTGGTGAATGAAGCCATCAACGCCGAGGCCTGCACCGGCCGCGCCGCCCTGCGCTGCGCCACCCGCGACCGTCTGCCCCTGGTCGGCCCGGTGCCGGACACGGGGGTGATGAAGGAGCGCTTTGCGTTGCTGGGCAAGAACGCCAACGCGGCCATTCCCGACACCGGCGCCTTCATCCGCGGGCTCTACGTCAGCGCCGGCTACGGTTCGCGCGGGCTGGCCTACATTCCGCTGTGCACGGAACTGCTGCTGGCCGACCTGCTCGGTACGCCGCCCCCCGTCGATCGCGACCTGCGTCGCGCCCTGAGCCCGGCCCGCTTCCTGGTTCGCGACCTGGCGCGGGGCCAGGGTTCAGCGCAGTAAGGACTTCGCCGCGCCCAGCAGGCCCCCGCTTCCGCCCGCGAACTGGTCCAGCAGGCTGCCGCCGGAACTGGCCTTGTCCATGATCTGCGGGATGACGTCGGCGAGGCCGCCGGCCGCTTCGCGCTGGCTCACACCCACCTGGCCCGCAAAACGGGACAGCTCGTCCTGGCCGAACAGGTCGGTGATGGTGTCCGCGGAGATGGACTGATTGGCGCCGTCCCCCAGCCAGCTGCCCAGCAGGGTGCCCAGCTCGCCGTTACCCGCCATCTTCGCCGCCAGGCTGGACAGGTCGATGTCACCGCTGCCGTCTCCGAGCAGGCCGGACAGCGCACCGCGCACGGTCTGGGCGTCGACCTTCACGCCGAATTGTTCACTCAGCATCTGTGCGCCCATTTCAATAAGATCCATGATTCATCCCCCCGGGAATGCAATGAGTCGGAAATTGAGTATAGGCAAGCTCGACCGGCCTGACCGATTCCGGCAGTGGTTGGGGTAATGCGCTGGCCGGGGCGGCCCTGCCCGCCTATCATGGAAGTTCATCGCTGGAGGAGAGAGCAACATGGGATTTTTCGATTCGATCAAGGGCGCCCTGGGCGGGAAGAAGGCCGCGCCGGAAGCCGTCAAGGGACCGAGCCAGGTGCTCCGCGAAGCCGGCATCGATCCGTCGGACCTGGACTTCAAGTTCGGCGGCGACGGCACCGTGACCGTCACCGGCCGGGTGGATGACGCAGCCACGAAGGAGCGCATCAGCGAACTGGTGGGCGGCATCGAGCAGGTCTCGGCCGTCGACAACCAGGTGGCCGTGGGTCCCGAACCTGCGCCTGAACCTGAGCCCGAGCCTGAACCCGTTCCCGAACCGCCAGCGGCCGAAGCAGCGCCCGAACCTCAAGCCGAACCCACGCCAGCTCCTGAAGCGGCCAGCGAGGCGGCGCCTGAACCGGTCCCGGAACCGGAGCCGGTACCCGCCGCGCCCGCGCCCGAACCGCCGGTGGCCAGCCCCGCAGCGGCCGAATCCACCTACACCGTCCAGGCCGGTGACAGCCTGTGGAAGATTGCCGAGAACCACTACGGCAACGGCACCAAGTATCACGCCATCTTCGAGGCCAACCGGGACATTCTCGATGACCCGGACCTGATCAAGCCGGGCCAGGTGCTCAAGCTGCCCGTGCTCTGAGGCCTCCGGGGCGGTCATGGAACGCCGGCTCGCCGCGGTCCTGTCCGCCGATGCGGCGGGCTTTACCGCCCTCATGGCAAGGGACGAGGCGGCCGCCCTGGCCGCCCTCGATTCGAGCCGCTCGATCATGGGCGGCCTCGTGCGCCAGCACGGCGGCCGCGTGGTGGACGCGGTGGGCGACAACCTCCTGGCGGAGTTCCCCAGCGCCGTGGACGCGGTGCTGTGCGCCGTGGCGGTCCAGGCGCAGATTGCCGATGCCAACGAGGAACTGGCGCCTGACAACCGACTGGTCTTCCGCATCGGCGTCAACGTGGGCGACCTCGTCGTGTTGGGCGAACGGATCGCGGGCGATGGCGTGAATGTCGCGGCGCGCCTGGAGGCGCTCGCCACGCCCGGCGGCGTGACGGTTTCGCGGGCCGTGATGGAACACATCGAGGGCAAGGTCCAGTTGCCCTTCGTCGATCGCGGCGAACACGCGATGAAGAACGTGCCGCGGCCCGTACACGTGTTCGAGATCGCGACGGAAGCAACCGGAACCGGCCCGGCCTCCGAAGGGGCGACTCACTCCCCCAGCCCGCATGTTCCCGGCTTCGGCGGCAGCAGCACGATTGCGGTCCTCCCTTTTCGCAACCTCGGCAACGATCCTGAGCAGGAGTACTTCGCCGACGGCATCACGGAAGACCTCATCGCTTCCCTGGCGGCGCTGCGCATCTACCCGATCATCTCGCGCAATTCGAGCTTCGCCTTCAAGGGCCGGCAGCGTGACGCGGCGGGCGCGGGCCGCGAACTGGGCGCCCACTACATCGTCACCGGCAGCGTGCGCCGCGCCGACCGCCAGGTCCGCGTCACCGCCGAACTCGAGGACACCCATGACGGCCACCAACTCTGGTCCGGGCGCTACGACCGCGAGTTGAACGACTACTTCGCGGTCCAGGACGAAATCACCGCGGCCATCGCCGGCGCGCTGGGCCCCGCGCTGATCCAGAGCGAGATGCTGCATGCCATCCGCCGCTCTCCGGAGAATCCGGATGCCTGGGACTGTGTCCACCGGGGACTCTGGTACCTGTATCGCTACACCCGGGAAGAAGTCACCCAGGCCCGCGCCTGGGCCGAGCGAGCGCTGGAACTGCAGCCCGATCTGCCCATGGCCTACTGCATCATCGCCTTCAGCCACATGTACGAAGTCGTCTACGGCTGGACCACTGACCGCCTGGTATCCATCAGGCTGTCCGCGCGGGCCGCGGAGCGCGCGGTGGCGGCCGACCGCAAGAACCCGATGGCCCTCACGGCGCTGGGCTTTTCCTGTGCACTCACCGGAGACCACGAGCGCGGCCTCGCGGTGCTCGAGCAGGCGGTGGACGCCAACCCGAGCTCAGCCCTCGCCCTGTGGTCGCTGGGCTCCACCCTGAACGTCGCTGGCAGGCCCGATGAAGGAATTCCCCTGGTCGAGAAGGCGATGCGCCTCTCCCCGCAGGACCCGCTCACCAACGAATTCCTGTTTTCGCTCGCCTCGGCGCACTTCCAGGCCGGGCGCTACCAGGAGGCGCTCGAACATGCCGAACGCAGCCTGTCCCTGAAGCCCGACCAGCCCGGCGCCTGGCGCGTGGTCACCGCGGCCAATGCGCTGCTCGACCGGCCAGAGGCGGCCCGGCAAGCCCTGGGGCATTTGTCCCGAGTGGCACCGGACATGCTCAGCGACCACCTCCGCGGCCACCTGCACCCGGACCTGGCCGAACGCTATACCGAAGCCCTGCGCAAGGCGGGCTGGAAGGGCTAACGGCTCGCGGCCGGCATGCCGGCAAGCCGCCCTTCTGCTAGGGTGCGCGCATGGAACTGAACGTCTTTTCCGAAACGGGCCGCCTGGAATCCCTGGTGACCCACCGCCCCGGCGCTGAGGTCGACGTGATGCCGCCGGACCTGATGGAGGAACTGCTGTTCGACGACATCCTCCACGGCCGTACGGCGCGGGCGGAGCACGACCTGTTCACCGGCGCCATCCGTGCCTTCGGCGCCGAAAACCTCGATTTCACCGATCTGCTGGGCGAGGCGCTCGCCCTGGACGCGGACGCCACGCAGCGCCTGCTGCAGCGCATCGCCGACCGCGAGCGCCTGGCGCCGGGACTGGTGGAGCGACTGGCCGCCAAGGCGCCCGCCGAACTCGCCGGGGCGCTGGTCGCCGGCCTGCCCGCCGGCCCGTCCCAGATGCAACCGGGGCATTTCTTCGACCTCACGCCCCTGCCGAACCTGCTAATGTCGCGCGACGCGCAGGCGGTGATGGGCCGGGGGCTGATCATCGCTTCGATGAAAAGCCGGGCGCGCTCCAGGGAGACTGCCCTGAGCGCCTTCGTGTTTTCCATGCACCCGCAACTCACGGGCAATCCCCATTACATGGATGTGGAGCGCGAGGCGCAGATCCAGGGCCCCTCGCGGTTCGGCCAGGTGACCCTGGAAGGGGGCGACGTGCTGGTATTGCAGGAGGGCGTCGTGACGGTGGGTGTTTCCGAGCGCACCATGGAGCGCTCCATCGACCTGCTGGCCGAAACGCTCCGGCCCCTGGAGGCCTTCCATACGCTGATCATGGTGCGAATGCCCATGAGCCGCTCGCAGATGCACCTGGACACCATTTTCACGCGCATTTCGGAAGACCAGTGCCTGGTCTATCCACCCATGTTCGAGGAAGGCTACGCGGAGACACTGAGCACGGTGTCCATCGACCTGTCACCCGGGTCCAGCGACGCCGGACGGCGTCACCGTTCGTTTTTCGATGCCTGCCGGGCCGCCGGCGTGGACCTCGAGCCCATCGCCTGCGGCGGGCGGGGCGACCACATCCGCCAGCGCCGCGAACAATGGACCGACGGCGCCAACTCCTTCGCGTTGGCACCCGGCCTGATCCTGATGTATCGCCGCAACGAGGCCACCCTCGCGGAACTGGACCGGCACGGCTACGGCATCGTGGCCGTTGAGGACTTTCTGGAAAACCCGGCCGCGACCCTGGACAGCCACGCGGGCGGCAAGCGCCACGCCATCACCCTGCCCAGTTCTGAACTGTCCCGCGCCCGGGGCGGGCCACGTTGCATGACCTGCCCGCTGGTCCGGGCCTGACCGCGCGGCCCTCAGGCCGCCTTCGATCGCTTCGCGCAGGCCGCAAGCACAATTCGCTGCTGGTCGCGCGTCATTCCCGACCAGGCAGCGATCTCGTCGAGCCTGCGGACACATCCCTGGCAAACACCCTGCGCATCGAGCGTGCAAACACCGGTGCAGGGTGAATCGGGGGCGACTTCGTGTTGTCGATCGACGGTCATTCCGTGATTGTCGCCGATCCGGGCGTGCGCGCGCCAAACCAGTGGGGGGTGCGGTTGACGAAAGCGACCAGCGACAGCATCACCGGAACTTCCACCAGGACCCCCACCACCGTCGCCAGCGCGGCGCCGGAGTTCAGTCCGAACAGGCTGATCGCCACCGCCACGGCGAGTTCGAAGAAATTGCTGGTGCCGATCAGGCAGGCGGGCCCCGCCACGGAATGATCCAGGCGCAGGCGGCGCGCCGCCGCGTAGGCGATGGCGAAAATGCCGTAGGTCTGCACCAGCAAGGGCACGGCGATGAGGGCGATCACCAGGGGCTGGTCCAGGATGGTTTCGGCCTGGAACCCGAACAGCAGCACCACGGTGCCCAGCAGGCCGATGATGCTGACCGGTTTAAGGGCATGCACAAACGCATCGACCCGCGCCGGTCCGCCTTTCCCCAGCAGCCACTGGCGCGTGAAGATCCCGGCCAGCAGCGGCAACACCACGTAGAGCACCACCGAGAGCAGCAGCGTGTCCCAGGGCACGGTGATGTCGCTCACGCCGAGCAACAGGGCCGCGATGGGCGCGAAGGCGAACACCATGATCAGGTCGTTCACCGACACCTGCACCAGGGTGTAACTGGCGTCGCCTTTCACCAGCTGGCTCCAGACGAACACCATGGCCGTGCAGGGGGCGACGCCCAGCAGGATCATGCCGGCGATGTACTCGGTGGCCGTCTGCGGGTCCACCCAGGGCGCGAACAGCACCTTGAAGAACAGCCAGCCCAGGGCGGCCATGGTGAAGGGCTTGATCAGCCAGTTCACGACCAGGGTCAGGGCCAGTCCCCGCGGCCGGCGGCCCACTTCGCGCACGGCGGTGAAATCCACCTGGATCATCATGGGGTAGACCATCACCCAGATAAGTACGGCCACGGCCAGGTTCACGTGGGCGAACTCCAGGGCGGCGACCGTCTCGAACACGCCGGGAACCAGCCGGCCCAGCAGCAGCCCCGCACCGATGGCCAGGGCCACCCAGAGGCTCAGGTAGCGCTCGAACAGGCCCATCAACGCACCTCGCTGTCGCGGTGGATGGCCTGAGCGGCGGCGACCAGTGCAGTGGCGTCCATGTCCTCGATGGGCAAGGCCACCAGGGCGCCGACGCGCTCCTCCAGGTTGCGGTAGGTGGCCTCGAAGGCGGCCGCCACCGTGTCCTCGTCCCCCTCCACGTGCGCCGGATCGGGAATGCCCCAGTGCACCTTCGGAGTCGGCGCCAGCCACAGCGGACAGGCCTCACCGGCCGCCGAGTCACACACCGTGATCACCAGGTCGACGCGCTCCCCCGCCAGGTCATCCATGGACTTCGACGAGGGATTCACCACGGGAACGCCGTGACGTTCCAGCACGCCGAGGGCGCCGGGGTTGACCTTCCCGGTGGGCTGGCTGCCGGCGCTCAGGCCATGGAAGCGCCCATGGCCGAGCTGGGTCACCAGGGCTTCGCCGATGATGGAGCGGCAGGAGTTGCCGGTGCACAGCACCAGCACATTGAGCGGGATCTTCATCGGGACTCCTTCGGCGGCGTGGCTCAGCAGGCCTTGGCAAGGGGTTGGAGGTCGAGGTGGGTGGCCGCTGTCGCCGCCAGGGTGTCGATGCTTTCCTTCGCCCAGACCGGGAGTTCCGGGTGCAGGCGGTAGTGCATCCAGGTGCCCTCCCGCCGGGCGATGACCAGTCCGCACTCGCGCAACTGGGCCAGGTGCCGTGACACCGTCGGCTGCGGCGCCGCGAGGGCCGCCGTCAGCTCGCACACGCAGACCTCGCCGTGCTCGCGCAGCAGGCAGACCAGGGCCATGCGAATGTCGTCGCCGAGGCAGCGGCAGAACTGGGTCGGATTCAGCACGTCAGGACACTATATTCGGATTTCCGAATATTATATCCGCGGCGCCGACCGGGGAACAATGCCTGCGCGTCCGGATCGGGCCCGGATGGCCGGGTGTGCGGCCTAGCCGACCTTCACGGCGCCGGCGGCCTGCCGCGCTTTCTCGCGAGCATCATCGAGGCTGTCGGCGCGGGCCAGGGCCACGCCCATCCGGCGACGACCAACGACCTCGGGTTTTCCGAACAGCCGAAGTTCGGTATCCGGCGCCGCGAGCGCCTCGTCCGCCCCGGTGAAGACAGGCCCCTTGCGGTCGCCCTCGACCAGCACGACGGCGGACGCCGAAGGCCCACGCTGTCGGATCACGGGGACGGGCAAGCCGAGGATGGCCCTCAGGTGCAGGGCGAATTGGGACAGGTCCTGTGACACCAGGGTGACCAGGCCGGTGTCGTGCGGTCTTGGCGACACCTCGGAAAACAGCACTTCGTCACCGCGGATGAACAGTTCGACCCCGAACAGGCCGCGCCCGCCCAGGGCGTCGGTGACGGCCTCGCCGATCTCCCGGCTGCGGGCCAGCGCCGCGTCGCTCATGGGCTGCGGCTGCCAGGATTCGCGGTAGTCGCCATCCTCCTGGCGGTGGCCGATGGGCTCGCAGAAGGACGTACCGCCGGCGTGGCGCACCGTGAGCAGGGTGATTTCGTAGTCGAACGTCACGAAGCCTTCCACGATGCAGCGCCCCGCGCCGGCGCGCCCGCCTTCCTGCGCATAGCGCCAGGCGCGACCGATGTCGTCCGGGTCTTTCACGGTGCTCTGCCCCTTGCCCGAGGAACTCATCACCGGCTTGATCACGAAAGGCAGGCCGAGCGCTTCCGCGGCCGCACGGTACTCGGCCTCGGTATCGACAAAACGGTAGGGCGAGGTGGGCAGCCCCAGTTCCTCGGCCGCCAGGCGGCGGATGCCTTCGCGGTCCATGGTCAGGCGCGTGGCCCGTGCCGTGGGGATGATGTTCACGCCTTCCGCTTCGAGCGCCAGCAGTGTGGGCGTGTGGATGGCCTCGATCTCCGGCACCACGAAGTGGGGACGCTCGCTCTCGATGACGCCGCGCAGCGCCGTCGGGTCCAGCATGTCGATGACGTGCGCCCGGTGCGCCACCTGCATGGCCGGCGCATTGGCGTAGCGGTCCACGGCGATGACCTCCACGCCCAGGCGCTGCGCCTCGATCACCACTTCCTTGCCCAGCTCGCCGGCGCCCAGCAGCATCAGGCGCGTGGCCTCGGCGCTGCCCGGAGTCCCGAGGCGAACGCTCACGAGGAGGACTCCAGCCGGCCGAGCTGGCGCAGCAGGTCGATGGCCAGGGCCGCGCCCTGCATGTTGACGCCCAGGTCGTTGATCAGGCGTGTCGCGACCTGGGCGCGCACCAGCGCCTCGCCGTGAAAGGACGGTTCGGCCCGGTGATCGTCCAGCTCGATGATTCCGTGCTCCACCATCTCCAGCACCAGGCTGCGGCGGGCGCCGCAGGCGCGGCAGAATTCTTCGAGCGTGAACGTGATGGTCCGGTCGAGGACGAGGACGTCACCGCCAGATTCATTGGATGGGTTCATGCGTTCACTCCCTTGCGCCGAGGATCGAAGGCCTCGGTTTCGCGCAGCTGCCGGTAGAGTTCGAGCGTGGCGTCGTCCGGCTGGTCCGGCGCCATGATACGCAACTCGACGTAGTGGTCCCCCGGCGGCGTACCGGGCAGCCCCCGCCCTTTCAGGCGCAGCCGACGGCCCGTGCTGGAACCCGGAGGCACCTTGAGATCGACCACGCCACCCAGGGTCGGAACGGGGACCGTCGCGCCCAGCACCGCCTCCCAGGGCGCCACCGGAAGCGCCGCGCGAATGTCGCGGCCCTCGATGTCGAAGGATTCATGCGGGGCGAATTCCACCTGCAGATAGAGGTCGCCGGCTTTCGAGCCTTTCCCACGGCCCGGACCGCCCTGCCCCGTCAGTCGAATCCGCTGGCCGGCGACGACGCCCCTGGGAATGCGGACGTTCAGCGTCTTGCGCCGACGGTGCAATCGACCGTCCTCGCCGATCTCGTCCAGGTCCAGGGCCAGTTGGCGGGTTGCGCCTTCGAAGGCGTCCTCCAGGCTCACGGTGACCTTCGCGCTGACGTCCTCGCCGTCGAAACTCCCGGGGTGCTGTCCGGGCCGTGCGCCCCGCCGCGCCCCGAACAGGGACTCGAAGAAATCGCTGAAAGCCTCCGCATCGTCGAAACCGGACCCCGCAAATCCGCCGCGCGGATCGCCGCCACCCGGTTGCCAGCCGGGCGGCGGGCGAAAGTCCTCACCGTGGCGGTAGCCTTCGCCGAGCTGGTCGTAGGCCGTCCTCTTCTCGGGATCCTTGAGGGTTTCATAGGCCTCGCCCAGTTCCTTGAAGCGGGCCTCGGCATCCGCTTCGGTGCTGACGTCGGGGTGATATTTCCTGGCCAGCTTGCGATAGGCGCGCTTGATGTCCTCGGCGGATGCATCGCGCGAAACACCCAGCACATCGTAATAATCCTTGAACTTCATGGCCGCTCCCAGGGCGCCGACGGTTCAGAACCGGTTCCTTTCATCATCGCGCCCGCCGGCGGAAAATCAAGGCGTTCCCTCCAGGAGACGACCATTGCGCTGGCGCCCGCGCTGCGCTCCAATGATCCCTGGAGGACATGAACATGAAAACCATTCTGCTCGCGCTTGGCCTGTTGCTCACGAGCCATGCATCCCAGCTCGCGGCCCAGGACGCGCCCTTCAGCCGCGGCGTGAACCTCACCAACTGGTTCCAGGCCGGCAGCGCGCAGGCCATCGATTTCCAGCGTTACGACCGGGACGACTTCGAGCAGATCCGCAACCTCGGCGCGGATGTCGTGCGGCTGCCGATCAACCTGCACTTCATGGCCGGACCGGCGCCGGACTACGTGCTCGACCCGCTGTTCCTGGACTACCTGGACCAGGTCGTGGACTGGACCGAGGCGCTGGGCCTGCACCTGGTGCTGGACAACCACACCTTCGATCCCGCCGCGAACACGGATCCGGCGGTGCGGGACGTGCTGCTGGAGGTCTGGCCACAGATGGCCGCCCATTTCCGGGACCGTTCCGACCGGATCTACTACGAGGTGCTCAACGAGCCGCACGGCATCGACGACGCCACCTGGAACGACATCCAGCAGGACGTCGTGGCGGCCATCCGCGCCGTGGATACGGAACACACCATCATCGTGGGGCCGGCCAACTGGAACAGCTATCACAACCTCGATGCGATGCCGGTCTACGATGACGACAACCTGATCTACACCTTCCACTTCTACGACCCGTTCCTGTTCACCCACCAGGGCGCCACCTGGACGCAGCCTTCCATGGCGGGCCTGGCGGGCGTGCCCTTTCCCTACCGCGCCGAGGACATGCCGCCCCTGCCCCCGGAGTTCGGAGGCACCTGGCTGGCCGACGCCCACGGCCGCTACGCCCAGGAAGGCACCCTGGCCGAACTGCGCCGCCTGCTGCAGATCGCGGTGGATTTTCGCGATACGCGCCAGGTGCCATTGTTTCTGGGCGAACTGGGCGTCTACATCCCCAACAGCGATCCCGACGACCGGGTCACCTGGTACGCCGAAGTACGTGACATCCTCGACGAGCACGGCATCGCCTGGACGGCCTGGGACTACCACGGCGGGTTCGGGCTGTTCGAGTCGGGCTCGGGCGGAGACTACGAGCACGACCTGAACGTCCCCCTGCTCGAGGCGTTGGGCTTCACCGTGCCGCCACAGACGGAGCGGGTGCGCCAGGCCGACACCGTGGGCTTCCCGATCTTCCTCGACCACGCGGAAGAAGGCGTGAGCCTGGGCGGGCCGGGCGACCGCGTGAACTTCGGCGCCCTGGGACAGGCTTTCCAGGGCGCGCGCACCATCGAGTGGACGGCGCCGCGCCAGTACGAGGCCCTGGGCTTCGACTTCGGACCCGACCGCGACCTCTCCTTCCTCGCCGCCGGTGGCTACGCGCTGGAACTGCGCGCGCGCTGCGACAATCCGGCCACCCGGATCAGCCTGCGCTTCCTCGACACCGACGAGGGCCCCGCCGACCACCCCTGGCGCATGGGCGCCGTGATCCCCGTCCAGGATCTCGCCTGCGACAGCCAGTGGAAACGCCTGCGCCTGCCGCTGGCGGACCTGGAGGAACAGGGCGGTTGGGAGGCCGGCGAGTGGTTTCCGGCCGAAGGCCGTTTCGACTGGCAGGCCGTGGACCGGCTGGAAGTGGTCGGCGAGACCGACAGCCCCCCGGGGGCGCGGCTGTGGCTGGACGCCGTGCACATCACGGGCCTGTCGGCGGCCGCGTCGACCCTCGAGCGCCGGGCCGGCATGAACGGGCTGTTCTACGACCCTGCCAATCCCGGCCACGGATTCGACATCAACGTGATCGACGCCGGCCTGATGGCCTACTACTACGGCCACACCGTCGGCGGCGAACGCCTGTGGCTGATCTCGGAGGTGCGGCCCGGCCGGCTGGCCTTCGGGGAGCCGCTCGACCTCACGTTCTACGAGGTCAGCGACGGCGTGTTCGGCGAGCCCGGTCCGGGCGGCACGGAACCCTGGGGCACCATCACCCTGACCCTGAACAACTGTCGCTCGGCCCAGGCCGAATTCGACGGCCTCGATGGCCGGTTCGAAATGGACCTCGTGCGCCTGGCGGGCGTGCCGGACACCTTCTGCTCCGCCGAATGAACCCGCCATGGCCGCTCGCCTGGCTGCCCCGGCGACGTTGCTATTGAGAATCATTGTCATCTAAAATCCGGCTCCCGTTCTTCACATCCAGAGCCGAACACCATGAATCCACGCCGAAACCCGGCCGCCACGACGACGCTCGCCGCAGCCGTCGCCCTGGCCCTTTCATCCGCCGCCCTCGCCCAGCCCTCCTCCGGGGCCGGGGATTCTTCCGAAGAAGGGGAGGCCCTCGAGGAAATCGTGGTCTTCGGCGAGGCCTCCCAGGTCGAACTGACCGGCGAATACGCCGGCGGCCAGGTCGCCCGGGGCGGCCGCGCCGGCCTGCTGGGCAACCTGGACTACATGGATGCGCCCTTCAGCGGCACGGCCTTCACCCAGGAACTGATCGAACAGCAGCAGTCCGACAGTGTCGGCGACGTGCTGCAGAACGACCCGGTGGTGCGCGTGGCCAAGGGCTTCGGCAACTTCCAGGAGGTCTACGTGGTGCGCGGCTTCCCCGTGTACTCCGATGACCTGACCCTCAACGGCCTGTACGGCATCCTGCCGCGCCAGTTCGTGGCGGCCGAACTGCTCGAGCGCGTGGAAGTCTTCCGCGGCGCCAATGCCTTCATCAATGGCGCCGCGCCTGGTGGCAGCGGCGTCGGCGGCACCATCAATCTCGTGCCCAAGCGGGCGCCGGAAGGCGGCGTACGCCGCGCCACGCTGGGCTGGGAAGACGCCGGCCAGGCCTATGCCGCGGCCGACTTCGGTGGACGCTTCGGCGCGGACGACGCCTGGGGCCTGCGATTCAACGCCGTGTGGCGCGACGGCGAAACCTCGGTGGACGGCCAGGACCGTGAGCTGAACGTGTTTTCCGTGGGCACCGACTACGCCGGCGAGCGGCTTCGCTTCTCCGCCGACCTGGGCTACCAGGACAACCGGATCGACGCGCCCCGTCCGCAGGTGACGCCCCTGGGCGCCATTCCGGCGCCGCCGGACGCGGACACCAATTACGCCCAGCCCTGGACTTATTCCAACGAAGAGCAGCTCTTCGGCGTGGTGCGCGGCGAGTACGACCTCACCGACCACCTGACCGCCTGGCTGGCCGTGGGCGGACGCAACGGCGAGGAAGCCAACGTGCTGGCCAACCCCAGCGCCACCGCCGATGGCACGCTGACCGCCTACCGCTTCGACAACACGCGCGAGGACGACATCTTCTCGGCGGACGCGGGCCTGCGCTTCGACTTCGCCACCGGCCCGGTGGACCACCGCCTGGTGGTCTCCGCCAGCTCGGTCGAACTGGATTCGAAGAACGCCTACGCCTTCTCCGACTTCTTCTCGCCCTTCGTGTCGGACCTGTACAACCCGGTGGCCGCCGCACCGCCGGTGCCTGACTTCTTCGTCGGCGGCGACCTGGCCAACCCCCTCACCACCGAGAAGGTGGACAACCGCAGTTTCGCCATCGCCGACACCCTCGGCTTCATGGAGGAACGGCTGCTGGTGACCGTCGGCCTGCGCCAGCAGGACATCGAGACCACCACCTTCGACTACAACACGGGCGCGCGCCT
Source organism: Gammaproteobacteria bacterium (assembly GCA_030426265.1). Lineage (GTDB taxonomy): Bacteria > Pseudomonadota > Gammaproteobacteria > Xanthomonadales > SZUA-36 > Marinihelvus. The sequence goes on along the minus strand of JAUHYP010000001.1, from coordinate 133,775 downwards.
GTCCGGCTACTCGGATGACAAGGTCACCCCCGTGGCCGGCGTGGTGTGGAAACAGGGCGAGCGATTTTCGTTCTACGGCAACTACGCCGAGAGCCTGCAGCCGGGCGCCATCGCCCCCGCGACCAGCGGCGGCGTGCCCATCATCAACGCCGGCGAGGTGCTCGAGCCCTTCACCGGCGAGCAGGTGGAACTCGGCGTGAAGTACGACGGCGGCGTGTTCGGCGGTACCCTGGCGGTGTTCAGCCTGGACCGCCCGAACGCCATCGTCGTCGACCAGGTATTCCAGGCCTCCGGCGAGCAGCAGAACCAGGGCGTGGAGTTCAGCGTCTTCGGCGAACCGCTGGAAGGCTTCCGCCTGATCGCCGGCCTGACCTGGGTGGACGCGGATCTCGAACGCACCCAGGACGGCGTGAACGAAGGCAACTCGGTCATCGGCGTTCCGGAAATCCAGGCCAACCTCAACGCCGACTGGGACCTGGGCGCCCCGGGCGGCTTCGCCCTGGAAGGCCGCGTGGTGGTCACCGGCGAGCAGTACGTGAACGAGGCGAACACCATCACGCTGGACGACTGGCATCGCATCGACCTGGGCGCGCGCTTCGCAACCGACCTCCTCGGCGGAACGATTCTCCGGGCGCGCCTGGACAACCTCACCGACGAGGCCTACTGGGCCTCCGCCGGCGGTTTTCCCGGCGCGAACTACCTGATCCTGGGCAACCCGCGCACGCTGCACCTGTCGGCCTCGGTCGACTTCTGAGGCGCGCGGCCGCGCCATGAAGCAGGACACCATCCGGACATGGGGCTGGATCCACAAGTGGACCAGCCTGGTGTGCACGGTGTTCCTGCTGATGCTGTGCCTCACCGGCCTGCCCCTGATCTTTCACGACGAGATCGACGCGGCCCTGAACCCGGACGCCTGGACGCCGGCGAAGCCCGGCGGCGAGCGGCTGGACCTGGACGAACTCCTGGCGGTGGCGCTGGATCACCGTCCGGGGGAAGTACCGATCTTCATGAGCTTCGACATCGACCGGCCGGTGGTGAACGTGACCACCGGGCCGACGGCGGGCGCGCCCGGCCCGGAAATGCATTTCGCGTCCTTCGACGCCACCAGCGGTGACCTCGTGCCGCCGGCGGATGTCGGCGAGGATGTCATGCACTTCATCCTCCAGTTGCACACCGACCTGTTCCTGGGCCTCCCCGGCATGCTGTTCCTGGGGTTCATGGGCCTGCTGTTCGTGCTGTCCGTGGTCTCCGGCGTGGTGCTGTACGCCCCCTTCATGCGCAAGCTGCCCTTCGGGACGGTCCGCAGGGACCGGACGCGGCGTTTGAGATGGCTGGACTGGCACAACCTGCTGGGCATCGTCACCGTGGCCTGGGTGCTGGTGGTGGGCGTGACCGGCATCATCAACACGCTGGAACAGCCCATCATCGACACCTGGAAGTACCGGGAACTGGCGGACCTGGTCGCGCCCTACGGCGACCAGGCGCCGCCGGAGCAGTTCACCTCCCTGGACGCCGCCGTGGCCCGCGCCGTGGCGGAGGCGCCCGGCATGGAACTGCAGTTCGTGGCCTTCCCGGGCAGCGGCTTTTCCACCTCGCACCACTACGCGGTGTTCCTGCACGGGCGCACGCCGGCCACGGAACGCATCATCACGCCGGCCCTGGTGGACGCCGGCACCGGCCACTTCGAGGGCCTCCGCGAGATGCCCTGGTGGGTGAAGGCCCTGTCGCTGTCACGCCCGCTGCACTTCGGCGACTATGGCGGCCTGTTGCTCAAGATCGTCTGGACGCAGCTCGACATCATCACGATCTACCTGCTGGTCACCGGCCTGTACCTGTGGTGGAAGAAGCGTCGCCAGGCTCTCCCGCCGCCCGGGTTCGGCCCGGCGGACCGCGGGGCCTCGGAACCGGGACCCTCATGAACGCTCGCCGCTCCCTGTGGCGCGTCTTCGGCGCCCCCTTGCTGCTGGGCATCCTCAGCCTCGCCGGGCTGATCTGGGCGTTGCTGGTCGAGGGTCCTGTCGATCTCGTCGCCTCCCTGGCTGCGGGATGCGGCCTGGCCGTGGTGGCCTGGACCCTGGTCCGCAGGCCCTGACACCGGCCCGCGGGCCGGACGCCGCCGCCCCGCACCCGAACTCCTGGCGGAACGCCCCCTTTCGTGCCCCGGGCGCTGTGCCTGCCGTTGCGCTTGCATTATTACTGTGTGTCACATAGTTTGTATTACACACCATGTAGCACCCAGCACTGACCATGACCAACGATGCCGCCGAAAAGCTTCATTCCGAAATGCGCCGGGGCGCCATCGTGCTCGGCGTCCTGGCCCAGCTGCGGGAGGAGCACTACGGCTATTCCCTGCGCAAGGCGCTGGCGGACAAGGGGCTGGAGGTGGAGGAAGGCACGCTGTATCCGCTGGTGCGCCGGCTGGAGCAGCAGGGGCTGTTGGTGAGCGAGTGGCGCGAAGAGGACAAGCGCAGGAAGCGGTTCTACCGCCTGTCGGACCTCGGCAAGGCCACGTACGAACAACTGCTGAAGGACTGGCGCGAGCTGAGCGCCAGCCTGGAAGCGCTGAACGGGAGTGATAAGTGATGGAATGGGTCAGCCGGTACCTGGACCAGGTCGGGCAGTACCTGCCCGAAGACAAACGCGTGGAAGTGACGACGGAACTGCGCGAGGCGATCGAGGGCGAACTGGAAGGCCTCGCGGAATCCCGGCCCGGCCCGGTTACCGAGGCCGACGAAAAGGCGGTGCTGGAGCGCTTTGGCCACCCGCTGAAAGTGGCCCGGGACTACCACCCGCTGCGCTACCTCATCGGCCCCACGCTCTACCCTTCCTGGTGGCAGACCGTGAAACAGGTGGCGGTGCTGGTGCTGGCCATCCAGGTGGTGGCGGGCCTGGTGGTGGGGCTGTCGACGGGCTGGCGCATCGGCGCCTTCGACTTGCTGGGTCTGTTCATCAACGGCCAGTTCTGGGCCTTCGCCGTCGTCACCGGCGTGTACATCGCCATCGAGTTTTCGGGCGAACGCCCGAACCACCTCGACCAATGGCGCGCCGAACGCCTGCCGGCCGCCAGCGTGGCGCCCATCCGGCGCGGTGACGTGCTCACCAACCTGTTCAGCGAGGGCGTGTTCCTGTTGTGGTGGAACGACGTTCTGGTGCTGTCGCGCTGGCTGCCGGATTCGATTCCGGCATTCCCCCTGCAGGCCGGACCGGCCTGGGATGGCTGGTTCTGGCCGCTGAACATCGTCTTCGGCCTCGCCTTTGCGCTGCACCTGTGGGTGCTGATGCGCGGGGTCTGGCAGCGCCCCACCCTGTGGGCCGAGATCGCGACCGGACTGGGCGTGATCGTCGCCGCCATTGCGATCTGCATCGCGGGCGACCTCGTGGTGGTCCGGGAACTGCCGGCCGACTCCGCGCTGCAGGTCCTGGGCCGGGCCGAGCTGTTCATCGAACGGACGCTGAAAATCGCCTTGCTGGTCGTGGCCGGCTTCACCGCCTGGGATGTGTGGAAAGCGTGGCGCCTGTTGCTCCCCCCTACTCCAGGGCTTCGAACTTGAACTTCTGCCCGGCAATGGCCGCCTGGTACATCAAGCCGCCCTTGGCGATGGTGAACACCTTCATGCCCTTGTACCAGTCCGTTCGCGCCTGCTCGCCGGACGTCCCGCCGGCGCCGGCGCTGGCGCCACTGCCGGTGGTGCCGGCGCTGGCCTGGGCGCTCGCCGTGATGGCCACGGCCGAGGCCTGGGCATCGAACTCGAAGTTGCCCTCGGTGAAGTCCTCGTAGGCGCGCTTGTCCTCGAAGAAGATCACCTGGCTGTAGGACTGGCCACCCAACTGGAGGCCCACGCTGAGCTGGTTGACGGTGGTGAAACCGGTCACCGACCCGCCCTGGTACACCTGGCCCTTGCCATGGGCGCCGCCGATGCCCACGCCGCCCTTGCCGACGGTGGGAAACAATGCGTACCCGTAGGCCTCGTCGAAATAGGGAGCGACCGTGTTGCTGCCCTTGAACTTGTCGATGGTCTCGGAATAGTCCTCGACCTCCTTGGCGAACAGCGGGGGCGCGAAGGCCAACAGGGCTGCCGCCAGGAATGGGGTTCGAACGATGCGCATGGAATTCCTCCGGTCGATGCGGTGCTTGAGACCCTAGCCTAGTCCGTTCCCCGCGATTTCGATACGCCGGCGTGGCGAAGCGGCGGCGCCAGGCCCGCTCAACACGAACCGAAACCCCGACGGCGGCAAGCGGCCAGGCGTTGTTTACAGGCCCGGATGGGCGTCGACCAGGGCCCGCGACGCCAGGCGCCGCGACACCAGCGCCATGACACCGACCACCAGGAAGCAGTACACACCCAGGGCGGTCATCTGCCGGGACAAGGGGATGCCCTGGTCGATCAGGGTACCCGTCAGCCCGGGACCGGCGGCCGTGGCGAACACGATGGCGGAGACGATGACCGAACGGATCGCCCCCAGGTTGGCCGCGCCGTAGATCTCCGGCCAGAGCGCACCGAACAGGGTGGTGGAGAAGCCGTAGCTGATGCCCAGCAGGATCATGGCCGGGAACAGCCACTCCGGCGAACCGGACAGACCGAAAGTAAAACAGGCCCCCGCCAGGGGCAGCAGGAAGAAGGGCAGCACCCGTCGTGCCGTGTAACGGTCCACCATCCATCCGCACAGCAGGGCGCAGGACACCGTGGTGACCGCCAGGACCGACAGCGACATCGCGAACAGGCGCGGTGGCCAGCCCCCGGCCTGGCCCAGGTAGTCCTGGTGGTAGAACACGGTCGTACCGATGAAAGGCGGCGCGAGTACGCCGGTCAGCAGGATCCAGAACAGCGGGTCACGCACCACCTCGGCACGGGTCCACTGCCGGGTGGAAGGCAGCCGGGCCAGGGCATCGGCCTCCTGCGGGCGCGGCGTCCTCGGGACCTTGTAGGCCCACAGGGCCAGCGGAAGCCCAATGCACAGCAGGGCCGCCGCCGCGGCCACCCAGCCCGCGCCGTAACCGTACGCCAGGGCCAGGCTGGCGAAAACCAGCGGGAGGGTGGCCTCCGAACCCTGGTGGCCCAGCACGACCAGCGACACGGCGCGGCCGCGCTGCAGGGAAAACCAGCGCCCGGTCGCCGTCAGCGCGATGTGCGTCATCATGCCCTGGCCGAACAGGCGCAGCAGGAACAGGGCCACGGCCAGCATCGCCACGTTCGGCGCATAGGCCGCCAGCAGGGCGGCGGCAGCCAGGACCGGCATGGTCAGCGCGATGCAGCGACGCTCCGGCACCACGTCCACGATCCGCCCGAGGAACGGCAGGCAGGCCGCGCTGGCCAGGGTCGCGAACATGTACAGGCGCCCGAACTCCCCGTGGCTGAGACCGAAAGTCTGGCGCCACTCTCCCACCGAGGCGGCGATGAAGAAGGTCTGGCCCAGCGCCGAGCAGTAGGTCAGCAGGAAGCCGCCGGCAATCCAGCGGAAATTCGAACGCAGGAAGTGAAACAAGCGGTTTCCTCTTTCAGACCCGGTGCCGGGTGATTCGCTGTGAGTGGGAAAAAGCGGGAAACGACGGCCGAAGGGTCACTGGCGGTCAGGCCAGGGTCACGCCGAAGGCCAGGCCCAGCAGGTAGGTGACGGCGGCGGCGCCATAGCCGATGAGCAATTGCCGGATGCCCCGCGGGATGGGCGGCGCCCCCGACAGCAGGCCGACCATGGCGCCGGTCGACATCAGGGCGGCGCCGACCAGCACGAGGGCGGTGGCGACGGCCGGGATGCCTTCGAGCCCGAAGGCCCAGGGCAGCACCGGAATGACCGCTCCCGATGCGAAGAACAGGAAACTCGAAATCGCCGCGCCCCAGGCGCTCCCGACCAGCTCGTGGTCCTGTCGCGGTTCCGGTTCACGCTGGTAGGGGACGCTGCGGTCGGAGGCATGCGCCTGCTCCAGGACGCGCCGGGCCTGTGACAGGGCTTCGTCGGCGGGCATGCCGCGCGTGCGGTAAACGAGCGCGAGTTCGTTGGCGTCGAGGTCGAGATCGGGCAAGGCATCGTCGGCATGGTTGTTCGGTTCGGTGGCGGCGAGCAGTTCCCGCTGGGAGCGAACCGAGACGAACTCTCCGGCGGCCATCGACAGCGCCCCCGCCAGCAGGCCGGCGATGCCGCTGAACAGGACGATGTTCGCATCGACACCCGTCGCCCCGATGCCCATCACCAGGGCGACATTCGAAACCAGCCCGTCGTTCGCGCCGAACACGGCGGCGCGCAGCGTGCCCGACATCCGCCGGCGGCCACGTGCGGCCAGTCCACGGACGACCTCGCCGTGAATCTTCTCGTCCGCGGCCATCGCCGCCGTCGCGTAGGGCTCGGTGTCATACGCCGAGCGCTCCTCGGCGTTCTGGGCCAGCGCGAGCACGAAAATCGAGCCGAAGCTCTTCGCCATCCAGCCCAGGACGCGGGTTTCCAGGCTCGGCGACGGCAAGCGCTTCGGCTCTTCTCCCAGCAAACCCAGCCAGTGCGCCTCGTGGCGGCCCTCGGCTTCGGCGAGAGCGAGCAGGATCTCCCGTTCCTCGCCCGAACGCCGCCCCGCCAGTGTCCGGTACACGCGCGCCTCGGACCGCTCGTCCACCAGGTACTGCGCCCAGCGACGGCGATCGCGTTCCGTCGGGACGGCGGTGGGGGTGGTCATGCGGGTTTCCAGAACTGGGGTTTCATTGTCATGCGCTCGAGAAGGGTCGCACCCGGACGACAGTCACCGCTCCTGGCGGCAGGATGAGAATCCGCCTATTCCCGTAAAGATGAAGAAACCAACCGGATGCCGCCACATTATGCCGTGATCGCGGAACGACCGAAATCGAGAATGGCCGGAGCGCCACACGGCTTCGCCTGCCAGGTCGCTGGCGATAAAACGGGCTCGCCGCGTTCAACGTTGCCGAGCCCGGTTCAGGCCGCTAAGCTCACCGCCCATGCATCGTCACCCCCTCGAATCCCCGCCTGATCATCCCCTGTTGTCCGCGCTGAGCGCGGAGCAACTCGATCGACTGGTACGAGGTTCGGAACGACTCGAACTGGCCGCCAATGAAACCCTGTTCAACATGGGGGACCCCGCGAATCGCTTCTTCATGGTCGAATCGGGCCAGGTGAAGATCTTTCGGGTCTCTCCCAACGGCCAGGAGAAGGTCATCGAGTTGATGCAGCCAGGGCAGGCCTTTGCGGAGGCCGCCATGTTCATGAAGGGCCAGGGTTATCCGGCCAATTGCGCAACCCTGACCGACAGCTGGATCATTGCGCTGAATGCCCGGATCTTTCTCGATATCCTGGCCGAGTCACCCGAAACCGGCCTGCGCCTCATGGGGTCCATGAGCCTCAAGCTGCGTGCGCGACTTGCGGACATCGAGTCTCTGGCATTCCAGAACGCAACGCTTCGGGTCATCGGGTTCCTGCTCAGCCTTGTCCCGAACGAAGGGGAACCGGATGAGATCACCCTGCCCTTCAGCAAGAAGATGATCGCCGCCCGGCTCTCCGTGCAGCCCGAAACGCTTTCCCGCGTGTTCGCAAAACTGACCAAACAGCAACTGCTGACCGTCGAGGGTGACGTCCTGAAACTGACCCGCCTCGAGCGCCTGCGCCAACTGGCCTGGGACAGCTGAACCGGCAGCTCAGAAATCTGCGCTCAGCTGGACCCACCACTTGGTCGTGTCCGCATAGGCAGGATCGTCTCCATCATAGAATGCGACCTTGAACAGGACGTCGAAGTCTTCTGCGATCGGTCTGGACAGGGACGCGTCGAACTCCGACCCCAGGTCACTCCCCCCTGACTGCGCTTCGAACAGGTGGCCGGTCGCATTCAGTGTCCATCCGCCCACGGGCAGTTTCACGCCGGCGAAAAGGTCGTTCAGGCCCGCGTCGGGAGTCGTCAGGAACTTGTCGGCCCAGCCATTGAAGGCATGCAGGGTAGCAAGCGGCGTGCGAAATGCGGCGCCGCTGCGGGATTTGTCGCCACCCAATGATTCATAGCCTGCAACGAAGGTCGGAACCTCCAGGGCCAGTGACAGGTCGACGCGAAAATAGTCAGCGTTGAAGCTGACCGGGGCGTTGGCGGAATCTTCCTGGTGCGCGTACTCCAGCGTGTAGCCGAGCCGTGCGTGCTCGCCCAGGGCCATCGCGTCCCCCAACCAACGCACGCCGAAAGTCGTCGTGGAGAACGCGGCGACGTCCCGGTTGTCGATGGCGTAGGCATAGCCGACCAGCTTGCCCTTGCCGGCGAAGGTGTATCCAAGATTGCCGATCCAGCTGTCGAGATCATTCTCACCGGCCGGGACGTCATCACCGAAAATGCGGTGCACTTCTCCCAGCCAGGCCGCCTTCAGTTCGAAGCCGTTGGAGCCCTCGTACTCCAGTGCGACACCGTCGTAGGTTTGCTCGTTCTGGCGCCACCCCACGTTGCCGATGAACCGGGCGTTGTCGTAGATGATTCGCTGGCGTCCGGCCTTGATGCGCAGGCCGCTCTGTGACGCCCACTGCAACCAGGCCTGGTTGAGGTCACCGCCCGACGGGTCGGCAATGACCGGATACTGCCCCCGGTCCGGCGTGTTGCCGCCGCCTTCGTCATAGTGATCCAGGCCCAGGTCGAAAACGTGGTCGTATTCGGCGGCCAGTGACCAACCGTGCCACGAAGGGCTGGCATACCCGACACGCGCACGCAGGGGCGCCGCAAAGGCGTCCTTCCTGAAATCATCCTGGTCGACATGCTCCGCTCGCCACCGAAACTGGGCGTAAAGGCCATCGATGCCGGTGGCGTTCCCGAGGGACTCACCGGCCAGCGCCGGTGAGCCGGCGCCAGCCAGGATGAGACTGGCCAGGAGGGTCATGTGCCGCCCCTGGGCCATGGTCAGTACACGTCGTTGATGGTGTTGTAGACGTTGAACTTGCCCGTCGGCGTGATGACGGCGTCGCCTTTGATCACGTGTTTGAGCTTACGGGTCCGGTCATCCACAACGACGATGGCGGACTCCTGGTCCTGCCCGCTCCAAACCGAGAACCAGACCTCCGTGCCCGCCCGGTTGAACTCGGGCTGGACGACCCGTTTCGGCCCCTCGCCGAGTTCCGCCCATTCGGCAATGGGCAGCACCTCGTAGCCCGCATCGAGGTTCTCGATATCGAACACGGCCACGGACTGGGAAATGCCCTCGTCGGGGTTGAGGGGAGAGTCTACCCAGAGGTTGGAAGAATTGGGGTGTGACTTCACGAACAGGGAGCCGCCTCCCTGGCCCTTCAGGACACGGACCGTCTTCCACGCGCTGTCGGGGTGGTGCTCCGGATCCGTTCCCAGGAAGGTGATGCTGTCGTCACCAAGTGCGCTGGTCACCCACACCGGCCCGAACTCCGGATCGCGAAGATTCGCGCCCCGGCCGGGATGCGGCACCTTGAACACATCCGGCATTCCGACGAGCTTGCGCTCTTTCGAATCGATGATGACGATCTTGTCGGACTGGTTGGCCGCCGTGAGGAAATACCGTTTGCTGGCGTCCCAGCCCCCATCGTGCAGATAGCGGGAAGTGCCGATGGTCGTCACGTTGAGGTTGTCGATGTCCTCGTAGTTGACAAGCAGGACCTTGCCGGTCTCCTTGACGTTGACGATGAATTCCGGGTGTTCGTGGGAGGCGACGATGGCCGCGACTCGGGGTTCCGGATGGTACTCCTGGGTGTCCACGGTCATGCCGCGCGTGGACACGATCTTCAGGGGCTCGAGTGTGTCACCATCCATGATCACGTACTGCGGCGGCCAGTACGCGCCGGCAATGGCCAGGCGGTCTTCATAGCCGTGGTACTTGGATGTCTCCACCGAACGCGCCTCCAGGCCGACCTTTATCTCCGCAACACGTTGCGGCGGGTTCATCCACAGGTCGATCATGTCCACCTTGGCATCACGACCGATGGTGAAGACGTAGCGCCCCGAAGCGGAAAGGCGGGAGATATGCACGGCGTACCCGGTTTCGATGATGTTGACGATCTCGTAGGTGTCGCCATCGATGATCGCCACTTTTCCGGCATCCCGCAGGGTTACGGAGAAGAAATTGTCGATGTTTCGCTCATGTTGGGGCCTGGCGGGACGCTGCTCGGGCGGAACGAGCACGCTCCAGCTGTCCTGCATTTCCTTCAGCCCCCACTCCGGTGGAGCCGGCGGCTCGTGTTGCAGGAATCGCGCCATGGCGTCGATTTCCTCAGCGGTGAAATCTCCGGATGTCCCCCAGTTGGGCATGCCGGCGGGTGAGCCGTAGGTAATCAGCGCTTTGAGGTACTCGGTGCCTTTTTCGCGCGTGATGTCCGTCGTCAGCGGTTTGCCGGTCGCGCCCTTGCGGAGCACGCCATGGCAGCCGGCGCAGCGCTCGAAGAACAGCTTCTTGGAATGATTGAATTCCTCCTGCGTGATCTTCGGGCCATCCGAATCGATGTAGCCCACGGCGGCGTCACTGCTGATGGCGCTGGGAGCGCCCTTGTAGGCCACCAGGTTCTCGCCTTCGCCGGGGTGCGTGGCGGCCTCGGTCACGACGTCACCCCCGCGGGCCGCGGCGACCTGCGCGGGCTCGATCACTTCGCCCGCGTTGCCCCATGAGTTCAGCACGTAGGTGGCGATGTCCGCCACCTCCTCGTCGGACAGGTAACCGAGCGGCGGCATGACTGTGTTGTAGGACACGCCGTTGACCGTGATTGGACCGGACAGGCCATTGACCACGGCACGCACGATCGCCAGTTCATCGCCGGCGAAATAATCGGACGCGGCCAGGGGAGGAAACGCCCCCGCGAGCCCCTGTCCGTTGGCCTGGTGGCAGGCAGCACAGTGGGTGCCGTAGAGGGCCTTGCCGCGCTCGACCCGCTCCTCCAGGCTCGGCGCTCCGGCACTGGCGACTTCCGCCTGGTGCGTCGCGGTCGGATTGTCGGCCGCCCAAGACACGACGGCCATCAAACTGGCGGCCAATACGGCCGGTACTTGGTATTTGCAGGATCTTCCTTTCATGGTGTCCCTCATCTCCGCACTCGTGACGGCTCGCGCCTACCGCGCAGCTGTTCAACTTCAGGCTATTCCTGCCACCAAAGTGTCGCCTTGACCCGCGTCAAGACGCCGGATCACCCCTCGAACCGAAGTGAAACACTGAAGTTTCTGCCAGGCTGCGCGAGCAGGGGAATGACCGGGTCGTCCGCCTCGAGGTTCTGCACGTCCGACCAGCGCCACCAGGTTTCATCGAGGACATTGAACAGGCCGAACCGCAGGGAAACCGCTGGTGATAGCCGCCAACCGGCCACGAAGTCCACCTCCGTCGCCGAGGACGGCAGGAACCGCGGCCCCGCGCTGAGGTCGACCCGCTCCACGGCATCCGTCCAGGTCGTGATCAGTTCGGCATCGAAGTCGCCACTGCCCGATCGCCACTTGAGCCCGGCGATGAGCTGCGGGGGCAAAACGCTGTTCAGCGGCTGGTCGTCGGTCTGGTTTTCACCTCGCGACCACAGCGCGGCGGTGCGCAGGGTCCAGCCATCGAGTGCAGGACTCCAGGCTTCCAGGCCCTGGTCCCAGCGAACGTCGATGCCGTAGATGCGCGCCTTTCCGATGTTTCTCGACTGGAACTCCAGGTATCCGGAGGCCGGATCGAATCCCTTGAACGCACGGGACTCGATCAAGTCGTCGAAGCGGGTGTCGAACCAGGTGAGCGCCAGGCGTCCATCGGCAACGTGGCGCCGCACACCGAATTCGTAGCTGACCGACGTCTCGGACACCAGGTCCGGGTTGGGAATGGCGCGGTACCGCAGCAACGGAAGCTCGAACCCAATGTTCACATCCTCGACCGGCGGAGCCCGAAACCCGCGCGAAACCTGCCCGTAAGCGCTCCAGTCCGTGTTGAAGGCATAGCGAGCTGAGAGTCGCGGAGTCAGGCTGCTCTCGTCGAGATTGACAGTGGCCTGGTCGGGAAAGGACTCCAGGTACAGTTCATCGGGATGCGACCGCAGCGCATATCGTTCGAATCTCAGGGCTGGTGAGAGCGTCCAGGTCCCTTCGTCAAATGAGATGACATCTTCGAGAAACAGGCTGAACTCCCGCGTCGAGGAGTTGGGGAAATCCCGTGTCGGCAGAACTTCGCCCAGGATGACCCTGGTGATGTCGCCACTCTCCAGGTCCTGCTGGAAGCCGTCACGCAGTTCTTCGATGTGCGTGGATAGGAACTCCAGCCCCAGCCCCAATCGGTGCTCACTCGTGCCGACCCGGAACGAACGAAACCCGTTGAGTTCGATACCCCAGAGATCACTATCCAACTCGAAACTGCGCTCCAGGTAGAGCGGCGGCTCGAGCCGACCACGTTCTTCCCTGGTGTGCTGGCGGGTCCGGCTGGCGTCCAGGAATGTTCGGGCCACGGCCGTGTCGAGCCATTCCGTACTGAAATCCACATCCAACAATGCGCGGGTGCTCTGGTCGTCGTCATCGCCACTCAATGCAGTGACCTGTGCGAGACGCCCATATCCCAACCGGGAGGCAACCTCGGTGTCGACCTCGCGTTCGAAGTGCTCGATACCCAGGCGAACGGCGTGCCCGTACGGGCTATCGAAGGTATAGCGGGCCGCGAAATCCAGCCCACGCCAGGTCTGTGGGTCGAGCTGCTCCCGGCCGACCGCGGCACTTTCGGTTTCGTGTCCATGACGAAGCGTCGCGGACACCAGCGCGCCATGTTCGCCGTCGCTCCAGGCTGCGCCGGCATTGCCGACCGTGCTCCGGTCGGCGGACTGGTAGCCGGCACGTGCGCCGAACCATGTCGTGTCATCGGCTGATCGAACCCGGTCCCCGGGGTCCCAGGTCGAGAAGGAAAGAATTCCGCCCAGGGCGTCGGACCCATACAGGACAGAAGCGGGACCGTAATAGAGCTCCACGCGCTTGATGCGGTCGGTTTCCACCAGCGCCCTGCCCGCATTCGAGTAACTGCCGATCGCAAAGCCGTTGCGGATGGGTACCCCGTCGACTTCGATGGCGACCCGGTTGCCCCCAACGCCGCGAATGCTCACACCACTGACACCAAATCGGGTGTCGCCGGCCTGCGTGCCTGCGCTGGGCTCGTACCGAAAGAGCTGGTCGAGGTTTTCGACCAGGTGTTTCTCGATGTCCTCCTGGTCGATCACGCCGATCTGGCCGGCGACTTCAGACTGGTGCAGGGGGTACTTGTGCCCGGTCACGACGACCGGATCGAATTCGAAGATGTCTTCGTTCCCGTCGGCGGGCGCAGCCATGACCTCGCCCATGCCTGCACCCAGAATGGCCAGGACCCATCCGATCCGTTTCATGACATTTCGCCCGCTTGCACTCGGCCTGGACCGATTGGGCCCCATGCGTGTCTGTACCGCCTTGACCATTGTCAATTCGGGGCATCGCCGTCCCGATGGACAATGAGCAGACCCAAGAAAAGGACCGCACACGTGCTGGATTGGAACGAATCGATCATTCGTCGATACGGTGGCCCCGGACCTCGCTACACGTCCTACCCCACGGCGCCGAACTTCAGGGACTCGATCAGCGCGAATGACATCGCGGCGGCGATCGACGCCGGGAACGCGAACCGACGCCCCTTGTCGCTGTACACCCACGTACCGTTCTGCGACACCGTCTGCTTCTATTGCGCCTGCAACCGCATCATCACGGCCAACAAGGCCCGAGGTGCGGCCTATCTCGATGATCTGGAGCGGGAGATCAGCCTGCGCGCGGAAGGCATCGACCCGGCACGAACGGTCGAGCAGCTGCACTTTGGCGGAGGCACACCGACCTTCTTCGATGACAGCCAGCTGGCCCGCGTAATGGGCTCGCTGGGACGCCACTTCAGCCTGCGAACCGATGACGGAGGCGATTACGCCATCGAGATCGACCCGCGCACGGTGGACCGCGAACGCCTGATGACAATCCGCGGCCTTGGGTTCAACCGGGTCAGCCTGGGCGTCCAGGACCTCAACCCACTGGTGCAGAAAGCCGTGAACCGCGTGCAACCCTTCGAGATGATTCGCGACACGGTCGCCTGGTCTCGGGAGGCCGGCTTTCACTCGATCAACGTGGACCTGATCTGCGGCCTGCCCCTGCAGAGCGAGTCGACCCTGATGCACAGCCTGGATCGGTTGCTGCCGCTGAGGCCGGACCGGATCTCCATGTACAGCTACGCCCACCTGCCCGGACGCTTCAAGGTACAGCGGCAGATCGACGAATCCACACTGCCCTCACCTGCAGAAAAAGTGCGCATGATCTCCCGCGCCGGAACCCTGCTGCAGGACAGCGGTTATCGCTTCATCGGCATGGACCACTTCGCGCTGGAGGACGACGCCATGGCGCAGGCCCAGCGGTCAGGCCAGCTGCACCGGAATTTCCAGGGTTACACCCTGCACGGTGACACCGACCTGGTCGGTTTCGGCGTCAGCGCCATCAGCGACCTTGGCCGTCTGTATCTGCAGAATGAAAAGCGCGTCGAACCCTGGAAGGCCCTACTCGATGCGGGACGGCTCCCGATCTCCCGGGGCTACCGGCTCGACCCCGATGACGAGGTCCGGCGGGACGTGATCATGCGACTGCTGTGCGACCTGGAACTCGACACCGGCGCCGTCGAGACCCGGTGGAACATCGCCTTTGACGACTACTTCAGGGAAGCCCTGGAGGCCTGGCGCCGCTTCAGCGATGAAGGCCTCACCGAGTGCGGGCCGGGAAGGTTGAGCATCACCGACCAGGGCCGCCTGGTCAGCCGGGCGCTGGTCCAGGCCTTCGATGCCCATGTCGGCGCGACGCGCCAGGAACAGTTCAGCCGGGTTCTTTGAACGGCCCCCACCATTGGCCCTCCGTGTTCCATCGCCCGGAGTCCCACACGGGATGCTGATGGTTTCGGGAATCAGGCGAAAACCGTCGACAGCCAACCTGCTGGATGATGCGCACGTGCGACGCCGAGGATGAACAGGTAGACCAGGAGTGCTGCCCCGAAGGCCAGCCTGCGCGTTCTTGCGCTTTTGCCTCGTCTCAGGGCGATGCTGCCAAGCAGGATGTAAGCCACGAGCGCCAGTACCTTGACCGTCAGCCAGCCGTGCACGAACGGGTACTGGTGCAGCAGCGTCATGAGCATCAGCGCCGCTGTCAGCAGAATCGTGTCGATGGTGTAACTGAGATAGCGCACGGGCACCGCCAGGGCCCACTGTTTCCTGCCGGCCAGGACGAGCAGGCCACGCAGCAGGAACAAGGCGCCGCTGGCGAACACCGCGGCGACATGAACCCAGCGAATCTGGAGATAGAACTCCGCCATGGTTCAGCGTCTCCCGGTACGTGAACGGCGCTGCATCAGCAGCGCCGTTCCAGCCATGTGCCCATGATGGGCGCCATGATCACGAGGGATCAGGCTTCGGCCGCGGCCACCTCTTGCCGGGCCTCGCGCCGCCGGGCGAACCACAGGCCCGCCACGAACACCGACAGCATCAGTGCACCGATCGAGAAGATCGTGTCGCCAGGTACGCGCATCCAGACCAGGAGTTCGATCAGCGGCTGGCCCATGAACTCGGCGGATCGGGCATACCAGTAACCCTCTTCCAGCGCGGCCTGGAGCTGCAGCACCCCCATCGGCAGCAAGGTGAGAACGGCCATCAGCGCCAGGCCCACATTGAGACTCCAGAACGATCCCCGCAACCAGCTTTCGCTCCAGGTCGCCTGTGGCCTGAGACCACGCAGGCAAAACAGCATCAGCCCGATTCCCAGCATTCCGTACACACCAAACAGGGCGGTATGACCGTGCAGGGGCGTGAGGTTCAGTCCTTGCATGTAGTACAGCGCGATCGGCGTGTTGATCAGGAAGCCGAACAGGCCGGCACCCACGAGATTCCAGAAACTGACGGCGACAAAGAACATGATCGGCCATCGGTAGCGAGGCATCCAGGGGGTGGCCCGCTGCTTGCTCCAGGTGTCGTAGGCTTCCAGGCCGATCAACGCCAGCGGCACGACTTCGAGCGCCGAAAAACTGGCGCCCAGGGCGAGCACCGCCGTGGTCGTACCGGCGAAGTACAGGTGATGGAACACACCCAGCACGCCGCCTGCCATGAACACCATGGTCGCAAACAGGACATTGATCGTTGCGAATTTGGCCCGCACCAGCCCCAGTTTCACGAACAGGAAACTGATCACCGCCGTCGCGAACACCTCGAAGAAGCCCTCCACCCACAGGTGCACGACCCACCAGCGCCAGTACTCGACCATCGCGATGTGAGAGTTCTCGCGCCACAACAGGCCGGCGCCATAGAACAGGCCGATCGCGATGGTGGAAAGAAACAACAGCGCGACGATGGACGAAGTCTCGTCCCGCCGCTTCAGGGCCGGCCACAAGCCCCGACCCACCAGCACCAGCCAGAGCATCAGGCCGATGAACAGGAAGGCCTGCCAGAAGCGCCCGATGTCGGTGTACTCCCAACCCTGGTGACCAAACAGGAAGTTGTACTCGAGGCCCAGCTTGTTCATCACGGCCAGCCACTGTCCGGCAAACGCCCCGACCACGATCACCAGGAGGCAGACGAACAGGAAGTTGACGCCCAGTCGCTGGAACCGGGGTTCATGCCCGGACACCGCCGGGGCGATGAACAGGCCCGTGCCCAGCCAGGCCGTCGCGATCCACAGCACGGCGAGCTGCGTATGCCAGCTGCGGGTCAATGAATAGGGCAGCACTTCGGACAGCGCAAAGCCGTAGGCCTCCTGGCCTTCGACCTGGTAGTGCGCCGTGATGGCGCCCAGGAGGATCTGCACCAGGAACAGGGCGACCACGACCCAGAAGTACTTGGCGGTGGCCCGCATCGACGGGGTCACCACCAGTTCCTCCAGCGGGTCGTTGACCGGGGGCTGCGGTTCCGGAGCCCGGCCATGGTAGACCGCGTAGTGCCAGCCCAGCAGGCCGATACCACCGAGCATGAACACGATGCTGAACATGGTCCACATGAAACTGGCGGGGGTCGGCGAATTGCCGACCAGGGGCTCATGCGGCCAGTTCTGCGTGTAGCTGATGTCGCTGTCCGGTCGCTCCGCCGTCGTGGCCCATGCCGTCCACCAGAAGAAGGCGGTCACCGCCTCACGCCGCGCCTCGTCCTCGATGGTCCCCTCGCGCATCGCGTAGGACTCTCGCAACGCCGTCATGTCCGGGTCGTTGCCGAACAGGCTGACGTAATGTGCCGCGACCCGTTCGATCGCCTCAGCACGCTCCTCGGTGACCGTGATGGTCCCGGTCTCCGGGTTCCATGTGTTGTCGCGGTAGTCGGCCCGAATCTGCGACTGCAAGGCCGCCTGTTGTGCTTCATCGAGGTCCGAGTAGCTTCCCAGACCCGTCCGCCGGGCTTCGATGTCGAGTCGTTCGACCAGTTCGCGGTGCAACCAGTCCGCGGACCAGTCCGGTGCGATCAAGGCGCCGTGGCCCCAGATGGAACCCAACTGCATGCCCCCGATGGACTGCCATACCTGGCGCCCGAACTCGATGTCTTCCCGCGTATAGATCGTGTCACCCGTGCTGCTGGCGACGCGCTCCGGAACCGGAGGCGCCTGGCGGTGAATATCCCCGCCCATCCACAGCAGAACGCCAAATGAACCAACCAAAAGGGCGATGAGCCCCAACCACAACCGCCGGGTTGTCGACATGAGTGTGCTCCTCCGGAATTCCCGAAACCAGGATTCTTGTCCGGTGAATCTAGAACAATCGCTCCTGCCACTACTTGACGCAGGTCAATTGGGCAATGACACGGGCTTTGTAGAATCCACACGTTCAGGTACTGCTCTCGATCTCAACCGGAAACACCGGATACCGTCGAGAGAAACATGGGTGTCGCAATGGATCATGCCGAATCGCCTTCGAGGCAAGGCATCGTGCTTTTTTCCTATGGGTTCCGTCCGTTCTTCCTGCTGGCCGGCTGGTTCGCCGTGTTTGGCCTGGCCAGTTGGCTGATTCTCTACCGGGGCGGCCTGATATGGACGGGCGCCCTGCCGCCATCCCAGTGGCATGGCCATGAAATGTTGTTCGGATTCGTCGCGGCGGCAATTGCCGGCTTCATGTTGACGGCCGTACCCAGTTGGACAGGTTCGAAGGGCTTCGGAGGCTGGCCACTCGTCCTGTTGACCCTGCTCTGGCTCTTCGGCCGGGTCGGCTTTCTGCTGGCGGGGTGGGCGCCGCTGTGGATTCTTGCCATCGTCGAACTCGCGTTTCTTCCCGCACTGGCGGCCCTGGTCGCGCCCGCGCTGCTCCGGTCACGCAATGGCAATACCCGACTTCTGTTCGTGCTGTTCGCGCTCTGGGCGGCCGATGTCGTCTTCATGATCGGCCTGGTTCGCAGCGACCCGGGCCTTGCCGGCGCCGCGCTGGCCTTCGCACTGAACCTCGTGCTGCTCCTGGTCACGGTGATCGGGGGAAGAATCGTTCCCGCCTTCACCGCCAATGCCCTGCGGCGACGCGGGATCGAGCCCAGGCTGCGCAGTTTCCCGGCCCTCGATGGCCTCGTCATTCTTTCCATGATCGCGCTCCTGGCAGTGGACCTGCTGCTGCCGTCAACGCCCTGGGCCGGGGCGGTCGCCCTGATTGCCGGGTTGGCGCAGGCGGCCCGGCTCTCGGGGTGGAACGGACACCGGACGTTCGCGGAGCCCATTGTCTGGGTGCTGCACCTGGCTTACGCATGGATACCGGTCGGATTGTTGCTCAAGACGGCGTTTCTGCTCGGTGGATTTGGCTGGGCGGCCTTCTGGATGCACGCCCTCGGCGCCGGCGCAGCAGCCATGATGATCCTGGCCGTCATGTCCCGGGCATCGCTGGGCCATACGGGACGCGAACTGAAGGTCGCCCCCGTAATGGCTGTTTCCTACCTGCTGGTGGCACTGGCGGCTGCCACCCGTGTGTTCGGCCCGGCCATCGCACCGGCGCACTACAGCGACCTCATCAGCCTCTCCGGTGTGCTGTGGATGGCGGGATTTCTCATCTTCGCGCTGGTGTACACGCCCATCCTGATTCGGCCCAGGGTGGACGGCAAACCCGGTTAGCAACGACACGAAGTTGCGATGTCTGGCCGTGACTGTGGTCCGGCCAGAGTGGTGGCAGGCCGTGCCCATCCACGAGGGTCTCAATCGTCAAATGTAAAGCCCGCCGCCTCGGCCTCGGCAATGATTTCGGCCCCGGTCTTTCGCTCCGTCTCCTGGGCGAACGCGTAGTAGTCCGGTTGCTCGTCGACGAAGATCTCCTCGGTGAACGCGAGGTCGCCGAGATCGTCGAACAGTCCGGCGGGAAAAGAATAGTTGTCTGCCGGAATGAAGCGGTAGAACAGGTTGCTCCCGCAGTGCCTGCAGAAGCCACGCTCCGCCCAGTCGGAGGACCGGTAGCGGGTGATGGATTCCTCCCCCGTGAACTGCACACCGGAGCCACATTGCACACCCAGGAAGGCCAACCCGCCCCAGCGTCGACACATGTTGCAGTGGCAGGCCTCGATCCGGCCGTGAACGGCCCGGGCAGTCACCGTCACCGAGCCGCACAGGCAGCGGCCGCGGAGTGTGGGCATGGAGGGATGCTCAGACATGACGGGTGTCGACTGGGATTTGCAAGGAACAGTGCATGGTGATCTCCCGGGAACACGGTGGCTCGATGGAGCGCATGATAACCCGTCGATTTCATGGACGGCCCCGGAATGACCCGTGGATGGCCGAGACCATCGCCGGCGTGGCGACAGGCAGCGGCGGGACTCGAGGCCGCCATGATAAAGTCGTGCGCCGATCGCCTGGAGCGCGCCATGAATCGCCTGCAACGCCTCGCTTCGCTGTCCCTGCTCGCACTGCTTCCCGCACACCCCGCCCTGGGCCAGGACACGGCCCGGCCGGTGCTGCTGGGCAAACACTGGATGGCCATCACGGGCAAGCCCCAGGGCGCCACGGCCGGCGCGATGATGTTCCAGCAGGGGGGCAATGCAGTGGACGCCGCGGCGGCGATGCTCGCCGTGACCTGCACCATGTGGGACGTCCTGAGCTGGGGCGGGGAAACGCAGGCGCTGATCTACAACCCCGAAACCCAGGAAGTCCTGGGCATCAACGCGCTCGGCGTCGCGCCCACCGGGGCCACCCCGGAGTTCTTCCGGGAACGCGGCATGGCCTACCCGCCCGAGTTCGGACCCCTGGCGGCCGTGACCCCGGGAACGCCCGGCGGGCTCATGACCATGCTCGCCGAGTACGGCCGTCTGAGTCTCGCCGACGTGCTCGCCCCGGCCATGCAGATGGCCGAGGGCTACCCCATCGAGACGTCCCAGGCCGAGAACATCGAACGGCGGAGAGACGTCATCGAACGCTGGCCGTCCTCCATCGACGTGTTTCTCCCGCACTACGATCCCGACCGTCCCGAACAGCGCGCGGCGCCGCGGCCCGGTGAGATCTTCCGCCAACCGGACCTGCTGAACACCCTGCGCAAGCTGGTGGAAGCGGAGGCCGAGGCCCTCGCGGCCGGGGCGAGCCGCGAAGAGGCCATCTACGCGGCCTACGAGCGCTTCTATCGCGGCGACATCGCCGAGGCGCTGGTGGCCGCCACCCGCGACGCGGGCGGCCTCTTCACCCAGGAGGACCTGGCGAACTGGGAAGTGAAGACCGAAGAACCCGTCAAGACGAGCTACCGGGGCATCGACGTCTACAAGCTGACGACCTGGACCCAGGGTCCGGTGCTGCTCCAGGCGCTGAACCTGCTGGAAGGTTTCGATCTCCGTGGTATGGGGTACAACAGCGCTCGCTACATCCACACGCTCTACCAGGCCATGAACCTGGCCTATGCCGACCGGGACTTCTACTACGGCGATCCCTACTTTCCCCCGGAGGAGCCCGTGGCGGGGCTACTGTCGAAGGAGTACGCCGCCGAGCGGCGGAAACTCATCCCGGCGGATCGCAATTTGACGGAACTCCTGCCCGGCGACCCCTACGCCTTCCAGTCAGGGAAGAACCCCTTCGAGGACCTGCGTCGCGCCTGGAAACCCGTACCACCGGTGGCGGAAGGCGAAGGCGAGGCCGCGTTCCAGCAGGCGCGGATCGAACGCCTGGAAGAGGACTTCATCGCCGGCACCACCGCCATCCAGGCCGCTGATGCCGAAGGCTGGATCGTTTCGGTGACGCCGTCCGGCGGATGGATACCGGCCTTCGTGGCGGGGGATACGGGGATCGGCCTCAGCCAGCGCATGCAGAGCTTCGTGCTGGACCCGGCCCTGAACCCCTACAACGTGGTGGCTCCCGGCAAGCGCCCCCGCGTGACCCTCACGCCCAGCATGGCCTTCCGGGACGGCAAGCCGTTCTTCTCCTTCTCCATCCAGGGTGGGGACCTGCAGGACCAGAACCTGCTGCAGTTCTTCCTCAACATCGTGGAGTTCGACATGAACGTGCAGCAGGCGGCCGAGGCGCACAACATCCACAGCTACCAGATGCAGGCCTCCTTCGGCGCCCACGAGGCCGAACCGGGGCGCCTGGTGCTGACGCAGCAGGTGTCACCCGTCGTGCGGGCGCAACTCGAGCGGATGGGCTACGAACTGGAAGTCATCGAGCGGACCTACAACCCCTCGATGGGCATCCTGTTCGACACCGAGCAGGGGGTGATGCACGGCGCCGCGAGCGACTACGGCGAGGACTACGGCATCGCCTGGTAGCGCAACCCGGGCACGCTCAACGGCGCCTGACCGTCTGCCAGATGGCGTCCAGGCAGGCCGCGCCCAGGTGCCGGCTGCGTCCGGGAGACCAGCCCAGTTCCGGCAGGGGGCGGTCGGCGTTGTCCTTGAACGGCATTTCCAGGGTCATGGCCAGGCAGCCGAAGTGCTCGGAGACGTAGTTCGTGGCCTTGCGCAGGTCCGCGGTGTTGGGCGGGTCGATGGCGTAGCCGTGAGTGGTCTGGAAATCCGGACTGAGGGTCGCCAGCAGGTCCTTGAATCCCAGCAACTGCTCGTTGCGGGCCTCCGTCCAGGACGTCACGCCCTCGCCACCGGCGATGAAGGCGTACGGGAGCGCCTCGTCACCATGCACGTCGAGGAAAAAGTCCACGCCGGTCTCGTGCATGCGCCGGCGGGTGAAGAACACTTCCGGGGACTCCGCCTCATCCGGCTGCTCCCAGGCGCGATTGAGGTTCACCCCCCGCGCGTTGCAGCGCAGGTGCCCGCGGGCGGAGCCATCGGGGTTCATGTTGGGAACCAGGTGAACGACCGCTTCGTCGAGCAGGGCGCGGGCCACCGGGTCCTCCGGATCCAGCAGGCGGTCGAGAAAGCCCTCGGCCCACCATTCGGCCATGGTCTCCCCCGGGTGCTGCCGGGCGATGACCCAGAGCTGTTTCCTGCCCTCGCGTGGCTCACCGATCGTCAGCAGGTCCAGGGGCCGCCCGTCGGGCGTGGTGCAGAGCATGTCTCCGCGAACCAGGGGCGAACCCAGCGCCTCGGCCACCAGGTGCTGGTGGCGGTCCGTGGAATACGGCGCGAAATAGGCGAACCAGGTCGAGTCGGTTTCAGGACGGTGACGCAGGGTCAAGGCCTGCCCGTCGAACGCCGTGTCGATGCGGGTCCAGAGATCGAGGTCCACCGAGGCAACCGCCTGGTAGCCCTCGAAACCCTTGGCATAGGACATCTCGCCGGCATTGCGCAGGGTGAGCCGGCACTCCTGGTCCCGGGCGCCGCAGAGCCGGAAAAAAAACCACTGGCCGTGCCGGCCGCCCTCGTCCAACTCGATTTCGAGCACGATATCGTCGGCACGCTCAGCCGAGACGACCCGGATGTTGCCGCCGTCGAAATTTGCGTCGATGTGCATTGTTGTGACCGCCAGATCAGCTTGAACAGCCGCCTACGATACAGCCTGCACCGAACTACAGGGTGATCAGGCCGCCAGCACGCCCCGGAGATATTCGGAGATGCCCTCGTCCTGGCTGTTGGCAAAGAAGTATTCACCGAAGCGCTCGCCCGAGATGGCCGTCTTGAGCAGGTCCTGGTCGATGGTCTTCAGCACGGTCAGCATGTCGTGGCAGGACGCGGCCTTCAGTTCGCTCAGGATGCCGCGGTTCTTCGCCATGACGGCCGCGCGCTCCTTGGGATAGCCCACGCCCCGCTCGACCTCGAACAGCTTGCGGTAGCAATCCTCGAGATTGAGTTCGGCGGCCCAGCCGAAGCCCTTCGCGTACGGCATGGAGATGGCGTTGCCGTCATTGATCTGGCCGAACAGGAAGGCGTCGGTCGGGTCGATCACCAGTCCGCAGAACACGCCGGGCATGGCGTTGCAGGCCAGGCCGGAGCCCATGCCCGTGCCGCAACCCGTGACGACGAAGTCGGCAGCCTTCGAGTTGATCAGGATGCCGGCCAGGATACCGATCATCGGGTAGGTGAGATGCGCCTCGTCTTCGGGGCTGTACATGCCGTAGTGGTGCACGGTATGGCCCAGCGGTTCGACGACGTTCGTCAACGCGTTGTGGATGATCTCGTTCTTGGCCGCCTGGCTGTTTTCGATGATGAGCGCAATGTTCATGAATGGATTCCTGGATCGGTGGTGAAAAGGTAACCGGTGTCATTTCTCGGGGCAAGACCGCCCCATCAGCCGTCTATTCTAACGTGTCGGGTGAGTCGCTGTCCCCCACCGGCGTTGCCGGCCAGGACGGACCGGACATCGCCGTCCCGTCAGGCCGGCCCGGGCGCTGGCCCGGGCCGACCCGCCCGCCTCAGGGTGAAGCCGGGAGGAACTGGAAGCTGGCGGTCTCGCCCATGTCCGCGGCGTCCGCGCCCAGCGTCAGCGGGTGGTACTGGTTGGTCAGCCACCAGGGCAGCTGGTCCGCGTAGTGCGGGCTCAGGAACACGCCGCTGCGCCCGCCGGGGATCACTTCCTCGCCGACCGGTCCGTCCGGGCCCACTTCGCCGATGAATCGACGGGCCGGCCCGCCTCCGAACATGAATTCGTTCAGACCGTCGGATCGCGCGCCGTGGCTGGATGCATCCACCGCGTCCCGTCCGCCGGCGCGGGCGACACCGGGCAAACCGGGGCCCAGGTCGGTCAGCCCGCCGCCGTTGGGCACGTTGAAGGGATCCGCGTTGAGGGGGTGGTCGAAGACGATGCGGTGCAGCTTGCCCCAGCGGTAGTCCTCGAGGTTCGTGGAACCGCCAAAAGCGGGCGCGAAATCGTCGGACGCGAGCAGGTCCAACGCGCCCTGGAGGCTGGCCAGGATGAGCGCGTCCCGTCCGTCCGCCGGTGTCGGCGGGGTCACCCCGGGCAGGTTGAAGAAGGGAATCCCCGAAGCGCCGATGCCCTGGTTCTGGTCGAAGTCCGTCAGCAGATGGGCCATGGCGCGCTGGGCCTCGGTGCTGCCCGGCAGGAAGCTGCCGAGTCCGATGGCGCCCAGCGTGGCGTCCACCGTGTTCTGGATCATCTGGCCGCGCCAGGTGGAGTAGATGCTGGCGGCCACGGAGGCGTCGATCTCGTCCTGGGTGGGCGGCGCCAGCGCGGTGGGGTCATCGAAGGGGTCCCAGCCCTCCGCCAGCCCCGTGGGGGTGCTGAAATCCCAGGCGGCGAGGCGCTGTGCGGCCTCCACGACCCGCGGATCGGCCGCGAACTGGGCGATGCCGACCCAGGCGCCGTCCGCGGTGGCCCGGGAGAAAGCCTCGAGCAGATGCGGCGTCAGCAGTTCGGCGTCGAGCAACTGGTTGTTGGCCTGGAGCTCGGCCATCTCGTCCAGGGTCACGTCGCCGCGGGCAACGAGGTCCTGGAGCACGCGGTCGATCCGGCCCATGCGGTTTTCGGAATAGCCGGCGTTGAGGTAGTACAGGCCGCCGCCCGGGCGCACCTGGTTCAGGGCGTTGTTGTCCAGGGTGACGCCCACGGGGTCGTTGTTGGCATTGGCCAGGTAGCCCCATTCCGGGTTCACCGACTGGGGCATTTCCGCCCAGGGCAGGATGGCGTAGGACGAGGTCTGCTCGGGCTCCGGATTCTCCGCCGGCAGCCACTCGTGGTTCAGCGCACCGGACCCGTCACGGATCAGGAACGGAGGAATCCCGCCATCGGCCGTCATGTCGTTCTGCAGGTCCGCGCGCAGGGGCATCTCGCCGGTGGTGTAGTAGGCGATGTTGCCTTCCCGGTCGGCATAGATGAAGTTCTGCGAGCCGACGTCGAAGCGCTGCAGGGCTGCCTCGAATTCTTCCCGGTTCGTGGCCAGATTGATCAGGCGGAAGGACTCCAGTTCACGGGTGGGTCCCCAGCCGATGTACTGCACGCTGAGGCCGAAGCTGCCGTCGATTTCCACCAGGGGCCCGTTGTTCCGGCGCGGTACGATCACGGTGATGGTCCCGCCATCGTAGGGCACGTTCGCGCGCGCCACGTTGTCAGCCTCGCCGTCCCCGACCGAGTTGACGAAGTAGCTCTGGAACAGCCATTTCACGGGCTCGAGCGCGCCCTGGAACACGGTGTGCGTGGGCAGACCCAGGCCGTTGAGCACCAGGGTTTCCTCGTAGGTGTCGGTGACGTCCAGCGGGTTGGTGGTCGTGCCCCAGCACAGATGTGCGTTGCAGCCCTGGATGATGCCCGGGGCGCCCGGCAGCCCCACACCGCTCGCGGTGAAGCCGTCATCGCCGGTGACGATGAGCTGTTCCTCGGTGAAGATGGGCGGCAGGTTCAGGGACAGGTGCGGGTCGTTGGCCACCAGCGGCACGCCGTTGGCGGTGTGGCTGCCGGACACGGCCCATTCATTGGAACCGCCGCGACCTTCCCGTGCCTCCAGCTTCTCGGCCAGAACCGGGATGCCTGCGACCTTGTCACGGTAGCGCGCCGCCAGGCGCGCCGTGCGCTCGTTGACGTTGCCGAGGGCCGGCCCGGCCGGTCCGGTTTCCGGCAAGGACTGCGTCGAGTCCGCCGGAGACGCCTTCGATGACTCCACGGCGGCGCCGCCGATGCCGCCGATGCCCGCGATGAAGCCGGGCACGCTCACCCGGTCGTCCATGGGGGCGACGCGGTGCGTGTCCTCGGAGAACAGGGCGGCCCCGTCGAATCCGCCGATCGCTCCGGCCTGTTGGTAGGCCAGCGCGCGAATGGTCAGGTCGATGTCCAGGTCGAAGGACAGCTGGAATGCGAGGGCCTTGCCGATGACGAGGGAATCCACGGGCGACCAGGGCGTGGCCTTGCTGATCTCGAGCACCGTGTACTCCGGCGGCAGGGGATTGTTGGCCAGCCAGGTGTTGACGCCGTCGGCGTAGGCGCCCAGCCAGGCCTGGGTGTCCGCATCCAGGGCCGACCAGCTGGCGAGGGCGGCGCGCCGCAGGCCGAGTGTCCGCAGCTGGATGTCGCTCGCCAGTTGCGAAGCGCCGAAGAGCTCGGCGGACGTTCCGCTGGCCTGTCGGCGGGCGGCGTCCATCTGGAAAAAGCGGTCGGCGGCGTGCAGATAGCCCTGCGCGAATATCACGTCGCGCTCGCTGTCGCCGGTGATCGTCGGGATTCCGAATTCGTCGAGCTGGACGGTGACGGGCATGGAAACGCCGTTGACGGTGATGTCGTCCTCGGCCGCGGCAGATCCCGCGAAGCCGGCACAGAGAAGGGGCAGCATGAACAGTCTGAGCGAGGTCATTTCACTTCCTTTTTTTGAGCCTTGCCCGAGTATAGGCGATGGTCCGGCACCTTCCCGGCCCCCTTACCCGATGCGCGGCTCATGTGCCGACGCCATCCCGATTCACCGCTTGTGCTGCCACCCGCCCCGTCCAGCGTCGCCAAGGATCAGGGCACAGGCTCCGCCGCGATATAGGACAACGGGTCCTCGGCCTCCAGGCGGCGATCGATGGCCACCAGGTGCTTCAGGATCGCCATGTGCCCGGAGCCGCCGATGGCGATGACCCGCGCGCCCGGCGTGGCGTGCTGCTGGACCAGGGCGTACATGCGGAAATTGCGCTCCCACCAGCTCGCCGTGGCATTGGCGCCCACCCAGCTGTCTCCCGCGCCGACAGGGTTCATGGACAGGTAGAGGTCCATGTTCAAGCGATCCCGCTCCGGGTCGTTCTGTCGGGCCAGGAGCTGGGCCAGGTCGAGGCTGGCACGGGCTTCGGCCTCCTCCTGCTCCACTTCCCCGATCAGGGCCTGGAAGCCTTCCCAGGCCGCCGGTTCCTGTTGCTGCATGTGTTCGAACAGGGGCTGCGCCTGCCACTGCACTTCCCGGTGGTCGAAGCTCGACACCCGTTCGAGCCCGGCCTTCTTCGCGATGCGGAAACCCAGCTGGTACACCTCGTTGGCGGGCAGTTCGAAGGCGCCGTCCAGGTACTGGCGGTAGCGTTCGTTAATCTCCGCTTCGCTTTCGGGGTTGTATTCCAGGAGTACGGCGGTGGGTGTGAACGCCGCCAGTCGGGTGGTCAGTGCCTCCAGGTAGGCCTGGTTCTCATCGCTGAAGACATTCACGTCCTCCACCTGCACGACATCCTTGCCGGCATCCTGGAAATGGAACACGCCCAGGAGCAGCACCCTGGCGGGGTCGGTGTCCTGCGCAGCGGCAGTGGCGCCCAGCAGTGACAGCAGGGCGATGGCAAGCAGGGAGAGCGGCGATTTCATCATGACGTTCGGTCCTGAGCGATTGGGCTTCCTGGTGCCATTGTAGGTTCCGATTCGCGCAAGGCGCCCCACGAGCGACGCTACCTGTCCGACACCCGCACCCACTCGAAGCTGAAGGACTGCGACCCCTCGAGATCGGAGATCGTGGCTGTCAGCAGGTTGCCAGAGCGGGCGTAGCGGATGCGTTGCGGAAAGTCGTGGTCGGGATTCTCGAAAACGGCATGGTGTTCGCCCGACTCCACCATGCGAAAGCAGGTCCCCGGTCCGCCCCCCGGTTGCGCGCAGTACTGCACGTCACCCGCTGCATCGCTGACGATACGCAGGTATTCGAAGGCCTGGGCGCGATCGCCGGAAATCGACCGGTTGACGCCGAGATGAATGCCTCCCGCACCATCGGTCCAGACTTCCTCGCTGACTTCCGGGCCCGGGGCGGATCGCCAATGTCCCTCCAGGAAGTCCAAGGGCTCCGCCCCGGCCGATCCGAAGCTCAGGACGCCCACAGCGAGTACAGGAAGGGTGAATCGCATGTCATATCTCCTTTGGGGTTTGGTCGCAGGACTGTAGGTGCGTCACCATGTGCCTGTATTGAACGATCAGGACACGGCCGATGACCGACCCGGTGTACGAGTACCTGCCAGCAGGAGCGCGGCTGGCGCATCTCGCGGAGGGAGCCTGGCGGCTGAGATCGGGGGAACGCGGCAAACAGGTGATCGCCCCTGACGGTCGCTGTGAACTGATCGTGCATGCGGCCACCCCGCCACGGGAGCTTCGGGTGGGCGCCGGTCCCGTGCGGCAGCCCCGGGCGTTCCTCTACGGGCCGCTGACCCGCGTGCTGGTCATCGAACAGGACGCGGACATGGACGTCATGGGACTTCGCCTGCACCCCTGGGCCGTTGGCGCCCTGAGCCCTAGGCCCGCGGAGCTTCGTGACCGACTGAGCGTGCTGGCGCCACTCGGATTCGATCTGCCCGGGGCCCGCTCGCTGGAAGCGTTCATGGACACGGCGGACGCGCTGTTGGCGAATGTCCCTCTTCCGGAAGCCAGCCATCTCGCCCGGCAGGTCATCTCCTGCATGGAAACGGGGACTGTCAACTCACTGGAGGACGCGGCGAGGCAGGCGGAGGTCAGCGTCCGGACGCTCAACCGCCATTTCGAGCGCTGCACCGGACTGACGGCCGCATTCTATTTGCGCCTGGCGCGATTCCACCGGGCGCGGACAGCGATCAAGGGGGGTGCGACCAGCCTGGTCGAAGCCGCCCTGGCGGCGGGATACGCGGACCAACCCCACATGACCCGGGACTTTCGCCGCTTTGCCGGAGAAACGCCGCGCCTGGTCCGTGACCCGGCGACCTTCGACCCGCTCTATCACTGATCGCCTAGAGGGCGTCGATCACCAACCTGGCGAGTCGGGCGACTTCGGCGTCTTCGTCATTCACGAGCGGCGCCACGTGTTCACGAACGGATTCCGGCACATCCGTTCCCGGGTATCCAACCATCCGGGCAAGCCGGCCCAGCGCCCGCGCCTGGTTGTACGCAAGGGAATCGACACCGGCGATCTCCGCCAATGCCGCCAGCGTTCGGGGCGTGTCTCCGGGCATGTCGGCCAATGCCTCGATCGCATGTTCACGGACATCATCGTCCGGGTCATTCAGGGCGGCGTCACGAACGGCCTCCCAGACGCCGTCCGGAACATCGACCCCTTCCGTCTGGCCCAGGATATCTCCCAGCGCTTCGCCGGCATCGGCACGGATGTCGTCATCCGGGGCGCCTCCAAGGAGCGCCGCCAACCGCAGGATGCAGTCGGTACCCGCCGATCCTGCCTGTTGCCCACACGCGGAAATCGCGTTCTGCTGGACGTCGGGGGAAGCATCGACCAGGCCATCGGCAATGGCGCCCAGGGTCGGCGCGGTGGGCTCGCTGAAGCCGAGTTGGCGAATGGCGACGGCGCGCACCTCGGACGAAGGGGATCGCTCCGCAAGCTGCTCGAGCCATTGAACGTGGCCGACTGGACGATCGGAAAGTTCCGCCAGGGAAGCCAGGGCGTAGGGGGCGCCGGGGCCGCCGCTTTCGACATATACGGCCAGGGCCCGGTAGGCCGCGTCATCCAGGCCGTGATCGACCAGTTTCTCCAGCGCTTCCTGCGCGGTGAATGCACCCTGGACATCCCCCTGCTCCAGCTGCCAGTCCAGGTACGCCAGCATGGCCGGCAACAACGATTCGGGGGGATCGACACCCGCCAGGCCGCGGGCGGCGCTGAAGGCCGTTCCGCGATTGCGGGAATCCAGTCCGCGACGAAAGCCGTCCGCGACTTCTCCCGAGGCCACGCCGGCGGCGTGAAGCGCGCCCGCTGCGCGCACCGAGACTTCCGGATCATCCTGCAGCGCATGACGCAACGCCGCTTCCGCGAGCAGGGCGTGTTCGTGTCCCCACAGGGCGCTGGCGGCCGCCTTGCGGACCCGGACGCTGTCATCGGACGACAACACCTGGCCAAGCACGATCGCGCCGGCTTCGCTGGACGTTCGCACCTCCAGCAACTGGAGCGCATCCAGCCGCTCCTGCTCGCTGCTGCGCGGATTGGTGAGGGTCTGTTCCGCATCGGCCACCCAGTCCCGGGCATGTGCCGTCCCGGCCTGAAGCGCCAACACGATGAGGACAAGGATCTTCGCGGTATGCATGAGGCTGTCAGCCGTGTGCCGATCGAATCTCGACAGGGAATGATTCTGGAGATGGAAGTATAGACCGCGGTTTCACGCCTTACCGCCGCCGGAAATGACCGTGCGGAGGCGAAAAAAAACGGCGCCCACCGGGCGCCGTTTCTGGTTCACTCGGAAGTGGTGGCTCAGTCGGCCTTGTCGACTTCCTTCATGGACAGGCGGATGCGGCCCTGCTTGTCCACTTCAAGCACTTTCACCTTCACGATCTCGCCTTCCTTGACCACGTCGGTGACTTCTTCCACGCGCTCGTCGGAGAGCTGGGAGATGTGCACCAGGCCGTCACGGCCCGGGGTCAGGGAAACGAAGGCGCCGAAGTTCATGATCTTGATGACCTTGCCTTCGAACACCTGGCCCGGCTCGATGTCGGCGGTGATCTGCTCGATGCGCTTGCGCGCTTCGTCGCCGGCCGCCTTGTCCACGGAACCGATGGTGATGGTGCCGTCGTCGGCGATGTCGATCGTGGCGCCGGTTTCCTCGGTGATGCCGCGGATGGTGACACCCCCCTTGCCGATCACATCGCGGATCTTGTCCGGGTGGATCTTGATGGTCATCAGGCGCGGAGCGAATTCGCTCATCTCGGCGCGCGGCTTGTCGATCACCTTGTTCATCTCGCCAAGGATGAAGCTGCGACCTTCGTTGGCCTGCGCGAGGGCGATCTTCATGATCTCCTCGTTGATGCCTTCGATCTTGATGTCCATCTGCAGGGCGGTGATGCCCTCTGAGGTACCGGCCACCTTGAAGTCCATGTCGCCCAGGTGGTCTTCGTCACCCAGGATGTCGGACAGCACGGCGAAACGGTCGCCTTCCTTCACCAGGCCCATGGCGATGCCCGCCACCGGGGCCTTCACCGGCACGCCTGCGTCCATCAGGGACAGCGAGGAACCGCACACGGAGGCCATGGAGGAGGAACCGTTGGACTCGGTGATCTCGGAGACCACGCGGATCACGTAGGGGAAGGCTTCCGGGGACGGCAGCACGGCGGAAATGCCGCGGCGCGCCAGGCGGCCGTGGCCGATCTCGCGGCGCTTGGGACCGCCCATGAAACCGGTCTCGCCCACGCAGAACGGCGGGAAGTTGTAGTGCAGCATGAACGGGTCCTTGTACTCCCCGGTCACGGCGTCGATGATCTGCGCGTCCCGGGTGGTGCCCAGGGTCACGGTCACGATGGCCTGCGTCTCACCACGGGTGAACAGCGCCGAACCGTGGGTGCGCGGCAGCACGCCGGCTTCCACGGTGATGGCGCGCACGTCGGTCGGTGAACGGCCGTCGATGCGCGGCTGGCCGCTGAGCACACGCTCGCGCACCAGGCCTTTCTCGACCTTGTGGAAGTAGTTGCTGACGTCACCGGCCTTCGGCTTGGACTCGTCCGCCTCGTCACACAGCTGCGCGATCACCTGGTTCTTCACCTCGGTGACGGCGTCGCGGCGCGCCAGCTTGTCGGAGATGGCGTAGGCAGCGGCCAGGCCTTCGTTCGCGGCGGCCTGAACCTGGGCTTTCAGCTCGGTGTCTTCCACCGGCGCCTGCCAGTCCCACTTGTTGACGCCGACTTCGGCGCACAGTTCGTTGATGGCCTGGACCACGGCTTGCATCGCCTGGTGACCGAAGGTCACGGCGCCCAGCATCACTTCTTCGGACAGCAGCTTGGCTTCCGACTCCACCATCAGCACGGCCTTTTCCGTACCGGCCACGATCAGTTCCAGGTCGGATTCGGCCAGCTGGTCGGCGGTGGGGTTGAGCACGTACTGGCCGCCCACGTAACCGACCTTGGCGGCGCCGATCGGGCCCGCGAAGGGCATGCCGGACAGGGCCAGGGCGGCGGAAGCGCCGATCATGGCCGGAATGTCACCGTCGACCTGCGGGTTCTGGGACAGCAGGTTGGCGGTGACCTGGACTTCGTTCAGGAAGCCTTTCGGGAACAGCGGGCGGATGGGGCGGTCGATCAGGCGGCAGGTCAGCACTTCCTTCTCGGTGGGGCGGCCTTCGCGCTTGAAGAAGCCCCCGGGAATGCGGCCCGCGGCGTAGAATTTTTCCTGGTAGTTGACCGTCAGCGGGAAGAAGGACTGGCCGGGGTTGGCCTCCTTGCGGCCCACTGCGGCCACCATGACCACCGTGTCGGCCATGCTGACCATGACCGTGGCGTCGGCCTGGCGGGCAACGCGACCGGTCTCGAGCGTGACCTCGTGGTCACCGAACATGAACGTCTTCGTGAATTTCTGCACGTCAAGTTTCCTGCGATAAAAGTTTTGGATACGGCAAAGCGCTGGCAGAACGGAACCGTCGTGCCAGCGCTTTCACCGGGATCGAATCGACAAAAAGAGACTTAACGACGCAGACCCAGACGGCCGATCAGGTCACGGTAACGCTCGATATCCTTCTTGCGCAGATAGTCGAGCAGACTGCGGCGCTGGTTCACCAGCTTGAGCAGGCCGCGACGCGAGTGATGGTCGCCCTTGTGGGTCTTGAAGTGGTCCGTCAGATGACGAATACGTGCCGTCAGCAGTGCCACCTGCACCTCGGGGGAGCCGGTGTCGCTCTCTGAGCGTTTGTATTCGTCGACGATCTGGCTTTTTGCCTCAGCGTTCAAAGACATGGTTAATCTCCATGACTAGAGCCTCGAGGCCTTTGTAAAAACCCGCCCTGGAACTCCCAGGGGAAGAGTCTTTGCAAAGCCCTCGGAAAGCCCCGGGGTTGAAAGAGCGGCATATTGTACGCGTGAAGTGCCCCCCTCACAAGCCTTGAGGTGCTGTTTTTTCGGGGGTTTCGGACGGATTGACTCCAGTCGCTCCAGACCACTCGGTGAAAGCCCCAATTGGCCGGACAGGAGGGGGGTTCAGTCCCGGAGTGAAGTTTCAGTCGAACCGAAATACGCGCTTGGGTTGGACGGTGCCGGCGCGGAGTTCGCCGATGCCCAGAGGAACCTCATCCGGTCCAAGCACCCGAACGAGGCTCGGCGGTTCGCTCGACCCGATTTCGTAGCCGCCCGGCGGCGCGGCGGCGGCGTTGCCGTTGGTGAAGGCGGTGGCGCCCTGTTCGTCCAGGTCCACGGTGGGCCATCCGGCCAGGCCGGCGTCGACGGGGAGCAGGTGCTCGTCCAGGGTTCCGGCTGTCGCAGCGGCCTCGAGTTGTTCCAGGGTGACCATGCCCGCGCCGTCGAAGGGACCGACGCGCAGGCGGCGCAGGGACTGCAGGTGGGCGACCGTGCCCAGGGAGGCGGCGATGTCCTCGGCCAGGGTGCGGATGTAGGTGCCCTTGGAGCAGTGCACCTCGAACGCAAGTACCGGCGGCATCCAGTCCAGTGGGTCCAGGGCATGCAGGGTGACGGTCCGAGCCTTGCGGGGGACCTCGATGCCCTGGCGGGCGAGTTCGTAGAGGGGGCGCCCCTCGTGCTTGAGGGCCGAGTACATGGGTGGGACCTGATCGATCTCGCCGGTCATTCCGGACAGCAGCGCCGTGAAGCCTTCCAGGTCGATATCGGGAATGGGGCCGGTGGCCACCACCTCGCCCTCGGGGTCACCGGTGGCCGTGGCTTCGCCGAAAAGCGCCTCGGCGCGATAGGCCTTGCTGGCGTCGAGCAGCCAGGCCGTGGTCTTGCTGGCCTCGCCGAAACACAGGGGCAGCAAGCCGGTGGCGAAGGGGTCGAGGGTGCCGGTGTGCCCGGCCTTGCGGGCGTCGAACAGGCGCCGGACGCGTTGCAGGGCCTGGTTGGAGGACAGCCCGGCGGGCTTGTCGAGCAGGACCACGCCGTGAACGGAGCGGCCCTTGCGGCGACGGCTCAAGAGGTGGGCTCGTCGTCTTCCGGCGCGGCGGAGCCATCGGGCAGGTCGCCGTGCTCCGGAATGTCTTCGTGGCCCGCATTCGAGGCGACGGCCTCGTCGATCAGCCGGTCCATGCGCCGGCCCGTCTCCACCGAGGCGTCGTGCCGAAAGCTCAGTTCAGGCACCACGCGCAGGCGCATCTCCTGTCCGAGGCGCCGGCGCAGGAAGCCGGCGGCCCGGTTCAGGGCCTTGAGGCTGTCCTTGGCCTGCGCTTCCTCGAACACGGTGATGTACACCCGCGCATGGGACAGGTCCCGGGACACTTCCACGTCGGACAGGCTGACGAAGCCGACCGCCGGGTCCTTGACCTCGAACTGGATCAGTCGGGCCAGTTCCCGGCGCATCTCGCCGGCGACGCGTTCGGCGCGGTTGAAGTCCCGAGGGACCATCAGAGGCTCCGCTGCACCTCGACGCGCTCGAAGCACTCGATCTGGTCGCCGGGCTTCACGTCGTTGTATTGCTTCACGCCGATGCCGCACTCGGTGCCGGACTGCACTTCCTTCACGTCGTCCTTGAAGCGGCGCAGGGATTCCAGCTCGCCCTCGAAGATCACCACGTTGTCGCGCAGCACGCGAATCGGATTCTCGCGGCGCACCACGCCTTCGATCACCAGGCAGCCCGCGATCGGGCCGTGGCTGGAGGAGCGGAACACGTCCTTCACCTGGGCCAGGCCGATGATGCTCTCGCGCGTCTCGGTGCCGAGCATGCCGGAGATGGCCTTCTTGACCTCGTCGATCGCGTCGTAGATCACGCTGTAGTAGTGCAGGTCGAGGTCGCTCTCCTGGATCATCTTGCGGGCCGTGGCGTCAGCGCGCACGTTGAAGCCGATGATGATGGCGCCGGAGGCCTGCGCCAGCGAGGCGTCCGACTCGGTGATGGCGCCCACGCCGGAAGCGACGATGTTGACCTTCACGTCCTCGTTGGCCAGATTGAGCAGGGCGTCGCGCAGCGCTTCCACGCTGCCCTGCACGTCGGCGCGCACCAGCAGGTTGACCTGCAGCTGCTCGTCCTTGCCCATGCTCTCGAACAGGTTCTGCAGGTTCGCGGCCTGCTTCTCGGCCAGGCGGCCTTCGCGCTCGCGCTCCTGGCGCTGGGCGGCGGCTTCGCGCGCCTTGCGCTCGTTGGCGGCCACCAGCACTTCGTCGCCGGCCATCGGCACGCCCGACAGGCCCAGGACCTGTACTGGCATGGAGGGGCCGACCTCGGTGACCTTGGCGCCGGTCTCGTCGAACATGGCGCGCACGCGGCCGATTTCCTGGCCGGCCAGCATCATGTCGCCGTGCTTGAGCGTGCCTTCCTGCACCAGCACCGTGGCCAGCGGGCCGCGGCCCTTGTCCAGGCTGGATTCGATGACGGTGCCACGGGCCGTACGGTCCCTGACCGCCCTGAGCTCCAGCAGTTCGGCCTGCAGACCGATGGCCTCGAGCAGTTCGTCGATGCCCTGTCCGGTGTGGGCGGAAACGGGAATGAACTGCTCCTCCCCGCCCCAATCGTCGGGCACGACTTCCTTGGCCGCCAGTTCGCTCTTGACGCGATCCATGTCGGCTTCGGGCTTGTCCATCTTGTTCACGGCCACGATCAGCGGCACGCCGGCGGCGCGCGCGTGCTGGATGGCTTCTTCGGTCTGCGGCATCACGCCGTCATCGGCCGCGACCACCAGGATCACGATGTCCGTGGACTGGGCGCCGCGGGCGCGCATCGCCGTGAAGGCCGCGTGGCCCGGGGTGTCCAGGAAGGTGATGCCGCCCTTGGGCGTCTGCACGTGGTAGGCGCCGATGTGCTGCGTGATCCCGCCGGCCTCGCCGGCCGCCACGCGGCTCTTGCGGATGTGGTCGAGCAGGGAGGTCTTGCCGTGGTCGACGTGGCCCATGACCGTCACCACCGGGGGACGCGGCAGGGCATCGCCCATTTCCTCTTCGTCCTCGATCAGCAGTTCGGCCTCGATGTCCTTCTCTTCAGCGGCGCGGGCGGAGTGGCCCATTTCCTCGACAACGAGGATGGCCGTGTCCTGGTCCAGGACCTGGTTGATGGTCACCATGGTGCCCATACCCATCAGCACCTTGATCACCTCGCCGGCCTTGACCGCCATCAGCTTGGCCAGGTCGGCCACGGAGATGGTGTCCGGCACCTGGATCTCGCGCACCACGGGGGCCGTGGGCCGGGAGAAGCCGTGCTCGCTGGGGCGCGAAGCGCCACGGGCGATGCGACGGGTCGGCTTGCGCCGGCGATCGACGGCGCCGCCGGCCACGTGCAGTTCCTTGCGGCCGTAGCGCGTGGCGGGCTTCTTCTCCGCCGCTTTCTTGCGCTTGCGCTCTTCTTCCTCGGCGAAGCGGCGCGCGCGCTCTTCTTCCTCGCGGCGCACTTTCTCTTCGGCGCGGCGCTGTTCCTCGGCCTCGCGGGCCTGGGCCTCGGCTTCGCGGCGGGCCAGTTCTTCCTGTTCCTTCTTCGCGGCCTGCTCGGCTTCCTCGCGGGCGGATTCCTCGGCCGCCTGGCGGGCCTTGGCGTCCTGCTCTTCCTGCACCTTGCGGGCCTCGGCCTCGCGCTGGGCGCGGGATTCTTCCAGGGCGCGACGCGCGGCTTCGCGTTCCTCGTCCTCGGCCTGGTGTTCCTGCAGGGCGTCGCGCTTGACGTAGGTGCGCTTCTTGCGGAACTCCACGTTCACCGTCTTGGTGGTGGCGCGCGGACCGCTGCCGGGGATGCGCAGCTCGCTGTGGGAACGGCGCTTGAGCGTCACCCGGCGCGGCGCCGTGGCGTCCGACTCGGATTTGCCGTGGCTGGCGCGCAGGTGGGCCAGGAGCTTCTTCTTGTCGTCATTGGACACGGACTCCTCACCGGAGGCCGCCTCGATGCCGGCCTGCTTCAGCTGGTCCAGCAGTTTGTCGACGCTCACGCCGAGCACTTCGGCCAGTTGTGAGACGGTTACGTTTGACATGTGTTGCTCCTGTTGCTCGTTCCCCGGGGTTGCGGTGCGTTCTTCTGTTCAGCCTTCGGTCGTACTCAGGCTTCTTCTTCCTCGGTTTCTGCCTCTTCCTCGGCGAACCAGGGCGCCCGGGCGGCCATGATCAGCGCTGCCGCGGCTTCCTCGTCCAGGTCCTCGTCCACTTCCTGGAGTTCGTCCACGGCGAGTTCGGCCAGGTCTTCCTGGGTCCGCACGCCGCGTTCGGCCAGGCGGTAGGCGAGACGTTCGGTCATGCCTTCCAGGCCCAGGAGGTCTTCGGCCGGGCGGTTCTCGTCCAGCACTTCCTCCTTGGCGATGAGCTGCGTGAGCAGGGCGTCGCGCGCGCGGCGGCGGAGTTCCTCGACGATCTCCTCGTCGAACTCCTCCACGTCCAGCAGTTCGGATTCGGGCACGTAGGCCACCTCGTCCACGCTGCTGAAGCCTTCCGAGACCAGGATGGTGGCGACGTCCTCGCCCACGTCCAGGCGCTCCATGAACTTCTCGACCAGCTTCTTGGCCTCGTCCTCGCCCTTGGCCTCGGCGTCCTCGACGGTCATCACGTTGAGTTCCCAACCGGACAGCTCGCTGGCCAGGCGCACGTTCTGCCCGCCGCGGCCGATGGCCTGCGACAGGTTCGGCTCCTCGACGGCCAGGTCCATGGCGTTCGACTCCTCGTCGACCACGATGGAGGCCACTTCGGCCGGCGCCATGGCGTTAATCACGAACTGGGCCGGGTTGTCGTCCCAGAGGATGATGTCGATGCGCTCGCCGGCCAGCTCGTTGCTGACGGCCTGCACGCGCGAACCGCGCATGCCCACGCAGGCGCCGATGGGATCGGTGCGCGGGTCGTTGGAGCGCACGGCGATCTTGGCGCGGCGGCCCGGGTCGCGGGCCGCGCCCATGATGTCGATCAGGCCCTGGCCGATTTCCGGCACTTCGAGCTCGAACAGGGACATCAGGAATTCCTTGATGGTGCGGCTGGCGAACAGCTGCGGGCCCCGCAGCTCGGAGCGCACCTCGTACAGGTAGGCGCGCAGGCGATCGCCCGGGCGCACGGTCTCACCCTGGATCATGTGGCGCGAAGCGATGAAGGCTTCTGCATTGCCACCCAGGTCCAGGTAGACGTTGCCGCGCTCGATGCGCTTGACGATGCCGTTGACCAGTTCGCCGGCGCGGTCCTGGTACTGCTCGACCACCTGGGCGCGCTCGGCCTCGCGCACACGCTGCACGATGACCTGCTTGGCGGTCTGGGCGGCGATGCGGCCGAATTCCGGGTTTTCCATGGGCTCTTCGATGAAGCCGCCGGCCTCGATGTCGGCCTGGATCTCACGCGCCTGGGTCACGGTGTACTGGGCTTCGGGAAACTCGATTTCCGCGTCGTCCTCCAGCACTTCCCAGCGACGGAAGGTCTCGTACTCGCCAGTGCTGCGGTCGATGGCCACGCGCACGCCGATTTCCTCGTCGCTGCGCCGCTTGGCCGCGGAGGCCAGGGCCGCTTCCAGGGCCTCGAAGATCACGTCCTTGGCCACGCCTTTCTCGTTGGAGACGGCGTCGACCACCATCAGAATTTCTTTACTCATCGTTGTTGATCCCCATCAGGAATTCATTCGTTCGTGCGTCGATCGCCAGGAGCGGTCGCTCAGTCCTTGCGGGCCGCCATCAGGGCGTCCCAGTCCGGCACCAGCTTGGCCTTGGCGATGTTGTCGAAACCCAGCGCGACCTCGGCGCCGTCCACCTGCATCTTCAGCAGGCCGTCTTCCAGGCCCAGGATCGGGCCCTTGAACTTGCGCCGGCCATCCACCGGGGCGAACAGCGTCACCTGGGCCTCGTGGCCGGCGAACTGCTGGTACTGCTCCGGGGTGAACAGCGGGCGATCCAGCCCGGGCGAGGAAACTTCCAGGTTGTAGTGGCCCTTGATCGGGTCCTCCACGTCGAGCAGGGCCGCGACCTCGCGGCTCACCGTCTCGCAGTCCTCCAGGCCCACGCCCGCCTCGGCGTCGATGTAGATGCGCAGCACCGACTGCTTCGGATTGTTCTGGTACTCCAGGCCCACGAACTCGTAGCCCAGGTCTTCGACCAGGGGCTGGAGGAGGTCTTCGAGGCGCTTGCCGCTCATGTTCGTTTCGTTCGT
This sequence comes from Gammaproteobacteria bacterium, assembly GCA_030426265.1. Lineage (GTDB taxonomy): Bacteria > Pseudomonadota > Gammaproteobacteria > Xanthomonadales > SZUA-36 > Marinihelvus. The sequence continues at coordinate 94,639 of JAUHYP010000001.1, read as the reverse complement.
TCCTGGTTTCCGGGGCGCCCTGCCCCGTCGGTCTTCAGATATTTCTGGCAAATCCGGGTTTCCGGCAAATCGCGCGCACAAAAAAAGGGCGCACCGCCCCCGTCGTACCGGCTCGGGCCTTCGCCTTCGCCGGAACCTGCCCGTTCCGCCCACGGCACGATGGCCGGGTGCGCTTCGGGCTGCTGGGGACGTCATCCGTTCATTGCGTCTTCCAAGGTTCCTACCCGGGTCGGCACTCATTGCCGGCCCTAACAAAAAGGGCCCTGCTGGGCCCTCTTTTGCGTCCCTGGCTTCTGGCAAAAGCCGGGACTAAAGCTTGGTAGCGGGGGCAGGATTCGAACCTGCGACCTTCGGGTTATGAGCCCGACGAGCTGCCAGACTGCTCCACCCCGCATCAGCAAGGTGGGGAATGATACGGGGTCGAATTGGGTTTTACAAGCACCACCACGCAGCCCCCGTTCCCGGCCCGAGGGCGGACCGGTCCCGCGGTGTGAGATCCCCTCAGGGACGACGCCAGAGTTCGTTGAGGGCCGTTGTGGTACGCGACCCGACGGTGATCGGTGGCATTGCGGGTTCGCTGGTACCCCACGGCCTCAGGTGGCCATGGGTCACTTCCATGGGCGAATAGAACACGCCGGCCTGGGTGTCGTGGTCGCCATCGGAGTTCAGGCCGGCCGCGTGGAAGAATTCGTGCACGATGACAACCTCGCGGATGCCCCGATTGGCGGACGCCAGCCGCTGCGGCAGAAAAATCGCCGCCATCAGGATCTCCCGGGTCCGCGTATCGGCCGCGGTGACCGTTTTTCCATGGGCGATGGTTGAATCGAAGGTGGTCCTGAGGGGCACTTCGCCGTAACCGCGGCGGCGAAACGTATACGAGGCATTGTTTCCGGACAGCAACACGACGATGTCGGCTTCGCTTTCATTGGTCGTGCTTTCGAGGCTGACCTGCAGTTCGAACCGGTTGAACGTCGCCAATGCCGAGTTCACCTGCGAGCGCCAGGCGCCGGCCTGGTTGTGAACCCTCAGAGTTCCCCTCGACCGGACGGTCGAAATCCATCGGCTTGCCATGGTTGGCTCCACTCGCCCTGCTTCCGGCCCAACACCGGAAGCTCACCTTGAATATAGCAGGCCGTCAGGAAGGGAAGCTTTCCATGCACACCGCGATCAGGCTGCTGGAAAACACCCCCAGGCCCAGCATCAGCAGGCCGTTGAGGGAGATGGCGGCACGGAAGTCCACCGGGACGGACACGCGCGTTTCGCCGTCGGGCTCGTCGAAGTACATGATCTTGACCACGCGCAGGTAGTAGAAGGCGCCGATCACCGAGAACACCACCGCCAGCAGGGCCAGGCCCAGCATGCCGGCATCGAGCACAGCCTTGATCACCAGCAGCTTGGCGAAGAAACCGACGAAGATCGGCACGCCGGCCATGGAGAACATGACCATGGCCATGACCGCCGCGTACCAGCTGTTGTGCTGGTTCAGGCCCTTGAGGTCATCGAGGTCCCGTACCGCCCGGCCCTCGCCGGACAGCAGGATCAGCATGCCGAAGGCCGCCGCGGACATCAGCGCGTAGACGACGATGTAGAACAGGCCCGCCCCGTAGCCGTAGGCCGAGCCGGGCAACAGGCCGAGCAACACGAAGCCCATGTGCGAAATCGTGGAATAGGCCAGCAGGCGCCGGATGTTGGTCTGCATGATGGCGGCGAGGTTGCCGACCACCAGCGACAGCACGGCGAGCACGGCCACCATCTGCTGCCAGTCGCCATGCAGGTCCGGTACGCCGGAGGCCAGCAGCCGGTAGGCCATGGCGAAGGCGGCCAGCTTGGGAACCGTGGCGATGAACAGCGTGGCGGCCAGGGGCGCGCCGTCGTAGACATCCGGCACCCACATGTGGAACGGCACCGCGCCCAGCTTGAAGGCGATCCCCACCACCAGGAACACCAGCCCCACGATCAGCAGCACATCGTCGCTGCCGGCGACACGCACGGCATCGGCGATGGCCGGCAGGGACAGGGTGCCCGTCGCGCCGTAGACCATGGACATGCCGTAGAGCAGCAGCGCCGAGGCCATGGAGCCCAGCACGAAATACTTCATGGCCGATTCCGATCCCCGCGTCGAGGCGCGGTTCAGCGCCACCAGCGCGTACGAGGACAGGGAAGTCAGTTCCAGGCCCAGGTAGACCATGACCAGGCTGTTGGCGGAGATCAGCAGCATCACGCCGAGCAGCGAGAACAGCGACAGGGTGTAGAAATCGGCCGAGAACAGTTGGTAGCTGCGCAGGAAGTGCTTGGCGTAGGTGAACACCAGCGCCAGGGTCGCGTAGGCGAAGAGCTTGAGTGTGTCGCCCATGCCGTCGCGCACGAACATGCCGTTGAAGGCCGTCACCACGGCCTTGCCCTCGACCAGCGGGTCGTGGCGCAGGGTGATGATGGCCGCGAAGACCACCGTCAGCATGCCCAGCAGGTGGATGATGCCGCGGCGGTCATCCTCCATGAAGGGATCCACGCACAGCACCACGCAGGCCATGATCAGCACCAGCAATTCCGGGGCGGCGATCAGCATCGAGGCATCCATGGTGTTCGCGTCTCCCCTCAGATCAGCTTCGTCTGGACCACGTGGCGAAGCAGTTCGCCCACCGAGGCATGCATCATGTCGACCAGCGGCGCCGGCCACAGGCCGACCAGGAGCACGGCGGCCGCCAGCGTCCCCAGCACCACCGCTTCACGACGGTCGATGTCCTTGAGATTGGCGACATTCTTGTTCGCCACTTCGCCGAAGATCACCCGCTTGACCAGCCACAGGCTGTAGGCCGCCCCCAGGACCAGGGTCAGGCCGGCGCAGAAGGCGTACCAGAAGCTGGCGCGGAACGACGCCAGGATGACCATGAACTCGCCGACGAAGCCGCTGGTGCCCGGCAGGCCGGCGTTGGCCATGAAAAACAGCACGGCGAAGAAGGCGAACCAGGGCATGGTGTTGGCCACCCCGCCGTAGGCCGAGATCTCGCGGCTGTGCACGCGGTCGTACAGCACGCCCACGCACAGGAACAGGGCCCCGGAGATGAAGCCGTGCGAAATCATCTGCACCATGGCCCCTTCCATGCCCAGGCCCGCGCCCTGGGTCGCGCCCGTCTCGCGGAAGATGCCGAAGGCGATGAACAGGCCCAGGGTCACGAAGCCCATGTGCGAGATCGACGAGTAGGCGATCAGCTTCTTCATGTCCTGCTGCACCAGCGCCACGAAGCCGATGTAGACGATGGCGATCAGCGACAGCGCGATCACGAACCCGTCCAGCGACGCCGCGGCGTCCGGCGTGATCGGCAGGCTGAAGCGCAGGAAACCGTAGCCCCCGATCTTCAGCATGATGGCCGCCAGGATCACCGAGCCGCCGGTGGGCGCTTCCACGTGCGCGTCGGGCAACCAGGTGTGCACCGGGAACATGGGAATCTTCACGGCGAAGGCCGCCAGGAAACCGAGGAACAACCAGGTCTGCTCGGGCATGGACAGGGGGTGGTCGTGCCAGGCCAGGATCGACCAGGTTCCGGAGGCGTTGTACAGGTAGATGATGCCCACCAGCATGAACACGGAACCGAGGAAGGTGTAGAGGAAGAACTTGATCGTGGCGTACACCCGCCGCGGCCCGCCCCACATGCCGATCACCAGGAACATGGGAATCAGCATGGCCTCGAAGAAGATGTAGAACAGCAGGCCGTCCAGGGAGGCGAAGACACCGACCATCAGCCCTTCCATGATCAGGAAGGAGGCCATGTACTGGTGCACCTTGGTCTGGATCACTTCCCAGCCGGCCAGCACCACCAGGGGGCCGAAGAAGGCCGTGAGCAGGATCAGCGGCAGCGAAAAGCCGTCGATGCCGAGGTGGTAGTACACGCTGAAGGTGTCGATCCAGGGATTGCGCTCGACGAACTGCATGGCGGCGCTGGCATTGTCGAAGCCCGTGACCAGCGGCACGCACAGGGCCAGCGTGACCAGGGCGATCAGCAACGCCAGGCCGCGCGCCAGGGCCGGACGCTGGTTGCCGGCCAGCATCACGACGACGCCGCCCATCAAGGGAATCCAGATCAGCAGGCTGAGCAGCGGCATCAGAGCAGCACCACCCAGACGCCGAGAATGGCGATCAGGCCGATGATCATGCTGAAGGCGTAGTCGTACAGCAGCCCGGTCTGCCAGCGGCGCACCCGGGCGGCCACCGCCTGGACGAGTTTCGCCGAGCCGTTGACCAGCCAACCGTCGATGAAGCCGGCGTCCGCCCGCTGCCACAGGCTCTGGCCCAGCTTCACGGCGCCATTGGCGAAGACCTTCTGGTTGAACTCGTCGAAGTAGTACTTGTGGCCCAGCCAGCGATAGAGAAAACCGGCGCGTTGGGCGATCACCGCCGCGATCGACGGCCGCAGCAGCCAGATCACGGTCGCCAGGGCGAAGCCGCCCAGCATCAGCCAGAACGGCGGCGTCTGCAGCGCGTGCAGGGCCATGGCCAGCGGGCCGTGGAAGGCCTGGCCCAGTTCGGCGACCACGTCGTTGTCCGGGGCCACCACGATGGCGTCGGACAGCCAGCCGCCAAACAGCACCGGCTCGATGGTGAAGTAGCCGATCAGCACCGAGGGGATGGCGAGCAGCACCAGCGGTACGGTCACCACCGCCGGCGGTTCATGGGGCTCGTGGGCCAACTGGCCGTCCGGAAGGTGCGCATGGGGGTCGACGCCGTGGACCACCTCGAAGCGCTCCGGCCCGTGGAACACCAGGTAGAGCAGGCGGAAGGAGTAGAGGGCCGTGATGAACACTCCGGCCTCCACCGCGTAGTACGCAAGGTCGCTGCCGAAACGCTCCGACAGGTGCACCGCCTCGATGATGGCGTCCTTGGAATAGAACCCGGAAAACAGGGGGAAGCCGACCAGCGCCAGCGTGCCCGCCCAGGCCGTCAGCCAGGTCACCGGCAGGTAGCTGCGCAGGCCGCCCATGAAGCGCATGTCCTGCTGGTGATGCAGGGCGATGATCACCGAGCCGGCGCCCAGGAACAGCAGCGCCTTGAAGAAGGCGTGCGTCATCAGGTGGAAAATCGCCGCGGAATAGGCGGACACACCGAGGGCCACCGTCATGTAGCCGAGCTGGGACAGGGTCGAATAGGCCACCACCCGCTTGATGTCGTTCTGCACGATGCCGATCGCCCCCATGGCCAGGGCCGTGAAGGCGCCGATCAGCATGACGAAACTCAGGGCCGCGTCGCTGTGCTCGAACAGCGGCGACATCCGCGCCACCATGAAGATGCCGGCGGTGACCATGGTCGCCGCGTGGATCAGGGCGGAGATGGGCGTGGGGCCTTCCATGGAGTCCGGCAGCCACACGTGCAACGGCGCCTGCGCGCTCTTGCCCATGGCGCCGATGAACAGGCAGATGCAGATCACGGTCAGGATGTTCCATTCCGCGCCGCCGACGATCGAGATCGTGTCGCCGGCGACCTCCGGGGCCGCCGCGAACACCGTGGCGTAGTCCAGCGAGTTGAAGGTCACGAGCACCGCGGCGATGCCCAGCAGGAAGCCGAAATCCCCCACCCGGTTGACCAGGAAGGCCTTGAGGTTGGCGAAGATCGCCGTTTCCCTCTTGAACCAGAAGCCGATCAGCAGGTAGGACACCAGGCCGACCGCCTCCCAGCCGAAGAACAGCTGCATGAAATTGTTCGCCATCACCAGCATCAGCATGGCGAAGGTGAACAGGTTGATGTAGCTGAAGAAACGCTGGTAGCCGGGATCGTCGGCCATGTAGCCGATGGTGTAGATGTGCACCATCAGCGACACGAAGGTGACCACGCACATCATCAGCGAGGTCAGGTGGTCCACCAGGAAGCCGATCTCGAAGGTGACGCCCTCGACGACCATCCATGTGTAGACGCTGATGTCCTGAGTAGCCAGGCCTTCGTAGATCTGCAGGTAGAGCAGCCAGAACGACAGGCCGAAGGAAACGGCCACCGCCAGGATGGTGATCCAGTGCGCGCCCTTCCGGCCGACGAGATTGCGGCCCAGGCCGGACACCACGGCGCCCACCAGGGGCAGCAGGGGGATCAGCACCAGGATTGTCTCGAGGTTCACCGCCCTACCCCTTCAACTCGTCGAGTTCGGCCACGTTGATGGTTCGCCGGTTGCGGAACAGCACCACCAGGATCGCCAGGCCAATGGCGGCCTCGGCGGCAGCCACGGTGAGGATGAAGAACACGAACACCTGGCCGTCGAGGTTGTCCAGGAAGCGCGAAAAGGCCACGAAGTTCATGTTCACCGCGAGCAGGGACAGCTCGATGCACATGAGCAGGATGAGCACGTTCTTGCGGTTCAGGAAGATGCCCGCCACGCTGATGCACAGCAGGATCGCGCCCAGGGTGAGGTAGTGGCCCAGCGTCAGCATGTCAGCCCTTCTCCCCCTTCGCCGGCATCTCCGACTTCATCTTCACCAGGCGCACGCGTTCCTCGCGCTTGACCCGCACCTGGCGGGCCGGAACCTGCACGCGCGCATCGCTGCGCCGGCGCTGGGTCAGGGCGATGGCCGCCACGATGGCCACCAGCAGGATGATCCCGGCCACCTCGAACGGCAGCAGGAACTGGGTGTACATCCACTCGCCCACCGCCCGGGTGTTGCTGTAGTCGGCGTCGCGCAGGGGCGGCGCGGGGAAGCGATCCGGCCCCAGGCGGTCGCGGGCCCACAGCACCAGCAGGAGTTCGCCCGCCATGACGATGGCCACGCCGATGCCGACCGGCAGGTAGCGCGTGAACCCCTCTTTCAGCGGGTCGAGATTGATGTCGAGCATCATCACCACGAACAGGAACAGCACCATCACCGCGCCGACGTAGACCACCACCAGCACGATGCCGAGGAACTCCACCTGCAGCAGGATCCACAGGCTGGCCGCGCTGAAGAAGGTCAGCACCAGGAACAGCGCCGAGTAGACCGGGTTGCGCGCGGAAATCACCGCCAGCGCCGCGCCCAGCATGACCGCCGAGAACAGGTAGAACAGGGCCAGCTGGATGTCGATTCCGAAGATCATCGGTAGGCCGCGTCCTGCCGCCGCTCGGCGGCGATCTGGGCCTCGAGCCGGTCACCGATGGCCAGCAACTGGGGCTTGGTCACGATGTTCTCGCCGCGGTTCTCGAAGTGGTACTCGTGGAAGCTGGTCTCGACGATGGAATCCACCGGGCAGGATTCCTCGCAGAAACCGCAGTAGATGCACTTGAACAGGTCGATGTCGTAGCGCGTGGTCCGCCGCGTCCCGTCCTCGCGCTGCTCCGAGTCGATGGTGATCGCCAGCGCCGGGCAGACGGCCTCGCACAGCTTGCAGGCGATGCAGCGTTCCTCGCCGTTCGGGTAGCGCCGCAGGGCGTGCAGACCGCGGAAACGGTTGGATTTCGGTGTCTTTTCCTCGGGATAGCGCACCGTGAACTTCGGCCGGAAGAAGTGTTTCAGCGTCAGCGACAGGCCGCCAAGCAGTTCGATCAGCATCAGGGAGCGGAGATAGCGGGTGATCGCCTGCATGTCAGCTGCCCAACACCACGAGCCCGGAGAGCTTCAGCCCGGCCGCCACCAGCACCCAGGCCAGGGCGATCGGCACCAGCACCTTCCAGCCCAGGCGCATGATCTGGTCGTAGCGGTAGCGCGGAAAGGTCGCGCGCAGCCACAGGAAGGAGAACATGAAGAACGCCGCCTTGAGCAGGAACCAGTGAATGCCGCCCTGCCCCAGGAAGGTCTCGCCCAGCACCGGCACCCCCGCGAAGGGCGACAGCCAGCCCCCGAGGAACAGCAGGGGCACCAGCGAGGAGATGAGGATCATGTTGGCGTATTCGGCCAGGAAGAACACGGCGAAGGCCGCCCCGGAGTACTCCACGTGGAAACCGGCGACGATCTCCGACTCGCCCTCGGCCACGTCGAAGGGCGCGCGGTTGGTCTCGGCCACGCCGGAAATCCAGTACACGATGAACAGGGGGAACAGCGGCAGCCAGAACCAGTCGAAGACGTTGCCCTGCTGGGCCTCCACGATCTCGCTCAGGTTTAGCGTGCCGGCGACCACCAGCACCCCCACGATGGCGAAGCCCATGGGAATCTCGTAGGACACGATCTGCGCGGCGGAGCGCAGCGCGCCGAGGAAGGCGTACTTCGAATTCGAGGCCCAGCCGGCGATGATGATGCCGTACACCCCCAGCGAGGTCATGGCCAGGATGTAGAGCATGCCCGCGTCGATGTCCGACAGCACCAGCGTGTCGCTGAAGGGAATCACCGCCCAGGCGGCGAAGGCCGGGGCGAGCGTGAGGATGGGCGCCATGAAGAACAGGGTGCGGTTGGCGTTCTCGGGCAGCACCACTTCCTTGAGCAGCAGCTTGAAGACATCCGCGAAGGGCTGGGCCAGGCCCCACAGGTGGAACTTGAGGAACGGCAGCCCGACACGGTTCGGGCCCATGCGCACCTGCATGAAACCGATCACCCGGCGCTCGAAATAGGTGTAGAAAGCGACCATGACGATCAGCGGGATCGTGATGGCGAGGATCTTGGCGACGATCCACAGCAGTTCGAGCAGCGCCTCCATCAGCCCGACCCCGCCGCGGTGATGTCGATGGGCCCCATGGCGGCGCCCAGTACGGCGGACTCTTTCGTGGCGGCCCGGACCCAGGCCCCGCCGACGGGCACCCGGGGCGTCACGCGCACTTCCAGTTCGACCGTATCGCCGTTCTGCCGCACGCTCGCCGTGTCTCCGACCGCCAGCCCCAGTCGTTCCGCGTCCACGGGGTTGAGGCCGATGAACCCATGCCCGGCGTGCACGGTCTGCTGCAGCGCCTTCGAACGGCGGACCAGGGCGTCCACGGCGTACATCGGGACTTCGCCGATGCGGTACAGGCCCTCGGCTACCTCCGGCAACGGCGGCAGATCCGGCCAGCCTTCGGCCGGCGCGAGGGGCGCATCGGGCATGACGGCCTGGACTTCCGCCAGGTTGACCTGTTCGAAACCCGCCAGGCCGCAGGCGTTGCCCAGGCGGCGCAGGATCTTCCAGCCCGGCCGCGCCTCGCCCGGGAGGCGACCCGCGGGATGCAGGTCGAAGCGGTGTCCTTCCAGGTTCACGAAGGAGCCTTCCGTTTCCGGCCAGGCCGCCAGCGGCAGCAGCACCGTCGCCCGGCGGCGCAGCGCCGGTCCGGCAAAGGAACTCACGGCGACGATGCCCTCGGCCCGTGACAGGGCCGCCATCGCGCCGGTCGGCTGCTCCAGGTCGAAATCCGGCTCCAGGTCCCACAGCAGCCAGGCCTTGCGGGGCGATGCGAGCATGGCGGCGGCGTTCAGCCCCCCTTCGCCGGGCAGCGCGCCCTGGGCGGCGGCCCCGGCGGTGTTGGCGCCGAAGGGCAGCAGGTTCAACGTGGCGCCGGTGGCCTGCGCGATCCAGGCGGACAACTGGCGCAACCAGGCCGCCTGCGGATGGCTCATGGCGGCCTGTCCGACGATGATGGCGCCGCGCTCGGAACGCTGGAGAATGTCCGCCATGGCGCGATGCGCTTCCATGTCGGCCCGTCCCGTCGCCCCGGCGAGAGACTCAGGAAGGGCCTGGCCCGTGGCCTCGGCCACGGCCTGCGCCAGGGCGCCGAGTTCGCCCACCCACTCCTGGGGCGCAGCGATCACGCCGTCGGCCAGGTCGAAATGGAAGGACCAGTCCAGCGGGTTCAGGGCGATGACCTTCGCGCCGTCGAGCGCCGCCTTGCGCACCCGGTGGCCGAGGATCGGGGCCTCGTGGCGCGGGTTGCAGCCCACCAGGGCCACCGCGTCCACGTGTTCGAGATCGACGATGGAGGTGCTGAAGGTGTGCGGCCGGTAGCCATCGTCGCTGAAATCGGTCTCCCGGCCACGATGGTCGATGTGCGGGCAGCCCAGCCCGTCGGCCAGGCGCCGGGCCAGGAAGTATTCCTCGGAAGTGGCCGAGGGCGACATCAACACGCCCAGTTCGTCACCGGGCTGGGCCTGGAGCACGGCGGCGGCGGCCTCGAAGGCCTCGTCCCAGCTCACCGTTTTCCACTCGCCGTCCTGCTTGACCTCCGGCTGTTGCAGGCGGTCGTCGGCGTACAGGCCGAAATGGGCGTAGCGGTCACGGTCGGACAGCCACGCCTCGTTCACGCTTTCCAGGTCGCGCGGCACGGCGCGCATCACTTCCCCGCGGCGCAGGTGGTAGTACAGCGCCGAACCCACGCCGTCATGACCGGCGTGCGACGGCTTCGAAACCAGCTCCCAGGCCCGCGCCGAAAAGCGGAAGGGCTTGTTGGTCAGGGCGCCCACGGGGCACAGGTCGATGATGTTGCCGGACAGCTCGGAGTCGATGCTGCCGGCGATGCTGGACGTGATTTCCAGCGTGTCGCCCCGGCCGGTGCCACCCATCTCGCAGGTGCCGGCGATCTGGTCCAGGAAGCGCACACAGCGCGTGCAGTGAATGCAGCGCGTCATGTCGGTCTGGATCAATGGCCCGACGTTCTTGTCCTTCACCACACGCTTGCGCTCGGTGAAGCGGGACACGGAGCGGCCATAGCCCATGGCCAGGTCCTGCAACTCGCATTCCCCGCCCTGGTCACAGATGGGGCAGTCCAGCGGATGGTTGATCAGCAGGAACTCCATCACCCCGTGCTGCGCGTCGACGGCGCGCTTGGACTGGGTGTAGACCTTCATGCCATCCATCACCGGCGTGGCGCAGGCGGGCATGGGCTTCGGCGCCTTTTCCACGTCCACCAGGCACATACGACAGTTGGCGGCGACGGTGAGCTTGCGGTGGTAGCAGAACCGCGGCACCGCGATACCGGCCTTGTCGGTCGCCTCGATGATCATCGAGTTCTTGGGAACCTGGAGGGGGATGCCATCGACTTCGATGGTCACCGTGTCCACGACGGGCTGCCCGGTGACGGCGCTCACGCGGCCTTCTCCCCGGCGCTGTCGACCATGGAGCGGCCATGCGCGACGTAGTACTCGAATTCCTCGAAGAAGTGGCGCAGGAATCCCTGCACCGGCCAGGCCGAGGCTTCGCCGAAGGCGCAGATGGTGTGTCCCTCGATCTGACCCGCGGCCGAACGCAGCAGTTCGAGGTCCTTCGGCATGCCCTTGCCATCGACGATGCGCTGCAGCAGGCGGTGCATCCAGCCCGTGCCTTCGCGGCAGGGCGTGCACTGGCCGCAGGATTCCATGTGGTAGAAGCGCGCGATGCGCGTGCAGGCCTTCACCATGCAGGTGGTTTCATCCATGACGATGACCGCCCCGGACCCCAGGCCCGAGCCGGCCTTGCCGATGGCGTCGTAATCCATGGTGAGGTTCATCATGGTCTCGGCGGGCAGCACGGGCATGCTGGAGCCGCCCGGGATCACCGCCTTCAGACGCCGGCCACCCCGCATGCCGCCGGCCATTTCCAGCAACTCGGGAAAGGGCGTGCCCAGCGGCACCTCGAAGTTACCCGGCCGTTCGACGTGCCCGGACACGGAAAACACCTTCGGGCCACCGTTGTTGGGCTTGCCGATGTCGAGGAACCACTCGGCGCCGTTGCGCAGGATGGAGGGAACGGACGCCAGGGTCTCGGTGTTGTTGATCGTGGTCGGCTTGCCGAACAGCCCGAAGTTGGCGGGGAACGGCGGCTTGAAACGCGGCTGCCCCTTCTTGCCTTCCAGCGACTCCATGAGGGCGGTTTCCTCGCCGCAGATGTAGGCGCCGGCGCCCAGGACGCCGTGGATGTCCATGTCGATGCCGGAGCCCTGGATGTTCCTGCCCAGCCAGCCGTTGTCGTAGGCCTCCTTCAGGGCCGCCTCGAAACGCTCCCAGGGTTCATGGTGGAATTCGCCGCGCAGGTAGTTGTAGCCCACCGTGGCGCCCATGGTGTAGCCGGCGATGGCGATGCCTTCGATCACCGCGTGCGGGTTGAAGCGCAGGATGTCGCGGTCGTGGCAGGTGCCGGGTTCGGACTCGTCGGAATTGCACAGGATGTACTTCTGCACCGGCGCCGAACGCGGCATGAAGCTCCATTTCAGCCCGGTGGGAAAACCGGCGCCGCCGCGGCCACGCAGGCTGGAGGCTTTCACGGTTTCGATGATGTCCTCGCGCCGCGTCTTCTCGCGCAGGATCTTCTCCCAGGCCTGGTAACCGCCGATTCCGCGGTAGTTCTCCAGCGTCCAGGGCTGGTCGAACGCCAGGGTGGTGAAGACGACGTTGTGCTCAGCCACGAAGGCCTCCGGCGAGGGGCGGGATGGTCCGGGTCATTCGAGCCCGTCCACGATCCGGTCGAAGGCATCGGCGTCGAGGTGCTCGTGGTAGTGGCCATTGACCACCATCATGGGCGCCCGCACGCAACCGGCCAGGCATTCCTCCTCGCGCACCAGGGTGATGCGGCCGTCCGCGGTGGTTTCGCCCATGGAACAGCCGAGCTTGCGTTCGGCGTGGGCCACCAGGTCCTCGGCGCCGTTCAGCCAGCAGGAGATATTGGTGCAGATGTTGACCGTGTTCCGGCCCACCGGACGCGTGTGCAGCATCGAGTAGAAGCTGGCCACCTCCGCCGCCCATACGGGGGGGATGTCGAGGTAGGCCGCCACCGCCGCCACCAGCTCGTCGCTCAACCAGCCACCGTTCTGTTCCTGGGCCGCCATGAGCGACTGGATGACCGCCGAGCGCTGCCGCCCGGCGGGGAAGCGCGCCACCCAGCCGTCGATCTTCGCCCGGGTCTCGGGCGTCAGCAGGCCGGTGGGCGTCGTGATCTGGAGGGGCTTCTGCGCCATCAGCGGTCGACCTCGCCGAAGACGATGTCCTGGGTTCCGATCATCGCCGGCACGTCCGCCAGCATGTGGCCGCGCAGCATCTCGTCCATGCTGGAGAGATGGGCGAAACCGGGCGCCCGGAAATGGGCGCGGAAGGGCTTGTTGGCCCCGTCGGACACCAGGTAACAGCCGAACTCGCCCTTGGGCGCTTCCACCGCGGCATAGGTCTCGCCCGGGGGAACGCAGTAGCCCTCGGTGAACAGCTTGAAGTGGTGGATGAGGGCTTCCATGTCGTCCTTCATCTCCTCCCGCGTGGGCGGAATCACCTTGAAGTTCCTGAGCATCACCGGCCCCTGGTTTTCCCGCAGCCACTTCACGCACTGGAGAACGATCTTCGCCGACTGGCGCAGCTCCTCGATGCGCACGAGGTAACGATCGTAGCAGTCCCCGTTCGCGCCCACCGGGATATCGAAGTCCATCTCGTGGTACATGGCGTAGGGCTGCTTCTTGCGCAGATCCCAGGCGATGCCCGAGGCGCGCAGCATCGGGCCGGTGAAGCCCAGCTGCAGCGCCCGCTCCGGGCTGACCACGCCGATGTTCACCGTGCGCTGCTTCCAGATGCGGTTGTCGGTCAGCAGCGTCTCGTAGTCGTCGACTTTCTTGTCGAAATCCGAGGCGAAGGCCTCGACGAAGTCCAGCAGGCTGCCTTCGCGCCATTCGTTCTTGCGCTCGAGGTCCTTGCCCTTGGTCCAGGGTGACTCCTTGTACTGCGGCATGCGGTCAGGCAGGTCGCGGTAGACGCCACCGGGACGGTAGTAGGTGGCGTGCATGCGCGCGCCGGACACGGCCTCGTACAGGTCCATCACCGTTTCGCGCTCGCGGAAGGCGTAGAGAAAGGCCGTCATGGCGCCGAGGTCCAGTCCGTTCGCGCCGACCCACATCAGGTGGTTCCCGATGCGCGTGATCTCGTCGAACATCGTGCGGATGTAGCGGGCGCGCACCGGCGGCTCGATGCCCAGCAGTTGCTCGATGGCGCGCACGTAGGCGTGTTCGTTGCACATCATGGACACGTAGTCGAGCCGGTCCATGTAGCCGATGGACTGGTTGAAGGGCTTGCTCTCGGCCAGCTTTTCGGTCGCGCGGTGCAGCAGGCCGATGTGCGGGTCCGCGCGCACCACCGTCTCGCCGTCCATTTCCAGCACCAGGCGCAACACGCCATGGGCCGCGGGGTGCTGTGGGCCGAAGTTCAGGGTGTAGTTGTTGATGTCCGCCATCGCCTCAACCCTTGCCTGTCGACTGGCCTGTCGACTGACCCGATCGCGAACCCGCCGCCTCGCCGGCGGCCTCGTCGATCTCGTCGGTGCGGTAGCGCGAATCGGCGCGGATGACACGCGGCACCAGGACGCGCGGCTCGATTTCCACGGGCTCGTACACCACGCGCTGCTTCTCCTCGTCGTAGCGCACGGTGACGTTGCCGATCAGTGGAAAGTCCTTGCGAAAGGGGTGGCCGGTGAAGCCGTAGTCGGTGAGGATGCGGCGCAGGTCGGGATGGCCCTCGAACAGGATGCCGAACAGGTCGAAGGCCTCGCGCTCGAACCAGTTCGCCACGCTCCAGACCTCCACCAGCGAGGGCACCATGGGCAGGTCCTCGTCCGGGGCAAAGGTGCGCAGGCGCAGCCGACGGTTGTGCTGGATGGACAGGAGATGAACCACCACCGCGAAGCGGTTCTCCACCGCCTCGGCTTCCGGCAGCTCCCGCCAGCGAAAGCGCCCCGGGCCCTGTGCGTCGACGCCGCGGCTGAAGCCCTCGGCGGTGGCGTCGCGGGTTTCCCACTCGTCCTGGCCGTAGCTGAGGTAGTCCACGCCACACAGGTCGATCAGCTGTTCGAATCCGAACTCGTCCCGCAGGATGCGCGCGGTTTCCAGCCACTGTTCCACCGGCACTTCGAGCGTCGGCTGGTCGGCAGTGGGCAGGACGCGCCCCTCTTCCCGGAAGGCCTCTTTCAATTGTTTGATGAAGGCATCCGGGGTCATGAAGGTCACCGGGCAATGGTGTTGGTGCGGCGGATCTTCTGCTGCAACTGGAGGATTCCGTAGATCAGGGCCTCCGCCGTCGGGGGGCAGCCGGGTACGTAGATGTCCACCGGCACGATGCGGTCGCATCCCCGGGTGACCGCGTAGGAGTAATGGTAGTAGCCACCCCCATTGGCGCAGGAGCCCATGGAGATCACCCATTTGGGGTCGGGCATCTGGTCGTAGACCTTGCGCAGCGCCGGCGCCATCTTGTTGCACAGCGTGCCGGCGACGATCATCACGTCGGACTGGCGCGGACTGGGGCGCAGGATCACGCCGAAGCGGTCGAGGTCGTAGCGCGCGGCGCCCGCGTGCATCATCTCCACCGCGCAACAGGCCAGCCCGAAGGTCATCGGCCACAGCGAACCGGTGCGCGCCCAGTTCACCAGGGCGTCGAGGGTGGTGGTGACCGCTCCGCGGTCGAGCAGGGGGTTGTCGTCGGCGTTGGGCCGCAGGATGTCGTCGATGGCGTTCAGCCGGGCGGGCCCCTCGCCGAAGTCCATGTGCTCGTCGCTCACTCCCACTCCAGCGCCCCGCGTTTCCAGGCGATGAAGAAGCCCACGATCAGCTCGAGAACGAAGATGGACATGGCGACGAGGCCGAACACGCCCAGTTCGTCCAGGGCGACGGCCCAGGGCACGAAGAAGGCGATTTCGAGGTCGAAAATGATGAACATGATCGCGACGAGGTAGAAACGCACGTCGAACTTGCTGCGCGTGTCCTCGAACGCTTCGAAGCCGCATTCGTAGGGGGAGGCTTTTTCGGAGTTGGGATTGCTGGGAGACAGCACGTTGCCGGCGGTGATCAGGACGATCCCCAGCACGGTGGATATACCGATGAACAACAGGATCGGCAGGTACTCTACCAGCATGTCGCTCCCAGTCCCTGCGCCGCGAAGGCGCGTTGTAAAGATGGTGCCCAAGGCCGGACTCGAACCGGCACGGCTTTCGCCACTACCCCCTCAAGATAGCGTGTCTACCAATTCCACCACTTGGGCTCGTATCTTACAGGGACCCGTCATCCTCGGCTTCGGGATTGCCGGAGGCGTCCGCGCCCTCAGCAGGTGCCGCATCCATGTCCGGGAGGTCGTCCGCCGTCGGGGCCGGCTCCAGTGACATTTCCGGATCGAAGGCCGGAACGTCGTTCTCCGGGTCGCCCAGGCTCGGCAGTGGTTCGGACTGTTCCGCCGGCGTGCTGGAACCCACGACGCCGAGGTCCGTCACCGGGGCCGCGAGATCCCGGGAAACGACCACGGCCATGACGAGGCTGATCAGGCAGAACAGCGCCGCCAGGGTCCACGTCGAGCGGGACAGGAACGAGCCTGCGCCGCGCGCGCCGAATACGGTGCCCGAGGCGCCGCTGCCGAATGCGGCGCCGGCGGTGGCCCCGGGGCCCCGCTGCACCAGGATGAAGGCGACCATGGCAATGGCCACCAACACGTGGAAAATGTTCAAAACCTGCATTGTTACCTACCCGTCCCGGGAAGCGCCGCGACAAATTCCGATGAAATCGTGGGCCTTGAGGGATGCACCCCCCACCAGACCACCGTCGATGTCTTCCTGGGCAAACAAATCGGCGGCATTGGACGCTTTCACGCTGCCACCGTAAAGAATTCGAATTTGACCGCCTATTGTACCATCCAGACGCGCCATTTTGCTACGCAGGAAGGCGTGGACCGCCTGCGCCTCTTCCGGCGTCGCCGTCAGCCCGGTGCCGATGGCCCAGACCGGTTCGTAGGCCAGCACGGCCTGTTCGAAACGCCCGATTCCGCAGCGCTCGAGGACCGCGTCCACCTGGCGCTCGACCACTTCCTCGGTGCGGCCGGCTTCCCGCTCCTCACGGGTTTCGCCGACACACAGCACCGGCTCGAGGCCGGCCGTGGAGGCCGCATCGAAACGCTCGGCCACGTCGGTGTCGCTCTCGCCGAACAGGCTGCGGCGCTCGGAGTGGCCGACCAGCACGTAGCGACAACCCAGGTCGCGCAACATGACGCCCGAGACTTCGCCCGTGTAGGCGCCTTCGGCGTTCGGGTTCAGGGTCTGGGCGCCCCACTCGAGACGGGAACCCTCGGCCAGGGACTGCAGCAGGGCCAGGTACGGCGCCGGGGGAAAGACCGCTACGTCGACGTCAGGAAACTCGGGCAGGGCCGCGAGCACATCGCCCGCGAGGCTCCGGGCCATCTCGGCCGTGCCGTGCATTTTCCAGTTGCCCGCAACCATGATTCTGCGCATGGTGAATGATTCCTGAGCCGCTTCGGGGATGGTGCCCGAAAGTGCCGCAGGATACCGGCCGCTTTCCCGACCCGCAAGCCGCCGGGGCCAGACCATGGCGCTTGAACCGCGCCGCCCGCCGCACCGAAAATGGCGCGATGAACGAAGCGACCACGAACGACTCGAACACGACCCCGCCTGCCGGAACGGGAACCTGGGCCCTGGTGACCGGCGCCTCCTCGGGCATCGGCGAGGAATTCTGCCGCCAGCTGGCCGCCCGCGGACATGACCTCGTTCTGCTGGCCCGGCGCGAGGAGCGGCTGCGCGCCCTGGCGGCCGAACTGGAATCCAGGCACCGGGTCCGCACCTTCGTGCTGGCGGCGGACCTCGCCGATCCCGGTGCACCGGAGGCGATCGCCGGCCAGCTGGAAGCAGCCGGCATCGAGGTGGGCTACCTGGTGAACAACGCCGGTTACGGCGTCCCGGGCAAGCTGGTGGCCGTACCGTGGGATACCCACCGGGATTTCCTGGAAGTGATGGTCACGGCGGTGTGTGCGCTGAGCCGGCGCTTCATGCCGGCGATGATCGCGCGGGGCCGGGGCCACATCATCAACGTCGCTTCCGTGGCCGGGCTCACCCCCAGCACCGCGGGGCACACGCTGTACGGCGCCAGCAAGGCGTTCGTGGTGAAGTTCTCCGAGGCGCTGGCTGCCGAGGGCGCCGAGCACGGAGTGAAGGTCAGCGCGCTGTGCCCGGGTTTCACCTACTCCGAGTTCCACGACGTCACGGGGACTCGCGGACAGGTCAGCAAACTACCGGGCTTCCTGTGGCTGCAGGCCGAGGACGTGGTCGCCTACGGCATCGATGCCGTCGAGCGGAAGCGCCCCCGCGTCGTGGCCATCCCGGGCGCGATCTACCGCCTCATCGTCTGGCTCAACGGCGCCTGCCCGCCGCTCGGCCGCCGCATGGCCAACTCCAACGCCCACAAGTTCCGGAAGACCTAGCTCCCCGCGACGGTCAGGCCTTCGAGCAGGATGGAGCCGCACTGGATGTTGCCGCGGCAGTCGACGTCGTCGCCGATGGCGGTGATGCCCTTGAACATGTCCCGCAGGTTGCCGGCGATGGTCACTTCCTCGACCGGGTGGACGATGACGCCGTTCTCGACCCAGAAACCCGAGGCGCCCCGCGAGTAGTCGCCGGTGACCATGCGCACACCCTGCCCCATCACCTCGGTGACCAGGAGGCCCGTGCCCAGGCGGTCCAGCATTTCGGCGCCCGGAGCGAGATCGCCCTCGACCAGCAGGTTGTGCACACCCCCGGCATTGCCCGTGGTTTCCATGCCCAGGCGGCGCGCCGAGTAGCTCGACAGCACGTAACCACGCAGCACGCCGTCCTCGACGATGGCGCGGTCCGCCACGGCGACGCCCTCGGCGTCGAAGCAGCTGCTGCCCGGGCCCCGCGGAATGAAGGGCCGCTCCACCAGGCTCATCCACCCGGGAAAGAGGGTTTCGCCGATGCTGTCCTTCAGGAAGGAGGCGTTGCGGTAGAGGGCGCCACCCGAGATGCCGCCGACCAGGTGGCCCAGCAGGGAACGGGCGATGTCGGGAGAAAACAGGACGGGCACCTTGCGCGTGGACAGGCTCTGCGCCTCCAGCCGGCGCACGGTGCGCTCGGCGGCCCGTCGGCCGGTCTCTTCCGGGTCTTCCAGGTCGTCGAGACTGCGGCAGGAGTCGTACCAGTAGTCGCGCTGCATGCCGTTGCCGCTGCCGGCGATCAGCACGCAGCTCTGGCCGTAGCGCGTGCCGTCGCCGCGGCCGAGGAAGCCGTGCGAGTTGCCCATGACCGAGACCCCGAAACTGCCGGACACCGAGGCGCCCTCGGAATTGCTGATGCGCTCGTCGGCACGGCCGGCCGCCTCCATGCGCTGGCAGCGTTCGATGGCGGCATCGGCCTCCAGCACCGCCGGGTGCCAGAGATCGAGATCGGGGAAGGTGGTGGCCATCCGGTCGGCGTCGGCCAGGCCGTTGCAGGGATCGCCGGCGGTGTATCGGGCGATATCCAGCGCACGCTCGACGCTTTCACGCAGCGAGGATTCGCGGAGGTCGGCGCTGCTGGCGTGGCCCTTGCTGCGCCCGAGGTAGACCGTCACGGAGACGCCCCGGTCGCGGGTGTGCTCGATGGTCTCGACTTCGCCGAGGCGCACCGTGGTATTGAGCCCGACCTGGAGGCTGGCGGTCACCTCGGCCTGGTCGGCGCCGCCACGGCGCGCGAGGTCCAGGGCCTGTTGCACCCGGCTTTCGAGAATGGCCGCCTCGGCCTCGCGGTCCGGCAGCGCGGTTTCGGGAAGTTGTTCTGGGTTATGCTCTGCGTTCATGTTCTTTTTTCCATGCGCGCCGTGCAGCGCGTCCATCCTGGTTCCCTTCGCCATGGCCCGTCACGACCCCCAGCGAGACGCTTCCGATTCCCAGACCGGCGACGCCGACGAACATGAAGGCGCCCCGGTCAGCAAAAGCCAGCTCAAGCGCGAAGCCCGGGCCATGTTCGATTTCGGCAAGCGGCTGGTGGAGCTGCCGGACTCGGTGCTGCGCTCCCTGCCCCTTGATTCCCGGATCCTCGAGGAAATCCTGTTCGCCCGCTCGATCACCTCACGTGTCGCCCGCAAACGCCAGCTCGGCTTTCTCGCCAGCCGCCTGCGCGCCGTGGACATGACGCCCGTCGAGGCCGCCCTGGACAAGCGCCAGGAAGCAGCCCGTGAACTCAATGCCCGCCACCACCGGGCCGAGGCCTGGCGGGACCGCCTGCTGGAAGGCGACAGCCGCGCCCTGGGCGTTCTGCTCGATGCGCGCCGCGACCTCGATGCCCAGGCGCTGCGCCAGCTGCTGCGCAACGCCCAGCGCGAAGCGGCGGCCAACAAGCCCCCGGCCTCGGCGCGCAAGCTGTTTCGCATGCTGCGCGAGGCGGACGAAGACGGGGCGCTGCCGCCCCTGGACTGATTCGCCTCAGGCCTCCGTGCCGCCGACCACCAGCTGGTCCAGCTTCAGCGTGGGCTGGCCCACGCCCACGGGCACGCTCTGCCCGTCCTTGCCGCAAACGCCGATGCCGGCGTCGAGCTTCAGGTCGTCGCCCACCATGCTCACCCGTGTCATCGCCTCCGGGCCGTTGCCGATCAGGGTGGCGCCGCGCACCGGGCGTGTCACCTTGCCGTTCTCGATCAGGTAGGCCTCGCTGGCGGAGAACACGAAGCGACCGGAAGTGATGTCCACCTGCCCGCCGGAGAAATTCACGGCATACAGCCCCCGGTCCACCGAGGCGATGATCTCCTCGGGATCGTGGCTGCCGGCCAGCATGTAGGTGTTGGTCATGCGCGGCATCGGCAGGTGGGCGAAGGATTCGCGCCGGCCGTTACCCGTGGGCGCCATGCCCATCAGGCGGGCGTTCATCTTGTCCTGCATGTAGCCGCGGAGAATGCCGTCCTCGATGAGCACGGTCTCACCCGTGGGCGTGCCTTCGTCGTCCACCGTGAGCGAGCCCCGGCGCTGGCCGATGCAGCCGTTGTCGACGATGGTCACGCCTTTCGCGGCCACCTGGTCGCCGATGCGGTCGGAATAGGCGGAAGTCTTCTTGCGATTGAAGTCGCCTTCCAGGCCGTGGCCGACGGCTTCGTGCAGCAGCACGCCGGGCCAGCCCGGACCGAGGACCACGGGCATGGTGCCCGCCGGCGCCTCGCCGGCTTCCAGGTTCACCAGGGCCTGGCGCACGGCCTCGTCGGCGAAACGCCGCCAGGCGCCCTGCCCCACCAGTTCCTCGTAAGTGAAGCGTCCACCACCGCCATCGTTGCCCTGCTCGCGCCGGCCGTCCTTCTCGGCGATCACGGTGACCGACAGGCGCACCAGTGGGCGGATGTCCGCCGCCAGGTCGCCGTCCACGGACGCGACCAGGACAGTCTCGTGCGCCGCGGCGAGGTTCACCATCACCTGGTTCACCGCCGGGTCCAGCGAGCGGGCGTAGGCATCGATCTGGCGCAACAGGTCGACCTTGTCGGCCGCGTCCATGGACGCCACCGGGTCGATGGGTGCATACAGCGGCGTCGGCTGGCGACGGTTCCAGGCCGCCAGCGCGCCGTCCTGGCCGTGGCGCGCGATGGCGCGGGCGGCCTGGCTGGCCTCCATCAGCGCCGGCAGCACGATCTCGTCGGCGTAGGCGAATCCGGTTTTCTCACCGCTGACGGCACGGATGCCGACACCCTGTTCGACCGTGTGGGACGCGTTGCGCACCCGGCCGTCTTCCAGCGACCAGCCCTCGCGGATCACGTGCTGGAAATAGAGGTCGCCGCCATCGATGCCCGCGCCCATCAGGTGGGACAGCACTCGGGCCAGGTCGCCCTGGTCCAGGCCGCCGGGAGCGAGCAGTTGCGATGTAGCGTCTTTGAGCAGGTCCGTCATGAATCTTCCGTATCGGGGGTGCTTGCCGTGAAATTGTCCGTGGCGCCGTTGGCCGGCGGCGCCGTGGCGGGCCCGGAGGGCAGGCGCACCACCTCCGGGTCGGACCAGGGTCCGGTGATCTCGTATCGCGCCTCGGTCGCATCGCCCAGCGCCTCGCGCAACAGGCCCTGCAGGGCCAGGCCGGCCGCCGCGCCGGCCGGTCCGCCGGCGATGGCGCCCAGCACCGGCAAGGCCTGGCTCACACCGGGCCTGACTGTCATCTGGTAGTCGAACTGCTGCGCTTCAAGGTCCGAGGACCCGGTAATGGCCAGCCGCGCCGCGGTGGACTCCAGGATGAAATCATCGGTCCATGCCGTTCCGCTATCAAGTCGGATCGTGCCCTGGGCCTGGTCGAAGGTGAGACCCGACTCGAACACGTCGCTGAAATCCAGTGACAGGCGCCGCGGCAGGGCGCCCACGCTCATCAGGCCCAGCACGCGCCCGGCGCCCGGGTCGGCATTGAGGATGCGCCCGTCGATCACGCTGAAAGTGATCAGGCCGTTGAGGCGCGCCAGTTCGAAGGCCGCCGGCGGTCCGGGCCACCAGGCGTCGTAGCGCAGCATGGTCTGGCCGCCCTCGAGCACCGAGGACAGGTCCAGGGCCTCCACCAGCGCGCCCAGGCTCTCCGAGGTGAGGACGATGTCGAAATCCGAGCGGCTGGCGCCATCGGTCACCACCCAGTCGCCGCGCGCCTGGAAGGTGAGCTGCTCCGAGGCCGCATCCACGGTCTCTATGCGCAGCCCATTGGCGATCGGAAAGGCCTCGATGCGCGTCGCGCCCAGGTCCAGGCCCATGAACTGGAACTCGCTCACGAAGAAATGCATCTCGGGCAGGCCGGTGGGATCGGCATCCATGGCCATGCCCGCGTCCAGTGGATCGGGCATGTACAGCCGCTCGAACTGGGCATTGAGCACGTGGGTGCCGTCCTCGTTGCGGGTGTAGGCGACATCGCCGTCGATGGCGGCGCCGTCGAAGCCCGCGGCCAGGGCCTGGCCGTCCCAGGCCAGGTCCAGGCGCACGTCGTTGAAAGCGCGGTTCATCAGCACCAGTTCCCGCGCGTCCACGGTGGCGTCCCGGAACGCGAGGCCCGTGGGGTAGCGATCGGCGGCTCCATAGGCCGTGACCACGTCCATCCAGGCATCGATGTCCAGCGTTTCGGCCTCGCCGCCCAGGCTGAACTCGCCGGGCGCGGGCCACTCGGCAGGCCCCGCCCCGAAGGCCAGCGCCCCGCGGCGCAAGGCCGGTCCGATGACGGTCGGTTCACCACTTTCGATGGCAGGAGGGGTATCGGGCCCAACGGCCTCGTCCGCCGGCTCCGGCGCCTCCGCAGGCGCTTCCAGGGCGGCGGTTGCGGTGGGCTCGCCCAATTCCAGGGCCAGGGTGGCGCGATCGCCCAGGCGGGCGTGCACCTCGTCGGCGGACTCACCCGTGGCCCAGGAAAGTTCGAAGGGCCAGGCGGTGTCCGCGTCCTTGGCCAGGGGGGCAGGCAGGCCCAGGCGCATGCCCTCGAGGTTCGAGCTGGCCGTCAGGCGCGTGCGCATCGGCGCTTCCGTTTCCGGTCGCGAGACGTCGAGCCCGATGTCCCAGTCGGCCTCGCCACTGATCGAGGAGAGCAATGGGTCGTCGTCGAGCGGCGCGGCGGACGCCAGGGCCGAAGCGGGAAAGCGACCGGCCAGGCGCGCCGAGAACGGCGTGTCCGTGCCCCAGGCCGCGTCGAGGTCCAGCGTGGCCGGCCAGCCATCGAGCGTGGCGGTGAGGCCTTCGGTCTCGACGCCCTCGCCGTCGTATTCGAGCGTGCCCGCCAGGCCATCGAGCCGCACGCCCGTCGGGCGGTGCGTGAACTGCCCTTCGCGCAATTCGAGACGGCCGTCGAGTGTGAAATCGCCGGGCGTGTCGCCGAACGGCAGGACCAGCCTGCCGCGCGTGACCGCGCCGCCCTGGAACGCGAAATCCGCCGGGTCCAGTTCCGTGTCGCGCAGCAGGGGGGACGCCGCCAGGAAGGATTCCAGGGCAGGCAGGTCGGTCGTGCTGCGGTAGTCCAGTTCCATTCGCGGGGTCTGCAGGTCGCGAATGCGCGCCGTGGCCTGCTGCACCTGCCCGCCGGCGAGGTCGCCGATGGATCCGGACAGGGACAGGGAGGCGCCCTCGATACGCAGCGCCGCGTTGACATCGCCCGCTTCAGGCCAACCCGGCGAATAGGCCAGCCGGGCGTCACGCAGCTGCGCCGTGGCCAGGATCGCTCCCTCCGAGTCACGGAACGGGAAGGCGTCCATGTCGCCCTGCAGAAGGAAGCGCGCGTTCTCCGCGGTGCCGGAGACGATCGAGCGCCGCAGCCAGTCGGTCACTTTCGGGCTCATGACGCTGGCCGGCCAGTAGTCGCTCAACTCGGCCAGGTCGGCGCGGTGCAAGGCCGCGTTGACGTCCACCCGGGGCTTGCCCTCGTCCTTGGCGAAACGCGCCCGGGCCTCGGCATCCAGGTGCTCGTTGCGGATGGGGCATGGCAGGGCGTCCACCTGCCAGTAGTCGTCATCGACCCAGAGGATTTCCATCTCGCAGTCTTCGAAATCCACGACCAGCGGCGCGCGGAAATTGCGCTCCCAGGTGATGGCCACGTCCTCGCCGGCGAAGTGCAGGCTGCCCTCGCCGTAGGCCAGGTCGATGCGGCCGTTGAGCCCGCGCGGCAATGGCCAGTCGGCCCAGGCGAGCACTTCGAGGTTCTCGAAGCGGCCCGAGGTCGCGGTGAGCTTGCGGTTGCCGTTGATGACCAGGTCGAAATCATGGACCGGACCGCTCCCGGCCGTGGGAACCGCCTTCGGCCAGCGGCTGCCGAATTCACCCATGATCACCTGGGTGATCTCCAGGGGAAACTCGGCTTCGGCGAAATCCGCGCTGACCCAGACCGCCAGGTTGCCTTCGAGATTGCGTTCCACGCTGACGCGCGGCGCGGTCCAGCGGCGGCCGTTCTCGGTGACCCGCATGTCGGCCAGGTCGATGCGCCACTGGGTCTTGTCGCGCCAGCGCCAATTGAGGCGGGCATTGGCGTGATCGAGCAGCAGCATCCTGTCGCCGGTGTCCAGCCCGGCGTCGCGGATGTCCACCACGCCGGCCATTTCCTGCGGCTGGCCCGGCGCCCAGCTGCCCCACAGTTGCGCATTCAGGCGGCCCGAGGCGGGCCGCAGCGAATGGTCGGGCAACTGGGCCGCGAGTTCGTGCAGCATCAGCTCACCGGTCTCCAGGTGAAACTCCAGGCCATCGAGCCGGCCGCGGGCGTCCAGCCCGGCGAGCACGGTGGCGGCGAGGTCGCCGAGCACCCGCTCGCGGCCGGCATCGGAAACACTGGCCTGGACCTCCAGCGCCAGCCGGTCGCCGTTGACCTGCAGCCGCCCGTCGATGCCGACGAGTTGCAGGTGCATCTCGCGCGTCGCATCGCTGTAGCTGAAGGCCGAGTCCTCGAGGCGGACCTCGCCCACACGCGCCAGGTTGCCCAGGCCGCCGGGATCCGACTTTCCGTCCAGTTGCCGGCCGCTCAGGCCCAGGCCGGACAGTTCGAACCGGCCGTCGTCGAGCCGGACCAGCGCGAGGTCGGCGCCGATGATGCGGAAGGAGTACAGCGGCCGGCCGGAAATGAAGGCGTTGAGCGGACGGATGTCCAGCGCCGCCTGTTCGATGGCGATGGCGTCCTGCCCCGAACGGCTGCCCAGCAGGGTCACCCCCTCGAGGCTGATGCGTGGTCCGAAGGCTTTCCACTCGCCGGTGAACGCGTCCAGCCTCACGGGCTGGTTGAACTGCTCCGCCAGCACGGCTTCCAGGCGCGGCTTGAAGCGCTCGCTGTAAGGCATCAGCAACTTGCCGATGCCCACCAGCACCGCCGCGCCGATGATCACCAGGGCCAGCGCCGTCCACAGCAGGGTGCGCAGACGGCGGAACCATGTTTTCAGGGTGGTCACGCGGTGGACCTTCGACCGGGAAGGACCCGCCTCACAGCAGCACCACGTCGAACAGTTCCTGGGTGTATTGCTCCTCGCGCTGGAAACGGATCGACTTGCCGATCAGTTCCTCCAGCTCCGCCACGATCGTGGAGTGCTCGTCCAGCACCCGGTCCACCACGGCCGGCGAGGCCAGCACCAGCAACCGCGAGGCCTCGAACTGACGGCCCGAGCGCATGATCTCCCGGAACACTTCCAGACACACCGTTTCGGCCGATTTGACGGAGCCGCGGCCGCCGCAGACCTCGCAGGGCTCGCACATGACATGGCCCAGGCTCTCGCGGGTGCGCTTGCGGGTCATCTCCACCAGGCCGAGGTCCGAGATCTGGGTCACCGAAGTGCGCACCGGGTCGCGTTCCAGGGCGCGCTCCAGGGTGCGCATGACCTGTTCGCGGTGCTCCGGCTCGTGCATGTCGATGAAGTCGATGATGATGATGCCGCCGAGGTTGCGCAGGCGCAGCTGGCGGGCGATGGCCTGGGCGGCCTCGAGGTTGGTCTTGTAGATGGTTTCCTCGAGGGTCCGGTGGCCCACGAAACCACCGGTGTTCACGTCGATGGTGGTCATCGCCTCGGTCTGGTCGATCACCAGGTGACCACCCGATTTCAAAGGCGTGTTGCGGTGCAGGGCGTTCTCGATCTCGTCCTCCACCCCGTAGACGTCGAAGATGGGCCGTTCCGTCTCGTAGCGCTCGATGCGCGGCAGCCACTCGGGCACGAAGCGGCCCACGAAGTCCCGGATCTTGCGGAAGGTGGGCTCGTGGTCCACCCGCACCCGCTCGACCTCCGCGTGCATGAGGTCGCGCAGGGCGCGCAAAGGCAGCGACAGGTCCTCGTACACGCATTCCCCGGCTTTCGAGGCGCCGGTCTTCTCGCCGATGATGTCCCAGACCTTGCCCAGGTACGCCATGTCGGCGGAGAGCGCGAAGTCGTCCACGCCTTCTGCGTTCGTGCGCACGATGTAGCCGTTGTCGGAACCCGTCTCGCGCAGGCGCTCCACCAGGTCCAGCAGGCGCGCCCGCTCGGCCTCGTCCTCGATGCGGGCCGAGACGCCGATGTGCGGGTTGCCGGGCAACAGCACCAGGAACCGGGAGGGCACGCTGAGGTTGGTGGTCAGGCGCGCGCCCTTGGTGCCCATGGGGTCCTTGATGACCTGGACGATCACCTGCGCCCCCTCGCGCACCAGTTCACCGATCGGCGGCTCGCGCAGGCTGGCGTCGGGCAGTTGCCCGGTCATGCGCTCGCGGTCGACGCGCACGATGTCGGAGGCATGCAGAAAAGCCGTGCGCTCCAGGCCGATGTCCACGAAGGCCGCCTGCATGCCGGGCAGCACCCGCGAGACAGTGCCCTTGTAGATGTTGCCCACGTAACCGTAGTGGCTGGCGCGGTCCAGCCAGATTTCCTGCAGCACGCCGTTCTCCACGAGTGCGACACGCGACTCGGTGGGGGTGACGTTGATCAGGATCTCTTCGCTCATGGGGGTGCAGCTTCCTGGCGGGTGTTCGGGGCGGATTCCCGATGGCATCCCGCGCGACCGCTGGAGGGCGGCCGCCAAGGATACCACCGGGGGTGGCTCAGGCGCGCGGGCGCTCGCCCAGGACGCCGGCCCAGCGCAGCAGTTCGGCCGTCTCGAACAGCGGCAGGCCCATCACCCCCGAGTAGCTGCCGTCGATGTGCCGGATCCACTGCCCGAACAGGCCCTGGACGGCGTAGGCACCGGCCTTGTCCATGGGCTCGTCGAGTTCGCTGTAGCCCTCGACCCAGCTTGCCGGCAGCTCGCCGAAGCTCACGCGGCTGCGATTGAGCGCATGCCGGGCCGCCCCGTCCGGCCGTTCGACGTGGACGGCGGAAAGCACTTCGTGGGTGCGCCCCGACAGCCGGCCCAGCATGACGCGCGCATCCGGGCGGTCCACCGGTTTCACCAGGATTTCCCCGTCCAGCACCACGATGGTGTCCGCCCCCAGGGCCGGGCGATCCGCGCCCCGGGCGGCGATTCCGGCACGGGCCTTCTCGCCGGCCAGGCGTACCGCGTAGTCCGCCGGCCCCTCGCCGGGACGCCGCGTTTCGTCGATGTCGGCATCGAAGGCCTCGAAGGGCACGCCGATCATGCGCAGCAGCTCGCGTCGGCGGGGCGATCCGGAGACCAGCAACAGTTCGTTCATGGAAATTCCAGGGTGTGGGCCTCAGGCCCGGTGATAAGGATGATTTCGGGTGATGGTCCAGGCCCGGTACAACTGCTCGGCCAGCACCACGCGGACCAGTGGATGCGGCAGTGTCAGCGGCCCCAGTGACCAGCGATCCTCCGCCTGGGCGAGACAGCCGGCGTCCAGTCCGTCCGGGCCACCGATCATGAAACCCACGTGGCGCCCCTCGCCCATCCAGGACTCCAGGCGCGACGCCAGTTCCTCCGTGCTCCACGTCCTGCCGCGCCCATCCAGGGCGATGATCCGGTAGCCGGGGGTGACGGCCGAGAGCAGGGCCTGGCCCTCTTCGCGCCGCAGGCGGTCGATGTCGGGATTGCGCCCCCGCTTCTTCAGGGGGACTTCGATGAGTTCCAGGGGCAGTTCACGGGGCATTCGCCGGGCGTAATCGTCCCATGCGTCGGTCACCCAGCCACTCATGCGCTGGCCGACGCTGGCCACCCGGAGACGCACGACTCAGGCGGTACGCGTGCCCGCCCGCTGCTCGGCGCTCATGTCCCAGAGCTTCTCGATGTTGTAGAAGGCCCGGGCCTGGGGCAGCATCAGGTGAACAATGATGTCGTTCAGGTCCACCAGGACCCACTGCGCCTCCTGTTCCCCTTCGACGCCCAGCGGCTGCATGCCGCGCGCTTTCGCCGCCTGCACAAGCTTGTCCGCCATGGACTTGACGTGGCGGGTGGAATTGCCGGTGGCGATGACGAAATGGTCGGAGAGGGGGCTGTAGCCGGTCACATCGACAGATTTGATGTCGACGGCCTTCAGCTCTTCAAGCGTGGAGAGCACGAGTCGGTGGAGTTGTTCGACGGTTGGTTCGGACTGCCGGGTTTGTGCTTTCAAATGTCGACCTGTGTTGTGGACGCAAGCCCATGATAGCCCAGGAAAGGTGACAATCACAGGTCGGCGGCGCCCGCCCCGTCCCCTGCCACGCCGCCGCCATACAGCCTTTCGCGCTCGATGTAGCCGGCCACCGCCGCCGGAACCAGCGCGCGCAGGGTGGCCCCATCCCCCGCGCAGCGCCGAATCGCCGTCGAGGATATGTCGCGCGGGGTCACCGGCACGGTGAACATCCGTCCGGCGGGCAGGCGGCGCAGATCCCGTGGATCGTCGGTCTCGCGGCCTTCGAGCGCTTCGGCGAGCTCGGGCCCGTAGTTCGGTGTTTCCCCCGGGCGGGTCATCACCACCAGGTGCGCCAGTTCGGGAAGGTCTCGCCATGCGTGCCAGCGGTCCAGGCCATTGAGCGCATCCTGGCCCAGCACCAGGGCGCGGGCGTCGTCCGGAAAGCGCTCGCGGAACTGCGCCAGCGTGTCGCTCATGTAGGAACGGCCGGGGCGATCGAGTTCGCTGCGGTCGATGGTGAAACCGGGGTGGTCGGCGAGGGCGCACTCGAGCATCCGCACGCGATGCTCCGGCGCGGCGAAGGTGCGTTCCCGGTGAGGCGGATCGCCGGCGGGGAGGAAACGGAAGTCCTCGATGTCCAGGGCGTCGCGCACTTCCCGGGCGGCCTCCAGGTGGCCGCGGTGCACCGGGTCGAAGGTGCCGCCGAACAGCGCCCGGAGCGTCAGCACCCGGAGGCCGGCCTTGCCGCGCTCAGGCGCACAGCCGGCTGACCAGGTGGTCCAGGCTGTGCCAGGGGTCGCCACCGGCGCGCCCCTTGCTCTGATGGTCCATCTCGGCGAGCCGCGACCAGGCATCGGCCAGGCGTTTGCCGTCGAGGCGGCGGGCGGCGTTGCGCAACGCCCCCTGGCGGCTCTGCCAGACGTTCAGCTTCCGGAACACGGCGCTCTCGTTCTCGCGGGCGGCCATCGCGCTGCGATAGGCCTCGATGGTGTTCAGCTCCCGGATCAGGGCCCCGGCCACCAGCTGGATGGCCACTCCCGTGCGTTTCAGGCCCAGGGCCACGCGCAGGGCGTCACCCAGGTCACCCTGCAGGATGCGTTCGACCAGCAGGAAGGCGTCGAAGCGGGAGCTGTCGGCCACCGAGCGCAAGACATCGTCAACGGCGACCGGCCCTTCGCCGATCAGCAGGGCCAGTTTCTCGATCTCCTGCTGGGCGGCGAGCAGGTTGCCCTCCAGGCGCTCGGCCAGCACCATCACCGCCTCGCGGTCGGGCTGCAGGCCGGCCTGTTGCATGCGCGCATGTATCCAGCGCGGCAGTTCCTCCGGCCTCACCGGCCAGATGTCCACGCGCGTGCCGGCACGGTCCAGCGCCTGGGCCCATTTCGCCTTGCGCGAGGAAGCGTCCCACTGCTCGCAGGACACCACCAGCAGGGTGTCGGGGTCGGGGTTCTCCACCCACTCCACCAGCGCCCGTGCGCCGTCCTGCCCCGGTTTGCCGGTGGGCAGGCGCAGGTCGAGTATGCGGCGGGAGGCGAACAGGGAGGGCGCGGCAGCGGATTCGGCCAGCCGGTCCCAGTCGAACCCGCGGCCCACTTCCAGCAGGTCACGCTCGGTGTAGCCCTCGGCCGCGGCGCGGGCGAAGACCTGGTCGCGGCATTCCTGCACCAGGAGGGGCTCGGGGCCTGCAAAGAGGTAGAGCGGGTCGAGACCCCGTTCCAGCTTGCCGGCCAGCTGCTCGAGCTTCAGGGGCATCTCAGGCGCCGGCGGTGCCGAGAGTGCGCAGCACCTGGCGCGACAGGGTCTCGGCGAGTTCCTCGCGCAGGTACTCCTCTTCGCGCGTGGCCGCGAGAATGTCCTGCTCGTCGAAGCTGATCACCCGGCTCTGCTCCAGGTTGTGCTCGGGAACGAGCACGGCGCCGGCCGTATCGACCAGCCGGAAGCGCACCCGGTGCACGACACGGAATTCGCGCACGCGGGCATTGTCGCCGATGGAGAGCACGTCCTTGCGCACCTGGTTCAGGGGAATTTCCAGCACCGCGGTGGCGCCGGCGCCCTCCACCACCCGGGCGCCGTTCTGCTCCAGGAGGATGGTGAGGCGGCGCACGAAATGGCTGTAGGGGTCGGTGGTCTCGATGCGCGTGGCGCTCATCGCCGGCGGCAGTTCGGCCGCACCCTGCAGGCGAAATCCACAGGCGGCCAGCGGCAGGCCCGCCGCCAGGCCCAGCAGGGATCTGCGGGTCACGCCGGCCAAACGTTCAGCCCACCACGATGTTGAGCAGGCGGTCCGGGACGTGGATCACCTTGCGGACCTGCTTGCCCTCGACGAATCGCTGTACGTTCGCCTCGGCCAGGGCCTGCTCCAGGGCGGGCGCCTGCGCGCAACCGGGGTCCACCGAGATCCGCGCGCGCAGCTTGCCGTTGACCTGGACCACCAGTTCCACCGAGGTTTTCACCCGGGCGGACTCGTCCACCGCGGGCCACTCGGCCTCAGCGAGCGAGCTTGCGTACCCCAGTTCCTCCCACAACGCTTCGCTGATGTGGGGCGTGAACGGCGCCAGCAGCCGGACGATGGCCGACCAGCCTTCGTGGGCCACGGCCAGGCCGGCGGGACGCTCGTCCTCGAAGCGGGACAGGTGGTTCGTCAGTTCCATCAACGCGGCGATGGCCGTGTTGAAGGTGAGACGGCGGTCGACGTCGTCCGTCACCTTGGCGATGGTGTCGTGCACCAGGCGCCGGATCTCGCCCTGCGCCTCGTCCAGGGTCGCGGGGTCCAGTCCAGGCAGGGCGGCGCCCAGGGCCTGGACGCGTTCCGCGTGCCCGGTGACCAGGCTCCACAGCCGCCGCAGGAAGCGGAAGGCGCCCTCCACGCCCGACTCGGACCACTCCAGGGACTGGTCCGGCGGCGACGCGAACAGCGAGAACAGGCGCACGGTGTCGGCCCCGTACTCGTCCACCAGGCGCTGCGGGTCCACGCCGTTGTTCTTGGACTTGGACATCTTTTCCACCGCGCCCACTTCGATGGTCCGTCCGTCGCTGGCCAGCGTCGCGCCGATGACCTTGCCCTTGCCGTCCTTTTCCACGGTGACGTCGGCCGGGTTGACCCACACGGTCTCTCCGGACGGGCCTTCGTAATGAAATGTCTCGGCCACCACCATGCCCTGGCAGAGCAGGCGCGAGGCCGGCTCGTCGCTGTCCACCAGGCCCGCGTCGCGCATGAGCTTGTGGTAGTAGCGGAAGTACATCAGGTGCAGGATGGCGTGTTCGATGCCGCCGATGTACTGGTCGACCGGCAGCCAGTAGTTGGCCCGCTCGTCCAGTTGCGCCTCGGCGTCCGGGCAGCAGTAGCGCGCGTAGTACCAGCTCGACTCCATGAAGGTGTCGAAGGTGTCGGTTTCGCGCTCGGCCGCGCCGCCGCACTCCGGGCAGCTCGTCTTGCGCCACTCGGGATCGGCCTTGATGGGCGACTGCACGCCCATGAAGCTGACGTCCTCGGGCAGGACGACCGGCAGCTGATCCTCCGGCACCGGAACGGCGCCGCAGTCCGGGCAGTAGATCACCGGGATGGGGCAGCCCCAGTAGCGCTGGCGGCTCACGCCCCAGTCGCGCAGGCGATAG
Organism: Gammaproteobacteria bacterium; assembly: GCA_030426265.1. Taxonomy (GTDB): domain Bacteria; phylum Pseudomonadota; class Gammaproteobacteria; order Xanthomonadales; family SZUA-36; genus Marinihelvus. The sequence continues at coordinate 62,490 of JAUHYP010000001.1, read as the reverse complement.
TTGACCGTGCGCCGGCCGATGCCCTCACGCTCCAGCCAGTCCATGGCCCGCTCCAGCGCGGCGGCCTTGTCCAGGCCGTCCAGCCACTGGCTGTTGATCTTGATGCCGTCGCCCGTGTACGCCTCGTCCGGCCAGTCTTCCGGCGGCTGCACGGTGCGCAGGATGGGCAGGCCATAGGCCTTCGCGAAGGCCCAGTCACGGACGTCTTCGCCCGGCACCGCCATGATGGCGCCCGTGCCGTAGCCCATGAGCACGTAGTCGGCCAGGTACACCGGCACGGCCTCGCCGTTGAAGGGGTTGCGCACGTAGGCGCCGGTGAACACGCCGCGTTTTTCCAGGGCGCCTTCGTCGGACAGGCGGTCCATTTCGGACGCCGCCCTCACGCGCGCCCGGAACGCTTCGACTTCGGCGCGCTGTTCCGGCGTGGTCACGGCGTCCACCAGGGGGTGTTCCGGCGCCAGTACGGCGTAGGTCATGCCGAAAGCGGTGTCCGGCCGCGTGGTGTAGACGGCGATCAGGTGGCCTTCCGGGTGGGCGTCGCCGTCGGCGTCGCAGACGTTCAGGGCGAACTCCGCGCCCTCGGAACGGCCGATCCAGTTGCGCTGCATGGTCTTGACCGAATCCGGCCAGCCCTCGAGCGTGTCCAGGCCGGCCAGCAGTTCCTCGGCATAGGCGGTGATCTTCAGGAACCACTGCGGAATGGTGCGCTTTTCCACCAGCGCGCCGGAACGCCAGCCGCGGCCGTCGACCACCTGCTCATTGGCGAGCACGGTCTGGTCCACCGGGTCCCAGTTCACCTCGGCGTCCTTGCGGTAGGCCAAGCCCTTCTTCATCAGGCGCGTGAACATCAGCTGTTCCCACCGGTAATACTCGGGCCGGCAGGTGGTGACCTCGCGGTCCCAGTCGTAGGCGAAGCCCAGGCGGTCGAGCTGGCCGCGCATGTGGTCGATGTTGGCGTAGGTCCACTTCGCGGGGGCGGTCTCGTTCTTGATGGCCGCGTTTTCCGCCGGCAGGCCGAACGCGTCCCAGCCCATCGGCTGCAGCACGTTCTTGCCGCGCATGCGCTGGTAGCGGCTGACCAGGTCGCCAATGGTGTAGTTGCGCACGTGGCCCATGTGCAGCGCACCGGACGGGTACGGCAGCATGGACAGGCAGTAGAACTTCTCGCGCGAGGGGTCCTCGGTGACGGCGAAGCGGCGCTCGTCACGCCATCGTTGTTGCATTCCGGCCTCGAGCGCGGCCGGCTGGTAGGGCTTGGAACTCATGGAAAAACTCTTGAAATCGTTGTGTCAGCGGCGGTCCCCCCCGGGAAGGCGCCTTCAAGCGCGCAAGCTTAACGCGCCGCGTGATGTGGTTACAATGCGGCCAGGGCCGCGCACCGGGATGTGCCCGGCCAACGGCGCTTCAAGGGGACCGTCATGAACGAGAACGAACTCGAGGAGGGAACCGGGGGTTCCGGCGATGCCACGCAGGACGGCGCGGTGGCGCCCGTGGGCGAAACGGCGCCGCAGGCCGCCTCCGAGGCCCCGCGCCTGCAACCGGAATTCACCGGCCGGGCCGGGGAATACTTCCGCATCTGGATCGTCAATCTCGTGCTCAGCCTGCTGACGCTGGGCATCTATTCCGCCTGGGCGACGGTGCGCAACCGGCGCTACTTCTACGGCAACACCGACCTGGCCGGGCAGCGCTTCGATTTCCATGGCTCGCCCGTGGCCATCCTCAAGGGCCGGCTGATCGGCGCGGCGCTGTTCCTGGTCTACGTCTTCGGCGCACAGTTCCACTGGGCGGTCCCGCTGGTGGCCGTCGTGGTCATCTCGGCGAGTTTTCCCTGGATGCTGGTCCAGGCCTTGCGCTTTCGCCTGGCCAATACCAGCCACCGCGGACTTCGCTTCGGTTTCCAGGGGACCGCCGCCGCGGCCTACCGGGCCTTCGGACCCTTGCTGCTGGTGAGCGTCGCGGTGCTCGTCTTCTACTTCTGGACCGTGGGACAGGTGGACGTCGAGGATCCTGAGAACGTCCAGATGAACACCATGATGATCCTGGGCGCCAGCGCCCTGGTGTTCCTGGTCAGTGTGCTGCTGATGCCGGTGCTCTGGTACCGCATCCGCTCGTTCACCATGAACCATGTCAGCTATGGCCGGCACCTGTTTTCCGCCGAGTTGCGCCAGGGTGTGTTCTGGGGGGCGCTGGGCGCGGCCTTCGGGCTCGGCGTGGCGGCCACCATGGTCGTCTTCCTGGTCATGATCGCCGTCGTGGCGGTCGTCATGTTCGGTACGGGCGCCGTGAGCGACCCGGACTCGATGAATCCGAACACCCTGCTGATCACGATCGGCCTGGCCTACCTCCTGTTCATTCCCGCCTACCTGCTGCCCTTCTCCGTCTGGCACTGCATGACCACCAATCACGTGATCAGCGTGACGCGCCTGGAGAATCTCGGCTTTCGCCTGCGCCTGGGAATGATGAAGTACTGGTGGATCATGGTGAGCAATGCGGCGGTGGCCGTGATCTCCCTGGGCATGGCCATCCCCTGGGCGAAGGTGCGCATGGAGCGCTACCGCATTTCCTGCCTGGAAGTCACCGGCGACCCGAACGTCTTCCTGGCCGGCACCCGGCGGGATCCCACCGCCACGGCCGAAGAGCTGGGTGAGGCCTTTGACCTCGACTTCGGATTCTGAGCCGGACGTGCGCGGTCACTGGACCGCGCCCGGCGCCTCGCTGACCCGACCGGCCTCGTTGCGCAGCGAGGGGGGCGAATGGGTCGTGGGCGTCGACCCGGACCCGCTCGAGGACGCACCGCACGGGGCGGATGTCGAGGCCGGTCACAGCCAGGCCGCTCGCGCCGGCGACGCCGGCAACGAGGCGCGGGCCGCGGCCGATGACGTCCGGGTCTCGTCCCGGCTGGCCAGCATTCCCAGGCGACTCGAATTTCCCGGTGGCGGTTGTTTCAGCACCCTGGACAACGACGCCGTGGACCAGCTGCTCGGCCGTCGCGGCGAAAGCGGCGAGGCCTCGCTGGTCGACCGGCTGGAACGGCGCTGGGCCTGGGCCCTGGTCGCGGTCGCGGCGCTGCCGGTCTGCCTCTGGCTGCTGTTCACGGTCGGGCTGCCCATCGTGGCCCATCCATTGGCCAATGCCATCCCGGAACGCGCGGTCGACACGCTCGACGATGCGGTGCTCACCCTACTGGAAGAACAGCTGCTCGAACCCACCGAGCTGTCCCTGGACCAGATGCTCCAGGCCGAAGCCCAGGTCGATCGCCTCGGCCTGAATGACCGGGTCGATCTCGTCTTTCACGGGGGTGGCGACATCGGCGCCAACGCGCTGGCACTGCCCGGCGGAACCGTGGTCTTCACCGACGAACTGGTTGAACTGCTCGAGACCGATGACGAACTGGCCGCCGTGCTGGCGCACGAGGCCGGGCATGTCGCAGAAAAGCACAGCCTGCGCAACCTCGTGCAATCGGTGGGCGCCGTGGCAGTGCTGGGCTGGATCTTCGGCGACCTGAGCTTTGTCACGGACCTGGCGCTGGTGAGCGTCCCGGCAGTGCTGCAACAGTTGAGCTACACGCGCCGCTTCGAACGCGAGGCGGATGCCTACGCCCACCGCCTGTTGGAGGAACACGGCATCCCGGCCGCCTGTCTCTCCACGGCCCTGTCGAAACTGGTGGAACAGGCCCGGGGCCCGGTCAGCGAGCTGCCCTCCATCCTGCAGACCCACCCGGGGCTCGAGGAGCGGATCGCCGCCTCGGGCGACGGTCCCGCCTGCGGGGAATGAGGCGTTCGCCCGGCGCTTACTGCGCCGCGGCAAGCTCCAGCAGCCGCCCGAGAATCGACTGGATGAGGAACTGGTCCAGGCCACCGGGCTGATTGTTGGACATGCCCACCAGCACCAGCGGCCGTTCGCCCTCGCGCTCCAGCAGCCAGGCATGGGTCAGCACCAGGTCCCCGTTCACCCCCGAGGTCAGGCTGCCCCCCTTGTACCAGACACGGTCCCATTCCTCGCGGACGTTCGGCTGGGCGGACTCGGCCCCCAGGGCGCGCTCCACCAGCAGTGCCGCATCGGAGCCCCGCGGGTGCAGACGGTGGCGCGCGAAGGCCCGGCAGACCGCCATCGGGCTGGCCTGCCAGGATCCGTCGATATAGAGGCTTTCGTGGTTGTAGCCTCCCCCGCCGCCCTGGCCCCAGGCGCCCAGCGGGATGATCCGGGTTTCCAGGAAGTTCCTGCGGAACGCGACGGTCCCGTTTACGTAGGACTGGGACTCGGAGAGCGGAAAGGAGAAGAACAGGTGGAACTGTTCACTGATGCCCAGCTGGGGGGTCATCAGCAGGGGATTGGCGATTCCGTACGAGGCATGCAGGCCTTCCACGCGCGACCGCCCCGCGAGGGACAGCAGCATGTCCGTCGCGGTGTTGTCGCTGATGCCCAGCATGAGCGTGGACAGTTGGTCGATGGTCATCGGCGTGCCGGCGGCCTGGTTGCCCAGCAGGCCTCCCAGGACCTGCTTGGTGCCGTCCAGAGGTACGACCTGGTCGTGAAACAGCACCTGCTTGTCGATGGCGTCGGCCACGCCCGCCAGGACCCAGACCTTGAAGATGGACGCCGTGGCGCGCGGGGTGTCCGCGTTGCGCGCAACGATGGGCTGGCAGCTGTTGTTGGCGTTGACACGGGCGAGGAGCAGGCCCGGGGCTTCGGAGAGGCCGGCGAACCGGTCGGCGGCGGCTTCCAGCCCCAGGTTGGCGTCGAAGTTGTAGATCACCGTCGCATTGGGGCCGAAATTTGAAACGCCGAGTGAGTCGATCCTGCCACTGGCCAGGTTGGTGGTCATGGAAACCCAGGCCTCGGCCCCGTTGTCTCCCGTGATCACGCCCCGCACCTGGATCGATGTGACCCCCACGGGATCGGTGTAGCGTGCGCCGGGATAGGCCGCGCGCGTGTTCAGCAGAAAGTCGCGGGTCTCCTGGACATTGATCTGACCCAGCCAGGCCGGGGAAAAGTGCTGCTGGATCTCGGCGTCGCTGATCGCATTCGTCCTTCCCAGCACATCCAGGAACCACTCGAACTGGTTGGCGGCGTCATGGTCCGGCAGCTCGGCTTCGCCGTTCACGACCGGAAACTGTTCCACGAGCAGGGGGTCCACGCAGGCGCCCGGGCCGATGCCCACCAGGCGGCGGATGTCGAAGCCGAAATCCGAGAACGTCGCGGGAAGCGCCGTCTCGAAATCATAGAAGGCGCCGCTGCAGGGCAGGCCTAGGCGCACCACCCCCGAGACCGGCCGCTGGACGTCGCCCGGATCGAAATCCGGCCCGAAGCGGCCGCCGACAGGACTCTGCATGTCCAGCTGGACGCTGCCGCTCGTGACCGGGCCACGACCGATGCCGACCATCCAGGCCTGGTTGCCGTCGAGGTCGTAGGTGAACCAGTAGGCCAGCGGAACACCGTTGGGAAGAATCTCCACCACGAAGCCCTCCCCGTCCCGGTCCGGGTTGTACCAGGAGCCGCTTCGGGTCGGGATGCCCGCGCCGCCCGAGGACACCTCGATCGGCCGCGTGAGGCGCACCAGGGACTGGCTGCCGTCCACGCCGTTGACGGTGTACTCGGCCAGCGCGTTGCGGTCCAGGCCGGCGCCGTCGTCGAAGGTGATCGTCAGTTCGCCGACATCGATGCGGCCAATGGCGGAAGGGTCGAAGCCCGCGCCGAACTCGCCCCCCTCGGTCACCTGCAGGACATCCAGTTGCAGCACGTCGCCCGTCGCCGTTCCGACACCCAGGAACCACCGCTGGTTGCCGTCCTCGTCGAAGGTGAACCAGTAGACCACCGCCTGGCCGTCGTCGATGAACTGGATGATGAAACCCTCGCCGTCATGCGACGGGTCGTACCATGAACCGCTGCGCGCCAGCATGGCCGCGTCGGTCTGGGTCTGCGAGGCGCCCGGCGCGCGGGCCATCGCATTGGGGGTCGTGAGCATCGACAGTGACGCGAGGAACAGGAGACACAGCAGGCGCAGCGATAGAGGGGTCATGAACGGCTCCGTGGACAGGTCTTGAAGGAATCGGACCAGGCGACCGGTGGACCGGGGCGCGTGGCGGTCGATTTCGGGACTCCGTGGACAGGAGCCCATGAACATCGAGTCTAGACGAAATCATGCTCCGATTCCGCAGCATTGCCGCAACACCGTCACCAGACGGGGAGCGTCCGCCGGTGGCGCGCCGCGGCACGAATCCCTATGCTCCCGGCAGGGCCTTCCGGAGACGACCATCCATGAGCGAGATCGCACCCATCCTCATCGGCAAGGGCGCCGACAAACGCTACCTGCTGCCGGCGCTCGGCAACCGCCACGGCCTGATCGCCGGCGCCACGGGCACGGGCAAGACCGTCACCCTGCAGGTGCTGGCCGAAGGCTTTTCGCGCATCGGCACGCCGGTGTTCCTGGCCGATGTGAAGGGGGATCTCTCCGGGCTGGGCGCTGCCATCTCGCCGCACCCGAAAATCGACGAACGCCTCGAGGTCATCGGGATACCGGACTACGCGCCCGCGGCATGGCCGGCGGTGTTCTGGGATGTCGAGGGCGCCCTGGGCCACCCGGTTCGCACCACGGTCAGCGAGATGGGACCGCTGCTGCTGGCTTCACTGCTGGAACTCAACGATACCCAGGAAGGGGTGCTGAACATCGCCTTCCGCGTCGCGGACGACCAGGGACTGCTGTTGCTCGACCTCGAGGACCTGCAGCAGATCCTTCGCTTCGTCGGCGAGCAGCGCCACGAACTCTCCCTGCAGTACGGCAACATCAGCCCGGCCTCGGTCGCGGCCATCCAGCGTCGACTGCTGGTGCTGGAGGAACAGGGCGCGAAGTTGTTCTTCGGCGAGCCGGCCCTGCAACTGGCCGACCTGATGCGCCGGGACGACCAGGGCCGGGGGCACATCAACGTGCTGGCCGCGGACCGTCTGATCCGCAAACCACGGCTCTACGCGACCATCCTGCTGTGGCTGCTCAGCGAACTGTTCGAGGAGCTGCCGGAAGTCGGTGACCCGGACCGGCCGGAACTGGTGTTCTTCTTCGACGAGGCACACCTGCTGTTCGACCAGGCTCCACCCGCCCTGCTGCAGGCCGTCGAACAGATCGTGCGCCTGATCCGATCCAAGGGCGTAGGGGTGTACTTCATTACCCAGAGCCCCTCGGACATTCCGGACGACGTCCTCGGTCAGTTGGGCAACCGCGTACAGCACGCCCTGCGCGCCTACACCCCGCGCGACCAGCGCGCCGTGCGCGCCGCGGCCCAGACCTTCCGGCCCAATCCGGAACTCGATACGGAGACCGTGATCACCCAGCTGGGCGTGGGGGAAGCGCTGGTCTCGACCCTGGACGAGGACGGCGTGCCGTCGATGGTGGATGCCTGCCTGGTGCGCCCGCCCACCTCGCGCATCGGCCCGCTGGTGGACACCGAACGCAAGGCGCTGCTCGCCGCCAGCGGCCTGGGCGCGCGCTACGACGAGGCCGTCGACCGCGAGTCCGCCTCGGAAATTCTGCTGGAGCGCGCCAGGGCAGCCGCGGCGGCCGCGGAGCAGGCGAAAGCACGCGAAGCGCGTGAAAAGGAAGCCGAGGAAGCGGCGAAAGCCCGGGAGAAGGCCGCGTCGAAGAAGCGCTCGCGCAGCCGCCGCGGCGACAGCGCCGGCGAGGCCATGACCAAGAGCTTCGTGCGCAGTTTCGGCACCCTGCTCGGCAAGGAACTCATGCGCGGCATGATGGGAATCCTGAAGAAATCCCGCTAGACCGGAGCGCTGGGCAAAACTCCGGAGCCCAGGCGGAACCGCGCTGCGGAACGGACGTTCCGCGCCGATTGCCGCCCCTGCCCCCTACTTCCGCAGCCGGGCGATCTCAGCCAGCAAGCCTTCCAGGCCCTGCCCCGCTTCGACGTCGCCACCGGCGAGCGCGGACTGGATGCCCGGCGCCAGGGTCTTGCCGAGCTCGACGCCCCACTGGTCGAAGGCGTTGATGTTCCACAGCACGCTTTCAACGAACACCTTGTGTTCGTAGCAGGCGAGCAGCCGACCGAGGGCGGCCGGTGTGAGCGCATCGAGCAGGAACAATTCCGAGGGCCGGCCGCCGGCGAAGCTGCGCTGGCGCACCATGGCCTCGTCGAGGTCCCCCAGTTGCGCGCGGGTGGCCTCGGCGTCGCGACCCGCGGCCAGCGCCGTGAGCTGGGCCAGCAGGTTGGCCAGCAGTTCGTCCTGGGCCTCCTGGTCGTCGTGGTCGGGCCGCGCCACGGCCACGAAATTCAGCGGCACGATGTCGCTGCCCTGGTGCAGGGCCTGGAACACCGAGTGCTGCGCCTCCGTCCCCGTTTCCCCGAACACCACCGCGGCGGTCGCCAGTCCCGAAGGTTCGCCGTCGGCGCGAACCGATTTGCCGTTGGACTCCATGATCAGCTGCTGCAGGTAGGCCGGCAGCAGCTTCAGGCGCTGGTCGTAGGGCATGCAGCCCCAGGCCGGGTAGTCACAGACGTTGCGGTGCCACACGCCGACCAGGGCGGACAGCACCGGCAGGTTGTCCGCCAGCGGCGCTTCGCGGAAATGGCGGTCCATGCTCGCCGCTCCCTCGAGCAGCTCGCGGAACCGGTCCGGACCGATCAGGGCCGCCGCGGTCAGGCTCACGGGTGACCACAGGGAATAACGCCCGCCCACCCAGTCGGAGAAGTACAGCAGCCGTTCCGGGGCGATGCCGAACGCCCCGGCGCGCTCCACCTGGCTGGTCACGGCGAACAGGCGGCGATGCGCCCGTTCCTCGCCGAGGGACGCCTCCAGCCAGGCGCGCAGGCGCCGGCCATGAAGCAGGGTGTCACCGGTGGAAAAGCTCTTGGACACGAGCACGACGGCCGTGCTGGCCGGGTCCAGTTTCGCCATCAGGCGCTCACGACGGATGGCGTCCACCGACCCCAGGAAATGCACCCGGAGCCGCGAGTCGCCTTCGTCCAGCGCGTCGCAGACCAGCTGCGTGCCGAGCAGGGAACCACCGATGCCCACGTGGACGAGATCCGTCACCGGCTCACCGGGAGAGCCGGGCAGCTCCCCCTGGCCCAGCGTCGCGGCGAAGTCGAACATGCGCGCCATGGCCTCGCGGACCCGGCCCGCCTCTTCGCCACCCACGGCTTCGAGCACTTCCGGCGTACGCAGCGCCATGTGCAACGCCGGCCGGTCCTCGGTCGCGTTCACGTGTTCGCCGGCGAACAGGGCGTCACGCCGGCCCGCCACGTCCGAAGCCGCGGCGGCGTCGAGCAGCAGGGCCAGGGCCTCGCCGTCGAGGTGCACGCGGCTGAAGTCCAGCAGCAGGTCTTCGAAGCGCCGACTGCAGGCTTCGAAACGGCCGGATTCGGCCATCAGCTCACCGAGCGGCTGGGATGCCAGTCGCGTGTTGCTTTTTTGCAACAGTGCCTGGGTTTTCGGGTCCGTGAAGGCCCCGCTGTGGCGTTTTGACGTCATGGATCGGTTTCCTGGGTCCGGGGCGGCCGGGTTTGGCGCCGGCGCGCAGGCGATTCCACCCCGGAATGGGCCCGGGGATCCGGAGCAATGGCGCCTCTCGACAGGCTAAAGGCTTGTTATTACGTTTATTTTACAGCAGCGGGGTGCGCAGGGGCCAGCCAAAAAAAATGCCCCTTCCCAATCATGGGAAGGGGCAGGCTTTTGGAGTGATGTATCCGTCTTTCGCGCCCTGCGATCCCGGTAAACGTTGTTTATTTACCAAGGATGGTTGTAATAATACCACTCTGCGGCAAAAAAGCAACTCCCGGGTTTCAATTTCCTTCCCAGCCCGGCGACGCCACGCAATGGATGGATCCGGAGTCGAGATTCGCAAGGCACTGGGCCACGGAACCGACCTCTGTGACCGCCAATTCGGGCGCCAGTTCCGCCAGGGGCACAAGCACGAAAGCGCGCTCGTGCATCCGCGGGTGCGGCAGTTCGAGTTCGTCGTCCCGCCAACTCCCGTCAGCATGCCACAGCAGGTCGAGGTCGATGCTGCGCGGGCCCCAGCGGCGCGCCGGTGCCCGTTCGCGGCCCAGGACGGACTCCGTGGCGAGCAGCACACGCAGCAGGCTCGGCGGATCGAGGTCGGTCGCCAGTTTCGCGACCGCGTTCAGAAAATCGGGCTGGTCCTCGTCACCCCATGGGGGCGTGCGGTACAGGCTGGAAACCGCGGTGACGGCAATGGCGGGATGGGCATCCAGTCGGGCGATGGCCTCGGACAATTCCGCCCGGGTCGACGCCTGGTTGCCACCCAGGGCGATCCAGGCATCCCGGGTGGCCACCCCGGGGCGCCTCAGGACTCGGCGCCGGCCTGTCGGGCGCCGCGCTGGGACTTGCCGCGCCCGCCACGCCGACGGCGACGGCGGCGCTTGCCGGGGGCCGGCGCAGGGGCTTCCGGAGCGCCCTCCTGGGCCTCGGTCCAGAAGGCGGCCAGGGACTCCAGTTCGGGATCGTCCAGCGACCGAAGCAGCAGGAAATCGTAGGACGCGCGAAAACGCGGCTGTTGCAGGATGGACAGTGCCCGCTTGCCGCGCGTGCGCGTGAGCCGGACCTGGTTGAGCCAGATCTGGCGGGTGACGCTGCTGAATCGGCGCGGGATGGCGGTGCGCTGCACCTGCTCCGCGATGACCTCGTCGCCGGCCCGCTCCATCGCCTGGAAGGGACTGGCGCCCTCTGACTCGTAGCGTTTCGCGAGCGCCTCCACCGGCCCCCACAGGAGGGCGGCGATCAGGAAGGCCGGGGTCACGGAGAGGTCCTGCGCCAGGCGCTCGTCCGTGCTTTTCATGGCGCGCATCATCACCGGGTGAAGTTGCGCCTTGCCCACCGGTCCGGAACGTTCCAGCACGGGGAACAGGAACCGCGTCAGCGCGAAGCGCTGCAGGGTTTCCAGGGTGCGCTCGGCGTGCCCGGTGAGAAACAGCTTGCACAGTTCCTCGAACAGGCGCGCCGCCGGAATCTGTTCCAGCTGCGGCGCCACCGCGTCCACCGGGGCCAGCGTGGCCGCGTCGGGTTCGACGCCGAGCTTGGCCACGAAGCGCGCCATGCGCAGCAGCCGCACGGGGTCTTCCCGGTAGCGCGTTTCCGGGTCGCCGATCAGGCGAAGGCAACGCGCCTGGAGGTCGGGATAACCGCCGACCCAGTCGCGAATCTCCCCGCTGACCGGGTCCATGAACATCGCGTTGATGGTGAAGTCGCGGCGTTCCGCGTCTTCCTCCACCGAGCCCCAGACGTTGTCGCGAAGGATGCGCCCGTCCGCGTCCTGGTGCACCTGGCCCTGGCCGCGGAACGTGGCGACCTCGATGACGTCGCCGCGCATGCGCACATGGGCCAGGCGGAAACGACGGCCGATCAGGCGGCACCGCGGGAAGACGGCTTTCACTTCTTCCGGCGTGGCGTCGGTCGCCACGTCGAAATCCTTGGGGAGCTTGCCCAGCAACAGGTCGCGCACACCACCGCCGACGATGTAGGCCTCGTATCCGGCCTGCTGCAGCCGTTCCACGACCTCGGTCGCGTTCGGGCACAGATGCTTCGCGTCGATGCCGTGATCGGCGCTGGTGTATCGGGTGGGCTCGCTGATGGGGCTGTCCTGGCTGGCGGATTCAGGGGTGCGGGACCCGGCGTAAAACCGCGTCAGTAATGATCTTATCATGGGTGTGTCCGGCGGGAACGGGCCCTGCCCTCGGTGTCGTCAGGCCCTAGCGCTCGAGCAGCGCCAGCTTGTCGGGCTTGCCGTCCCACTCGGTGGCGTCCGGAAGCGGGTCCTGCATTTCGGTGATCACGGGCCACTCGCGCGACAGTTCCGCATTGAGCTGCAGGAAATGCTCCTGCCCCGCGGGCAGGTCGTCCTCGGGATAGATCGCCTCGGCCGGGCATTCCGGCTCGCACAGGGTGCAGTCGATGCATTCGTCCGGGTCGATGACCAGGAAGTTGGGGCCCACGTGGAAGCAGTCCACGGGACAGACCTCCACGCAGTCGGTGTAGCGGCACTTGATGCAGTTCTCGGTGACGACGAAGGTCAACCCAGGCGCTCCATGAAAATGCCCAGCACGTGTTCCGCGGCATTGGCGGGCGCCGGCGTTCCCGAGTCCAGCTGCAGGTAGACCCGCGTCTCTTCGCCGTCCGGCACGACCCGGGTGCGATAGACGCCCGAGTAATCAGCGCCCTTGCCATCGTTCCAGAAGGCGAGTTTCTGCCAGAAACTGCGATCATCGTAGCGGACGTGCACGTACTCGAATCGGTGCTGGCCGTTGGCGGCCGGCTCCAGGGGGCGCATTCCCGTGCGGCCGATGGCGAAACCCAGACGGCGGTTCACGCTGTCCGCGGTGTCGGCCACCGACAGGTAGGCGCCTTCCGCGGACCACGCCATGTAGGCGTTGGCATCGCCGCGGCCCTGCGTGGACACCACGCGGGGGGGACCGGGGTTGAGCTCGTCGCCGGAGGGCATGCGCAGCAGGGGCGCCGTGATCACCAGGGGCGTGACGTATTCAGGGGCATCGAGGTCGGTGGGCACGCTGAGCGGCTCCACCTCCTGGCTGGCCATGTACTCGGGCGGCTTTTCCTTGAACCAGCTGCAGGCGCCGAGGCCCGTCGCCAGCAGGACCGTTCCCAAGAGGGAAAGGAATCGTTTGGACATATGACTCTTATTGTTCCGTGCCGGGCATCAGCCCGTGCGCTTCCAGGCAGGCCCTGAGGGCCGGCCGGTGTCGTTCTGACAGCGGCAACAGCGGTAAACGGATGCCGGGGCCAACGTGGCCCTGCTCGAAAGCCGCCCATTTTACAGGAATCGGATTGGTTTCGACGGACAATTGCGCCAACAGCGGCACCAGCGCCGCCGAGGCGGCCATGGCGCCCTCGCGGTCGCCGGCGCGCGCCAGGGCGCACAGGGCCGCCATGGGCCCCGGCGCGACGTTGGCGGCGACGGAAATGACCCCGGCGGCGCCCTCGAGCATCACTTCCCCGCAGGTCCCGTCATCGCCACTCAGCAGCGCGATACGGTCCCCGCAACGGTCGAGAATCTCGCGCGCGCGGGTCGTGCCCGCCACGGCTTCCTTGACCGCGACGATGGTCTCGATGCCGGACAGGCGCTCGACCGTCTCCGGCAACAGGTCCACCGAGGTCCGGGAAGGCACGTTGTAGAGCACGATGGGCAGGTCGCTGGCGGCGGCGATGGCCTCGTAATGGGCCTGCAGGCCGGCCTGCGTCGGGCGGTTGTAGTAGGGCGTCACCACCAGGGCGCCATCCGCGCCCAGGCGTCCGGCGGTCTGCGTCAGACCCATCGCCCGCGCCGTGCTGGCCGAACCCGTTCCCGCCAGCACGGGCACGCGTCCCGCCACCGCGTCGATCACGGCCTCCAGCAGTTGTTCGAATTCGTCCCCTTCCAGCGTCGCCGACTCGCCGGTGGTGCCGGCGGCCACGATGCCCGAGCTGCCGTTGACGAGCAGGTGATCGACCAGTCCCGGAAGGCGCCCGAGGTCGAGCCGGCCGTCGGCATCCATCGGGGTGATGAGGGCGACGATACTGCCTTGAAACATGGGCGGGTGGGCGGGTTACGGGGGAGGCGCCATGGTACTTGCGCCCCCCATACCTGACAAGTATGCTCCAAGGCACCATGGCGGCCCCGCCGCACCCGCCCCCGAAGGGACCCGGGGGCCGGGAACCGACCTACCAGAGGAGACTTCATGGTCACCGTTGGCAAACCCGTACCCTCCTTCGATCTCCCCGCCACCGGCAACAAGAATCTCTCTCTGAAATCCTTCAAGGGCAAGAACCTGGTGCTCTATTTCTACCCCAAGGACAACACCCCCGGCTGCACCCGGGAGGGTCAGGATTTCCGCGACCACCACAAGGCCTTCGCCAGGGCGAACACCGAAATCGTCGGTGTTTCGAAAGACAGCGTGAAGGTGCACGAGAACTTCTGCGCGAAGCAGTCCTTTCCTTTCGACCTGATCTCCGACACGGACGGCACCCTCTGCGGGCTGTTCGACGTCATCAAGGAAAAGAACATGTACGGACGCAAATACATGGGTATCGAACGATCCACTTTCCTCATCGACGCCAAGGGCAAGCTGCGCCGGGAATGGCGCAAGGTGCGCGTGCCCGGTCACGTGGAGGAAGTGCTGGAGGCCGCCCGTGAGCTCGGTTGAACCGGTGCAGCTCACGCCGGCCGTCGAGGAACCCACGAAGGAAACGATGGGCAAGAAAAAACGCCTTTACGTGCTCGACACCAACGTGTTGATGCACGACCCGACCGCCCTGTTCCGCTTCGAGGAACACGATGTCTTTCTGCCGATGATGGTCCTCGAGGAACTCGACGCGGCGAAAAAAGGCATGTCGGAAGTCTCGCGCAACGTCCGCCAGGTGAGCCGCTTCATCGGCGAACTCATGGCCCACAAGAGCGACGAACTGGAGAACGGGCTGGAACTGAAGGTCCCGGACGGACTGGACCTGGCCATCGGCCACGGGCGCCTGTTCTTCCAGACCAGCATGCCGCAGACCCATTCCAGCCTGTTGCGCGACGGCTCCTTCGCCGACAACGAGATCCTCAGCACGGTGATGTCGCTGCGCGAGGAACTCGACGACCGCGAAGTCATCCTGGTGTCGAAGGACATCAACCTGCGCATCAAGGCGGCCATCCTCGGCGCCCGGGCGGAGGACTATTTCAACGACCGCGCCCTGGACGACCTGAGCCTGCTGTACAAGGGCCTGCGCCAGGAGGGCGAGGATTTCTGGGAGCGGCACCCGGACCTGGAGTCCTGGACCGAGAACGGCAGCACCTATTACCGGGTAGCGCGCACGGAGGGGGACGACTGGTTCCCCAACCAGTGCGTGGTGATCGGCGAGGGCGAGAGCGTCGAGGGCATCGTGCAGGAAGTGCGCGACGACAGCGTGGTCCTGCGCCTGATCAACGACTACCAGCACGGCAACCGCAACGTCTGGGGCATCCAGGCCCGCAACCCGGAGCAGAATTTCGCCCTCAACCTGCTCATGGACCCGCAGATCGACTTCGTCACGCTCATGGGCACCGCCGGCACGGGCAAGACCCTGCTCACCCTGGCCGCCGGCCTGGCCCAGACGCTGGACGAAAAGCGCTACACCGAGATCATCGTGACCCGCGCCACCGTGTCCATCGGCGAGGACATCGGCTTCCTGCCGGGTACGGAAGAGGAAAAGATGACGCCCTGGATGGGCGCCCTGACCGACAACCTCGAAGTGCTCACACAGCCCCAGGAGGGCGGTGAGTGGGGACGCGCGGCGACCAACGACCTGCTCGCCAACCGGGTCAAGGTGCGCTCCCTGAACTTCATGCGCGGGCGTACCTTCATCAACCGCTACGTGATCATCGACGAGGCGCAGAACATCACGCCCAAGCAGATGAAGGCCCTGCTCACGCGCGCGGGCCCGGGAACGAAGATGATCTGCCTGGGCAACGTGGGGCAGATCGACACGCCCTACCTGACGGAAACCACCTCGGGGCTGACCTTCGCGGTCGACCGGTTCAAGTCCTGGGGCCACGGCGCGCACATCACGCTGCGGCGCGGTGAACGCTCACGCCTGGCCGATTACGCGTCCGAAGTGCTCTGAGGCGCTTCCCCGTCGCCGGCCTCCACCGCTGACGCGGCGGCCGGCGCTTCCTCCGGATGGTGGTGCCGGGGCCAGGCCTCGAGCACGGCATTGACCACCGTCGCCAGCGGAATGGCGAAGAACACCCCCCAGAAGCCCCACAGCCCCCCGAAGATCAGGATGGCCACGATGATGGCGATGGGGTGCAGGTTCACCGCTTCGGAGAAGATCAGCGGCACCAGCACGTTGCCGTCCAGGATCTGGATGATGGTGTAGGCGATGATCACGCTGCCGAATTCCCAGCCCCAGCCGAACTGGAAGAAGGCCACCAGGGCGACCGGCACGGTCGCCGAGAAGGCGCCGACGTAGGGGATCAGCACGGAGAAGCCCACGACCACGGCGAGCAGGGCCGCGTATTGCAGTCCCAGCACGATGAAGGTCACGTAGCTCACGGCGCCGACGATCAGGATTTCCAGCACCTTGCCGCGCACGTAGTTGGCGATCTGCCGCTCCACATCCGCCCAGATGGCGCTCACCAGGCTGCGGTTACTGGGCAGGTAGCCCGTGAACCAGGCGATGAGTTTGTCCTTGTCCATGAGCAGGAAGTAGACCAGCACCGGGATCAGCACCAGCAACACGATCAGCGCCGCGATATTGACCACCGAGGCCAGGGACCAGCCCAGCAACTGCTGCCCGACGGTGGCCAGTTCGGCACTCATGTTGTCGGTGACCGCCTTGATCTGGGCCTCCGAGAAGGCCTGCGGATAGCGGCGTGGCAGTTCGGCCACCAACTCCTGGCCCTGGGCGACCCAGGTGGGCAGGCTGGTGACCAGCTGGGTGAGCTGGCGCGAGAGGATCGGCGCCAGGCCGAAGATCAGGAACACCAGGCTCGCGAGGAACAGCAGGAACACCACCAGCACGGACGGCACCCGCGGCAGGCCGACGCGCTCCAGCAAGGCGACCCCCGCCTCCAGCAGGTAGGCGACCACGATGCTCGCCAGCACCGGCCACAGCATCGCGCCGAAGCCCAGGAAGAACAGGATGATGCCGGCCAGGATCAGCCCGAGGATGACCACCTGGGGATCGGAAAACGTCCGGCGGAACCAGGCTTTCAGCACGTCCATGGGGTCGGCCAGATGCTCGAGGTGGGGGATTGGGGAAGGCGCTGGCGATCACGCGCCGGCGGCCGGGCGCCGCGGCGGAGCGAAATGCTCAGAAGTCCAGGGTCCAGACGGCTTCGAGTTCCAGGTCCTGGCCCAGGTCCTCGCTGGCCACGCCCAGCACGTTGCCACCGAACAGGTAGTCCGCCGGCGCGTAGGCCGCGTTCAGGTTGAAGCGGCTGAATTCGCCGGTCCGGCGGCTGTAGCCCAGCAGCATGGCGTGATCGGCGATCTCGTCGGCCAGCGCCTGCTCCAGCGAGGCCGCGCTCGGGGCGGGCGTCGAACGGGAGCTCACTTCGGCGCGCCACTGGGTGTCGGTGCCGTTGTCCCAGGTGTAGCCCAGCTTGAAGACCGTCAGGTCGTCCCAGGTGAAGGACGGGCTGGTGGAGTCGCCCAGCAGGGACAGGAAGCGGTCCGGCAGGTAGCGGCTCTGGAAGCCGGCGACCTCGCTGTACATCACCCGCTCGACGGACAGGTCCAGGCTCGATTGGGCGTTGGCCTGGAAGGCGACGCCGAGGCTGGCGCGGGCCGGGATGTCGAAATCCGCCGGGTTGGAGTACACACCGCGGTAGTGGGCGAACTCCTCCATGTCGATGCGCGACTGGAAGCCGGCGCCCACGGTCACGCGATTGGCCACGGCGCTCGACAGGTTCAGGCGCACGCCGGTGCCGTACGAGGATTCCTGGTAGGGCTGGTGGTAGTAGGCCTGGGGCGCGGACATCATCGTCGGGCCGGCGGCCAGGGTGTGCATGCCCAGGCTGGCGGTGCCGTAGCTCTGGTGCGCCAGGATGGCCTCGACGCCCAGGATGTTGTGCTCGTCCAGCGCGTGGAACACGCCGGGCGCCAGCAGTTCACGCTCGAAGCCCAGGCCCGGCGCGAACAGGCTGGATTCGCCGGCCGGCGCGTTGAAGGCGTCGAGGTACTGGAATTCCAGCTCGAAACGGGTCCAGGTGCGCGGTTCCTTCACCAGGCCATCGGCGAAGGCCGGCAGGATGGCCACCATCTCGGGTTGCAGCCAGGAAATGTGCAGGGGTGGAAGGTCCGGGTCGACCATGTAGTCCGGCGTGAGCTCGCGGGCGAGGTAGTCCTGCCACGGCCCGAGCTCGAAGCCCATGACCCAGAAGGGCGTGAGACCCGTGCCGCCGGCGGCAAAGCCGGTGACGGGGAGGCCCGGAAGTTGCGCAGCCGCGAGCCCCGGGGCCATGCCCGCTGCCAACAATGCCGCTTTCAAGGTTTGCAACTTCATCAGACCGGAACGCCTCACTCGTCCCTGGGAACCGTCCAGGCGCGATATTGGCAGGAATACCACAGCAAGTCAATGAAATGACGGGCATTCACCGGGGTTTTGTTGCGTGCGCGCAACACCTGGCCGGCGCTCAGGCGGTGAGGCGTTCGACGATGGCGTCGGCCATGCTGGCCGTGTTGCCTTCGCCGCCGACATCGGGCGTGGTGCGGTCCCGCGCTTCCAGGGTCGCGCGGATGGCCTCGCGCACGGCGCGCGCCTTGTCCTCCATCCCCAGGTGGGACAGCATCTGGGCCGATGCCAGCATCAGCGCGCAGGGATTCGCGATGCCCTGCCCCGCGATGTCCGGCGCCGAACCGTGCACCGCCTCGAACATGGCGGCGTTCTCGCCGATGTTGGCGCCGGGCGCCAGGCCCAGGCCGCCGACGAGGCCGGCGCAGAGGTCGGAAATGATGTCGCCGAACAGGTTGGTCGTCACGATGACGTCGAATTCCCAGGGATTCATCACCAGCTTCATGCAGCAGGCGTCCACGATCATCTCGCCGCTGTCGATGTCCGGGTAATCGGCGGCCACTTCGCGGGCCACGTCCAGGAACATGCCGGAGACCATTTTCAGGATGTTGGCCTTGTGCACGATGGTCACCTTGCGGCGGCCCTCGCGGCGCGCCAGCTCGAAGGCGTAGCGAGTGATGCGCTCGCATCCGGCTCGGGTCACGACCATCTTGGACTCGGCGGTCTGGCCGTCGTCCAGCAGGCGCGCGTCGGCGGCCAGGTAGGCGCCCTGGGTGTTCTCGCGCACCGTGATGATGTCGATGTTCTCGTAGTGCGACTTGGTGCCCGGCAGGGTGACGACCGGGCGGACGTTGGCGTAGAGATCGAACTCCTTGCGCAGGGTCACGTTGATGGACCGGAAGCCCTTGCCGACGGGCGTGGTCAGCGGCCCTTTCAGGCACACGCGGTTGCGCGCGATGGACTGCAGCGTCGCGTCGGGAATCAGGTCGCCGCTGCTGTCGAGCGCGGCGAGGCCCGCTTCGGCGTATTCGTATTCGAGGCCCGCGTCCACCGCGTCGAGCACGCGGAGGGTGGCCTTCATGATTTCCGGGCCGATACCGTCGCCCGGGATGACCGTGATGGGGGTCGCCATGTCGCTGGGAACTCCTGCGTCACCGGCCCTCGGGCCGGGTGGAAAAGCCGGGCATTATACCCGAGTCCCATGCATCTTCAGATACAGGACACCGGTCGCGGCAGGCCCGCGTAGCGGCAGGCCTGCTTCGCGGGGCCTTGTGGAAACAGGCGATAGAGCCGCCGGCTGTCCAGGGCCTCGTCGCCCAGGCGGGCGCGCAGGAGCTTGAGCAGGGCGCGCATGGGCGGGGCGATCTCGTACTCGGCGTAGTAGTCGCGCAGGAGGTCGATCACCGCCCAGTGGTCGGCGCCCAGTTCGACCTCGTCTTCGAGCGCGAAGGCCGTCGCGGCCTCTCGCGACCACTGCGTCCAGTCCGCCAGATAGCCCTCGGCGTCCAGGGCCAGGCGACGCCCGTCCGGCAGTGCCAGCGAATCGCTCACGTCCAGCTGAGCACCCGTGTATGCCGCGTGACCAGGTCCACCACGCCGGCGTCCTCCACGTCCTCGCAACCCGACGGCAGGGGCAGGCCCCGCGCCCGTCGGTCCACCCCGGATACGAGCGGGTCCAGGCCTTCGAGCGACGCGGCGTCCGCCAGCAACTCCAACCCGCGGTCGAGCAGGACCACCACGTCGCCCGGCGCCTGCTGGGAGCGGCAGTCGGCCAGCGCGGAGGGGTTCATCAAAAGGTGAAGTCTCGACGCCAAGGGACGGGCCTCAGGCCACCAGCAGGCAGTCGCAGGCTGCCTGCAGGGCGGGCATGTCCGCCGCCGGAACGCGATGGGCTTCGATCAGGCAGCGGGCGCCGGACGATTCCAGGGCCGCCCATTGATCGGCGTCCACGTGGTAGCGCACCTCGCCCAGGTCCGGGAGGCTGGCCCAGGCCCGATACCCGGGCGGCAGGCCCGCGGGACCCGGCTCGCGGTCCGCGAGCAGTTGCAGCGCCCCGTCGCCGATGAAAAAGAGGTCGAGCGCGATGTCCAGCGTCGCGGCGGCCAGGGCCAGGTCGAGCGCGTCGCGGCCGGCTCGGCCCACCCAGGGCGCGCTGCGAATCACCAGCCCCAGCCGCTCGAGGGCCATCAGAAGCTCACCACGCGATCCGCGTCCGCCAGGCATCCGAACCACTCCCCCAGCCCGGCTTCGCGCCAGGGTGCAGTGACCGGGCCGGGCGGCAGGCGCCGTGCGGCATCGGCGGAACACAGCAGCAATTCGAACGCCTGCGATTCGGCGAGGGCCCGCCAGGCCGACGACAGGTCCTCGCTCCCGGGATCGGCCTGGCGCCCGGACAGCACCTGGTACACCCCCTCGCCACGGAAGTAGACCGGGCCCACCGCGTGACCCTCCGCCACGGCGGCGCGGGCGAAACGCAGCGCCGTCGCGGCAAGGCTGCCGCCCCAGGGGCTCGCGGTGACCATGAGTGCGATCTTCACGCGGGGGATTCTAGCGCGGGCAGGCGCCCGGCCTGTAGGCAGCGATGCGGGCAGGGGCTAGACTAGGGCCTGTAAACACTACCCAAACGCCTGCTGTTGCGACTGAAAAAGCGCCAATCAAGGCGCGAGGAGTGAAGTTTGGTGACTCCAAATGAACGACGAGCAACGCGGAGTGGCGCTTTTTCAGTCGCAACCCTTCGGGCCATGGCCATTTTCCCGCCTGGCGGCGTTGTCATTCGTTCGTGTAGCGGTGCTACACGTCACTCACTCCGCCTTGCCAGCCGAAAAAATGGCCGATGGCAGCGGGCATTTGGGTAGTGTTTACAGGCCCTGGCCTCCATCAGCACGACCCGAATTCCCGCTGATGCGCTGAACCGGCGTCGCGCCCCGTTGTCCCAGCGAGTCTCATGGAACGCATTTTCATCGTCAATTCGATGGCCCGCACCCTGCGGCGGGGCCTGCTGGCGGGCCTGCTGGGCCTGGGAACCGGCCTGGCCATCGCGCAGCAGGATGCCCGCATCCCCCTGCCCGACCTGGGCAACTCGGCCGGCAACTACCTTTCCGACGGCGAGGAGCGTGAATACGCCCGCGCCATCCTCATGCAGATGCGCGCCTTCGGTGTCATGGTCGAGGACCCGCTGATCGCCGACTATTTCGCGGACATGGGCTTCCGGCTGGTCGCCAACTCCGACAAGCCGACCATGCCCTTCCACTTCGTGGTGATCGACGAAAAGCAGGTCAACGCCTTCGCCGCCCCGGGTGGCGTGGTGGCCCTGTACAAGGGCCTGATCCTCGCCGCCGAGGACGAGCACGAGGTGGCCGGGGTGCTCGCCCACGAGGTCGCCCACATCACCCAGCTGCACCTGTACCGCAGCCTGGAAAGCACCCAGGCCATGACCATTCCCATCGCCCTGGGCATGCTGGCCCTGGTGCTGGCGGGCGGCGGCAGCGGCGAGGCCATTTCCGGGGCCCTGATGGGCGGCGCGGCCATGCAGCAGCAGATGTACATCAACTACACCCGCGCCAACGAGGCCGAGGCCGACCGGATGGGCATCATCACCCTGTCCCGCGCGGGCTACGACCCGGAGGGCATGGCGGACTTCTTCGAGCGCATCAACCGCATCAACCGCCCCACCAGCGAGGCGCCGCCGGAGTTCCTGCGCACCCACCCCGTCACGACCAACCGCATCGCCGAGGCCAAGGCGCGAGCGGCCTCCATGCCCACGCCGGAAACCGGCGACGGCCTGGACTTCTACCTGGCCCAGGCGCGATTGCGGGCGCTGCTGGAAACCAAACCCGAAGTGGCCGTCGCCTGGTTCGAGCATGCATTGCAGAAGGGCGAGTCCCTGGCCCGTTCGCGCGCCCTGCAGTACGGGCTGGCCGTGGCGCTGCAGCGCCAGCGGCGATTCGACGAGGCGCGCGAGCTGTTGAACGGCCTTCTGGCGCAGGATCCCTACAAGCTGCCCTACCTGCTGCAGGCGGCCTCGCTCGACCTGGAAACGGGCGAAGAGGCGCGCGCGCTGGCCGAACTGGCCGACCTCCACCACGGCTTCCCCGGCAACCACGCCATCGCCGTGCTCTACGCCGAGGGCCTGTTGCGCGGACGCGACCCGGAAAACGCCCGCAAGGCCACGGAGGTGCTTCGTCCACAATTGCTCAAGCGCGGCGACAACCCCCGGCTGTACGAACTCCAGGCCCGCGCGAACGCCATTGCAGGGAACGACATTGCCGCCGCGGAGGCCCTGGCCGAGTCGTATTTCCTGTCCGGCAAGCCCGAGCAGGCCATGGAACAGCTCGAACTGCTCCAGGACCGGGACGACCTGGACTACTACCAGCGCTCACGGGTGACCGCCCGGCTCGAGGAAATGCGGGTGATCATGGCCGACTTCGGGGACAGGAACGCCTCCTGAAGCCTCGCTCTGCCGCACCGGGCGGCATGCGTCACGCAGGCGCCCTGCGCTTGTCATTAAACTGTCATGACGGGCCCTATAATGGCGGTAGTGAATTCCCTCCTGCCGGAAAGGCCATGAACGCTAGCCAGGCACAAGTGCTGGTGGTTGACGATGAATCGGCCATCCGGGACATGATCCAGTTTGCCCTTCGACGGGCGGGCATGGATGTCGAAGGCGCCGCGGATGCCCGCGAGGCGCTGTCACGCATCAGCGACCGCAAACCCGACATCATCCTGATGGACTGGATGATGCCCGGCGTGAGCGGCATCGAGCTCACGCGGCGCCTGCGCCGCGAACCCGTGACCTCGGACATCCCCATCATCATGCTCACCGCCAAGGTCACCGAGGACGACAAGGTGGCCGGGCTGGAAGCGGGCACCGACGATTACATCATCAAGCCCTTTTCGCCCCGGGAGCTGATCGCGCGCATCAACGCGGTACTGCGGCGCACCAGCCCGGCGGACGACGAGGGCCGGATCAAGACCGGCAAGCTGGTCCTGGACACCGTGTCACGGCGCGTGATCGCCGATGGCAAGGAGCTCCACATGGGCCCGACCGAGTATCGGCTGCTCGAATTCTTCATGAGCAACCAGGGGCGGGCCTACAGCCGCTCGCAGCTGCTCGACCATGTCTGGGGCACGAATGCCTACCTCGAGGAGCGCACGGTGGACGTGCACATCCGGCGCCTGCGCAAGGCGCTGCAGCCGGCAGCGCTCGACGAATACGTCCAGACGGTCAGGGGACACGGGTACCGCTTCCTGACCGGGGACTGATCGCACCATGATCGGCAGGTCCTGGAAACGGCACGGCCTGCGCATGGCGGCGGTGGCCGCCATCGTCGTGGTCGCGGGCTGGGCGAGCGGTTACCCGCTGACCGCCCTGCTGGTCGGCCTGGGCGCGTACGCCGCCTGGCAGCTGTACAACGTGGTGCGGCTGCACCGCTGGTTGGACAACGACCTCGCCGCACCGCCCGAAAGCCACGGGGTGTGGTCCGAGATCTTCGAGAGCATCCACCGGCTGCAGAAGCGCAACCGCGAGCAGCTGGAACAGAACGAGCGAATCATCCGGGAGTTCCGGAGCATGACCAACGCCTTTCCCGACGCGACCCTGGTGCTCGACGAGCACGATTGCATCACGTGGTTCAATGACGCCGCGCGGCACCTGCTGGGCCTGCGTAGTCCCGAGGACATCGGCCAGGCGGTGACCAACCTGCTGCGGGACCCGGAGTTCGCCGACTGGATCCCTGTCCAGGGACAGGTGGAAAGCGCCTTCGAGATGGCCAGCCCGCTGGACTCCAACACGCGCCTGAGCGTGACGGCCATCAGCCACCGCCCGGACCAGCGCCTGCTCATCCTTCGTGACATCACCGACATCCACAACCTCGAGCAGGTGCGCCGGGATTTCGTGGCGAACGTCTCGCACGAGTTGCGCACGCCGCTGACGGTGCTGTTCGGATACATCGAGTCCCTGCGCGACCAGGCGGACGAAGAAACCGGCCCGGTGCTGCAGCGCATGCAGGAGCAGGCCTGGCAGATGCAGGCCCTGTTGAACGACCTGCTCGAACTGTCACGCCTGCAGTCGGAGTCCCGTCCGGACTCGGATACCGAGGTCAACATCTGCGCGATGCTGATGCAGCTCCGCGAGCAGGCCGAGGAGATCAGCCAGGGCAACCACGAGATCGAGGTTCGCTGCGCATCAGGGCTCGGCATGATGGGCAACGAAAAGGACATCGAGAGCGCCTTTCGCAACCTGATCAACAATGCCATCCACTACACGCCCGAAGGCGGCGTGGTGCGGATCGCCTGGCGGGAAGAGGACGACGGGCTCGTGTTCGAAGTGACCGACACGGGCATTGGCATCCCCCGGCGCGATATCCCGCGGCTGACGGAACGCTTCTACCGTGTCGGCTCGGACCGATCCCGCCACACCGGCGGCACGGGTCTCGGCCTGTCCATCGTCAAGCACGTCCTGAATGCCCACGGCGCCCGCCTTCACATCGAAAGCGAACTGGGCGAGGGCAGCGCGTTCCGATGCGTGTTTCCACTGGAACGGCGGCTGAACATGGACCTGTCTCCGGTGCAGGCCGCCGGCTGAGCGCGCCACCGCTTCCGTTATACTGCAGGGCCGACCCGCTACCCCCAACACAATCCGCCGGACCGGCCGTGCCGGGCGGGAAAGGACCCCACATGACGTCGAATCGCAGCTTCATCCTCCTCGCCGCGGCCCTGGCCGCCCTCGCGCCGTCGATCGGCGCGGCCCAGAACCGCCTGGACCAGGAGCTGCCCACCTACACGCCGGTGGAAGGCGTGAGCGGCACCCTGTCCAGCGCCGGCTCGGACACCCTGGCGAACCTCATGACGCTGTGGTCGGAGGAGTTCCGCCGCTATTACCCCAGCGTGACGGTGCAGATCCAGGCGGCCGGATCGTCGACCGCGCCCACCGCGCTGACTGAAGGCACGGCCAACATCGGCCCCATGAGCCGCCTGATGCGGGACCAGGAGATCGAGGCCTTCGAAAATCGCTATGGCTACAAGCCCACGCTGTACGCCGTCGCCATCGACGCCCTGTCGGTCTTCGTCCACGCGGACAACCCCATCGAGGGCCTGACGCTGACGCAACTGGACGGTATCTTCTCGGCGACGCGCGCCTGTCCGGGCGCCACTGACCTCCAACGCTGGGGCCAGCTCGGCCTGGGCGGCAGCTGGGAGAACCGCGAGATCCAGCGGTATGGCCGCAACTCCGTGTCGGGCACCTACGGACACTTCAAGCAGCGGGCCCTGTGCCGCGGAGACTTCCGTGACTCCGTGAACGAGCAGCCCGGATCGGCCTCGGTGGTGCAGTCCGTGGCCACCTCGCTGAACGGCATCGGCTACTCCGGCATGGGCTACACGACCTCGTCCGTTCGCGCCCTGCCCATTGCGCGCGAAGCGGGCGGGCCCTTCGTCGAGCCGACCACGGACAACGCCATCGCCGGCGCCTATCCCATGTCGCGCCTGCTCTACCTGTACGTGAACGACCCGCCGGACCAGCCCATGTCGCCGGTGGTGCGCGAATTCGTGCGCATGACGCTGTCCCGCGAAGGACAGGCCGTGGTGCTGCGCGACGGCTACGTGCCCTTCCCCGCCATGGTCGCCGCCCGGGAGCGCGACAAGCTCGAACCCGTCGTCGCCGCCGCGCCGGCCGAATGAGCCGCCCCACCCGGCCCCTGGCGCCGGGTGGAGACGCGGCATCATGAAACCGTCTTGCCGCGCCCCTATACTCTGGACATGGACTCCAACGTCATCCCCATCCAGCCGGACGAAACCTTTGTATCGGCGCTGGAGAAGGATCCGCCTTCGGACCTGCGCGACCCCCGGCTGTACGTCAACCGCGAACTGAGCCTGCTGCAGTTCCAGCGCCGCGTGCTGGCCATGACCCGCGACGAGCGCATTCCGCTGCTCGAACGACTGCGGTTCCTCAGCATCTCGCGCGTGTTGCTGGACGAATTTTTCGAGGTGCGCGTCGCCTCGCTGAAACAGCGCATCCAGCACGGCGCCGCCAGCCCCGGCCCCGACGGCCTGACGCCGCTCAACCTGCTCGCCCTGATCCGCGAGTCCTCGCTGGAGCTGTCCGAGGAGCAGTACCGCTGCTACCAGGAAGACCTCAAGCCCCAGCTGGCCCGGGAAGGCATCCGGTTCCTGGAAAGCTCGAGCTGGACCGAGCGCCAGCGGCGCTGGCTGCACCGCTATTTCCGCCGCGAGCTCATGCCCATCCTCAGCCCCCTGGGCCTGGACCCGGCGCACCCCTTCCCGCGCATTCTCACCAAGAGCCTGAACTTCCTGGTCGAGTTGCGCGGCCGCGACGCCTTCGGGCGCGAGGGCTCCATGGCCCTGGTGCGCGCCCCGCGCTCACTGCCGAGACTGATCCGCATCCCGGTGTCCTACACCAAGGGACCCTACGATTTCGTGTTCCTGTCCTCGGTCCTGCAGGCCTTCATGGACGAACTGTTCCCGGGCATGGAGATCGTCGGCAGCCACCAGTTCCGCGTCACGCGCGACTCCGAGCTGCTGGTGGACGAGGAGGAGATCGAGGACCTGGCGCGGGCGCTGCAACGCGAACTGATGGAGCGCGGTTACGCGGAAGGCGTCCGCCTGGAAGTGCGCGAGAGCTGCCCGGCGACGGTCGAGAAGTACCTTGCCGCCCGGTTCGACCTGGCCGCCGACGACGTGTACCGCTGCGACGGGCCGGTCAATCTCTACCGCATCACCGAGGTGATCGACCAGATCGACCGCCCGGACCTGGGCTACCCGACCTTCCGCCAGCGCCTGCCGCGCGCGCTCGCCGGCAAGACCCATCTGTTCGGGGAGATCCGGCGGCACGACATCCTGCTCCACCACCCCTACGAGAGCTTCTCGCCGCTCATCGACCTGATGCGGCAGGCCGCGCGCGACCCCAAGGTGCTGGCCATCAAGCAGACCCTCTACCGCACGGGCATCGACTCGCAGGTGGTGCATCTGCTGGTCGAGGCGGCCCGCGCCGGCAAGGACGTCACCGCCGTGGTCGAACTGCGCGCCCGCTTCGACGAGGACGTGAACATCAACCTCGCCACGCGCCTGCAGGAGGCCGGGGTGCAGGTCGTGTACGGCATCGTGGGGCACAAGGCGCACGCCAAGATGCTCATGATCGTCCGGCGCGAACGGGGCCGCATCCGCCGGTACGTGCACCTGGGCACCGGCAACTACCACTCCGGCACGGCCAAGCTCTACACCGACTTCGGCCTGCTGACCTGTGACGACGCGATCGGCCAGGACGTGCAGAACCTGTTCCAGCAGATGTCGGGGCTGGGCAAGGTGATCGAGCTCAAGGAGTGCCTGAACTCGCCGTTCACGCTGCACAAGCAGTTGCTGGCGAAGATCGAACGCGAGGCCGCCCATGCCGAGGCCGGCAAGCCGGCCGGCATCGACGCGAAAATGAACAGCCTCACCGAGCCGAAGATCATTCGCGCGCTCTACAAGGCCTCTCGCGCCGGCGTGCCGATTCGGCTGGTCGTGCGGGGCATGTGCTGCCTGCGCCCCGGAATTCCCGGCGTTTCCGAATCCATCCGCGTGCGCTCGGTGGTCGGGCGGTTCCTGGAACATTCGCGGGTCTTCCGATTCGAGAATGACGGGGAACCGGAGCTGTGGTGCTCCAGCGCCGACTGGATGGAGCGCAACCTGTTCCAGCGCGTCGAAGTCGCCTTCCCCATCCTGGAGGCGGCCGTTCGCAAGCGCGTCGAATTCGAGGCGATCGAAGCCTTCTGGAAAGAGCGCACCGAAGCCTGGGAAATGCGCGCCGATGGCGGCTACGAGCTGACCGAGCAGGAGGCGCCGGAGAAGGCGCAACACCCGCAGGCCATCATCTACCGGCGCCTGGGCAAGTAGGGCCCGGTCCGGGGACCGCCGACCATGGCCAGCGTCGCTGACCTCGAGCACACCGAGTCCACCGAAACGGCGGAGACCTACGCGGCCGTCGATCTGGGCAGCAACAGCTTTCACCTGGTCGTCGCGCGCCGCGAACACGGCGAATTGCGCTTCATCGACCGCATCAAGGAAATGGTGCGCCTGGCCGGCGGGCTCGATCGCAGCGGCTACCTCGATATCGAGACCCAGGAACGCGCGCTGGAATGCCTGGCCCGCTTCGGCCAGCGTTTGCGTGGCATCCCCAACGCCAACATCCGCGCCGTGGGCACGCAGTCCCTGCGGCGCATGCGCAACGCCAATGCCTTCCTGATGATCGCCGAGACCGCCCTGGGCTGCCCGGTGGACATCATCGGCGGCCGGGAAGAGGCGCGCCTGGTCTACCTCGGAGTGACCCAGGGTGTGGCCGGCCTGGACGAGAAGCGCCTGGTGATCGACATCGGCGGCGGCAGCACGGAACTGGTCATCGGCGAGGGCCTGCAGCCACTGGAACTGGAGAGCCTGCAGTTCGGTTGCGTGTCCACAACGCAATGGTTTTTCGGCAACGGCAAGATCACCCCGCGCAAATTCGAACGCGCCCGGCAGGCGGTGATGGCCGAATTGCAGGAACTGCAGGTGCGCTACCGCCGGCGCGGCTGGGAAACCGCCATCGGCTCCTCCGGCACCATCCGCGCCGCGGCCACGATCTGCGCCTCGCGCGGCTGGTCCGAAGAACACCTGACCGCCTCGGCCCTGGAACGCCTGCGGGAGGAGGTGCTCATGTTTCGGAGCACCTCGGAACTGGCCATGCCGGGCCTTTCGGAACGACGCCACGAGGTGTTCGTGGGCGGGGTCGCGATTCTTTCGGCCTGTTTCGAGGTCCTGGGCATCGACACCATGAAGGTCTCCCCCTTCGCCCTGCGCGAAGGCGCCCTGCACGACCTGCTGGGCCGCCTGGAGCACCACGACCCCCGCGACAAGACGGTGCAGGCGTTCCGCGCCCGCTACGGCGTGAACGAGGAACAGGCCGGGCGCGTCAAGCACGTCGCGCTGGCGGCCCTGGAAGGGATCGCCGGCGAGGACCTGGGACAGCCGGCGCACGCGGACCTGCTGACCTGGGCCGCGGATCTGCACGAGGTGGGCCTCAGCGTGTCGCACAGCCACTACCAGCGCCACTCGGCCTACCTGGTCCAGGAGTCGGACATGGCGGGCTTCACGCAGCAGGAGCAGGCCTTCCTGGCGACGCTGGTCCTGTTCCACCGCCGCGACATTCCTGCCAAGTACGCCGGCACCTTGCCGCCGCGGCTGCGCGAACCCCTGAGGCTTCTGCTCGCCTGCCTGCGCCTGGCATGCGTGTTCTGCCGGACACGGGACGACACGGCGCTGCCCGAGTTCCAACTCAGGCGGGACGGACACCGGCTGGAACTGCGCGTGGACGCCCCCTGGGCGATGGCCCATCCCCTGACCCTGGCGGACCTGGGGGCCGAACGAACGCAGTTGCGCGTCATGGGCCTCTACCTCGACCTCAGCCTGGGGCTTCATGTCGCCTGAGGACACCGGCCCCGTGAAGGCGGAATCCGGCGATCCAGGTCCCACAGCCGCCAGTGAAGCCTTGCGGGCCCGGGGCCGGCTGCTGTCGCTGATCCGCGCGTTCTTCGCCGGGCGCGAAGTGCTCGAGGTCGAAACCCCCGTACTGTCCGGCGCCGGCAACTCGGACCCCGCGATCGAACAGTTCCACACGACGGACCAGCGTTGGCTGCGCACCTCGCCCGAATACCCCATGAAGCGCCTGCTCGCCTCCGGCAGCGGCGACATTTACGAACTCGGCCGCGTGTTCCGGGCCGGGGAGGCCGGCGCCTGGCACAACCCGGAATTCACCCTGCTGGAGTGGTACCGGGTCGGCTGGGAGTACACCGCCCTGATGGACGAGGTCGCCGAACTCGTGGCGCACTGCGGGGCGGCCTTCGGGCGATCATGGACCGTGCGCCGGGTGATCTGGCGTGACTGGCTGGGCGAAAGCGCGGGAATCGACGCCCTGGAGGCGCCGGTACCGGCCATCCGGGGCGCCCTCGAGGAGGCAGGGGTCGGGACCGGGGGACTGGAGGGCCTGGACCGGGATGGCTGGCTGGACCTGCTGGTCAGCCACGTGGTTCAGCCGGCCCAGGATCCGGGCACGATGACCCTGGTGCACCTCTATCCGGCCTCGCAGGCCGCGCTCGCCCGACTGCATGCCCCGGACCCGCGGGTGGCGGAACGCTTCGAGGTCTTTCTCGGCCCCACCGAACTGGCGAACGGTTATGGTGAACTCACCGATCCGGCGGAGCAGCGTGACCGCTTCGAGGCCGAGAACGTCCGACGCAGCGCCACCGGTGGCCGTCCCGTTCCCCTGGACGAACGCCTGCTCGCCGCAATGGAACAGGGCCTGCCCGCCTGCAGCGGTGTCGCCCTGGGCGTCGACCGCCTGCTGATGACCCTCCTGGGTGCACGCCGCATCGACGAGGTGATCGCCTTTCCCGCCGACCGGGCCTAGGGCGCTAGAAGCTGTAGCCCAGCCCCGTGGTGATGCCGTAGTCGCTCTTTTCCGCGCCCGGGTCCACGGGTTTGCTGTCATAACTGCCGTACAGCTCCATCTGCCAGAACAGGTCCGACAACAGTTCGAGCTTGAACGTGGTCCGCAGGTCGCCACGCCAGCGACCGCTCTCGGTGAGGCTGGGAAAGATCGACAGCTGCGTGTCGAAGATGCGCTCCGGCCGGGCGTAGCGGAAGTAGCGGAACCGCGCACCGATCAGCCCTTCGAGGCTGTTGATGTGTTCACCGCCGACGGTGTTTTCGCGAGCGGCGATCATCCCACCGGCCACGTTGAACCAGATGTGCTCGTCCTTTCTCAGGTACTTCCCGAACGCGCCACCGCCGTACAGACGCTGGTCCAGGCCAATGGCCTCGTTCACTTCATAGCCGGCCACGAAACTGCGATACCGACGGTTCTCCATCAGGCGCTGGAGACTGAACAGGACTTCCTGGCGGTTCTGGTCATCCGCCCCCTCCTGCCGCGTCACATCGGAGCGGATCGAGCTTTCGAAGTTGCGCTCCTCCGTCCGGTACTGGAAGTCCGCCGCGGCGCTGAAACTGCTGATGCCCGTCGATTTCGCGTAGTCGTAGGACACCGACACGTCCAGGTCCACCTTGTCCCAGAAGGTTGCCTGCACCGGCCACGCCGACACCACGTGGCGCGGGTCGAAATCCACCGGGCCGCGCACGGTGACCAGTTGCACCGTATCGCTGTCTTCCGGTTTGCGCAGGCGTCCCAGCCAACGGTCTCCGTCGACCGTCTCGATGACCTGCTGCTTATCGGTGATGAGCTGCTCGATGAAACGCCATTCGATCTGGACCGTGCCCATCGTGTCCGTCGAATACTCCAGCAGGCCCGCCTCGAGGTTCTTGATCTCGCCCGTGATCCGGTCACCGTTGTTCAGGATGACGATGTCGGTCTTCTGGGCGTGGGCCAGGGGTGTGGCGAGCAGCGACAGCAGCAGGACGAGGCTCGGGAGCGGCGATCGGAAGGACATGGCGATTCCAGGGCGTGTGGCGCGTCCCCCGATTCTAGCCAATGGGCCCTTCCGGGGCCGGGAATGCGTCAGGCCGTGACCGGCAGGCGCATGAGGATTTCAAGCCCGCCGCCCGGCCGGTTGCGGGCCTCGATGCCCCCCCGGTGGCGGCGAACGGCGGCGGCCGCGATGGCCAGGCCCAGGCCGTGTCCGCCGCTGGAGCGGTCGCGAGCGTCTTCGACCCGTGTGAAGGGGTCGAAGATGCGGCCCAGTTGCGCCTCGGGAATGCCCGGGCCCCGGTCCCGCACCGCGAGTTCCAGCAGGCCGTCCCTGGCCAGGGCCGCCAGCTCGATGGGCTCGGCCGGATCGCTGTGAAGCACGGCATTGCGCAGGACGTTTTCCACGGCGCGCCAGACGAGTTCCCGGTCGGCGTTGACAGGCAGCGATTCAGGCAGATCGAGTTGCAGGCCGGGCGCGCCTTCCGGCAGCTCCCAGGACACCGTGTCGGCCAGGTCCGACAGCAGGGCGGCGAGGTCGAAATTCTCGGGCTCGAACGGGGCTGAGCCGGAGGATTCCCGCAGCAGGTCCAGCACCTGGTCCACCAGGGTTTCCAGGCGCTCGCTTTCCAGTTCGATCCGGTCCAGCTCCCGTGTGGCGCCCTCCCCGGCCCGGCCTCGCGCCAGCTCCAGCGCCACGCGCTGGCGCGCCAGGGGTGAGCGCAGCTCGTGGCTCACGTCCCTGAGCAGGCGCAGATTGGCCTGCTGCGATTCCTGCAGCCTTCCAGCCATGGCGTCCAGGTCGCGGGCCAGGGTGCCGAACTCGTCCTTGCGGGCATCCAGCGGCGGTCCCACGCGGGCCGCGAGGTCCCCCTCCGCGAGGCGCCGGCTGGCCGCGCCGAGGCTCTCGAGCGGTCGGGCCAGGGAACGGGCCAGCACCCAGGAAATGCCGGCGCTGAACACGGCCGCCAGAAGCAGGCGCAGAGCGATCCCCCGGTCTCCCGGCTCCAGGAACCGCGCCGGCGGGGTGCGGCGCAGCAACACCAGTTCCCAGTCACGGCCACTGCGGTCACGCAGGCGCCGGCGCTCCTGGTGCGCCCCGGGACCGTCGACATGGCGCCGCACCCGTTCGCGGCCGAGGACCTCCCGACCGCTCTCGTCGAAGAGGTAGAGGTGGTTGCGCACCGGCCGCGGCAGTTCGTGGATGATGCGGC
This sequence comes from Gammaproteobacteria bacterium, assembly GCA_030426265.1. GTDB lineage: Bacteria > Pseudomonadota > Gammaproteobacteria > Xanthomonadales > SZUA-36 > Marinihelvus. The sequence continues at coordinate 29,841 of JAUHYP010000001.1, read as the reverse complement.
GCGCGCCCTCGGGTCCGTCGCGCCGCAGCGCCGAGCCGATCATCATTTCGGCCTTGTCGATGTTGCGGGCGAAGGCCACTTCCGGGGGGTCGGGAATGTTCTGCCGCGACAGGGTGGCGTTCACCCAGGCGGTGACCACCACGAACACCATGATGCTGGTCCACAGGGCCAGGAACAGTTTCCAGAACAGCCGCGGCATCATTGCTCGTCCTCCGGCAGGACGAACAGGTAGCCGATGCCACGCACGGTTTCGATGCGCGGCCCGCCGCCCGGCGCGGGGCCGAGCTTGCGACGCAGGTTGCTCAGGTGCATGTCCACGCTGCGATCGAAGCGCACGGGTTCACGGCCCAGCGCCGCCACGTACAGGTCACGCTTGCCGACCACGGTGCCGGCGCGTTGCAGCAACAGCTGGGCCAGGCTGAACTCGGTGCTGGTGAGCGTCACCGGCTCGCCGTTGCGGGTCAACTGGCGGCTGCCGGCGTGCAGTTCCAGGTCGCCGACCCGGATCACGCCGGCCGGCCCCGCGCCGCCGCTTCGGCGCAATACGGCGCGCAGGCGGGCCACCAGCTCGCGGGGGTTGCAGGGCTTGGGCAGGTAATCGTCGGCGCCGAGTTCGAGGCCGAGGATGCGGTCGAGATCGTCGCCGCGCGCCGTGAGCATGATCACCGGCAGATCCGATTCGCGGCGCAGTTGCTTGAGCACTTCGGTCCCGCTGAGGCGCGGCATCATGATGTCCAGGACCACGGCGTCCAGTCCCGGCTCCCGGGCACGCTCCAGGGCCTCCTCGCCGTCGAGCGCGCGCCGCACCTCGAAGCCCTCCCCGGCCAGGAACTCGGCCAGCAGTTCACCCAGCTCCTCGTCGTCGTCGGCGATGAGTATGCGCTCAGCCATGGTTGCGGGCATCGGGTTTCATGGGTCGATTCTAACCAAGGCGGCGGCGGAAGCCGGGACCTTGTCGCCCGGCCTTTACCTTTCTTTACCCGTCGCTTGCGATCCCCGACACGGACCTGTTGTCAGATACTGCGAACCCCGTCGAAACGGGACCGCGGGCGCCGCCCGCACCAACCGAGAATGGAGTGACCGATATGAAAACTTTCACACGCACCGTGCTGTTCACCGCCCTGCTGGGCGCCGCCGCACCGGTCCTGGCGGGCCCCGAGCACCCGGGCCACGGCCCGCGCGGCGGGGGTGAAGCCGGATTCGCCCGGCACCTGGCCCACACGGTCCAGCGCCTGGACCTGAGCGATGCGCAGACGGAGGCCGTCAAGGCCATCTTCGAGGCCAACAAGGAAGACCTGAAGGCCAACTTCGAGGCCGGCCGGACGCTCAGGGAGGAACTCCAGGCCCTGCTCGACGCCGACTCCCTGGACGAAGCCGCCCTGGCGGACATCGCCGAGCGCGAAGGCGACCTGGCCGAGGAACGCATCCTGCTGACCGGCAGCGTGGCCGCCCAGGTCATGGCCGAGCTCACCGACGAGCAGAAGGTCGAACTGCAGGCCCTTCGCGCCGAGCGACAGGACCGGCGTCGGGAGCGCTTCAGCAAGCGCGGAGAGTGATTTCGGTGGCCTGCGGCGGATCGGGCGATCCGCCGCAGGCGCGCCTTACTGGAAGGTGTAACGGACGGAGACGGAGGCTTCGAGGCCGAACGGCTCGTAGCGGCGGCGAATCTCCTCGCCCTGGGTGATTTCGATGGCGGGATCGAGCAGGTTCTTCAGCTTGCCCTGGAACTGCCAGTTGCCGAAGCCCTGGGTGTAGACGAAATCCAGGGAGGGACGCGGCTCCTCGTAGATGTCGGGTGCGCCCTGCACACCCACGTCCACGATCCTGCGACCGAACACGTTGTACAGCAGCGCCGCATTGATATCGCGCTCGACATCCTCGAAGCCCACCTGGAAATTCCACACGTAGGGCGACTGGCCCTGCAGCGGCCGACTGGTGTTGGTCTGCACGGACGACTGGCGCTCACCCAGCGTGATGTCGGACTCGATCCAGGCATAGTTGGTGTTGAGGTAGACGTTACCCCACCACTCGCCCCATTCCCACCAGTCGTGCAGGAAATCCAGGGTCTTGTAGAACTCGAACTCGAAACCGAAGTTCTCCGCCGATTCGGCGTTGTCCAGGGTCGTCAGCGAGGCATCGGCCGAGGCCACGGCCACGTACTCGATGGGATCGACGAATTCCTTCAGGAACACCCCGAAGGAAATGAACTCACCCGGATTGAAGTAGTAGTCCCAGCGCAGGTCGTAGTGAGTGATGAACGCCGGATCGAGGTCCGGGTTGCCGCGGATCAGGCGGTCCAGCACCGGGTCGCGGAAGATCACGTCCGCCAGTTCCTTGAAGTCCGGGCGGTTGGTGGTTTCGGCCCAGCCGGCGCGGAACTGGTGGTCGCCCAGGATCCAGGTCGCCGTGGCGAAGGGAAACTGGTCGTCGAGGTCCAGGTCGGACTCGGCGATGACGGGGTCGGTCGCGAAGATGTCCAGGGTGACCACCCGCTGGAAGAACTTCTCGTTGCGGAAGCCGCCGCCGAAACGCCAGGAATCGCCGATGTTGAGGTCCAGCCCCACGTGCCAGGAATCGGTCTTGGACTCGGCCACGTAGTTGTCGTTGCGGCCGGTGGCTTCGTAGATTTCCCAGCCGTTGGGCGCGATGGTCTCGTCGAAGATCACGTCGCCCAGCGACAGGTTCTCCCGCAGCTCCCGGTCGCTGGCAATGCTGCCCCGGGACTCGAAGGAGTACTTGCGCAGCACCGAGTCGCGGGACTTGGTCACGTCGTTGAGGCCGGTCTTGATGGAGAGGTCGATGGTGTCCGACAGTTCCAGCGGCAGGGTGAAATCGATGTTCCAGCTCTGGGAGGTGTCGTTCAGGTCGCCCCAGGAGCGCACCATGGCGCCGCGGTCCAGGGCAAAGATGAAATCGTCCTCCTCCGGCGTGAAACGGTTGGGTCCGTAACGGTACTCGCGCCGGTCCGGCTCCCAGGAGCCCGCCTCGGCGTCCGTCCACTGCCAGTCCACTTTCAGGCCGCCGATCGCCGGCAGGGTGTGCCTTCCCAGCAGCTGGTTGGCCTTCATCTCGCGCTCGATCCACTCCAGGGTGCGCGCCAGGCGCTCGCCGCCGGTGATGTCCGGGTCGGTGCCGCGCAGGATGGCGGCGCGGTCGGAGGTGCTGCGCAGCAGCATCCAGTTGTAGGCCAGTTCGTGGTTCTCACGGAAGGTGAGGCCCGTGGTGAAGAAGCTGCTGAAATTCACGTCGCGGATGGTCTGGCGCGTGTTGAATTCGGCATCCGGCCGCAGTTCATCGCCCGCGCCGACCACCAGCACGCGCTCGACCTGGTCGGTGGTCAGCCACTGGTCCTTCCATTCCATCGAGGCCAGGAAGCCCACGCGGGATCCGTCATCGAACTCGTGTGACCAGCCGCCCGCGATGCTGGCGTCGAGGTTGGGGTCGATCTCCTCCTCGTACACGTCGTAGTTCGGGTCCAGGGATTCGCCGATCAGCTCCAGCTCTTCCGGCTCGTAGCCTTCGCCGGTGAAGCGGTTGAAGCGCTGCAGCTCCGTCGGGCCGTCCACCGCCGCGGCCATGATGTCGGGCAGGTCGCGGGTACCGTCGTCACGGCCGGTCCAGTCGCTGCCGCCCCCGTCATACCGGATGCCGTCCTTGAAGCTCGTGCCGTCGCGATAGGCCAGGCCGAACTCGAATTCCAGGAACGAGGTCTCGGGAACGGACTTGGTGCGGATTTCGACCAGGCCGCCGCCGAACTCACCGGGCAGTTCGCCGGTGTAGCCCTTCTTGACCGCGATGGACTGGATGATGCTGGTCGGGAACAGGTCCAGAGGCACGACGCGGCGGGACGGGTCCGGGCTGGGCACGTTGGCGCCATTGAGCAGCGTGCTGGAGTAGCGTTCGCCCAGTCCGCGCACGTAGATGAAGCGACCGCCCACCAGGGTCAGGCCGGTGACACGCTGCAGCGCGCCGGCGGCGTCGCTGTCGCCGGCCTTGGAGATCTGCTCGGCGCCGAGGATGTTGGTCACCGCCAGTTCGGTTCGGCGCTCTTCCAGCACCGAGGCCAGGCTGCCCTCGATGTAGGGCTCGATGACCACGAATTCCGGCAGTTCGGACCCGGCCGGCGTCAGTTCCAGGGAAAGCTCGGTGGTCTCGCCCTCGGACACCGCGATGCTGTCGCGGGTGAGGGTGTTGTGGGCGGCGTGCAGCACGGACAGGGAGTATTCGCCGGCCGGCACCTCGATGCTGAAACGCCCGTCGTCTCCGGTTCGCAGATCACGGGACTGCCCGCTCACGAAAATCCGGGCGCCGGAGACCGGCCGCCCGTCGTCGACGCTGATCAGCACGCCGGACAGGGTTCCAGGGCCGCCTTCGGCCTGGGTCGCCGCCGCTGCGGCGGCCACGGCCGGCGCGCCCCCCGCGGAGGATTCCGTGTCCACCAGGGCGCCCAGGCCCTCGGTGATGTTCACGATCCACTGGCTGATCTCATCCTGGTTGACCAGCAACTGCTGGCTGAGCACGACCGTGTCCTGGTCGCGGATTTCCAGGAAACGGATGCCCGGCGGGATGTCGAAACGCAGCACGCCCTGCTCGTTGGTCACACCGGCGAGCTGGTCGTCGAGCAGGACCTCGATGTTCGGCTGCGGCAGGCCTTTCTTGAACACGTACAGCGTCATGCTCGCGTCCTGGGCCCAGGCCACGGCGGCGACCGCCAGCAACGCGCAGGCGAGGACCCACCGCCCCGCCGAGTGTGCGAGGCGCTTTCCGGGAATTACAGGCATTGCCAGGTGTCCTCGGCGCAGTCCTGGATGGCGCTGCGCAGTTCCGCGGCCTTGCGGAACAGGTCCGGGCGCGTGAGTTTCTGCAGGTGGTTCTCGGCGCCGGCGAAATCGCCGGTCTTGAACTGCGAGTAGGCCAGGGCGTATCGGATGTCTTCGTCGTTCAGCAGCCCGAGGCGCTGGAGATCACGGTCCATTCCGGCGGCCATCGCGAACTGGCCGGTCTCGATGTACAGGGCCAGGCGCTGTTTGAGCTTGACCTCCTGGTCCTGCACCTGGCCGTTGAGCATCAGCGCCCGCTGCGGCCGCCCGGCGCGCCGGTACAGTTCGGCCGCCTCGGAGGTGAGTTGCGGCTCGAACAGGGAGGCTTCGAGCACCAGGTCCGCCGCCGCGTTGAGCTGCCGGCGATCCATGTAGGTGTTGGCCAGAACCTTCTTCACCCCGGTGTCGGCGGGAAAGCGCAGCTTGGCGTATTCGAGCAGTCGCGCCGCCTCGTCCAGCTGGCCGCTGGCGCGCATGGCGTTGCCCAGGCCGAGGTAGTCTTCCAGCTTGCCCTCGCTGCGGGCCAGGTAGTCACCGCCCTGCTCGGCGGCCTCCTGGTACAGGCCCAGGTCCATGAGAAAGAACACCTTGCGGCGCTGGAATCCCGGGTCTTCGGGAAACACCTCGCTGGCCTGGTCCAGGACCGCCAGGGCCATCGCGGGCTCCTTCAGCAGCCAGTGGCACTGGGCGCGCATGTGATAGATGGACGCCACCCGTGACAGTTCAGGACCGGCACGCTCCAGGGCGGAGAGCACGTCGCGGTAGCGCTCCAGGTTGAAGTAGGCCTGGGCCAGGTAGACGTAGACAACGGACTCGGCCGCGCCCGTCCCTGTCGCCGACTCCAGGGCGTCGGCGGCGGGCTCGAATTCGCTGCGGCGCAGATGGGCCATGCCGCGCAGGGTGTAGTAGCGCAGGAGGTCGGTTTCCTCCGCCTGGAGGTCGACCTGGTCCAGGGCGACGAGTGCGCGCTCGAGGTTGCCGTCGCGCAGCATCAGCGCGGCGAGGTCGAGGAAGTTCACCTCGTCCTCCGTTTCCTTGGCCGGCGCCGTGGTCGCCAGGGCCAGGGACAGCACGAAGGCCGCCAGGATGGGGATTTTCCGGTTCATCTCGGATCAGCTCAGGTCGAAGCGCACGCGCTGCTTGGCCCAGGAACGCACCGCCTTGCCCTGGTAGGTGGCGGGCTCGAACTTCCATTGGCTCACGCCCTGCACGGCCACGTCGTCGAAGATGCCTTCCGGACTGGATTCGACAATGCGGATCTCCTCGATCTGGCCGGTCACGCCGATCAGCAGGGACAGCACCACGTAACCCGTGATGCCCTTGGCCTTGGCCCGTGGCGGAAACTGCATCGGCGCCTGGAAGGTCGCCCGCGGCGGATCGTCCACGGTGTCGTCGGTCATGACCATGCCATCGCCGCCGCCCAGCAGGTCGCTGTCCAGGGCGTTCAGGTCGGACATGTCGAAGCCCGGCAGGCCGAAGTCGATCCCGGACAGGTTGGCGCCCAGTCCGCCCAGGGGCGGCGGCGGGGCCGAGGGCTGGCGCCGTGGTTTGGGTTTGGGCTTGGGCTGCTGCACGACTTTCTGTTCCGGCGGCGGCTTGCGCTCGAAGACGATCTGGTCGCCGTCGTCGCCGCGGTTGCGGTCCAGCCCCTCGGCGAAGCGATTGATCAGCACCACCATCCCCAGGACGAGGATGGAGCCGATCACCATTGAGGCCAGGCCCGCCAGTCGGCGCTTTGTGATCGTCGCGCTGCCCATCAGCCGGCTCCCGCTTCCTCCACGGTGGCCACGCCCACGTCGGTGGCGCCGGCCAGGCGCGCCTGGTCCACCACTTCCACGAGGCGGCCGGCGGGCACGCCGTCATCGGTCACCACCAGCACGGACTTGCCCGTGCTGCCGGCCAGCTGATCACGGATGCGGCTCTGGATCACCCAGATGCGCACCGGTTCGCCGTCCAGGTAGATGTCACCGGCATTGTCGATGTAGAGGCGGATCGCCTTGGTGGAGGCCGCGCTGGCGCTGGCCGCCGCGGGGCGGTTCAGGTCCAGCTTCATGTCCTTCACGAAGGTCGTCGACACCATGAAGAAGATCAGCAGGATGAACACCATGTCGATCAACGGGGAGATGTTGATGTCTTCGGTGGTCTCTTTCCGTTCGCGGTAACGCATCTCAGTGTCCTCCCTGCTCCGCCGTCTGTTCGGCGCACAGGATGTCTTTCATCTGGGCCAGTTCGAGCTCCAGGTCCTTCTGCTTGCGGTTCAGCACCCCGTTCACGATCAGGCCGGGGATGGAAACCGCCAGGCCCATCTGGGTGGTGAACAGGGCCTGCGAAATCCCGCCGGCGATCCCGCCGGACTGGGAGTACAGCGACATGTCGCCCAGGGAGTCGAAGGTTTCGATCATGCCGATCACCGTGCCCAGCAGCCCCAGCAGCGGCGCGACACCGACGATGGTGCGGATCAGCACGTCGAACTTGCGGATCTCCCGGTACTCCTCGGCAAAGGCATCGTCGAGAAAGCCGCGCAACTCGATCACGCCGCGGTCCTTGAGCTCCAGGCCCTTGCGCGCGGCGCTGACCAGGATGCCGTCACCGGCCAGCAACTTGCCGGCTTTTTCCGGCTTGCGTTCGGCCTTGTCCAGCAGGCGACGTGGTCCGCGCTGCGTGCCGCGGCGCAAGGCCGCCGCCCGGTAGCCGATGGCGTACCAGAGCACGATCATCAGGAAGATCAGCGGGGGCATCACCCAGCCGCCGGCCTCGATGTAGGACAGGAACTCCTGGAGGATCGACTGCTGCATGGCTCAGGCGGTCCGCCGGTGTTCCTTGTAGTTGTTGATCACGCGCAGCGCGCCCTTCTCCATGCCGTCCTTGATGGACTCCGCCCAGCCGGACAGGATGTTGCCCAGCAGCAGCATGGGAATGGCGACCGCCAGGCCCAGCTCCGTCGTCACCAGGGCGATGGAAATGCCACCGGACAGCAGCTTGGGATCGCCCGTACCGAACTCGGTGATGATGTCGAAGGTCGTGATCATCCCCGTCACCGTTCCGAGCAGGCCCAGCAGGGGCGCGACGCCGGCGATCACCAGGATGATGGCCCCGAAGCGGTTCAGGTGGGCCGACTCGTGCAGGATGGCCTCCGAGATGATGTCCTCCAGGTGCGCCCGGTCGCGGTCGAGGTTGCGCACCGCGGCCTTCACGACGCGCGCCGTGGAGCCCTTGAAGTTGTCACAGGCCTTCAGCGCGGCCTCGAGGCGGCCTTCACGCACTTCCTCGCCTACCGCGTCGACGATCTTCGAGGTGGAAGCGCTGGCGGAACGCAGGAACATGAAGCGCAGCACGGCCAGCAGCAGGCCGATCAGGCCCAGCACCACGATGATCCAGCCGATGGTGCCACCGCTGTTGATCACGCTGAGCAGGGTCTTGCCCTCCTGCTCCTCGATGGCCTTGGCCTCGGACTCGAACAGGAACATGCCCAGCACGTCGGGGGCGCTACCGGCGCCCAGGGCGGTGGCGGTGTCCTCGGCCGGGGTGGACCAGACCTTGAGGCGGCCCTCGCCGGCGGGCGCCAGGGCGCCGGAGCCCTGCGGACTCACGCCGTAGGCGGCGATGTTGCCCACCCGGATGACCTGGCCCTGCACTTCGGTGCCGTCGCGCAGGAAGAAGGGACCGCTGCGTTCGTACATCGTGCTGACCTGGCCCAGCAGGCGAATGGCGTGGCCGAACACCGTTTCGATGCGGTCACCGTCCGGGCTGGAGAGGTATTCCTCGGACTTCAGCTCGGCGACGTCGTATTCCTCCAGCGTGGAATCGGCCTGCAGGAAGGTCGCTTCCAGCGTGGTCCGGGCGTCGTCCACCGACTCGAGTTCGCGGGTCGCCTCGGTCATGAATTCCTGGGTGCGCTCGGCGCGGGACTGCAGACTCAGCCACTCGCCCTCGACCCGGTCGATCTGGGCTTCGCGATTGCGTTCGTCGGTGGTGGACTGGTTGTCGAAGGCCGACACGCGGGCCTGAAGATCGCGCAGCTGCGCTTCCAGGAAGGCGTATTCCTTCTGGTAGGCGGCCTCGAGCTGGTCCAGGGCGTCCTGTTCGTTCACCGGTGGAACCGGCGGCAGGGCCGGCTCCGCTGCCGGCGCTGATTCATCCTGTCCGAAAGCGGCCAGGGAGAAGGTGGCTGCCAGCAGCCCGGCCAGGGCCAGGCGCGTGGTGGTGTGAAGGCGGTTCACGAGGCGTCTCCCTTCAGCGGCAGGGCTTCCGGCAGTTCGAAGTACCCCTGGCGGATCTGCTTACGCAGGGAATCGAACAGGCGGGCGACCCGCTCCTGGTCCTGGGCGCTGTCGAGGCGCTCGAAACGCCAGCCCTGGGGCGTCTGCACCGCGCGGCCGTACTGCAGGTCGCGGGTTCGGAAATACATCATCACGTTGCCGAGCTTGGCCACGTCCACCAGCACGTTCTCGCCGTCGAGCGCGATGGACTGCGAGTAGATGGCGTTCTCGCGGGAGATGCGGAATTCGTCCTCGATGAAGGCCCAGAGGCGGTTCACCCCGCGCTGGGCCGAGATCACGCCGTTGTCGAGCTGCGTTTCCAGTTCCTCCAGCACCGACAGGCGCTCCTGCACCTTGAAGGGGAAACCGGTCCGCACCTGTTCGCGCAGGGCGACGATCTGGTTCTTGAGGAACGGTGTGAGCGAGCCGGAGCTGACGCCCGCCTCGCTGATTTCCACGCGCATCTCCTCGAGATCGGTCTCGAGCTGGCTCACGCGCAGCTGCTCCCGGTCCCGGTTCGCCTCGAGGTCGGCGAGCTGGGCCGTGAGATAGGCCATGCGGTTCTTGTGTTCTTCGCGGCGCAGGTCCAGCTCGCTCTGCAGCTCGTCCACCTGCCCGCGCAGGGTGATGAGTCGTTCGGCGAGCGTGCCGTCGGCCTGTGCGAAGGCGGCGGGCGCGCTGAAAAGGCCAGCGGTCCCGAGGACGGCGACAGCCACGGTCAGTCGAAGAGGGGTCATCTCGTTGATTCCGTATCGGTGTTGTGATCGGCGTTGTAATCGTTCTTGGATTCAGGGGGGCAGCCCCTGCCGGGGTTCGATCGATGGTGGGAGGATTCTAGAAACCCCTTGTGACAGGGATATGACAGGGACCAGTGATCCTGTCATGTCGCTGTCACAAATCAGTCACCGTCCTGAAACGCGCGGTCCCTAGGATTCTGCAGGCCCCATTTCCGCGCCGCCGTGGCAGGCGGCTACTTAAGCAAGCGGACGATTCGTACGCAGACCATTTGCACGCAGAAGCAAGAGGACCCAATAGATGAAAGCTTCCAAGACTCTACGCGCCGTCGTCGCCGGCATTGCCCTGGCCGGCTTTGGCGTTACCGCCCAGGCGGACTGGCTCGATGAGCACCTGAACGGTTTCTTCGTCGAGCAGAGCAACCTCGATGGCAACCAGGACACCCGCCGTGGCCTCGGTGTCCACTACATCCCCACCGGGATGGAAACCGGCATCCTGTTCCTGGCCTACTACACCTATCACCCGACCACCGGCGAGCCGATCTGGCTGGTCGGCAACGCGGGTGTCGCTCCCGGCCAGTTCTCGGTCGACATGGATTTCGCCGTGGTTTCCGGCGGTGAGTTCGGTGACATCGGACCCAACTTCCCGGGCGCCGGCGGCGACGTCGTCGGTACGGCCACCTTCACCTTCAACACCTGCGGCAACATCGGCCTGTCCTTCTCGGCGACCGACCAGGACTACTCGGACTTCGACCAGACCTACAACAACGTGTCCGACATCACCGGTTTCGCAAGCAACCAGTGCGTGTACAACACCGAGTTTGCCGGCTGCCCGACGTTCGCGACCGCGGTCCCGGGTGAAGATCGCGCCTGCGCCATCATGGGCGAGCTTACCGAAAGCGCGACGCTGACCAACGACACCCTTTGGTACGGCCTGGGCCGCGTCTACGTGGGCAACCAGGACACCACCGACGGCACCGACAACGAAGGCGTCGTGCTGACCATCGAGCCGGGCACCCGCATCGTGTGGGGTGACGACGGCAACCCCGACGCCGGCCTGTTCGTCCAGATGGGCGCCAAGCTGGTGGCCGAAGGCACGCGCAGCGCGCCGATCGTAATGGCCGGACCGCTGAACGCGGACGAAGCGCCCGCGGGCGGCCAGCAGTGGGGTGGCCTGATCATCCACGGCCGCGCACCGGTGAACGTGTGTGAGGGCGTGGGTTGCGCCGAGAACGAAGTCGACTCCAGCCTGTACGGCGGCGACGCTCCGAACGAAAGCAGCGGCTCGGTGCGCTTCCTGCGTGTCCAGAACGCCGGCGGCGACATCGACCAGGATCCGGAACGCCAGTACAACGGCGTGGCCTTCCACGGCGTGGGCCGCGGCACGACCTTCGAATACGTCCAGGTGCACGACAACCGTGACGACGCCTTCGAATGGTTCGGCGGCACGAACAACGCCCGCTACCTGGTCGCCACCCACATGGGCGACGACGGCCTGGACTGGGTTCAGGGCTGGCAGGGCCGCGTTCAGAACGCCCTGGTGGTTCGCAACCCCGACGTGGGCGCCCCGGCCAGTGAAGACCCGCGCAGCATCGAGGCGGACGGCCTGAGCTCCAACAACAACGCGGAGCCGCGTTCCAAGCCCTGGATCGCCAACGCGACCTTCATCGCCAACGGCATCAGCGACGGCATCGTGATTCGCCGCGGTTCCGGCGCGAACCTCAGCAACGTCCTGGTGACGGGTGGCGGCGAGTGTCTCAACCTGCGCGACGTGTCCACCTTCGAGTACGGCGGCACCCCGAACGCCCTGTCCGGGAACCTGACCATCAACAACTCGATCGTGGGCGGCTGCACCACGCCGTTCGCCGATGACAACCCGGGCAGCTACACCACCGAGCAGTGGTTCAATGCCCAGGATGGCAACACGGTGGAAGCGGTCACACTGGACGGCGTCTTCCTGGAAGACGGCTCGGAGCACCTGGAAGGCGCGGACCTGCCCTTCTCGCTCTTCGACGACTTCTTCACCAACGAAGACTATGTCGGCGCCTTCGGCACCACCAGCGGCGAGCTGAACTGGGCCACGGGCTGGATCCTGCAGGACCTGAACACCTACCTGCAGTAAGCCACCGACCCACCCTCTGGGGGGGATAGGGAAAAGGCGCGCCTCGGCGCGCCTTTTTCTTTACCTGGAGCGCGCCTTCAACTCCGCCATGACGTCATCCAGGCTGGCGTGGCGCACGTCCTTGCCGATCACCAGGTAGATCACGTACTCGGCGATGTTCTGGCAGCGGTCACCCATGCGCTCAAGGGCGCGGGCCGCCCAAAGGACATTGAGCACGCGCGGAATGGAGCTGTGGTCCTGCGCCATGTAGGTCATGAGCTGCCGGGTGATGGACTGGTACTTGGTGTCGACCTTGCGGTCGGCCTTGGCCACCTCGACGGCGGATTCGACATCCGTGCGGGCGAAAGCGTCGAGCACCTGGCGCAACATGTTGCGCACCTGCTCACCCATGTGCTCCAGCTCGTTGCGCACTTCCTCTTCCATGCTGCCGTCGAGCTTGTCGCGCACCATCTTGGCCACGCGCTTGACCTCGTCCCCGATGCGCTCGAGATCGTTGATGGTCCGCATCACGGCCATGACCAGGCGCAGGTCGGTGGCCGCCGGCTGGCGGCGCGCCACGATGCGCGTGCATTCCTCGTCGATTTCCAGTTCCAGGGCATTGACGCGCTGGTCCTTGGCAATGACCTCGCTGGCCAGGTCGGTATCGCCGGCCAGCAACGCCTTCATGGCCTGCGCCAACTGCTCCTCGACGATCCCGCCCATGTGCAGCACCTTGCTGCGCACGTCCTCGAGTTCCTCGTTGAAGCGCTGGGAAATGTGCTGGCCGAGATTGAGCTTGTCCATGGCCGGCATTTTATCGGATTAGCGTGACACCCAGTGCATCAATTGTTTCGATGCTGGGCGCTCAGCCGTAACGGCCGGTGATGTAGTCTTCGGTGGCTTTTTCGCGGGGGTTGGTGAAGACCTGGTCGGTGTCGCCGTACTCGACCACCCGGCCCATGTACATGAAGGCGGTGTAGTCGGAAACGCGCGCGGCCTGCTGCATGTTGTGGGTGACCACGATGATCGTGTACTGCTCCCGCAACTGCTGGATCAGCTCTTCCACCTTGAGCGTGGAGATGGGGTCCAGGGCCGAGCAGGGCTCGTCCAGAAGAATCACCTTGGGTTGCACCGCGATGGCCCGGGCGATGACCAGGCGCTGTTGCTGGCCGCCGGAAAGCGTCAGGCCGGAATCCTCCAGGCGGTCCTTGACCTCGTCCCAGAGCGCGGCCGCCCGCAGCGCCCACTCCACCGTGTCGTCCAGGGTGCGGCGCTTGTTGATGCCCTGCACGCGCAATCCATACGCCACGTTCTCGTAGATCGACTTCGGGAAGGGGTTGGGCTTCTGGAACACCATGCCCACCTGGCGCCGCAGCTGGGAAACGTCGACCTCGGGCGCGAAGACGCTCTCCCCTTCCAGCTCGATGTCACCCACCACGCGGCACTCCGGCACCAGGTCGCTGAGCCGGTTGAAACAGCGCAGCAGGGTGGTCTTGCCACAACCCGAAGGGCCGATGAAGCTGGTGACCCGGTGACGCCGGATCGACAGGTCCACGTGTTCCAGGGCCTGCTGGTTGCCGTACCAGAGGTTCAGGTCCCGCACGCGGATCAGGTGCTCGTTGCGGGACGACTCCGGCGCAGGCGACGGCGCGGCCGTTTCCTCCGGCAGTTCGGTGTCGCCGCTGGGGTCTTCTGGCAGGTGGGCTTCGCTCATTGGGCTTCCAGGCTGCGATAGCGTTCGCGCAGGCGGTTGCGCATGCCGATGGCCGCCAGGTTCAGTAACAGGGTGATGAGTACCAGCAGCAGGGCCGTCGCGTATACCAGGGGACGGGCGGCCTCCACGTTCGGGCTTTGAAAGCCTACATCATAAATGTGAAAGCCCAGGTGCATGAACTTGCGGTCCAGGTGAAGGAAGGGGAAATCACCGTCCAGGGGCAGCGCGGGCGCCATCTTGACCACGCCGACCAGCATCAGCGGCGCCACCTCGCCGGCGGCGCGGGCCACGGCGAGAATCACGCCCGTCAGGATACCGGGGCTCGCCATGGGCAGGATGGTGCGCCAGAGCGTCTCCCAGCGCGTCGCGCCCAGGGCCAGGCTGCCCTCGCGCAACGCGCGCGGGATGCGTGACAGGCCCTCTTCCGTGGACACGATCACCACCGGCATGGTCAGCAAGGCCAGGGTCAGCGAGGCCCAGAACAGCCCCCCGGAACCGAAGGTCGGCGACGGCAGCGCCTCGTCGAAGAACAGGCGATCGATGCCGCCACCGACGACGTAGACGAAAAATCCCAGGCCGAACACGCCGTAGACGATGGACGGCACCCCCGCCAGGTTGTGTACGGAAATGCGCACAAGGCGGGTCAGCCAGCCCTGGGTGGCGTACTCGTGCAGGTACACCGCCGCGAGCACGCCCAGGGGTGTCACGAAGACGCTCATCAGCAGCACCATCAGTACGGTGCCGAAGATGGCGGGGAAGATGCCGCCCGCCGTGTTCGCCTCGCGCGGCGGTTCGGACACGAAGGCCCAGATCCGGCCGAAATAGTGCACCAGGCCCTCGCGCCAGGTCATGGTGTTGGGCCGCCAGGCGTCGACGACCTCGCCCAGGGGAATCTCCACCTCCGTTCCACCGGCCGTCATGAGCAGGCGGTCACGTCCGATTTCGGCATAGAGCGTGCCGAGTTCCGCGGAAAAGCCGTCGAAGGCCGCCTGCAACTCGGAGCGCTCCGCCTCGATCTTCGCCAGCGCGTCCCTGGAGACCGCCTCTCCCGGCGCCAGGCCCTGGCGCAGCGACAGCTCCTCGAGCCGCAGGCGCTCCAGGCGGTAGTTCACGCTGCCGACCTCGCCGCGCTCGAGTTCGTCGATGCGCGCACGCAGGCCCTGCACCCGCTCCAGGCGCTGGTCCAGTTCTCCCCAGGGGTTGTCGGCTGGCGGCAGCAGGATTCCGTCCTCGCGAATGCCGGCCAGGCGGCCGTAGAAATCACCCCAGCGCGTGCGGTCCAGCACCAGCAGGTTGTCGGGACGGGCCCGGGAGCGGATCTCCCGGTCCAGCACCCAGGTGAAGTCCTGCCCGGTCAGGTCGCGGTTGCCGGTCTTGAGCAGGTGGCGCAGCACGCGTCGTTCTGATTCGGGGAACGTGACGCCGGCCTCGCGCAGACGCTCGGCGTCCACCCGTTCGCTGCGGTGCAGCTGGCCGACCAGGACCCGCTGCTCGCCCCCGTCTTCGGCCACGACCCACTCCTCGACGGGCGCCGGCCAGAAATGCGCCAGCCCGCGCGTGGCCAGCAGGAAGATCACGCCGAACACCAGGACCAGGGACAGGGCGACCGCGGCCGCCTGCAGCCAGATCCACGGCGCCCCGCTGGCGATCCATGGCTTCAGGGGTTTCATGTCCGACGCCTCACGCAATCATCCTCACAGCGACGCGTAGCGGCGGCGCAGGCGCTGGCGCACCACCTCCGCCACGGTGTTGACGATGAAGGTGAACACGAACAGCACCAGCGCCGAGAGGAACAGGACACGGAAATGCGTTCCGGCCACCGAGGACTCGGGCATCTCGATGGCGATGTTGGCCGACAGGGTGCGCATGCCCTCGAAGGGATTCCAGCTCATGAGCGGCGTGTTGCCGGTGGCCATCAGCACGATCATGGTCTCGCCCACGGCGCGGCCCAGGCCAATCATCAGGCCGGAGAAAATGCCGGGGCTGGCGGTGGGCAGCACGATCCACAACAGCGACTGCCAGCGCGTGGCGCCCAGGGCCAGCGAACCGTCGCTGAGGCTGGTGGGCACGGCGTGCAGCGCGTCCTCGGCGATGGAGAAGATCAAGGGGACCACCGAGATGCCCATGGCGATGCCGACGACGATGGCGTTGCGCTGGTCGTATCCGACACCGGCCACCTGTCCAAGCCATTCGCGCAGGTCACGCCCGAAGAACCACAGCTCCAGCGGTTCCGCCAGCCACAGGGACAGGGCCATCAGGGCCACGATCACCGGGACCAGCACCACCGGCTCCCAGCCGCGGGACCAGGGCGCATGGCGCCGGAACGGCGTGTGGGTCCAGGCGAAGGCGAACAGGAGCAGGCCCAGAGGCAGCACCAGCAGCATGGCGAAGAGGCCGGCCAGGTGCTGTTCGATGAACGGCGCCAGCCACAGGCCCGCCAGGAAGCCCAGGATGACCGTAGGGAGGGCCGCCATCAGCTCCACGGCGGGTTTCACCTTGCGGCGCAGTTCCGGGGCCATGAACACCGCCGTGTAGGTCGCCCCCATCAGCGCCAAGGGCACGGCGAAGAGCATCGCGAACAGGGCGGCTTTCAGGGTGCCCAGCGCCAGGGGGGCGAGGCTGAACTTGGGTTCGAAATCGACGTTCGCGGCCGTGGACTGCCAGATGTGGCGCGGCTCGTCGTAGTTTTCGTACCAGGTCTTGCGCCAGAGCGTACTGACCGTCGCCTCGGGATGCGGATTGTCGATCAGCAGGCGCGCCACGGCGCCGTCTCCGCCCACCGCCAGCAGCTGTTCCGCGCGCGGCGCGAAGGCCAGGGCCTTGGCGTCGCTCACCGGCAGCGGCTGTTCCAGCACCTTGCGTCCCGCGGTGCTGTGGTACACCCCCACCCGGCCCGCGTCGCTCACGGCGACGAAGCCGCGGCGACGCAATTCCGGCAGCAGGTCGGTCACCGGCGCGCCCATGCCTTCGAATTCGCGGATCAGCCGAAGCTCGAACGCCCCGTCGTCCCCGCGCACGGGAAAGGCCTGGAATACCCGTCCGGACGCGTCACCGGCCACCACCGAGACCCCGCCGAGCAGACCGGCCACCGCGGTCAGCGGCGCCTCGCCGAGCGCCAGCACGCCCGAGGGCTCGAGTCCCGGCAGGTCGAAACGATGCAGGCGCCCGCCATCATCGCCCACGTAGACCCAGCGATGGTTGCCATCGACAGCGAGACCGGCGGGGGGGAACTCGAGGTCGACGCCCTGGAACTGGCTGTCCAGCAGCGTCTCGCCCGTCAGGAAATCCGTCCGCGATGTCCCGGCTTCCACCCCCAGGCGCCGACCGGCGAGAGCCGCAACCAGCAAACGCCCGTCCCGTTCGGAAACCGCAAGATGGTCGATGGCCGTGCGCGCGAAGTGGCGCGGCGCCTCGCCGTAGGGAAAGGTCAGCTCCGTGACCACGTCGCGAGCGACGCCCGGCCGGCCCGGAAGGCGCTCGAAGTCGTGGCGCAGCAACAGCACCTGGCCGTCATCGAGGCCGGCGGCCAGGAAGCCCTGGGAATGCAGATCGGCAGCGATCGCGGTGATGCGCCGTCCTTCGGCCAGGGGCAGGCGCAGTCGCTCGATGGATTCCAGGCCCGGCAGGCGGAATGCGTCGACACCCCCCTGGTCGTCGAAGCGCAGTGCGAGATCGCCCCGCTCGTCGATGGCCAGGTGGCGGGTGCCGCCGTCCCAGGCCGGTCGCTGGCCGAGAACTTCCACGCTCGCCCCGGCGCCGCCGAACAGTGGCAGCACGACCCAGACCAGGTAGGCCAGTATGAGCAACATCGCCGCCACGACGCCGATGCCACCGATGGTGATGATCCAGCGCGCCGCACGGTCTTTCCGGCCCCGCAGCGCCTGAATCCGCTCGGTTTGCCGGTGCTCAGCGGGCAGGCGCGCGAGCGGGTGATTCTTCATGTCGACAGGGTATGCTCGAAATGTGACAGCCTTGTAACACCAATGTAACAGTCAGGGCGAAAACTGTTAGGCTGTATGCCCTCCCACAGCCCACACCAGCAGGAACCCGACATGGTCGGAGGATACCTCTCAGGCATTTTCGCCTCTTCGCCCATCGGCCCCATCCAGGAACACATGGGGAAAGTGGTGGAATGCGTGGCCCATCTGCAACCCTTCTTCGATGCCGTCCTGGCGGGCGACGCCGAACGGCGCCACGTCCTTCACGGCGAAATCGTGGACTTCGAGCACAAGGCGGACAAGCTCAAGAAGGACATCCGCCTGCATCTGCCAACGACGCTGTTCATGCCCTTCGACCGGCGGGACATTCTCGAGATTCTGGCCATGCAGGACAAGGTGGCTGGCGTGGTCCGCGACATCACGGGCCTGGTGGACGGGCGCGGGATGGAAATTCCGGAACCCCTGCGCCCCGGGTACCAGGAATTGATCTCGACCAGCATCGCGGCCTGCAAGCACGCGCACAAGGCCATCCGGGAGCTGGACGAACTCATCGAAACCGGCTTCGACAAGACCGAACGCAAACGCATCAAGAAGATGCTGAACGAGCTGGATGACCTCGAACACCAGACCGACGAACAGGCGGCGAAGCTGTTCAGCATCCTGATGGGCATGGAGGACGACCTCCCGCCGGTAAAAGCGATGTTCCTGTACAAGCTCATCGAGCTCACGGCCGACATCGCCGATTGCGCACAACGCGTGGGCAGCCGTCTGCAACTGACCCTCGCTCGTTAATCCTGGGGAACGACAACAATGGACTACGGCACCTGGTACCTGATCCTGGCGGCGGCGTTCGGCCTGTTCATGGCCTGGGGCATCGGCGCGAACGACGTAGCCAACGCGATGGCCACTTCCGTCGGCGCCCGGGCCCTGACCATCAAGCAGGCCATCGTGGTGGCCGCCGTGTTCGAGTTCGCCGGGGCCTACCTCGCCGGCGGACAGGTCACCTCGACCATCCGCAAGGGAATCATCAGCGAGGAGTACGTGATCAATGCGCCGGAGCTGCTGGTTTTCGGCATGCTATCGGCGCTGCTGGCGGCGGCCATCTGGCTGGCGATCGCCTCGCGCAAGGGCTGGCCGGTATCGACCACCCACTCCATCGTCGGGGCCATCGTCGGCTTCGCGGTGGCCGGCATGGGCGTGGCCTCGGTACAGTGGGCCGAGGTGGGCAAGATTGCGGCCTCCTGGGTGGTTTCGCCGCTGATGTCCGGCTTCATCGCCTTCTTCCTGTTCCAGTCCGTGCAGAAGCTGATCCTGCGCAAGGACGACCCCCTGCAGAGCGCACGGCGCTACGTACCGATCTACATCTTTGTCGTGGGCTTCGTGATGGCCCTGGTGACCATCTTCAAGGGCCTGACGCACCTGGACCTCGAGCTCACCCTGCTGCAGTCCTACGGCGTGGCCGTGTTGACCGGCCTGGCCACGATGACCATCGGCATCGTGCTGATTTCCCGGCTGAAACTGCCCGAGTCCGACGACGAGGAATTTCGCTTTCGCAACGTGGAGCGCATCTTCGGCGTGTTGATGATCTTCACCGCCTGCGGCATGGCTTTCGCCCACGGCTCCAACGACGTGGCCAACGCCATCGGCCCGGTGGCGGCCGTGGTCAGCGTGGTGTCCACCGGCGCGGTGACCGCCAAGTCGGCGCTGCCTAACTGGGTGCTGCTGCTCGGCGCCACGGGCATCGTTCTCGGCCTGGCTACCTATGGCTTCAAGGTCATTCGCACGGTTGGCAAGAAGATCACGGAACTGACCCCATCACGCGGTTTTGCCGCGGAACTGGCCGCGGCGACCACCGTCGTCATCGCTTCCGGCACGGGGATTCCGATATCCACCACCCACACCCTGGTGGGCGCCGTGCTGGGCGTGGGCTTCGCCCGCGGCATGGAAGCCATCAACCTGCGCGTGGTCGGCAACATCTTCCTGTCCTGGATCGTGACCCTGCCGGCCGGCGGCATCCTCGCGATCATCCTGTTCTTCTTCTTCAAGGGCCTGTTCCTGCCCTGATGGCGCTGACCTGATGTACCTGGCCCGGGCAACCATCCGGGCGATCGCATAGGGCGGGTTGTACCAGGGCCCCAGGACACGGGGTCAGGCGCCTTCCGGCGGCTCGACCTCCGAGGCCCGCCAGAAGTACCAGGCCGCCGCGGAACGGTACGGCGCCAGGTGGGCGGTGCGTTCCAGCAATGCACCCGGCGCCGGCAGGGCGTCCAGGCCATACACGTTCATCACCCCTTTCTGCACACCCAGGTCGGTGGCCGGCATCACGTCGGGACGGCCCAGGTGAAAGATCAGGTGCATCTGCGCCGTCCACGGGCCGATGCCGCGCACGCGGCAGAGGGCATCGATCACCTCCGTGTCGGGCATGCGGCCCAGGCGTCGCGTGCCGGGCAACTCGCCCTCTTCGATGTGCCGGGCGAGATCCAGGATGGCCGCGGTCTTGGCCCGTGACAGGCCGGTGGCCCGCAGGGCGTCCTCGCCGAGGGTGAGCGTGCCACGCGGGTTCGGAACCCCGTCCTCGAACAGCGCCTCGTATCGTCCGTAGATGGTACCCGCGGCCTTGCCGGACAGCTGCTGGTAGGCAATGGAATGCGCCAGGGCCTGGAACAGGTCCACGCCACGCGGCACCGCGTAGCGGCGCGCGCCGAAGCCGTCGATGAACTGTTTCAGGGGCGGGCAACTGGCCCGCAAATGCGTCCGCGCCTCGGCCCAGTTGAAGCGCAGGCGGCTCATGGGCGGGTCAACGCGGCGGGTCGCATGTCAGCGGGTTTCCTTCATGCTGTAAGGCATCTCAGGGCGCGTCCGGGCTCGCATCGGCCAGCGGCTTGAGCAGGTCTTCCAGGCGCTTGTCCATGGCCTCGGCCTTGAAGGCCGGGATGCGATAGGCCCAGCCGCCGACCCGTGCGTTGATGGCCTCGGCGGCGGCGACCGACGGGTTCGGGGCGTCGTCGGGAACGGCTTCGATACCCTCGGGTCCGTCCGCGACGTCCTCAGCTGGCGCCGCCTCCGGTTCCCCGACCGACTCGGCCTGGGCCGGCGCTTCGCTGCCGGCATCGTTGTCCGTGGCCTCACCGGCGAAAGGCGCCGACGCCTCCAGGCGCAGCCAATCGCCCGCTTCGCCAAGGCGAACAAGCTGGCCGTTGACTTCCAGCCCATCGAAACGCACGGCGCGCAGGGCGATCGCCCCGGTCCAGTCGATGGCGTCCAAGGGTTGCACGGACTCCATGTCGAGGGTGGACAGGGCACTGCCCAGGGAATTGACCGCCCAGGCAGACTTCTTCTCCCGCCCCTCGGGCAGTTCCAGCAGGGAGAAATCGGACTGGTCCGCGCTCACCTTGTGCGCGGTCAGCGTCTCGCCGTCCGGCCGGGTCAGCTGCACTTCCGCGACCTCCCCCGCCATCAGGTCGATGACCGTGGCGTCGGCCCATCCGGAGGCCGTGGCGGGAACATCGGCAGTGAAGTCGGCCAACACGCTCGCGGCGGCGCCGGCTTCGCGCAGGTAGTGGCCGCCACGGTTCGGCGCCTCGTCACCGACGATCACGGACCAGCTGTCGGCGCCGGCCGACAGGTCCAGGCGCAGGCCACCGGCGCCTTCCGAGGTGACGTCCTCCACGCCCAGGCGGGCGTAGTAGTCGGGATTGGCCGTCTTGGGCTCGATCACCTCGGCCTCGGCCAGGCCACCGAGCACCTCGCGGAGCACGGCGAGGTCGGCCGGGTAGCCGGAGAGTTCCTCGACCCGCCAGGCCTCGTCGCCGCGCACGAGCGTGGCGAGCACGGCGTCTCCCGGGCCGACCACGGACACACGGTCGATGTCATTCACGCGCGCGGCGTAGCCCTCGAGCAGGCCGGCAGACTCCGCACCGGGCTCCTGTCCGGTCTGGCCGGGGAGCAGCAAAAGGATCGCGCCGAGCACGAGGACCAGGGCGATGGCCAGGAAGGAAAAATGCTTGCGACTCATGGTTCGTTCCTCAGGCCGCGGCCGCTTCGCGGCGACGGCGACGCGCCTGCCCGACCAGCAGCGCCACGATGATCACGGCCAGCGGAACGATGACCACGTTGAGCACCGTCAGGCGGGTGCCGAGGGCGTCGATGTCCTTGTCCAGCTCGTGCTGCACAGCGCGCAGTTCACGGCGCAGTTCGGTGCGGCGATCCAGGAAGCGCTGGATCTCGTCGGCCTGGTCCTCGTTGAGGATACCCAGTTCACCGTCGCCCCGCTGGGCCTGCATCTCGGCCAGGGTGCGCTCGGTTTCCTGCAGTTCCAGGTTCAGCCGTTCCTCGGTGTCGCGGTACTGGCTCTCGGCCGCCAGGCGCAGTTCCTCCACCCGGTCGAAGGGCCGGGCCGAGGTGGCCCGGGTGCGGATGCTGATCAGGTCATCGGTGCCGAGCAGGTTGTCGACGGCATTGACCACCAGCGAACCGTTGTCGGCGAAGGCATTCACCACGGTCTGGCCGAAGAAATTCTGCTTGCTGACCCACATCCGGTCGGTGAGCAGGTCGGTGTCGGCGAACAGGATGACGTTGATGCCGCCGTCGATGGCCTGTTCACGGTGCGCGACGCCCTCCAGGCCGGCCGGCGGCGCCGCGAAGGCGGAGGCGGCTGGGCCCGTGATCCGGGCGGCGATGGCGTAGGGGTCGCCGGACGAGGTGAAGCCGGCCTGCAGGTCTTCCGGGTTGGCCAGGAAGCGCAGGCGGCTGGCGTCGATCCCGCCGGCGTTCTCGCTGGTGTGCAGCAGCGGCGTGAACTGCGTCGACGCGCCCTCCAGTGCTTCGAACCAGCCGGCGCTGGATACGTTCACCGCCTCCAGGTCGGCGCTGACGATGTCGTCGCCGTTCATGCCGTCGCGCGGCAGCGAGAGGATGGCCAGGTGGCGCACCGGCCGCACGCTGGCCTGCGAGTTCACCTGCAGGGCGTACAGCGGGTCACCGGCCACGCGCATCGGATCGTAGCCCACGCCCCAGGCCTCCAGCAGGCCGTCCAGGCTGGAGCTGCTGCCGGCGTTGAGGCGCGCCATAGGGTCGTTGGGGTTGTCCCCGAGATCGGCCTCGGCGAAGGGGTCGACAAAGCCGACCAGGCGCCCGCCGCCCAGCACGAACTGGTCGATGCGATAGCGCATGGCGTCCGACAGGGCCTTAGGGTGCACCACCATGAGCAGGTCCAGGTCATCGGGGAAGGCCGCGGCGTCGTTCGGCACCGTGACCACCTCGAACAGCTGGTCGAGCTGCTCGTGCATCACCCAGGCCGGACGTGGCTGCTGGGTGTTCATGTCGAAGCCGGGCGCCATGTCCAGGCTGCCCAGCAGGCCGACCTTCTGCTGTTCCGGGTGCGACAGCGTGGCGATGAGCTTGGCTACGTCGTATTCCAGGAAGGCCTGCTTCGCCGGGTTCAGGAAGGCGATGACCTGCACGTCGTCCAGGGAGTTGGAGCCGGCCAGGCCGAAGTACAGGGAATCTCCCAGGGCGCCGACCGGGACCGACTGCAGGCCGAACTGCGCCGCCTCGTCCTCCTCCGGGGAGAAGGGCGTCGGGTCGATGCGACGCACGGTCAGCTTGCCGCCGCTGCGGTCGGCCATGTCGTCCAGCAGTTCGTCCACCCAGCGCGCGTAGCTGCGCACCTGCGGCAGGTCGCCGCTGGCGTCCTCGGAAAAGAAGCGGTACAGCGTCACCGGCTCGGCCATGTTGGCCAGGACGGACTCGGTGCCCTCGCTGAGAGTGAACTCGCGGTTCTCAGTCAGGTCCAGGCGCCAGCCCTTGAACAGCAGGCCGGAGAGGATGACCAGGGCGATGAACAGCCCGAACAGCAGGACCAGGCTGCCGGTGGATGTGAGGTTTCTGCGGTTCATGATTCGCCCTTCTTCATTTCCAGCAGGATCATGTTGGCGGCCAGCCAGAAGCCGATGACCAGGGCGAAATACACCAGGTCACGCAGGTCGATCACGCCCCTGGAGATGTCCGCGAAGTGCGACAGGAAGCTCAGTCCGGCGATGGCGTCCACCAGCACCTGCGGCGCCCAGCCGCTGAACAGCTCCAGCACGAAGGGCAGTCCGCTGAGCAGGAAGGCGAAACACGCGACCACGGCCAGGATGAAGGCGACCACCTGGTTGCGCGTCAGCGCGGACATGCACGAGCCGATGGCCAGCATGCCGCCCGCCATCAGCCAGCTGCCCAGGTAGGCGGCGAGGATGGCGCCGTTGTCCGGGTCGCCCAGGTAGTTCACGGTGAGCCAGGTCGGGAAGGTCAGCGCCAGGCACACGCCCAGGAACACCCAGGAGGCCAGGAACTTGCCGAGCACCGCCTGGGGCAGGGACAGCGGAAGGGTCAGCAGCAGCTCGATGGTGCCGGCGCGGCGCTCCTCGGCCCACAGGCGCATCGCGATGGCCGGCACCAGGAACAGGTACAGCCAGGGGTGAAAACGGAAGAACGGCTCCAGGTCGGCGATGCCGCGCTGGTAGAACCCGCCCAGGTAGAAGGTGAACACCCCGGTCATGACCAGGAAGATCACGATGAAGACCCAGGCGACGGGGGTGGCGAAGTAGCCGGCGAGTTCGCGGCGCGCGACGGTCAGCACGGCGTTCATCGGGCTTCCTCCACGACAGCATGATGTCCGGCTTCCTGGTCTGGAGTCTGTTCAGTGTTCGGGTCGACATCCCGGGTGATGGTGCGGAACACCTCGTCGAAGCGGCCGTTCTCCAGCCGCAACTCGCGCACCTGCCAGCCATGCTGCGCCACGGCGCCGGATACGGCCTCGAACAGACCTGCGCCGGCGGGGAACACCGTCAGCGCGCCGTCGCGGATTTCTGCCTTGGCCACCTGCGGCAGTTCGCTGAGGGTGCTGGCGGCGGATTCGGCGTTGTCGACCACCAGGGTCACGGCGTTGTGATAACGCGAGCGCGCCACCAGCGCCGCCGGGGTGTCGTCGGCGAGCAGGCGGCCACGGGCAATGATCATCACGCGATTACACACCGCCTCCACTTCCTCGAGGATGTGGGTGGAGATGACGATGATCTTGTCGCTGGCCATATCCTGGATCAGGCGGCGCACTTCGTGCTTCTGGTTCGGGTCCAGGCCGTCGGTGGGCTCGTCGAGGATCAGCACCTGCGGGTCGTGCAGGATGGCCTGGGCCAGGCCCACGCGGCGCTTGAAGCCCTTGGACAGCGTGTCGATGGGCTGGTGCACCACCCCGCCGAGGTTGAGGCGTTCCATGGCGGCGCCCGCGGCGGAATCCACCGCGCCGGCGTCCAGCCCGCGCGCCCGCGCCACGAAGCGCAGGAACTCGGAAACCGTCATCTCGCCGTAGCTGGGCGCGCCCTCGGGCAGGTAGCCCATGCAGCGGCGCGCGGCCAGGGAGTCGTCCAGGATGTCATGCCCCAGGATCCGCGCCGTGCCCGAGGTGGGCGACAGGAAGCCGGTGAGCATCTTCATGGTGGTGGACTTGCCGGCCCCGTTGGGACCGAGGAAACCGAGCACCTGGCCCGGCTCGACCTGGAAACTCAGGTCGTCCACGGCGGTGAATCCGCCGTAGCGTTTGTGCAGATTGATGGCTTCGATCATGGCTCCCTTACCGGATTGTTCTGTTCTGGACGCGAAGCGGGACCCCGGTGAGCGGCCCCGGGGGTCGGACCTTGGCATAGGGCCGGAGTTCCGGGGTTTCAAGGGGTGACTTGTGTCACTGGTGAGACCGTGGTCCGTGACCTATGTTCAGGTCATGGGTCGGAAAAGAGGGAAATGATCATGTCAATGTGGACCGCCATCGCCCTGATCGTCATCGCAGGCTGCGCTCTGGAAGCCTACCGTGCACGTTATGCCGGAAAGGCCGACGAGGACAAGCTCGGCGAGCTCGAGGCGAAAATCGACAAGCTGGACCAGGACCTGCGCAAGCGGGTGGAAACACTGGAAGCCATCGTCACCGATCGCAAATCGAATCTCGCCCGCGAGTTCGATTACCTGGACAAGGCTTCCTGAGGCCTTTGGTCGCGCGTGGTTTCGGGGGGAGGGAGGCTTAACCCCCTCTCCCCAGGACCCACGCGCTACGGCTTCGCTCCCTTACTCTTTGCGCTACGCGCAAAACGTGCGGTCGCTCTCGCCTGCGCTGTAAATACTTCCCGGCAGGCTTGGACTCAGCTGAGCCGTCGCGTGTGGTTTCCGGGTGGGGGCCACTCACCCCCCTCTCCTCAAGACACGCCGTGAACCCATCCCTGGGGGCTTGGACTCGGCATCCCTGCCTCGTACAGTCTCGAGGAGAGGGGAGTGAGCGGCCCTCTTCAGCAATGTTCTCGCGGGACGAAGTTCCTTGTCGTTCTTCAGATGAACGGCCTGGATGTTCTGGGAGGCGCGTTTCATCAGCGTTGCCGGATAGCAAGCGAATCAGGAGGTCGATCCCATGTTCATCAATGACGATCGGGAGACAGCGAAGCTCGGGGACCGGGTGATTGCCGGGGTGATCGGCGGCTTTTGCGGGTTCCTGTTCGGTGGACTGGTGGCGTTTCTCGTGTCACGGTTTCTGGGCTGGGACTTCGGCCTGCAATGGTGGGTCGCCCTCGCCTTCGGCATCTACGCCTTCAGCGCCCCCGCCCGCTCCACCCAGCTCTGGACCGAGTTCTGGGAACACATGCTCAGCCTCCTCGGCCGCCACACCCCGCGCCTGTAACCCCAGAAACCGCCCAGTGCTCAAGGCCTACGCGGCCGCAACGAAGCTTCAATACCAGGAGTGCCGCCTTACCCCCCTCTCCAGGACTGTACGAGGCAGGGATGCCGAGTCCAAGCCTCCAGGGATGGATTCACGGCGTGTCCTGGAGAGGGGGGTAAGGCGGCGCTCCGCCAGCTATAGCGATTTCACACGAAGCCGAGTTCGAAGGCCTTGAGCACTGCCCGAGTGCGATCGCGTACGCCCAGCTTGGAGAGGATGTTGGACACGTGGTTCTTGACGGTCCCCTCGGCGACGCCCAGCGAGTTGGCGATTTCCTTGTTGGAGTACCCCCCCGCCATCAGGCGAAGAATCTCCGTCTCGCGCTCCGTCAGCGGATCCGGCCGGTCCAGCGCCGTGAAATCGGTTTGCATGCGCTCCAGGCCCTTGAGCAGCCGCTCGGTCACGGCGGGCTTCACGATGGAGCCGCCATCGGCGACGGTCTTGATGGCGCCGACCAGTTCGTCCAGTGAGACGTCCTTGAGCAGGTAGCCCTTCGCGCCGTTGCGAATGCCGGCCAGGACGAGTTCGTCGTCATCGAAGGTGGTGAGAATGATGGTGGGCGGCAGCTGGCCGCCTTCCTTGAGCTGGCGCAGCACTTCCACGCCGTTCATGCCGGGCATGCGCATGTCCAGCAGGACCACGTCCGGGTTCACCTCGGCCATCATGCGCACCGCCTCCGCGCCGTCCGGCGCCTCGGCGATTACCTCGATCTCTTCCGACAGCTCGAGCAGACTGCGCACCCCCTTGCGCACCAGGTTCTGGTCGTCGACCAGCATGACTTTGATCATCGTCTTATTTTCCTTCCAGGGGCATCCACAAATGCAGGGTGAAGCCGGCGCCCTTTGCCGACTCGATCTCCAGTTTACCGCCGAGGGACAACAGGCGCTCGGACATGCCGGAAAGCCCATTGCCCGCATGCACCCGCGCCACGCCCCGGCCGTCGTCCCGCGCCGACAAGGCCAGACCGTCCTGGGCCGAGGAAACGCGAATCCACAGGTTGCGCGCCTGGGCATGGCGCACGCAGTTGGTGACGATTTCCTGCGCGCAACGCAGCAGGACCTGGGCGCGGTCCGGGTCGACCATGACCTGCTCCGAGGGCAGGTCCAGGTGAATGGCCGGCGCGGGCACGCCCTCTACCAGGGTGCGCAGAGCCGCGGCGAGATCGACCTTGTCGTCCTGGCGCATGTCGCTCACCACCTCGCGCACGTCGGCGAGCAGCAGCTTGGCCAGGGAGTGGGCCTGCTGCACGTGGTTCAGCGCCCGGCCCTCGACCAGGTGGGTGACCACTTCGAGATTGAGCGTCAGCGCCGTGAGGTGATGGCCGACGAGGTCATGCAGCTCTCGCGCGATGCGCACGCGCTCCGCAATGCGGGTGTTTTGCGCGAGCAGGGCCTGGGTGGCGCGCAATTCGTGGTTGAGCTTGCGCAGCTCGTCCCGGGCGCGCTGTTCGCGCACCGCGGCCACCGAGCCGATGAAGATGAACAGGGCGACCACCAGGAAGAAACCGATGATGAAGGCCTTGTCGGCGGGTGGCGCCTCCGGAACCCGCCACACCAGGGGCGCGAACAGGAGGAACAGCCCGAACAGGATGGCCGTGGCAGGGGTCGTCCGGAACATCCAGGGCAGCAGGCCGGCCAGCGGGAGGAGCAGGACGCCACCGATGGCGCTGGTCGACACGTAGGTGATCGCCAGCGCGCAGACCGACAACAACACCATGTGGATGATGCGGCGTGGCAGGGAAGTGCGCGCCGGTCGGTAACGCAGCACGTTCCAGTAGGCCAGGCCGAAGGCCAGGTGGAAGCCCCACCAGGCCAGGTAGCGTGGCAGCGACAGTCCCTCCTCCGAGATGATGCTCGGCAACAGCAGCGGCAGCCCGGCGCAGAACCAGGTGAACATGCCCGCGATGCGCAGCAGTTCCACCGGGCGCCGGTAGCTGGAGAGGAGGTTCATGCCGGGCGGCGTTCCTTGTCTCGTCATGGACAGCGCGCATAATAGCCCAGGTCCCCCTGCCGCCCTGAACCGATGTCCGAATCCGCGAGCCGCATCGACGACCTGCCAGCCACCACGCCCGGCGTCCTGCGCCTGGAGGATGGGCCGCCTGATGCCGTCTCACGGTTGCTCGGGCAATTCGGCATGACGCTGTCCGTGGTGGCGCCGGGCGCGGAGATTCCCGGCAGCTACTGGGGCGACGAGGAAGCGGGCCTGGTGGGCGACCGCCTGCTGGCCCGCCCCGACACGCCCCTGCACTCGGTGCTTCACGAGGCCTGCCACTACGTCTGCATGGACCCGGAACGGCGAAACGGGCTGGACACCGACGCCGGCGGTGACTACGACGAGGAGAATGGCGTGTGCTACCTCCAGATTCTCCTCGCCGATGAATTGCCGGGCCTTGGACGGCATCGAATGATGCAGGACATGGACGCATGGGGTTATTCTTTCAGACTGGGGAGCGCGCGGGCCTGGTTCGAGCGCGACGCCGGGGATGCGAGAGACTTTCTCGCCACCCATGGAATCATCGACAGGGACGATCGACCGACATGGAAGCTGCGACACCGCTGAGCAGGGAGGTTAAACCCTGCGAATTCAGCACCCGCCGCCTGGTGCTGCGCCCTTTGTGCGCCGATGACGCGCCCGGCATGTACGCCATCTACTCCGATCCCGAGACCATGAAATACTGGTCCACCCACACCATCCGTGAACTGGAACAGGCCGCGCGCATGGTCGGCGAGGACCTGCAACTTCAGATGGGCGGCACGGCCGCCTTCTGGGCCATCGTCCTGCCGAAGACGGGCCGGGTCATCGGAAAATTCACGCTGTTCAACATTCACCGCGACAACGACCGCGCCGAAATCGGCTACGTCATCCATCGCCAGTTCTGGCGCAAGGGCTACGGCGCCGAGGTGCTCGACGGCATGCTCAAGCTCTGCTTCGAACGCTTCGCCCTGCACCGCCTGGAAGCGGACATCGACCCGGAGAACACGGCCAGCCTGGCGCTGCTGGGCAAGTTCGGCTTCCGCCAGGAAGGCCTCTGCCGGGAACGCTGGCACGTCGCCGGCCAACGCCGCGACAGCCTGATGATGGCGCTGCTGGCGCCGGCCTGGCGCCTCTCGCGCATGCGTTGATCGGACGGGGGCCCCGGGCGGGGCAGCCCTGAAGGCTTATGGCGTTGGGCCACCCGGATTGATGGGGAGCCAGCCCTGGGTCCAGGCGAGGGCGGCGGCGCCGGCGAGCAGGGCGGCGGCGAGCCACCAGGGCCAGGTCGGGCGTGGCGGCCGGGTGGCTTCGCCGGTGAGGACGCGTTCGGGACGCAGGCCGGGGGCCTGGAGAATGAAGCGGCTGCGACCGACCCGCAGCTCGTCGCCGCCGGCCAGGTCCAGCTCGGTCACAGGTTCACCATTCACGGTCACGCCGGAACCGGTAGCCGCACTCAGGCGCACGCTGCCGTCGGCGCCCACCCGGACCGTGGCCAGCACACCATCGCCCTGCCCGGCTTCCACCGGCACATCGCAGGCGCCATCGGCGCCGATGGTCAGGG
>JAUHYP010000019.1 GCA_030426265.1 Gammaproteobacteria bacterium | reverse complement strand
ACCGTGAACATGCCCACCGGGCCCTGGTTGAGCTTCTCGAGGTAGGCGGGGTCGCTCATGGCCTTCATGTCGGTGCAGTGCGGCAGCATGTAATCCGCCGGCGGCAGGTCGAAGGGCCGCAGCGCCGCCAGCACCTCGTCTTCCGAGGGCAGCTTGCTGTAGTCGGAGTTGTGGTACTTCAACACCATGTGCACCAGCGAGCTGACGATGAACACGCCGACGGCGGAGAGCAGGATGGGGAGCCAGAGTGCTGAGAGGAAGGCCATGGCGGCGATCTCCTTTATTGGGGTTGTGTCCGGAGTCTAGGCGGCCCGCCGCTATACTGCCTTCCATGGATCGTCGCGACCTGTTGAAGACCGTCGCCCTGCTCAGTGGCGGCCTGGCGACTTCGCCCCTGGCGTCCGCCATCGCGGCGGCGTTCGAGGGCCAGGCGCCGACTGCTTCGAACCCGCCCCTGGCTGTTGACGAGGTCGTCCTGGCCGGCGTGCTGGCCGAGCACATCATTCCTGTGACCGATACGCCGGGCGCACTGGCTGCCGGGGTGGAGCGCTATATCGCCTCGATGGTGGCGGACTATCTGCCGGAATCCGAGTCCGTTGCCTATCGGGAGGGCCTGGCAGCGTTCAACGCCCTGGCCGAGGCTCTGCACGGCGCGCCGTTTGTCGATCAGTCGCCTGACGCGCAAGTGTCCCTGTTGCGGGAACTGGACCGGCAGACGTTCGAGCCATCAGGCAATGCATCGGACGCTGAATTCGCCCCGGAACTCACCACCTTCTGGCGCACCCAGAAGGCCCTGACCGTCGCCGGCTACTTCACTTCCGAAGTCGGTGCCACGCAGGCGCTTCCACCGGCCTACATGGGGCCGTTCGAGGCGGACATTCCCTACCCGCCACCGGGGTCCGCGCCCCATTGACGCCGACGATGAGCACCCCCTTCGACGCCATCGTGGTCGGCTCCGGCATGTCCGGCGGCATGGCCGCAAAAGAACTCACCGAGCGCGGCCTGCGCACCCTGGTGCTGGAGCGCGGCCGCGCGGCGCCGCATGGCAGCAGCTACGTCACCGAGCACCAACCGGCCTGGCAGTTGCCCGGCCGTGGCCGGGTGCCCGAGCAGGAGATGGCCACGGACTACCCCGTGCAGCGGCGCACCTACATCTTCTCGGAATACACGAAGCACTGGTTCGCGAAAGACCCCGACCACCCCATCGTCGAGGAACAGCCCTACTCCTGGATCCAGACCGACGCCGTCGGCGGGCGCAGCCTGCTGTGGGCGCGGCAGAGCTACCGCTGGAGCCCCATGGACTTCACCGCCAACCGCGACGACGGCCACGGCGTGGACTGGCCCCTCCGTTACGAGGACCTCGCGCCCTGGTACGCGCACGTCGAGCGCTTCGTGGGCATCTCCGGTTCGGCCGAGGGCCTGCCGCAGCTGCCGGACAGCGAGTTCCTTCCGCCCATGGGCCTGAATGCGGCCGAAAAGCAGGCCAAGGCCGGTATCGAAGCCACCTTCCCCGAACGCCGCCTGCTGATCGGGCGCACCGCCACGCTCACCGTGCCGCACAACGGCCGCGCGGCCTGCCACTACTGCGGGCCCTGCGAGCGGGGTTGTTCGACCGCCTCGTACTACTCCTCCAACGGCGTGGCCCTGCCGGCGGCGGCCGCGACGGGGCGGCTCACGCTGGTGCCCGATGCGTTGGTCGAGTCGGTCCAATACGACCCGGCCACGAACCGCGCCACCGGCGTGCGGGTGATCGACACCCGTACGCGCCAGGTCACCGAGTACAAGGCTCGAATCGTGTTCCTCTGCGCCTCGGCCCTGGGCACGGTGCGCATCCTGCTCAACTCCACCTCGGCGGCCTTCCCCGCGGGGCTGGCCAACGGCAGTGGGACACTGGGGCGCTACCTGATGGACCACCACTGCCGCGTAGGCGCCACCGGCCACCTGGGCAGCCGCCTGCTCGACCGCACGTATCGGGGCAACCGCCCGAACGGCATCTACATCCCGCGCTTCCGCAACCTCTCACCGGGCAGTACGCATGCCGGCTTCCTGCGCGGCTACGGGGTGCAGGGCGGGGCGCAGCGGGCGGACTGGCGGCGGGGCGAGGGCAGCGCGGGCCTGGGCGCCGACTTCAAGCAGTCCCTGCGCGGCCCCGGCCGCTGGAGCATGTGGTTGCAGGGCTATGGCGAGACCCTGCCGCGCCACGACAACCACGCCCGGCTGGACCAGGTAGTGACCGACGCCTGGGGCATGCCGGCGCTGCGCCTGCACGTGACCCGCGACGCCAACGACAGCGCGATGCGCGAGGACATGGCGGTCACCACCGCCGAGATGCTCGAGGCCGCCGGCTTCGAGGACGTCACGCCCTGGCGCAACGACGCCGAACCGCCGGGCACCAACAACCACGAGATGGGCGGCGCGCGCATGGGCCGCGACCCGTCCACCTCGGTGCTCAACGGTTACAACCAGAGCCACGACGTGCCCAACCTGTTCATCACCGACGGCGCCTGCATGACGTCGTCGGCCTGCCAGAACCCGTCGCTGACCTACCTCGCCCTCACCGCCCGCGCCAGCGCCTGGGCGGTGGAGCAGATGAAACAAGGAGTGATCTGATGAACCGTCGTTGGAGCGTTTGGAAGCGTTGGAGCCGGGCTGAAGGTCCGGGAAGAGCGTTCGGCGGGTCGAGGCCACGCCTTGAATGGAAGGCACTGTGGACTCCGGTGGCCGTCCTGTCGGCTGCCTTGTGTACGCTGGCGCCGGGTTGGGCCCTGGCCTCCGACGAGAACTGCCGCCCGCTCTTCGACGGCGAGACCCTCACCGGATGGACGGTACTGGGCGAGGCGCCCTTCACCGTCGAGCACGGCGCCATCGTGGGCACGCCGGTGGAGACGCAGGAGAACTCCTTCCTGCGGACGGACGAGACCTTCGCCGACTTCGACCTGAAGCTGGCGTTCCGTTTCCAGGCCGGGATGTTCAACTCCGGCGTCCAGTTCCGCAGCGACACCTACGCGGAGGAGACCCCCATCCGCGTCCGCGCCCGGGACGGCGAGTGGCACGACTGGACGGCCCGGGCCGGGCGCGTCTTCGGCTACCAGGCTGACATCGACCCCAGCGAGCGGGGCTGGACCGGCGAGATCTACGACGAATCGTCCCGCGGCTGGCTGGACACCTTCGACAAGACGCCGGTGAAACACATGATCGAATCGGACCGCTGGCACACGCTGCGCATCCGCGCCGTCGGGCCGCACATCCGCACCTGGCTGGACGATCAACCCATCGCCGACTTCCAGGACGACTTTCGCAGCGACGGCTTCATCGCCCTGCAGGTCCACGGCGTCTACGAAGCGATCCAGGTCGGCAAGACCATCGCGTTCCGGGACATCGAGATTTGTTCACCATGAGCCTGCCTGGGGGAGCGCAGCCATGAGCCTGTTCGAATTCATCAGCAGTATGATTGGCGTGCTGATCGCCCTGACCATCGCGCAGTTGCTGGTGTCCGTGGGACGGCTGGCGCAGCACCGCCAGCGCCTGCGGCCCTACCTGCCCCACACCCTCTGGGTGGTGGTCATCTTCCTGTTCTCGTTCCTGCACTGGTGGTCGCTGTGGGATTTCCGGGACCTGTCCTGGAATTCAGCGATGTTCTTCTTCAGCCTGGGCGGGCCCCTGCTGCTCTTCTTCTCCGTGACGCTGCTCAACCCGGAGCCGCGCGGCACGGAGGAGGTCATCGACCTGGAAGCGCATTTCCGGGAAGTGCGCGTGCTGTTCCTGTCCGCGGTGCTCGGGGGCTTGCTGTTCCTGACCTTCGATGGACCGCTGTTCGGCACCGAACCCTGGTTCAACACCCTGCGCGCGACCCAGCTGCTGTTCTGCCTGGCCATCCTGTGCGCGCTGGTGGTGTCGAAAACCTGGATGCAGGTGCTGGCCGCCGCGACCCTGGTCGTCCTGCTGATCCTGGCGTCCGCCGTTCGTTTCCTGCCGGGGGTGTTGCCGGTGTAGCCGGCCATCAACGAATGCGCGCCACCAAACGTTGCTAGTATTGACGCATCATCTCGACGCGGAGAAAGCCGACATGCGTATCACCGTCAAGATCAACAAAGCGTTGATGGCCAGGGCCCGGGAACTGACAGACATCGATGAAAACGCCGCATTGCTGAATGAAGGCCTGAGGGCGTTGATCCAGCGTGAGTCCGCTTGGCGCCTGGCGGCGCTGGGCGGCACTGCCCCCGATGTGGGTCCAGCTTCCCGAAGGCGCTCGAAACCCGATTGAATTCACCTAGGGCTGCAAAAGCCGCCCGCGAACTGGACGTGGCCTGGCCGAAATCCTGACGCTTCAGTCGCCCGCGCGTTTCCAGACGGTCTCGCCTTCCTTGATCGTCTCCAGCACCTCGATTTCGTTGATGCGCATGGGCTCGATGGTCAGCGGGTTGTCCGAAAGGATCACCAGGTCGGCCAGCTTACCGGCCTCCAGGCTGCCCTTCTCGTCTTCCTCGAAATGCTGCCAGGCGGCCCACAGGGTGATGGCCTTGAAGGCCTCTTCGGGGGTGAGCCGTTCGTCGGGACCGATCACCTGGCCGCTGCGAGAGACCCGGTTCACCGTGGCCCACATTACCTGCATCAGATTGGGCAGGGCGACGGGGGCATCGGTGTGGCTGGTCAGCGGGATGCCCCGGTCCAGCGCCGAGCGTGTGGGCGAGATGTGCTGCGCCTTCTCCCGGCCGATGATCTCGCCGTGCCAGTCGCCCCAGTAGAAGGTGTGCATGGGGAACAGGCTGGCTGCCATGTTCAGCTCGACCAGGGTGTCGAGCTGGTCGATGCGCACGTACTGGCCGTGGATCATCACCAGCCGACGGTCGCCGGGGCCGTACTGTTCCTCGGCCGGGCGGACGGCGCGGAGCAACTGGTCGATGGCCGCATCACCGTTGGTGTGCACCAGCACCTGCCAGCCTTCTCGATAGGCCATGTCCACCAGGTCGATGACCACCGGGTCGTCGGGAATGGCGGGATAGCCCGCGTAGTCGGCCCCCTGGCCCTCCGGCGGCAACAGGTAGGGTTCGGTGCGCCAGGCCGTGCGGCCCTGGGGTGAGCCGTCCAGGGTGATCTTCATGCCGCCGACGCGGTAGCCGTTACGGTAGGCCTTGCCGTACCACTCCGATTTCAGCGGGCTGGTGTCGCTGTAGTCGATGTAGCTCACCACGTCGATGGGAAAGCCGCGCCCTTCGGCATAGTCGGCGAGGTTCTGGTGGTTGGGAAGAAACGCGCGGCCTTCCTGGGCGGTGGTGTAGCCGTAGGACATGGCCAGTTCCATCCCTTTCTCCGTGAAGTAGGCGACGTCTTCCGGGCGTGATGGCGCCAGCACGGTCATCATGTGGGGAATGGCGGCCAGTTCCTCGAGCACGCCGTTGGGCTCCTGGCTGCCGGGGCGCCGGCGAATCAGTCCGCCTTCGGGATCCTGCGATTCCGCCGTGTAGCCGAGCAGTTCCAGCCCGCGGGAGTTGACCGCGGCGAAGTGCCCGGAAATGTGCGTGGCCATCACGGGCATGTCCGTGCTGACCCGGTCCAGGTCATCACGGTCGGGAAAACGCCCCTCGGCCAGGATCGCGTCATCGAAGCCCAGGCCGAAAATCCAGCCGACACGATCGTCGTCGTCCGTGTTCTCGGCCCAGTCCTTCAGGGTGTTCACGACATCGTCGATGGTGTTGACGTCTCCGTCGGGGGGCGCCAGCAGGTTGGCGCCGACGGCCTGGCTGCCGAACTGGTTCACGTGAGCGTGCCCATCGATGAAGCCCGGCGCCAGGGTGCGGCCGGCCAGGTCCACGCGTCGCGTGTCGGCGCCGGCGTGGCCCGCCACCTCGTCCAGGTCGCCGACGGCCAGGATGCGTCCATCCTTCACCGCCAGGGCCTCGGCCGTGGGATTGGCGTCGTCGACGGTGACGATGGGGCCACCGCTGAAGATCAGGTCGGCGGTGGGCAGAACGTTCGTGGCCAAGTCCTGGGTGGGGACTTTGGCCGCCGCCCGGTCGGCGGAGGGTGAAATGGAAGCGGGTGCAGTGGTCGAGGCGGTGGTGTCCTCGCGCTGGCAGGCGGCCAGTGCGATGGCGCTCGACAGCGCCAGGGCGCCGAGATGTCGGGCGTGGTTCATGGCTCCCCCCGGAACGGGCTGCAATCGTCCCTTCAATTCTAGAGGCTGGGCTGTTGGCGTCAACCGTTCGAGCGGAGAAGTGTGCGCGGGTTTTCAGTCGCTCTGCCCGAAAAACCCCCGAACCGCGGATCGATTCCCGGGCTTCAGTCGATGCGGTCGAGCAGCGCCTGGAAGCGCGGGTCGTCCCGCACCGCGTCGAGGTCGCTGTCGGTTTCCAGCCAGGCCTTGTCGCCCCAGCCCTTGTCGACGGCGCTTTCCAGCAGCTCGATGGAGCGGTCGGCGTCGCCCTTCACCGCGAAGAAGCAGGCCGTGTTGTACAGCACCAGGGGTTCCTCTCTGCCGCGCAGCAGCGCGTCTTCGACCATCCGCTCGCCGCGCTCGAACTCACCCACGTTGCTCAGCTGGTTGGCGCCGATGCACAGGGCGCGGGTGTCGTGGGGGTTCATTTCAATATGGCGTTCGATCAGCTCGATGGAGGCCACGCGGGCCTTCATCTCGTCGTGTTTCTGGCCCAGCGAGGCGTAGGCCTGGCCCAGGAACATCATTGACTGGTAGTCCAGCGGGTTCACCTCGCCGGCCTTCAGGTACATCTTCACGGCCTTCTCGAACTCGCCCTGCGAGGAGTACGCCAGCCCGGCGTAGTACCAGGCCTCGAACAGGTTGGGGTTCATCCTGCGCGCTTCGGTGAACTCGCCCTCGGCCTCCTCGTAGCGCTCGTTGATGAACAGGGCCAGGCCCTGGCTGGCCCGGGCCTCGGCGGAGTCCGGGTCCATCTCCACCGCGCGCGCCGAGTAGTCCAGCGCATGCTGCGCGTTCTCCTTGCGCGCGTCGGTATAGCGGTACATGTAGGAGTAGGCGTCGGCGATGCCGGCGTAGGCCAGGGCGTACTTGTCGTCATG
This sequence comes from Gammaproteobacteria bacterium, assembly GCA_030426265.1. Lineage (GTDB taxonomy): Bacteria > Pseudomonadota > Gammaproteobacteria > Xanthomonadales > SZUA-36 > Marinihelvus. Next base: position 49,817 of record JAUHYP010000019.1, on the reverse strand, counting down.
CACGATGGCCTTCTTGAACATGTTGATGGCGTGCTGGTAGTCGTGCTTCGTCATCGTGTACATGTAGCTGCGCCCACGCAGGTAGTAGTCGTAGGCGCCGGCGTCGGCGGTGGCCACGTTCTGGATCGAACGCCGCTCCTTGGGCGTGAGCGTCATCTCCAGCGCGTCGGTGATGCTCTGGGCGATGTCGTCCTGGATGGCGAAGACATCCTTGAGCTCGCGATCGTAGGTGTCCGACCACAGGTGCGAGTCGGTGGCCGAGTCGATCAGCTGCGCGGTGATGCGCACCCGGTCGCCCGCGCGCCGGATGCTGCCCTCCAGCACCGTCTCCACGCCGAGGGACTGCGCCACCTGGGGAATGCTCACTTCCTTGCCCTTGAAGGCGAAGGACGAGGTGCGTGAGGCCACGCGCAGCCGCGGCAGCTTGACCAGCAGGTTGAGGATTTCTTCCGAGATGCCGTCGGAGAAGTACTCGTTCTCCTTGTCGTCGCTCATATTGACGAAGGGCAGCACGGCGATGGAACGGCGGTCGTCACCGGGTTTGGCCTGCGGTTGGACAGGTGGGTGGTCTGGGGTGTTTGCGGTGCTGCGTGGACCGGCCGGTGCCGGGGATGCGGCGTCGCGATTCGATGGCGGGGTCTCGGGCCGGCTCGATGCCGCCGCGCCGGTGAACTCCGCCGTGCCGGAGGCCTCCGTACCGCTTCCCTGCGCCGTGCCCTCGCCCGTGCGCTTCACGCCCTCGGGCGTCACTTCCAGCGCCCAGGCCAGGATGACCGCCACTGGAAAGCCCAGCACCAGCAGCCACAACACCAGGGCGGTGGACCACTCGGGAAGATTGAGGGCGTCGAAGGTGCCGTCGGCGATCTGGATCAGGACGAAAGCGACCACGGCGTAGCCGATGGCCACACGGATCACCTTGCGGCGCTTCAGGTCCTCGAAGAAGCCCTTGAAGCCCGACGCCTGCTCAGTCATGGGGCGAGTCTCCCTTCACTCGTCTCCCCATTCTGGCGCAAAGCCATTGATTCGCCAAGGACGCCGACATCGGGGCCGGGGAATTCCCCCGGCTCCGGGCCGCTCACTCGGAGGCTTCGGTGACAAAGTGCGTATCGGGCGGGTCTTCGAAGGCGATGAACAGCAGGCAGTCTTCATCACCCTGGCAGGTGCCGGCGTGATGGGCGCCGCCGGGGCCGAAGGCATAGTCGCCCGGTTCGATGGTCACCGGCTCCTGGCCTTCGTAGCTCACCTGCAACGTGCCGCGCAGGACGACCATGCGCTCGGGCGAAGTGTGCCAGTGCAGCGGGAAGGACTCGCCCGCGGGGTAGCGGAAGTACACGTCCGCGTTGCGGCCGTCCGCATCGATGTTGAGGATGGCCAGGCCGCAGCCCTCATGGAACCCATCCCCGCAGGCCATCCACTCGAGGCCTTCCGCATCGGGCCGGCTGTCGAAGGCCACCTCGGCGGCAGGCGCCTCGGTGCCCTCTTCGGCGTGCGCGGACAGCGCGGGAATGGCCACCAGGGCCAGCGTGGCCAGGGCGGCCGTGAATCGTGATGGAGACGGCGGCGTGTGCATGGTCTGACTCCTTGTTCTTGCTGTGAATGGAGATGGACCCCCCTCGCCAACACTATAGGCGACCACCGCGCTCGCTTCAGACCAGGGGCGGCCCGCAGCCGGTCGTGCCTGGCGCCGCGTGTGTCACCTGCCGCTGCGCACCAGCACGACGGGTTCGTCCCAGTCCATCAGCACGCCCTCGGTGCTCTCGGTGATCAGGCGGTAGTGATCGGCGGTGAGCGTGCCGAGGTAGACCGGGTCGCCGGCTTCTTCCTCCGCGATGCGGCCAGGCAGGTGACCCCGTTCGATCGCGCGACGAAAGCGGTCGGCATGCGGCATCCAGATCACCAGGGTGTCCTCCTTGTTCACGACACGGAGAAAGGCCCAGGGCTTGGCATCGGCGATCACCAGCCCGGACTCGTCATCCGGCCCGGCGGTTCCTTCGTCGGTCGCGTCAGCCCCTTCGGGCGGTGAAGGCAAGGGTTCGTCAGTGTCTGGCTCTTCCTCCACGCGCACGCTCGCGAACACCCAGCCGCCCGATCGCATCAGCTGCACCAGGCTGCTCTGCGTCGTCGTCCCGTCAATCATCAGCACATCGAGCAGGCCCTGTTCGGCATCGACCGTCTTCACCACCAGCCCGATGTCGGGTGCGGTCCACAAGCCATCCCACTGTTCCGCGTCGATTGCCATCGGCTCCTCGCCCATCGGCACGGGGCTGTAGACGGCCGCGCAGCCGGACAGCAGCGCGGCGCAGCCAGCGGCCGCGAACCATCGAAGGGCCCTGGTATTCCTGCTCGCGTTGTCATTCATCGGGCGTCACCGAGATGAACATCGGACAACTCAACGCCAGGATTGCGAGTGCGAGACAGAACAGTGATCTTGATGGTTCGAAGTGCCATCGCTTATTTCTCCCTTCATTTCGTCGGTCATCGACAGTATAGAAACTCGCGTCGCACTTGATGAAAAAGGCAAGAAAGTGTTTCACCATCAGCGAAATAGGCGCATTATTAGGCACGGAAACCAATTCCGGTTTTCATTGCTGAAAGGATGGAGATGATCGATGGCCACTAAGAAGGCAGCGAAGAAAGCGGCTTCCAAGAAGACAGCGTCCAAGAAAGCGGCAGTGAAGAAGGCCGCCCCGAAGAAAGCGGCAGCGAAGAAAGCGGCAACGAAAAAGGCCGTGACCAAGAAGGCCGTTGCCAAGAAGGCGGCAACGAAGAAGGCCGTGACCAAGAAGGCCGTCGCGAAGAAGGCAGCAACGAAGAAGGCCGTGACCAAGAAGGCCGCCGCCAAGAAAGCGACGACCAAGAAGGCGACGACCAAGAAGGCGACAACAAAGAAGGCCGCTGCGAAAAAAGCGACCACCAAGAAAGCGACGACCAAGAAAGCCGCCGCCAAGAAAACCGCGAAGAAAAAAGCGGCAACCAAGAAAAAGTAGGCACCGATTTGAAGGGTAACTGAGCGGCCGGCCGCAACCGCGGCCGGTCGGTGTTCAGACCCTGCTTCCGCTTCCGGCCGCGCAGCGTGGCCGGAGAATTTCCCGACTCCGACATTCACGGCATCGCCGTTTTCTGACATCCCTCATGGCCAGTTCACTTTTCGCCCTGCTCGACGACATCGCCACGGTCCTGGACGACGTGTCCGTGATGACCAAGGTGGCCGCCAAGAAAACCGCCGGCGTGCTCGGCGACGACCTCGCGGTCAACGCCGAACAGGTCTCCGGTGTCAGGGCGAACCGCGAGTTGCCGGTGGTCTGGGCCGTGGCCAAGGGCTCGATGATCAACAAGGCCATCCTGGTGCCGGCCGCGCTGTTGCTCAGCGCCTTCGCGCCGTGGGCCATCACGCCGGTGCTCATGCTGGGTGGCTCCTTCCTGTGTTTCGAAGGCATGGAGAAGGTCGCGCACAAGTTCCTGCACCCGCAGGAAGCCGCGGACAAGGAGCGCGAGATCCACGAGGCCCTGCTCGATCCCGAGGTGGACCTGAAGACCATCGAGGAGAAGAAGATCAAGGGCGCCATCCGCACCGACTTCATTCTCTCGGCCGAGATCATCGTCATCTCTCTCGGCACCGTGGCGGCCGCCAACTTCGCCACGCGCGTCGGCGTGCTGGTCGCCATCGCCGCCATCATGACGGTCGGCGTCTACGGCCTCGTGGCCGGCATCGTGAAGCTGGACGACGTGGGCGCGGCCATGACGAAACGCCCGCGCGCGTTCACCCAGGCGGTGGGCCGCGGCATTCTCGTCTTCGCCCCCTGGCTGATGAAGTTCCTGTCCATCGCCGGAACGATCGCCATGTTCCTGGTCGGCGGCGGCATCGTTGCGCACGGCATCCCGCTGCTGCACCACTGGCAGGTCGCCATCGAACAGGCCGTGGGCGGAGGCGCCATGGGCACGACCGTGGGCGTGCTCTACACCGGCGTGGTCGGCATCATCCTGGGCGCGGCCATCGTCGGCCTGGTGGAGCTGGGCAAGAAGCTGTTCGGCAAGAAGGACGTGGTGGCGCACTGACCATGCGTACTCGCATCGAAATCGATAATGATCTGTTCGAAAGGGCGTTCACTTCGGGGCAAGCTCGCATGGGAAGGAGATCTTGAAATCATGAGGGCGTCCCGGAGTTTCAAGAGCTGATCAGTTTGATCATCGTCGCAGGTCACGTGACATCATGAACGACCGACGAGCGAACCGACATGACGTGCTGGTGATGGTGACGCTCATGAGTGTTGTATCGGCGCCCTTGTCGGGTCACGCCCAGCAACAGGCGCCTTCCGTCGAACGTCAGCCCGCCGCCATCCACTGGGCCTATTCCTCATTTCTCGGCACCGGCTTCTATCGCGTCAGTGGCGAGCGCGAAGTGTTCGTCGTGGACATGCCCTTTGGATGGGACTGGCGCGAGCCGGAGTTGTTCGCGGACGGTTCCCGCCAATGGGGTGTGCGCTTCGAGGCGCCGGTCAATATCGGTGTGCACCGCATCGATTTCATCGACGACCTGCTGGACATCGAGAACTACGCGACCGTCGCGGCGATGCCGGGCGTGGAACTGGAGCTACCGGTCAACGAGCACTGGCGGCTCAAGGCCTACGGGCACCTGGGCTACGGCACCGACCTGTCCAGCGACGAGCGCGCCTGGATCTGGGATGCCGGCCTGCGCAGCCATCGGGCCTTCAAGAGCGGGTCGCTGGACTGGGGCCTTTTCGGCGAAGCCTTCACGGCCGGCTATGCGGCGAAAGACGGTCCGGACGGCAGCCTGGGCGGCTTCGGCGCCGGCGTGGATTTCAGACATCCGACCGTCATCCGCGCCACCGACGGCACCGCGATGAACGTGACCTGGGACCTGACCTGGCGCTGGTACGCCGACGACCTCACTTTCCATCCCATCGCTGGCGAGCCCACCTCCATCGAGGACGAGTGGCGCGTCAGCGTTGCGCTCGCACGCAGCGACGGACCGATCCGGATCTGGTTCCTGGAGTTCGACCAGCTGGGCCTGAGCTACCGCACCGACAGTGACGGGGAGTTCCGCGGCATCACCGTGAACATCAGTGCGCCGTTCTCGCGTTGACCCAACCTACCGAAACTCCGCCTCGACCACGGGCCCGTCACGGAAAGCGCGCACCAGGCTCCAGGCGGTCGCGGCCATTCCCCATCCCAGGCCCAGCAACACGCCGGCGTCCAGGATGCCGCGCCAGGGTTGTGGCAGCTGCCGGTAGACCAGCACCACGATCACGATGCCGACGGTCAGCGCCCAGGCCGACACCAGCCGTCGTCGCGGCGCGTCCAGCAGACCCATGGCGACCAGCGGCGCGAGCAGCGCCTGTCGGAGGCTGGTCGCGTGGTACAGCCGGTGACAACGCGCGGCGAAGCGCGGTGAATAGCCCTGCTGGAATCCCTTGTAGCCCTCGAACCAGGCCATCACGCCCAGGTTGAGCACCAGCACGGTCCAGTGCACGGCGCCCCAGGAATAGGACAGGCTCTCCAGCGACATCCCGCCCAGACGCACCATCGCCCAGGCCAGCATCGCCAGGAAACCGCCCGCGCCCCACGTCAGCGCGACGGCGCCCAGCGGTTGGCGACGTGCAGCGGAGGAACGCTCCGGCAGTTCTGGGGAGGACGTGTTCAAGGTCTGGGTAAGGTTCGACACCGGGGAATGCAATCCCTCATTTGAAGGCGGCAAGCCCCGCATTCAATGGGCGAGGTCGGGGTTTGAAGGAAGCGGCCGAACGCTGTCGGGATTCGGGGTGTTTGAAGTGTCAGGAAACGCCGGGAAGCCGGCAGGATGAAGACAGGCCGGGCAGCGACCTGCCCGGCCCGATCAAACGAATCAGGCCGGCCGGCTGCGAAGGACCGCGAAGCCGAAGCCCATCAGCGCCAGGACCAGCAAGGCCAGGAAGCCGGGGTGGTCCGCGGGTACCGGCAGCGGCGGCGGACCGGCGGGTGGCGCGCCTGCCACAACGGAAACATCGTCCAGGGCTGAATGCAGGTAACAGATGGTGTTGTAGTTCAAAAATCTCAGGCGGATGCTTTGCCCTGCATAGGCCCCCAGGCCGGCCGTCACGTGCTGCGGCCCGAACTCCGCCGGACTTGCGTCGCTCGTTGCGAAGATCGTCTGCAGGATGCCGGCGCCCATGTCGTCTGGCGGGGCGCTGGGGTCCATGATGTCGATGCGGAATTGCTGGCCCGTAGCGATGCCCTGGCTCGTGTCCAGCGTCGTGATGTCCTCCCAGTCCGGCGTGGTTGGCAGGGGCGGTGGATTTGGGCAAGCCAGTTGCGCATCGGCGAGATTGGCGTAGTACACCGAAGCGCTGAACGTGGCGGCGCCAGTCGCTGGCAGCGTGATGTCCTGGTAGATGAAGGTGAAACTCGGGTCACCCATGTCGGCAAAAACGCCGTAGGTCCCGTTGGGTGGCGGCAGGGGCCAGCCTGAAAGGCTGCCTGTCTGACCCGCCTGGTAGATGAGCGTATCGATGGGCCCCTGGTTGACCACGGTCCAGCCACTCAGGTCGCCGGTTTCGAAATCACCGTTGGTGACGAGTTCCTGCGCGGCGGCCGCCGCCGGGAATAGCAGAAAGGCCAGAAGGAGGCCCGGTACGTGAAGTCTCATGTCCCCATCCCTCATCGAGTTGTCTTTCGATCTCTCGAAGCACCTTACCATAGCCCATGACAGCCGGGCCCTTGCGCGAACAGGCCAGCCACCGCCATGCCATCCGGCAGGGGGCCTCGGCGGCTTCAGCGCGTATGATGTGCGGTCACAGAATCCGGCCGCCCGGCCGGAGCACGAAACCCATCCGGAGCCGCACCATGAAACGACGCTTCCAGGACTTCGCCGCCAGACTGCTGGCCGGTGGCGCCACCACCCTGCTGATCGGGGCTGCCGCCATCACGCCGGCGGCGACCGCCTTCGCCAGCGAGGGCGACATCCTCCCCTACGAAATCCACCAGCATCGCCTCGACAACGGGCTGAACGTGGTCACCGTGCCCTTCCCGTCCCCGGGCCTGGCGGCCTTCTACATCGTCACGCGCGTCGGCGCGCGCAACGAGGTGGAGGAAGGGGTCACCGGTTTTGCACACTTCTTCGAGCACATGATGTTCCGCGGCACCGAGAAGTACTCCAAGGCGGAGTATTCCGAGGCATTGAAATCCACCGGCGCGGCGGCCAACGCCAACACCAGCCAGGACCGCACCGAGTACCACATGACCGGCAGCGCCGACAAACTCGAACTGATGTTCGAGCTCGAAGCCGACCGCTTCCAGAACCTCAAGTATTCCGAGCACGACTTCAAGACCGAGGCCGGCGCGGTCAAGGGCGAATACACCAAGAACTTCGCCAGCCCCTACCAGCAGATCTACGAGAAGCGGCTCGAGACGGCCTATTCCACCCACACCTACGGCCACACCACCATGGGCTACTTCGACGACATCGTCGACATGCCCAACCAGTACGACTACTCGCTGACCTTCTTCGAGCGCTACTACCGGCCCGAGTACAACACCATCCTGGTGGTGGGTGACGTCACGCCGGAACAGGTGGTTGCCCTGTCGAAGAAATACTTCGGCGACTGGAAGCGCGGCGACTACGAGCCCGAGATTCCGGTGGAGCCCGAGCAGAACGAGACCCGCTACGTGCACCTGGAGAACGGCTCCATCCCGCCGTACCTGTCCATGAGCTACAAGGGCCCGGCCTTCAGCGACACGCAGAAGGACATGCCGGCGCTGGACGTGCTGTCATCCATCGTCTTCTCGCCCACCAGCGACCTGTACAAGAAGCTGGTGCTGGAAGAGCAGAAGGTGCGCTTCCTCGGCGGCGGCCAGTTCGATTCGCGCGATCCGGGCCTGTTCACCATCCAGGCCTCGCTGGTGGACAAGGCGGACATGCCCTACGTGATGGACGAGATCGAGAAGGCCATCGCGAAAGTTCAGCGCGAAGGCGTCGATCCCGAGCAACTCGCCCGCACCAAGTCCAATCTCGAGTACGGCATGGCGATGGGCCTCGATACCCCGGACGCCATCGCCGGCAACCTCAGCCACTACATCCAGCTGACCGGCGATCCGGAATCCATCAACCGGCTCTACGGCCTGTACGGCGAAGTCACCCAGGAGGACGTCAAGGCCGCGGCCCTGCGTTACCTGCAGCCTGAGCGCATGACCATCGCCACCATCTCCGACGACGAGACCGCGGCCCTGCAGTGAGGCCGGAAGGAAACCCGATCATGAAACATGCATTCACCACCCTCGCCTTCCTGCTGCTGGCGCTCGCTGCGCTGTCGCGGCCGGCCGCGGCGCTGGAACTCACCGAACTGAAGATGCCCGAGGCCAACAAGGTCGTCATCATGGTGCGCTTCCAGGCCGGCTCCATCGGCGACCCGGAAGACAAGCTCGGACTGACCTACGCCACCGCCAACCTGATGACCCAGGGCGGCGCCGGCGGCCGCGACTACGCCACGATCCAGGACACCCTGTATCCCTGGGCCGCCGGCTACGGCGCGCTGGTGGACAAGGAGGTCACCACCTTCATCTTCCAGGTACCGGCGGATTTCGTGGACGACTTCTACCCCATCCTTCGCGACGTGCTGCTCAAGCCCAACTTCGCCGCCGAGGATTTCTCGCGCGTGATGAAGAACCAGCAGAACTACGTCGACCAGGTCATCCGCGCTTCCTCCGACGAGGACTACTCCAAGATGGCGCTGGAGCACCTGCTGTTCCGTGGCACGAACATGGCGCACATGAAAGAGGGCAACTCCGCCACCGTCGCCGCCATCACCCTGGATGATGTGAAAGCGCACTGGGCGAGAGTGTTCACGGCGAACAACGTGCACCTGGGCCTGGCCGGCAACTACGACGACGCGCTGGTCGATCGCCTGAAGACCGACCTGGCCGCCCTGCCCGCTACGCCCTACTCACCGCCCGTCGCCGGCAAGGCGCGCATGGCGGACGGCATCGAAGTGGAAGTCGTCGCCAAGGACGGAGCCTTCGGTTCAGCCATCTTCACCGGCGCGCCGCTGGCCATCACCCGCGCCGACGACGAGTTCGCCGCCCTGATGATCGCCAACTCCTGGATGGGCGAGCACCGCAAGAGCTACTCGCGCCTGTACCAGAAGCTGCGCGAGGCGCGCTCCATGAACTACGGCGACTACAGCTACATCGAGTGGTACGAGGCCGGCGGCCAGAACCAGCTGCCACCCTTTGGCGTGCCGCGCTCGAGCAACTACTGGTCCATCTGGATCCGCCCGGTGCAGATCGCCGCGCAGCTCAAGGCCCAGTACGAGGAGCTGGCGGACATCGAGGTGGGCCACGCCCACTACGCGCTGCGCATGGCGGTGAAGGAGTTCGACCAGATGCTGGAAAACGGCATGAGTGCCGAGGACTTCGAGGCGACCAAGACCTTCCTGCGCAGCTACACCAAGCTGTATGCGCAAAGCCCCGCCGACCAGCTGGGCTGGCTGATGGATTCGGCGTTCTATGGCCGGGGCAACTACCTGGCCGAGCTGGACGCCCTGCTGGAAGCGGCCACGCTGGAGCAGGTCAACGCCGCGCTGCGCAAGCACTGGCAGACGGACAAGCTGTTCGTGACCATCGTGACCGACACCGGCGAGGCCCAGCCCCTGGCCGACGCCCTGATCAACAACACGCCCTCGCCCATGAGCTACTCCAACTTGGTGGCGGCGGGCCTGTCGGACGAGATCAAGGCCGAGGATGAGCTGGTGGCGACCTATCCGTTGAACGTGAAGAGCGTGAAGGTCGTCGAGTCGTCTGAAACCTTCAAGTAGGGGCGCCGGGGCCGCCCCGCCCTGCGGCCCCCTGCATCCGGATCGGACGGTTGGCCTTCGGTGAGGCTGGCATTCGGTTGCGTCGGGTTACGGGAGTTCGCCGTAGACAACTTCCCCGGCGAACAGGGTGGCCACTACCTTGACGTCTGAAATCTCCTGGACCGGGACCTCGAACAGGTCCCGGTCCAGGATGACGAGATCGGCGAGCTTTCCCGCCTCCAGTGTTCCCGTGGTGTTGTCGAAGCCGTTGATCCAGGCCGCCTCGCGCGTGTAGGCGGCGATGGCCTGTTCGAGGGTGATCCGCTGCTCGGGCAGGAACGGTTCCCCTTCGTTCGTCCAGGGGTTCACCCGCGTCACGGCGACTTCGATGCCCTCCAGGGGGTTGGCCGACGAGACGGACCAGTCGCTGGAAAACGCCACCCGTGCGCCGGTGTCCATGATGGATTTGATCGGGTAGGTGCGGTCGATGCGCGACCCCACCCGCGGGCGGGTCAGGTCGGTGATGTAGGTGTCTTCATAGGCCCACAAGGGCTCGAAGGTCGCACCCACGCCCAGCTCGGCAAAGCGCGGAACGTCATCCGGGTGCACGAACTGCACGTGGTTGATGTGGTGGCGGGCGTCACGCTGGCCGTTGGCCTGCAGTGCGGCCTCGAGGGCGTCCAGCGAATAGCGCACCGCGGCGTCGCCGATGCCATGGATGTGCACCTGGAAACCGGCAGCGTCGGCTGCGCGGACCATTTCGATGAGTTCCTCGCGTGGAATGGTCATCAGGCCATGCGTGTGCGGTGCGTCGCTGTAGGGTTGCAGCAGGAATGCCGTCCGGATTTCCACCACGCCGTCCGCCCAGAACTTGATCATGTTCACTTTCATTTTCTGCCCCGGCGCGCCGATGCCGTCGTAGCGCGCGCGGGCGTCCTTCAACGCCTCCAGCCAGGCTTCGCCGCCGCTGGCCTTCCAGCCCAGCGCCAGGGAAGCGTGCAGCTTCAGCGTCCCGGCCTTCGCCAGGGTCTCGAAACCCGGCAGGGCCCGGTATTCGTCGCGGGTGTCCAGCGAGACGTGGGCGTCCGTGAAGGCCGTGATGCCCATGGAATGGAAAAGGTCCCGGCCGTACTCAAGCCCGCGCTCGATCTCCTCGTCCGTGTAGGGCGGCCACAGGTTTCGAACCAGGTCCATGGCCGGTGGTTCGTGCAGGGTGCCGGCCGGTTCCATGCCGCCCTCGATGCGGGCGATGTGGCCGCCCGGTGGCTCCGGTGTCTCCGCGGTGATGCCCCAGGTCGCCAGGGCCTTGCTGTTGAGCCAGCTGGTGTGGCCGTCGGCATCGTCGAACACCAGCGGGCGAGTGGCGTCGATGGCGTCCAGCCACTCCTTCTTCGGTGAATGGCCGTCCGGCATGTCGGCATGGGTCCAGCCCACCCCGCGCAACAGTTCCGCGTCCGGGTCCGCGGCGGCGCAGGCCCGGATGGCTTCCAGAATGGGTTCCAGTTCCCCCAGGTCGAACAGGGGACAGCCCGTGTAAGCCGTACCGCCCGAGGCGAGGTGGGCATGGGTGTCCTGGAAGGCCGGCAGCAACATGCGCCCGCCCAGGTCGTGCACCGGCAGGTTTGTGTGCTCCGGTTTCAGGGGCGCGTCGTAGACGGTCGCGATCTGCCCGTCGCTGACCACCACGGTGTCGGCCCAGGGCTGGTCCGGCACCAGGGTCCACGCACGGGCGTTGGTCAGGACGTATCCGGCGCCGGGTGCTTCGGGAGCAGCGGGCAGGTCGGCGAGGCAGGAACTTGCCAGTACCGCCAGGAGGCAGCCTGCGAACCGGCGGATGCATCGTGAACCAGGGCGTTTGAAGGTGTCCAAGCGGGGCGCTCTTTCGGAACGGGTGAACAAGGATATAAAGCGCATGTTTGCCTGTCATCAATCCGTCGCATGCCGGCGACGAGCGCTTCCGATGGGGTCAGAGTAAAGGGACAGAGTAAAAACCAGCTCGAAGTCCGTTAGATTGATCCTGGTCGGTTTGCTGGTTTTTACTCTGTCCCTTTACTCTGACCCCGCCCTTTCGGCCAGGGGCTGTCAACACGACCTAGAGCGAATTCAGGTAGGCGTACAGCGCGTCGACTTCCTCGTCGGTCATGTGCACCGTGCGGGACTGCGCGACCAGGGCCATCAAGCCCAGGTCTCTCGCCTCATCCAGGCCGACACCCGTCGCCATCAGGCGGCCGAACTGCGTCCGGTCGTAGGCTTTCGCGATGGCGAGCGGTGGCGTGAAGCCCTCGCTGCCTTCCAGGTCCATGCCATGGCATTCGCTGCAGACGTTCTGCGCCAGGTAGGCGCCGTGCGCCAGGGGGTCGTCGAGCCGTGATTCCGGCCAGGGGCCTTCCTGGATATCATCCTGCGCCAGCGTGAACTCACCGAGAATGAAGAAAAGGCGTCCCCCCAGGTAGATCTCCGTGCTTCCCCGGTCCTCGGCGGGCTGCTCCGGGTAGGCGGAAATGAAGCTGTAGATGGCGCCGAGGTCGCGGTCCGTCATGGTCGAGAAACTGGCGGATGGCATGGCCATTACGCTGGAGCCATCCGGAAAGACACCCTGGCGCACGATGGCCTCGAACTGTTCCGGCGTGTAGTCACGCACCGCACGGGTCAGGTTGGGTGCGACGGCCTTGCCGAAAAGGGGATCCTCGAACGGAACGTCGCCCTCCATGTCCGAGCCGTGACAGCCGTGAAAACAGCCGTAGACCTGGGCCAGCCGCTCGCCGCGGGCGAGTTCTTCCGGATCCTCGGTGTAGGCGATGGCGCGCGGCTCCGCCTCGAAGGTTTGCGAGAGCAGGACCTGGCTCCAGAGATAGACCACGCCGACGGCGACCAGGAGCAGTCCAACCAGGCCAAGCACAATCCGAACGAACCAGCGCAACATGAATACGGCCCTCCGAAAGCGATGGGGTCAAAAGTGATGGGGTCAGAGTAAAGGGTCAGAGTGAAAACCAGCTAACCCGATCAAGACCAGTCTAGCGGTCTTTGGACTGGCTTTTACTCTGACCCTTTACTCTGACCCCGCCCATTCGGCGGGCTGGCCGTTCGCCCTACCCCTTGCCGCGGGTCTTGGTCTTGCCGTGCTCGGCGTTCTTTTCCAGGAACTGGATGACGCTGCCGGCGACGTCCTTGCCGGTGGCGGCCTCGATGCCTTCCAGGCCCGGGCTGGAGTTGACCTCCATGACCACCGGGCCGTGGTTGCTGCGCAGCAGGTCCACGCCGGCCACGTTCAGGCCCATGATCTTGGCCGAGCGCACGGCGGTGGAGCGCTCCTCCGGGGTGATGCGCACCGAGGCCGCGGTGCCGCCGCGGTGGAGGTTGGAGCGGAAGTCGCCCTCCTTGCCGGTGCGCTTCATGGAAGCGACCACCTTGTTGCCGACCACGAAACAGCGGATGTCCGAGTTGCCGGCTTCCTTGATGAACTCCTGCACCATGAAGTTGGCGCTCAGGCCGCGGAAGGCCTCGATCACGCTCTCGGCCGCCTTCTTGGTCTCGCCCAGCACCACGCCCACGCCCTGGGTGCCTTCCAGCAGCTTGATCACCACCGGGGCGCCGCCGACGAAATTGAGCAGGTCCTCGGTGTCGTCCGGGGAGTTGGCGAAGCCGGTCACCGGCAGGCCGATGCCCTTGCGGGCCAGCAGTTGCAGCGCGCGCAGCTTGTCGCGCGAGCGCGAAATGGCGATGGACTCGTTGAGCGAGTACACGCCCATCATCTCGAACTGTCGCACCACGGCCGTGCCGTAGAAGGACACGCTGGCCCCGATGCGCGGGATGATGGCGTCCAGTCCTTTCACCGTCTTGCCCTTGTAGTGGATGCTCGGGCGGTGCGAGGTGATGTTCATGTAGCAACGACGGTGGTTGAGCAGCAGCATTTCGTGCCCCCGCTCCTGGCCGGCTTCCAGCAGCCGGCGCGTGCTGTACAGGCGTCCGTTCGTCGACAGTACGGCGATCTTCATGTCAGGTTCCTATGAGTTCGGTCTCCACGGCGCGGCCCAGGGCCGGATCGTGGGTCGTGGCGAATTCCTCCACCACGTCCTCGGCCACTTTCACGCTGTCGAAGCGGGCGATGTGGAAAAGCGCATCGCCTTCGTGGGCCAGGGGGAGGTTGTATCGGCCGATGATGATGCCGCTGATCGGTGACAGAACGGCTTCTTCGCGGGTACCGAGCGGGTCGGTCACCACGGCCAGCCGTTCACCCTTCTTCACACGGCGGCCCAGGGCCCCGCGCTGGGTCACGATGCCGCTTTCCGGCGCGCGCACCCAGGTCGTGGCGCTGGCCATCACCGAGCCGTTGATGGCTTTCTCCTTGTGTCCGGGCAACATGCCCCGGGCTCGCAGGACGCGCAGGATACCCCGAACGCCGGCCCGAATGCTCAATTCATCGAAACGCAGGGCCTCGCCGGCCTCGTAGACCAGCACCGGGATGCCCTTTTCCGCCGCGGCGCTGCGCAGCGAGCCTTCCCGGTCGGCGGCGCCGACCACGACGGGCGCGCCAAAGGCCATGGCCAGGCGCTCGGCCTCGGCGTCGCCGCGGGTGACGCGCACCTGCGGCAGGTTCGACCGGTCCAGCGCGCCGGTGTGCAGGTCGATGCCGAAATCGGCGCGGAAGGCCACCTCCTCGGTGAAGGTGTGCGCCAGCCGCGCGGCGATGGATCCGGTGGCCGAGCCGGGGAAGCTGCGATTGAGGTCACGCCGGTCCGGCAGGTAGCGCGAGCGGTCGAGAAAGCCGTGCACGTTCACCACCGGCACCAGCAACAGGTTGCCGCGCAGCTTGTCCAGGGCCTTGATGCCCAGGAGGCGCCGGACGATCTCGACCCCGTTGATCTCGTCGCCGTGCACCGCGGCGGAGACGAAGGCCGTGGGTCCTGCATGGCGGCCGCAGACCACCTGCAAGGGCATGTGCAGCGAGGTGCTGGTGTAGAGGTCGGCGATGGGCAGGTCCACGTTGCGACGGGCGCCCGGCGTGGTGCGCAGTCCGCCGATGGTGATGGCCTGGTTCTTGTTCATCGTGAGGGTGTCGTCCCGGGGTCATTGGGTTTGGACCCCACCAGGTAGGAGCGGCCCGGGTCCACATTACAGCGTCCGCGCATGGCGGTGCGGCCGAGCAGCATGCGAAACAGCATGTCGTCCCTGGGCGTCAGCGTGGCCTCGATGGGCCAGCGCTGCGTGCCCAGCACCAGGGTGGTCTCGATCACGAAGCGCGAGGTCACGTGGCCGCCCGAGTCGCGCACCTCGCGCTCGTCGACGATGGGCGCGTGGCACTCGATGCGGGTGCGGTTGTCGCGCTGCAGGGGGTGCATCATGAACCGCACCCAGGGCGCGCCGCC
This sequence comes from Gammaproteobacteria bacterium, assembly GCA_030426265.1. GTDB lineage: Bacteria > Pseudomonadota > Gammaproteobacteria > Xanthomonadales > SZUA-36 > Marinihelvus. The sequence continues at coordinate 34,666 of JAUHYP010000019.1, read as the reverse complement.
CTTCGTGTAGGGCTCCACCTGGAAGGCGTGCAGGGCCGAGGTGCGGGCGCCCGTGTCCACCTTGGCCTTGATGCGCGCGATGCCGAGGTCAGGCAGGCTCACCCACTCCCTCCAGCCCAGGGTCAGGGGGACTTTGCCGTTTGCATCCAAAGTGTCAGGCCTGGTGCGGGGTTGCCCTCATCCTAGTCAAAAGCCCGTGTCGCAGAAAGTCCCCGCCTGCGCCGCTCGTTCACCAGTTTGGCTATAGCCGATTTGCCAACTTGTCTATAGCCCGTTTGCCAGAATGGCTAAGTGCGCGCGCAGGATTGGCTATAGACCGATTGCCAAAATGGCTAAGCATCCGTGCAGGTCTGGCTATAGCCCATTTGCCAATCTGGCTAAGCGCCCGCGCATTATTGGCTATAGCCCGTTTGCCAAAATGGCTAAGCCGCCGAGCAATACTGGCTATAGACGGATCGCCAAAGTGTCTAATTTGACAAGCAATTTTGGCTATAGCCGAACTGCCGAAGTGTCTATAGCCAAATTCCCGACCCCCCTGACGTACACTGTGCGCTTTGTTGCCGAAGGTCCCGCTCATGCACCGACCCCTGATTGCCCTGGCCGCGTCCGGCCTGTTCGTCCTGAACGCGGCCGCTGCCGACGATCTCGCCACCCGCGTCAAAGCCGACTACGACGGTTACCTCGAACCCCTGTTCGAGCATTTCCATCGCACGCCCGAGCTGTCCACCGTCGAGACGGAGACCGCGGCGCGGATGGCGAAGGAGTTGCGCGAAGCCGGATTCGATGTCACCGAGAACATCGGTGGAACGGGCCTGGTGGCCATGCTGGAGAACGGCGAGGGGCCACTGGTGATGATGCGCGCCGACATGGACGGACTGCCCGTGCACGAGCAGTCGGGCCTGGAATACGCCTCGGTCAAACAACAGGCCAGCCCGATCACGGGAGAAACCGTGTACACCATGCATGCCTGCGGCCACGACGTGCACATCACCAGCCTGGTAGGCACCGCCCGCCACATGGCCGGAACCCGCGACGCCTGGACCGGCACCCTGATGCTGGTGGTGCAGCCGGCCGAAGAGACCGGCGCCGGGGCCAAGGCCATGCGCGCCGACCGCATCTGGGAGCGATTCGGCAAGCCGGATTACGCCCTCGCCTTTCACGTCAGCGCGTACAACGAGTCCGGCTTCATCAACGTCAGCGAAGGCAGCCCCTACGCCGGCGCGGACTCGGTGGACATCATCATTCACGGCGTCGGTGGCCACGGCGCTTCGCCGCACGCCACCAAGGACCCGATCGTCCTCGGCGCGCAGATCGTCATGGCGCTGCAGACCCTGGTCTCCCGTGAGCTGCCGCCTCGTGATCCCGGCGTGGTCACGGTCGGGTCCTTTCATTCGGGCACCAAGCACAACATCATCTCCGACCGCGCCCACCTTCAGTTGACGGTGCGCAACACCAGTCCGGAAACCCGTGATCTGCTGCTGACGGGCATCGAGCGCATTGCCAGGAATCTCGGCCGCGCCGCCGGGCTTCCGGAGGACAAGCTGCCCGAAGTGATCGTCTCCGAAGACTCCGTGCCGCCGACCTCCAACACGCCCGAACTGGCCCAGCGCCTCAAGGCGCGCTGGACCGAGGCCTTCGGCGAGGAGCGCGTCGGCCTGGTGCAGAGCAAGGGCATGGGCGCGGAGGACTTCCCTTTCTTCACCGTCGACCCGACCATTCCCACGGTGTACTGGGCGGTCGGCGGCACGCCGGCCGAGGACCTGCTTGCCGCGGAGATGGGCGGCCCGCCGGTGCCCAGCCATCACTCGCCCTTCTTCAAGATCGAGCCGGAGCCGTCCGTTCGGGCCGGCGTCGAATCCACGGTCATTGCCCTGAGGGAGTTGCTGGGCCCGGCGCCCTGAGTGTCGTCCATTCCGAATCGACAGGCATCGCCCGTTAAAAGAGCGTTTTCTTCTTCGAACGTCCGCCAAAAGGGCGGGCGCTCGCCTTGCGCGTCAACCGGCCGCGCCGGATAAGGGTTCATGCGGCAGGATGAGCTGCCAGAATGGACGAATACGTCCTCTATAATCGGCTAAATTCCGGGTTTTATCATCGAATGTACGAGAAAATCGGTGAACAGCCGATAAGTGACACATGAGATCGGATGGCGCGTCGATGCGGTGAACGACGCGCGCTCGAGGCGCTCAGGGCAGGGAAATGGGGTCGATCTACCGCCAACAGCCGTGAAAAAGGCTAATTGGCGCCGGAAAGTTCCAGGGTGTCGATCTTCGGGCGACTGACATCGTAGTGCACGGCCAGCGGGGGGCTGAAATAGTCCACGCGGCCCACGCCCTGGACGTTGAATTCGGTGGTCACGAGGTGAAAACTCGGTGGGGCGTCGCCGACCGGGGCGCGAACCTGCAGCAGCAGTTCGGTGTTCTCGAAATCCACTTCCAGGCTGTCGGGGCCCAGCCAGTGGGCGTTGCGCACGCCGATGGCCTCGAAATCCGCCAGCCGCCAGGTCTGTCCGGACACCAGGTCGGTGATCAGCAGGCCGGTGGATTCGTCGCGGTGGTCCACGGCAGCCGCCCAGCGACCGCCGGAAGGCACCGCCCGGGGCGTAGGTTCAGTGGCATCCGATCCCTGGTGGCCTTGTACCTGGCGTTCCATTGCCAAGGCCTGGCTGGCCGCGAACGCACAGGCGACGGCGGCCAGGACACGGATTGTCGATCTCATAAGGAGCAGGGGTCCCCTGGTGGTTGGCGACGGACACCGGTGGACGTCAGGTCCGCCGCGATGCCCTTGACTATAGACGATTTACCCTCGGCCCGTGAAAAGGTTGGCGGGTCAATGCGCGGAAAAGATTCATTATATATGAATGTATGAGCGGGTACGGCCACACCGGGGCAGTGGCCTCACTCCCGGGTGTAGCGGCCGCCGTGGTCGCGCAGGTGGCGGCGATACGATCGCCATTGCGGCCAGAGCCGTTCCTGGAGTTCGTAGAACCGCGGTCCGTGGTTCATTTCCTCCAGGTGGCAGAGCTCGTGCGAAATCACGTAGTCGATACAATCCACGGGCGCTTTCACCAGGTGGGTGTTGAGTCGGATGACCCCATTGCTGCGGCAGGTGCCCCAGGTGCGGGTCATGCGCCGCAGCTGCAGGTCCAGGTCCCGGTCACGGGCCCAGTCGACCCCGGCCCGCATCGTGTCGAGCCGCTGTCTGAACAGCCGCGCGGCGCGCTCCCGGTACCATCGTCGCAACGCTGCACGAACCCGCTCCGGCGATGCCTGCGCCAGGCGCACCACCAGTTCTTCGTCCGCGAACCGCACACGGGCGCCGCGGCGCTGTTCCTCGATCACGCGCAGCGGAAACTCCCGTCCCTCCACCAGGTGCAGCTCGCCCGACACGTAGTCGAGCGCGGGCCATTGGCGGTTTCGGGCGCGGCGCAGGAAGCGATGGACGTGGGCCAGGTTGCGCCGCAGCAGGCGCCGGGTATAGAAATCCGGCCAGTCCCGCGGCGCCACGACGACCAGGGCGCCGGCATCGTCGAGTTCCAGATGCAGCCGGCGCTTGACCCGCGAACGGTGGACGATGGTGAAGTCCAGGCCGCCCTCGGGCGTGGACAGGGTCTGTGCGCGACGCTTCACGGCGTCCCGCCGCACCGCGGCCCGGTGGAAGACGGCGGCGAATTCGGGAAGAGGCGAGGGGTCATGGTGGTGTTCGGAACGCTTGCGGTCTCCCGGGTCGGATCATTACGATGAAGCAATGGTGGACACTCGTAAGCTAGCAGGTAAACCCCGGTTTCGCAGCAGGAAGCCGCTTTTGCTGCGCGCAACCGGCGCCGAACCGTTGGCCGGAAGCCGTGCTGGGACCCATCGCTCATGAGACAGCTTTCCCCCAGGATGCTGGGTCTGCTGGGGCTTGCGCCCTTCCTCCTGTTCACGGCGCTCACCCTGGTGGGGCCGGAAGGATGGCGCGACTGGGTGTCCCTTGGGCTGATCGGTTACGGCGCCCTGATCCTGTCCTTCCTGGGCGGCATCACCTGGGGCCTGGCGGTCACGCGCAACAAGGTCCAGGATCCGCTCTACCTCGCCAGCCTGGGGCCCTTCGCGGCAGCCTGGGTGGCCCTGATCCTGCCGCCGTTCTTCGGACTGTTGCTGCTGATCGCCGCCTTCCTCGGCGCCCTGGTCAATGATTACCTGCTCAAGCGCGCCGGCCTGTCGCCGGGCTGGTACTTCTCCCAGCGCGTGACCCTCACGATCGTCGTGGTGCTCTGCCTGGGCGTCGCCGCCTTCGGATTCGACCCCACCCCCGCTCCCACCCCGGCGTGATCGTCGACCGCTCGCGGCTTGAGTTCGGGTCCGCGGTGAAGGAGGCCCTGGCCCAGGGACTGCCCGTGGTGGCCCTGGAGTCCACCATCATCACCCACGGCATGCCGCATCCCGACAACCTGGAAACCGCCCGCCGGGCCGAACAGGTCGTGCGCGACGCGGGCGCCACGCCGGCCACCATCGCGGTCATCGACGGGCGCATCAAGGTCGGGGTCCAGGGACATGAACTCGAGCGCCTGGCCACGGAGGCCGGGACCGCCCGCAAGTGCAGCCTGCACGACCTCGCCCTGGTCGCCGTGGCCCGGCAGTGCGGGGGGACCACCGTCGCGGCCACGCTGCACATCGCCCACGCGGCGGGCATCCGCGTGTTCGCCACCGGCGGCATTGGGGGCGTGCACCGCGGCGCGGAGCGCAGCATGGACGTCTCCGCCGACCTGCCGGCCCTGGCGCGTACACCGCTGGCGGTGGTCTGCGCCGGGCCCAAGGCCATCCTCGACCTGGGGCTGACCCTGGAGTGGCTGGAAACCCACGGAGTGCCCGTGTTGGGCTACGGTACGAACACCCTGCCGGCGTTCTGGTCGCGCGACAGCGGATTCGGCGTGGATGCCGAGGCGGATTCACCCCGGGCCGTCGCGCGGGTGCTCGAAGCCCAACGCGCCCTGGGGCTGTCGGCGGCGGTGCTGGTGTGCAATCCGGTGCCCGAGGCGCTGGCCCTGCCCGCCAAGGCGGTGGAGGCGCACATTGCCGCGGCGCTGGCCACGGCCGAACGTGAAGGCGTGACCGGCAAGGATGTGACCCCCTTCCTTCTGGCGGAGGTCACCCGCGCCACCGGCGGCGAGAGCCTCGCCACGAACCGGGCGCTCATGGAGGCCAACGCGCGGCTCGCCGCGGAGATTGCCTGCGAGCTGGCGCCGGCGCCGAAGGCGGAAGCCTGAACGGGCGCCAGGCCGTGCTTGGGTCCCAGGCGCCTGTCAGGGGCAATTGAGACAAGGGGTTCAACCTGCGTTCATGCGGGTTGTACTCATAATGTAGACAGGAAAAAAGGAAGCCTTCAGGCGAAGGAGGGCAGGAAGCATGCGGATCGTCAGCTGGATCGTGGTGCTGGGCGCCATTCTGTGGCTGCTCTACACACAGTTGGGGCCGCGCCTCGCGGAACAGTCGCTGCCGGAAATTCCCGCGGAGGCCGTGGTCGGCACCCTGTCTCCCGGCGCACAGGACGCCGGCGCTCCGACGGCGCAGCTGCCCTATGCCCGCGTCTACCCGATGCTCGAGGCCACCCGGGTCGTGGAAGACCTGGACCGCCTGGAGGCCGTCATCATCCTGAACTCCCGACGGCCCGACGTGGCTCCGGAAGACATCCTGCTCAGCCTGGATGACGACGAACAGACGCATCATTTCCCCGTGCGCCAGTACGGCGAGGTCGACCTGCCCCTGGAGCCGGAATGGCGCGATGCCGGCTACACCCTGCGCACCAACCAGCCTCCCGGCACCCTGGACCTGCAGGTGACCTTCATCCTCCGCGCCCTGCCCGGGCCGCAGGTCGAGTACGCCTGGCTCTGGGAAAGCGTCGAGCAGATGGACCTGGCCCTGGAGGCCCTGCAGAAGGTGAATCCCGGGCCGGTGCGCGACGTGGTCGGGCTGCTGTTCGAGTATCCGCCGGGCGTGGTGGGCGTGGTCCGCGCCGGTGAAGGCGAGGGCGCGGCCGTGCTGCAGACCGGGGCCGACGGCGTGATTCGGCTGGAACTGACCCCGGAATTGCGGGAAGCCAATCCCACGCTGGTGTTCGAGCCGCTGCCCGAGCGCATGCTGCCGCTGATGGAAAGCGTCGAACCATGACTTTAGGGACAGGCCCGTCGACAGCCGCGGGCCTACACTGGCAGTCGGCGAAGTTGTACCCATCCGGAACTCGTGGAAAACATTATTCGTGTCGTCAGCTGGACGGTCGTTCTCGGCGCTGTCGCAGCCCTCGTCTATACCAGCTTCAAACCCTTCTGGAAGGAGTTGGCGTCCTTCGACGTGCCCGAAGACAAGGTGCGTGGGACGATCATCGCCCGTGACCAGGCACAGGACGCCGAGCCGGTCCGCCCCCTGGCGGAAGCCCAGCCTGCGAACCCCGGTCGCTGTCCGGCCGAGGGCGCGCCCCGCAGTGACGACAACTGCCACCCCAACGCCCCCTGATTGTCTGCGGGCGGCATTGCCGGATCGCCCGGTCCACCGAACCCTTCGCAAAGACCCTGTGAGCGCCGCATGAATCGACCCATTCGCATCGTCCTGGCGCTGGCATTCGCGCTGTTTCCTCTCGCCGCGTCCGCGGAGAAGGTGGTCGGCGAATACCGCGGCAGCATGAGCCGCAACACCCCCGAATTCGAAGTGAAAGCGCCGTGGATCCTGGAGTGGCGGGTGACCACGGACGGCGCTTACGAATCCGCCGTGGATGTGTCCCTCGAGGCCGCCGGGCTGGGCACCCACGAGGGTCGGGTGCTGATGACGAAGTACCCCGGCAACGGCGTGCGCCTGTTCGACAAGAGCGGGCATTTCTACTTCCGTGTCGATGCATCCTTCGCCAGCTGGTCGCTGAAGGTCATCGAGCTCACGGAAGCCGAAGCGAAGGAATACACCCCCCGGGCGACCTCACCCATCGGTCGCTGATTCAGGCCAGTTCGAACAAGCGGCGTTCCGCCCACAAAGCGCCGCCGGCCAGCAACAACACCCCCCAGGCCCACCAGGGCGATACCGGCTGTCCGACGCGCCGGTCGACGGCCGGCGCCGTCCGTTCCGTCACGCGTGAACGGGTGGCCGCCTGGCGCCGCTCGAACTCGGCGGTTTGCCACTCCCCGGACGCGAAAACCCGCAGGTCGATGCCATCGAGCACCGCATCCTCCGCCCCGAGCAGTTCCAGGCGATGCCAGCCCGGCGCCGACGGCCAGGCGTGGCCGCAGGCCAGGGGTACGCCCCAGTCGTGGGGGAGCAGGGTGACGGCCCGGGCGGGTTCGGATTCCGAATCGGGGTCGGCGATCGGACCCGGTTGAGCGTCCGGCGCAGGGCCTGCCGCCGTCGCGGTGGAGCCGGCGCGACGCGTGATGCGAAGGAACACCGGGGTGGTCTGGATCGCCCCGGAAACTCCGGCCGATCCTCCCGGAAGCTGCGCGCACAGCATCAGGCGCGTGCCGGCGCGGGCCAGTCCGGCTTCGCCGGGCGACGCCCAGCGAGGGCGCTCAGCGGGCCGCGCGAGTTCCTGCAGCGCCCGGGTCCAGTAGCGGCTGAAGTCCGAACGCTCCCCGGCGGTGGCCCAGCGGTGGCGTTCCCTCAGCAGGCTTACGGCGATCCGTCCCGAACCCAGGGACTGCCAGGTCTCGATCCACTCGCCACTTTCGCCGCGAGTCAGTGGTTGCGCTGAAGCGGGCACGAGCCGGTAGGGCGCCAGGGGCAGGGGGCGTTCGGGCGTGGCGCCCGGCCAGGCCAGCCAGACCGGGTCGGGCCGCGGCGTCGGTTCGAGGCGGGCGCCGGCCAGCCCGGCGTTCGGAGGATCGTCCAGCCAGGCGGCCAGCGGCTCATCCGCCAGCAGCATCAGCCCGAGGCCACCGCGCACGGCGTCCAGTATCTGCTGGCGTGCGCCGGTGTCCATTTCCGCCCAGCGGCGGCCGTCCACGACGGCGAGGTCCGTGGCCTCCAGCAGGGCGGGCGCCAGGTCCGTACCGGCGTCCTCGGGAAGGTTGATGCCCTGGACGAGGTCGCGGTCGCGGCTGACCTGGCTGCGTGCCACCAGGGGGTGGCCGCGGTCCGTGGCCCAGGCGGCCAGCTGGCGGGTCTCGAAGGAGGGCGCCGACTGAAGGACCAGCAACCGCGCGCCGGCGCCGGCCTGCACGAAGGTCGCCACGGGTTCGTTCGCCAGCACCGCGTCGTCTTCCACCATCTGCAGGCGGTATTCCAATGCGCCCGGGGCTCGGGGCACGGCCTGCAGGCTGAACGCATCGCCATCTCTGGCGAAGGTGGACGAGACGGTGACTCCCGCGGGATCCACCAGGCGCAATTCGACGCGTTTTCCCTGGCGCGCTTCCATTCCCGCCGCCTGGAGTCGGACCTCGCCGCTCACCACCAGCGCTTCGCCGGGAACCAGCACGCGTGTCCATCGGGGCCGCACCAGTCCCTCGAGCGGCGGGGGATCGAAGGTGACACCCAGGTCGGCCGGCAGAGCGGCCCAGGCTTCCGGCGGGAGGCCGTGGCCGAGCACGTCCACGGAGCCCAGGTCCGGGCGCCGCAGCGTCAACTGCCCGGCCGTCTGCAATGCCTGCAGATCGGGCCATTCGACGCCGGTGGCTGCACCGAGCACGAAATCCTCGCGCGTGAGTGAGTCATCGGCGCCCGGAATGGCGCCCTGCGTCACAAGCTGCACGGTCGCATCGCGATCGCGCTCCAGGGTGGGCGGCGCCAGAAGGGCGGCCATGGCCAGGAACGCTGCGCCGTTCAGGGCCGCGACGCCCCAGCGACGCGCGGCAGGTTCATCCCCCAGGCGTCGCCAGGCCCGAAGAGTGGCCAGGAGCACGACCACCGCGAGCAGGACGAGCGCCACCAGGGCGGGGAGCGTCGGGGCCCAGCCCAGCGACCCCAGCTGCAGTTCGAATGCCGGACTCATGGCGATCCGCTCCCGTCCGATGGGTTGGCGATGTGCTCCAGCCAGGCCGCGCCCAGCGCGTCGGGCTGCGGCCTGCGTCCGGTGTCGGGTCCGGTTTCGACGGGCGGGAGCAGCGACCAGGTGGCTTTTCGAAGGTCCGCCAGGCAGTCGGCGCAGTCCGGCAGCGCCAGGCGTCCGCCGAGGGCGAGTCGCTCCAGCGTGGCGGCCTGGCGTATCAGGGTGGGCCGCTGCTGGGACAGCGCCGTGAAATGGCGTGCCGCGCGGCGCAGCAGGTCCGTTTCGTCTTCGCCCAGGGGCGTTTCCGGGCCGGCTTCCGACAGCAGCGCGAACAGCGCGCGGGCCAGGGCGTCCGGATCGGGATCGGGGGTGGCCTGCGTGCGGCGGGTGCGGCTTTCGACCTCGTCCAGCTCGCCGGTGAGGCGTCGTTCCTCGGTCACCGGCGGGGGTTCGAAGCCCAGTCGACGGGTATAGATGCGGTCGGCCTGGCGCGCGAGATTCAGGTGCTCCAGGGCCTCGACCTCGAAGGGCAGGGCCAGCTCCGGCTCGGAGAGCCGCAGGTGCAGTTCCGCCTGCCACATGGCGGCGACGGCCCGTTTCATCAGGCCGACGGGATTGCGCCGCGTGATGGGGCCGATGTCGGTGGTGCCGTGGTCGTGGCCGAAGCGGGCGATGAGCTCGGCGGCGCCACCCGAGGTGTCCGGGAGCGACGGTCCGGATTCACCGGCATGGTCGTGGTCATCCGCGTGGTCGTCATGCTCGTCGTGATCTTCATGGTCGTCGTCATCGCCGTCATCGCTGTCGGCACGTTCCGCGACCGGGAAGGGGTTGCCCCCCTCGTTGGCCTCGTCGCCCAGGTACTGGCCGTAGCGGTCCTTCAGGTCGCCCTGGGCCTGGCCGAGCTCGCGCGAGCGCTCGTCCAGCGTCTCCGCGTCGAGGCCGTCGCGGTCGGCGATCAGCTGTTCGGTTTCGATGATGATCTGGCGCTGGCTGCGGAAGTACTCCGGCATGACGTCGATGGCCAGGCCTTCGGCGAGTTCGGGCGGCGCCTCCTCGTCCAGCCAGCGCACGACCACGGTTTCGGATCGGGCCTCGTTGGGCTCGGGTAGGCGCGTATCCCGGGCGACGGTGAAAAAATACACCTCGTCGCCGGGTGACATGCCCAGGGCGGAAAGGTCCCACTCGCGATGGCCCAGGGTCCCACCGTCCAGCGGTTCCGTCGATTCGAAGGCGAACACTTCGTCGCGGAACTTCACCCCCTCGCCGGACCCGCTGGCGACGGAAGCGCGGATCTCGACCGGGCCCAGGCCGTAGTCGTCCTCCATGAGCACCGTGTATGGCACCCGGGCCGGACCCTCCAGGGGGACTTCCAGGGCCGTGGTGTTCGGGGTTTCGATGCGCAGCCGGGGCGGCCGGTCCAGGGTGACGGCCAGGGTGTGCACGCCGGGCAGGGCCTCGGCGCCCTCGGGACCGATGCGCTCGATGCGGTAGAGGGCCGTGCGGCGAATCACCGCGCTGGCGACCCGGTCGCCCCCGACGTCCGGTTCGAAGACCAGGGAACGGTCTTCACCGGTGCCGTCACTCAACACCAGGCGCAAGGCCGCCTCCCCGTCCCAGGCCAGTCGCCAGGTCAGTTCGGCGCCTTCCGGGACGGCCAGGTCGAACTGGTCTCCGGTCCAGGGTTCCAGCCCGGTGTAGGCGGGAGGCGTGACCTCGATGCCCAGCAGCCGCGGTGCACGGACGTCGTCGTTGGTGATTCCGGCCAGTCCGGCGTCACCGGCCCGTTCGCGCAGGGCCGGCGCCGCGATGTCGCGCAGCCAGGGCGCGGCCAGCAACAGGGTGATGCCGAGCAGGGCGAGCGCCAGCGGCCGGCCCGGGCCGAGTGGAGGCAGCCATCGCGCGGGTTCCTGCGCGACCCGGGGCCACTCGGGTTCGATGCGTGCCCGCTGCAGTTGCGCCACGGTCGACAGCCCATCGGGCCCGGTCGCGAGCAGGGCGCTGCTCTCCTCGAATTCCGGAAACCGCCGATCGAGGTGGGCGGCGAAGCGGTCGGTGTCGAGCCGCCATTCCGGACCCCGCAAACGGATGATGAGCAAGGCCAGCAGGGCCGAGAGAGCGCCGGCCACGGGGAGCACCGTCAGGGCCTGGTCGGGGGAAATGAACACTGCCAGCAGGCCTGCGGCGAGCAGGCCCGAGGCCAGCGCCCGGAGTCCGGCCCGGGCCCAGGCGCGCCGGTGCAGGCGCGCCAGCGCGGATTCGAAAGGTGTCGTAGCCGTCGTTCCCGTGCTCATGCGGCGGCCTCCCTCTCCTGGCCGCGTGACGGCCGCTCGGCCAGCCAGCGTTCCAGGCCGAACAACAGGGCCATGGCGAGGGCCAGCCAGGGCGCCAGCGGCCGGTTGGGGCCGCCGCCGGTCGGCGCATCGCGGCGGGCCGCGGCGGAAGGGTCGGCCGGGGCCCGCAGGGCCCCTGCGCTCCAGGCATCTTCGCCCAGCAGTTCGCGCAGCAGCGTGTCCGGGAAGTCCGCCTGCGTGCTGTCTCCGGGAATGCCCTGCACCAGGCGCCGCGCCTGGAGCGTGCCGGGGGGTGGCGCCTCGGCCAGCCACACCACCGCATCCCGGGGTCTTGCCGGCTCGAAGGCCCACGCGGTGCTGCGTTCCAGCGCCAGGGCGATGTTCCGGTGCGCGGACGCGGTTTCCAGCGCGGTGGCCAGGAGGTCCGCGTCCCGGGCGTGGTCAGGGCCGGCGACCAGGGTCACCGACAGGGGGATGGCTGCGACGCCGGCATCACCGTTCCAACCCGGCGTATCGGTCGATCCGGTGGTGTATCCGGTACCGGGTTCGCCGACATGCCACGTGATCTCCGGACCCAGCGCGGGCGCATCGGCGGGGAACTCGCCGGCCTGCCCCAGGGCGAACACGTGGACATCGTCGTGGCGCACCGTGGCCAGGCGCTCGGCGAGCTGGGCCCAGGGGTCTGCCGCCATCTCGGGAAGCGTTTCCGATCCAGGGGTCGACACGGAACCCGCCGGGTCCCCGGTGCGGGTCCCGGCCCCGGTCGCCGAGGCATCCGCCTCGAGTCCCGGCGCCAGGTCCGGGGTGCCCGGCGCGAGCAACAGCACCCGGTCGAAGTCCTCCAACCGGGCCCGCTGTTCCGGGCCCGCCGCGGCCTGCCAGGTCGGCGTGAGGTAGGCGGTCGTGCCCGGCAGCGATTCCAGGCCCGGTCGCGCGAGCCCCGCCAGCAGCAGGGCCGCCAGTGCCAACAGGGCCAGCCGCAGCAGCAGGAGCAGCCACTGCACCAGGCGGGGCTCCAGCACCCGCTGGCGCCGGGCCTGGCGGTACAGCGCGATGTTGCCGACCAGCACCCGCCGCCCCTTGCTGCGGCTGAACAGGTGGATCAGCAGGGGCAGGACGAGGGCCGCGAGGGCCAGCAGGCCCAGCGGATTCAGCAGCATCAACGGTCCCATGGCGAAGGCTTCATGGCCGGCCCGTCAGGGCGCGCCGCCGCGCGTGTTTCGACAGGCGCGAATCGATCACGACGCCAGTCGCTTGCGACGACGCTCCAGGAAGGCGTGCATGGCCGCATCCAGGGGCTGGTCGATGTCCACGGTGTCCAGGCGAACGTCGATCAGGCCCAGGGCCCGCGACAGGCGTTCCTGCCAGTCGCGGCGCGTGGCGAGATAGCCTTCCCGCGCACGGGCGGCGCTCACCAGCACGGTTTCGCCGGTCTCCAGGTCCTCGAAGCGGGTGGGGCCTTCGTAGGGAAAGTCGATTTCGTCCGCGCAGGTGAGCTGCAGGGCCGCCACCTCGTTCTGGCGCGTCGAGGCCTTCCGCACGAAGGCGAAGATCTCGTCGCTGGCCTGGTGGAAGTCGCTGATCACAACCACCAGCCCGGGCAGTTGCAGGCGGCCCATGTGGGCGGCCACCCGGTCGGGGTCGGGGAACCGCCCGCCCGGTTGCACCCGGTGCAGTTCCTTCAGCAGGCGGTGCCACTGGGGCGTGCCGCCGGCAGGGGGCAAAAAGTGGTTCGCTTCGCCGGACAGGGACAGGAAGCCCACCTGGTCGCCCTGGCCCTGGGCCAGGTAGGCCAGCGTGGCCACGAGGTGGCGGGCGTAGTCGAACTTCGACCAGGCGCCGCCCTCGCTGGCCTGGGCCATGGACCGGCTGCAGTCGAGCACGAACCAGATCGCGATCTCGCTCTCGCGTTCGGACTGGCGCACGAAGTAGCGGTCCGACCGGGCGTAGAGCTTCCAGTCGATGCGCGAGGGGTCGTCGCCCGGCTCGTAGGAGCGGTACTGGCTGAATTCGATGCCCATGCCCCGCTGGTGGCTGGGCTGGATGCCGTGCAGGAACCCGTCCGCCACGGTGCGCGCGACCAGTGGCAGGTCGCGGACCCGGGCCAGTGTTCTTGGATCAATGAACTGTTCCAAAGGACCCTGTTGCCTCGCGTGAAGGAATCGTTCCGCCCTGGCCCGAACGATCAGTCGAGGGGGCCGGTGGGCTCGGGGACGGCGCTGAACACGCGCTCGACGATGTCGTCGGTGCTGACGCCGTCCGCCTCGGCCTGAAAGTTCAGCAGCAGGCGGTGGCGCAGCGCCGAGGGAGCGACGGCGCGCAGGTCCTCCAGGGTCACGGCGAAGCGGCCACGGAACACCGCGTGGGCCTTGGCGCAGAGCACCAGGGCCTGGCCGGCGCGCGGGCCGGCGCCCCAGCGCAGGTAGTCCTGCACGGGCTTGAGGCCGCTTTCCTGGGGACGCGTCGCACGGACGATGGCCGCCACGTAGTGCAGCAGGGGGTCGGCGATGGTGACTTCCCGCACCAGGCCCTGCAGGCGGACCATGTCCTCGGCGCCCAGCACCTGTTCGACCTGCGATGCCGACGCGCCGGTGGTGCGTCCGAGGATGCCGACCTCTTCCTCCACGGAGGGATAGCCGACGCGGATGAACAGCAGGAAACGGTCGAGCTGGGCCTCGGGCAGGGGGTAGGTGCCGGCCTGCTCGACCGGGTTCTGCGTGGCCAGCACGAAGAAGGGCTCGTCGAGCACGTGGCGCTCACCGGCGTAGCTCACGGAGTGCTCCTGCATGGCCTCCAGCAGCGCGGCCTGGGTCTTGGGCGGCGTGCGGTTGATCTCGTCGGCCAGCAGCACATTGGTGAACACCGGACCCTTCTGGAACTTGAAGAAGCGCTTGCCCGAGGCGTGGTCCTCCTCGAGGATTTCGGTGCCGATGATGTCGCTGGGCATCAGGTCCGGGGTGAACTGCACCCGCCGGAAATCCAGGTCCAGGGTCCGCGCCAGCGTGCTGACCATCAATGTCTTGGCCAGCCCCGGCACCCCTTCGAGAATGCAGTGACCGCCCGCCAGGAGGCTGATGAGCATCTCCTCGACGACCTGCTTCTGGCCGACGATGACCTTGCCGATCTCGTTCGTGGCCTGGTCGAGTTTGCCGAGGAGTTGCTCGATGTCGCTTGGGTTCATTCGTTCGGTTTCCTGTCCGGGGGTGCGGGGTGGGGTGGAAGGTTCCGCCCTCAGGCGGTCATGGCGTAGACGACGATGTTGACGGCGAAGCGGGTGTTGTCCCCCACCATGAAGCGCTTGTTGCGGAAGTCGTAGTCCCACTCGCAGCCATAGTCCTTGTTGCTGTAGAGCACGGCGATGCGGCCGTCGATCTCGATCGCCTTGAGGTACTCGTGCACGAGGTCGTCGCCCCAGCCGTTGAGCTCCTGGGCGGTGCGCGGCGGGCCGTCGAACTCGAAAAAAGACGAGTACAGGGGGTGGTCGTTGGGAATCCGGTCCAGCGCGGCCTCGCCGAAGATCTCGGCCATCTGCGCCTCGAAACTGCGCGCGAACAGCCCGTCGATGTCGTGGTTGCAGTCGTCCACGAACACGAAGCCGCCGTTGCGGACGTAGGTCTCGAAGTTCTGCCGCTCGGCATGGTTGAAGCGCAGCAGGCGCCGGCCCGCCAGGTAGCAGAACGGCGCCTCGAGCATGCCCGGGTCGGCCAGGGCCACGACGCGCTCGGTCAGGTCCACGCGCAGGGTGGTGTACTCGATCAGGGCGTTGAGGATGTTGGACGGGGCGCGCTCGTCCACGTCCCAGTCACCGGATTCGTAGCTCAGCCGCGTGAACCAGAAATCGGCATCGGCGCCGCGCGCCAGCCCCGGGGCGAGCGCCGCCGCGGGCAGGGCCAGCAGGGCGGAACGTAGCAGGGCGCGGCGATTCATCATGGCGTGGCGTTCAGGGATGACCGCGAGCGTTCATCCGGTGATGGGGTGTCATCCCGGGCTGCACCGGCCGGCCGGTTCGGCCGTGCATGGCGCCGGGACACGGTCCCGGCGCCACGATGCGGGTTGCCGCTTCCGTGACTTACACCGCGTCCGAGAGGCTGGAGAAGGTGAAATCGCGGATGCGCATCGGCGGAATCATGGAGCGGCCGATGCGGACCGGCTTGCCCAGTTCCTCGATGTTGTTGAGCATCACGATCGGCGACTCGTTGAAGCGGAAGTTCTTGATCGGGTACTTGATCTCGCCGTCCTCGATGTAGAACGTGCCGTCGCGCGTCAGGCCCGTGTACAGCAGGGTCTGCGGGTCGAGCTGGCGGATGTACCACAGCCGCGTGACCAGCACGCCGCGGCGCGTGTCACGGATCATGTCTTCCAGGCTGGCGTCGCCGCCGGCCATGATCAGCTGCCGCCCACCACCGAAAATGCCGCCGCCGGTGAAGGCCGTCGGCACGTAGTCGACACCCGTCTTCTCCGCCCAGTAGCGGTCGTTGGGCAGGGTCTTCACCACGCCCTTGTCGATCCACACCGTCTTGCCCACGGGCGCGCCGTCGCCGGAGAACGGCGCGGTCGGCACCTCCGCGTGCAGCGGGTCGCTCCAGATGGTCACGCGCTCGTCGAAGAGCTTCTCGCCGATGCGGTTGCGCGGGCCATCCTCCGGCAGTTCCTCGCCGTCCTTCGGCTTCTTGCTCAGGAAGGATCGGCCCTCGTCCGCCGGGCGCTGGCCCATGTTGCCGGCCATGTTGTTCAGCAGGGTGACGCTGGCGGCGGGCTCGAGAATGACCGTGTACCGGCCCGGCTCCATCTCCTTGGTGTCGACGGAGTTCTTCGCTTTCTGGATCGCGATGTTGGACGCCGCGCCGGTGTCGAGCTTCGTCACGTCGTTCACGTCCGCGCTGGCCCAGCCGGAGCCCCGGCCGTCCTCGGTGCGGATGGTCACCGTGAAGTCCGCGTCGGTGCTGCGGTGATAGGCGAACATACCCGCGCTGTTGGCGATGGCGCTGAAGCGGCGGGTGTCCTCGAGGAAGCCCGCGGCCACCAGGCCGTTCTCCCGCGAGGGGCCGATGCTGGCGTCGGCCATGTCGGCGCGGTCCTCGGGAGTGATCTTCGCGGTGGCCTCGCTCCAGGCGTCGACGGTCGCGTACTCGGACGGGCCGAGCACGTTCACGTGTTCCGGGTTCTCCGGAGCCAGCTTCGCCAGTTCCTCGGCGCGGCGAACGACCTTCTCCAGCGAGGCGTCGTCGAACTCGTTGATGGTGGCCGCGCCCGTGCGCGCCCCGTAGCAGGACTGCACCACGAGATTGACGTCACTGACCTCGCCGGCGGTGGAGACCGTGTTGCGTGCGTAGCGGACGTTGCCGGCGATGGAGCCGGACAACTGGACGAAGCATTCGTCGGCCTGGGAGAAGGACAGCACCTTCTCGAGCAGCGCCTTGGCTTCCTGTTCCGTATAGATTGCCATTGTCTAAACCTCTCGAATCGGGATGTCGTGGCGCGGGTCAGCCGACCTTGCGAGCCGTGTTGATGACGTTCTGGTCATTGAACCGCGTGGTCGGGCAGCCGTGGGACACGGCGCTGACCTGCGAGGGCTGGCCCTTGCCGTCGAAGAAGGAGCCGCCGACGCGGTAATCCGACTCGCCCGCCATCGCCACGCAGGAATTCCAGAACTCCTGGGTGTTGGACTGGTAGGCCACGTCTTCGATCTGCTCGGTGATCTTGCCGTCCTTGATCTCGTAGAACAGCTGGCCGCCGAATTGGAAGTTGTAGCGCTGCTGGTCGATGGAGAAGGAGCCGCGGCCGACGATGTAGATGCCGTTCTCGACGTCGGCGATGATGTCGTCGGCGCTCAGGTCCTTCTCGGCGTTCGGCCGCAGGGACACGTTGGGCATGCGCTGGAACTGCACGTCGCTCCAGCTCTGCGCGTAGCAGCAGCCGTGAGAGGCGTCCTGGTCAATCATATGCACCTGGTCGCGGATGGCCTGGTAGTTCACCAGGATGCCGTCCTTCACAAGGTCCCATTCCTTCGTCTTCACGCCCTCGTCGTCGTACTCGACGTACCCCAGGGAGTTCACCTGGGTCTTGTCGGCGAACAGGTTGACGATGTCGGAACCGTACTGGAAGTCGCCGCTCTTCCACTTGTCCAGCGTGGCGAAGCTGGTGCCGGCGTAGTTGGCCTCGTAGCCCAGCACGCGGTCGAGTTCCAGCGGGTGGCCGACGGATTCGTGGATGGTCAGCATCAGGTGGTGCGGGTCGAGCACCAGGTCGTACTTGCCGGGTTCGACGGAGCGCGCCTTGAGCTTGGCCTGCAGCTGCTGGCCGGCTTCCTTCGCGTCACGGACCATGTCGTAGGCGAAGCGATAGCCCACGTTGGCGCCCTGTACCTGGATCTGCTCGGCCGGATCCGGGTCGAGGTATTCGAAGCCCATGCCCACGGGATTGCCCAGGCCCTGGCGCTGCTTGAAGCCGGCCGGGCCGATCGCGGTGGCGAAGAAGGGGGCCCACAGGCGGTGGACATCCTGGTCGATGTAGGAGCCGTCGGTGGACGCGAAGAACTTTTGCTCGTTCACCTGGAACAGCGTGGAGGTGATGAAGTTCGCGCCGTTGTCCAGGGCGGCGTTGTTCACCTCCAGCAGCAGGTCCACCTTCTCCTGCACCGGCACCTCGAAGGCGTTCTTCTTGATGGGCGTACGCCACTGCACATCGCCCACGCCGGTGACCGGGGCCAGTTGCACCGGCTCGGTCTGGAACTTGGCGTTGGCCTTGGCCACGGCGACCGCCTTGCGGGCCGCGTTGGCGATACCGTCCGGGCTCATGTCGGACGTGGCTGCGAAACCCCAGGTGCCGTTGGCGATGACGCGTACGCCCACGCCGGCGGATTCGGTGTTCACGATGTTGTCCACGCGCTTCTCCTGCGCGGTGACGAACTGGTTCAGGTAGCGGCCGATGCGTGCGTCGGCATAGCTGGCGCCGGCCTGGGTGGCGGCGTTGAGGGCGATGTTCGCGAGGTTCTTCTTGGTCGCGAAATCCATGCCGGTTTCGACCAGTTCCGCGGCGGTGACGATGCGGCCCGTGATGGGCAGCATGAGGCCTGCGGCGCCGATGCCGGTGAGTTTGACGAAGTCCCGTCTGTCCATGGCTTCTCTCTCGGATGGGTTGTGTGTGCCGGGTGCGCGCCCGGTTCGGGGCGCTCACTGTACTTCAATGCCGTCAAGGCGGGCAAAAAGGTAGGCGCACCGGGCCGGCCGGCCCAGTGGCGAAGGTCACGGGTGGGCGTTTTCGTGCACGGCGCCGCCGCCGGCCAGGAAGATTTCGCGCTGGCGCTGGATCTGTGCGGCGTTACGGGCGAGCAGTTCGTCGTACTCGGGACGTTCGGAGAGTTCGCTGAAAATCGGGTCCTGGTGAAGGGAGAAATCCGAGTCGCCGTTGGTGAGCCAGAAATCAGCACGCTCGACGGCTTCGTCCATGCGGCCGTCGAGGATGGTGAAGAGCACGACGTAGTTCAGGGAACAGGGACACAGGTAGCGCGCCTCGAAGCGCTTCTCGATGTCTTCCCGGCAGCTGTCCATGATCGGATCGGCGCGATCGCCCTGGCCGACCGTTCGCAGGTCGTGAATGAGGTAGGGCAGGCAACGGTCTTCCCAGGGAAAACCTTCGTCCATCATGCGCTGCAGGTCGAGCTGCACGAAGCGGTCGAGTTGGCTGACCGAACTCTCGCCGTTTTCCACGCTGTACAGCCAGCGGGCGAGGTTGTACCAGCTCTCGGGCTTGTCGCCGGCCATGGCCTCGTCCAGCAGCTCGTTGGCCAGGTCGTAGTCCTCGCTGACCAGGGCCGCGATGAAGCGCACGCGCGCGTCCCCGTGCTCGCGGGCCTTGTCGGTCATGCCGAGCAGCAGGTAGCTCCAGCCTTCCCAATTGAGGAAATTCTCGTTGTCGGGGTGGGCGGCAATGGCCCTTTGAATCATCAGCATGGCCTCGCCGTAACGGCCATGGTTGGCCAGGTTGGCGGCGGCGGCCTGGTAGGCCAGGGGGTGGTCCGGGTGCAGGTCGAACATGCGGTCGATGATTCGTTCCGCGTCTTCGGGGCGCCAGAAGCTGCGGTACTCCGCGGCGAGGTCGGCGCTGAGCTGCAGGGACATGGGATCCAGCGAGTAGGCCCTTTCCTTGTCGGCCAGCATGTCCAGGTAGCGGTGCTGCTCGTAGGCGATCTCGGCACGCCAGGCGTAGGCCTGGGCGTAGCTGGGGTTCAGGGCGAGCGCGCGGTCGAAGGCCTGCTCGGCCGGCTCGTAGCGGAAGCGGCGCAGGTCGTGGAAGCCCTTGACGGCAATGGCCTCGGGGTTGTCGGGCGCGAGTTCCAGCGCCTTTTCCAGGTGCGGGGTGACGAGGGCGTCGACCTCCTTGCGGTCGATGTCCTCGCCGCCGAACCGTTCCTGTTCCGCCAGCAGCCAGGCGTGGGCCAGTTGCACACGGGCGGGCGCGTACTCCGGGTCGAGCTCGATGGCCTTCTCGAATTGCGTCCGGGCCGCTTCCAGGTCTTCCCTGGTTCGCAGCGCCATGCGTTCCTTGCCGATCAGGTACGCGCTGTAGGCGTCCACGTTGTGGGCGACCTCGGACTGGATGCGCGCCTGCTCCTCGGCCATCAGGTGCACGCGCAGCGAGTCCATGATGGCGGCGGCGATCTCATCCTGGATCTGGAAGATGTCCTCGTAGTCGCGGTCGTAGCTCTCCGACCAGAGGTGGTAGCCGTCCTCGACGTTGATCAGCTGGGCGGTGATGCGAATTTTCGGGCCGGCCTTGCGGATCGAGCCTTCCAGCACCGTGTCCACGTCCAGTTTCTGGCCGATCTCGCGGATGTCCGTGCCGCTGCCGGCCAGGGCGAAGGACGAGGTGCGCGCGGCCACGCGCAGGGCGTCGGTCTTGGCCAGCAGGTTGAGGACTTCCTCGGCGATGCCCTTGGAGAAGTAGTCCTGGTCCTGTGCTTCGGAATAGTCCTCGAAGGGGAGCACGGCGATGGAACGCGGTCCCTCGGCGGTTGCGCTTTCGGACGCTTCGGCCGACGTCGGCGCTTCGACGGCGACTGGCGGCGACAGGAACTGCCGGTAGGCCAGGACCGCGACGGCCAGCGCCAGCGTGCCGATGATCACGGCGTTGAGCTTCCTGCCGGTCTGGGGGGTGATGGACTGGCTGCGGTCGACGTCGCGTTCGAGTTTGAGGCCTTCGGGCGTCATCTCGAACACCCAGGCGAACACCAGCACCGCCACCAGGCCGATGGCCGCCAGCAGGACGAGCAATTGCATGATCCAGTTCGGCGCGTCGATCACGTCGACGGCGAAGTCGACGACCTGCAGGAGAATCCAGGCCAGGAGCACATAGGCCATCCCCACGCGAACCACGTTTCTTCTTTTGAGCTCGGCCCACAGGTCCATGGCGGGAGTTTAGCAGGGGAAACAGCGCCTTGGAGCGCGGCCCGGAAGATTTTTGGGCCTTCATGACACGCGGCCGGGTGGGCGTCCCCGACGATCTCGCCGACGCTGGTGGTCTCGCCACGCAAGCGGTACATTGAGCCCCGGGCCACACCGGATTGTGTGGACCTGTTCATGAAAACATTGCGCTAAGTCCTTAAAAAACAGTATTCTTCAGGGAATGCGCAAGCTCTACGGGCGCGGGCGCCCACGGCAAGGAGAGCCAGAGTGCTGTCAGAAAAAGAGGCCGAACTGCAAATCGGCACCCGGAAACAGGCCAAATCCCCAGCCAACGACACCCTCGTCGGACGCCTCACCGAGGTCAACGGCGGAGCCTTCGTCGCACGCCTGATCAGTCGCAACGGCGAGTTCATCGCCGAGCGCATGGTCGGCATGCACAAGGTGCGCGTGGGCCAGGTGGGTTCCTACCTGAGGGTCACCCAGCAAGGCAACGACGTGATCGTCATGGTCGAGGGGACCTGGCAGGAACGCGACCACGACGGACGGGTCGAGCACATGATCCGCCTCAGCCCGCTGGGCGAAATGGAGATCGGCGGCGACTTCAAACGCGGCGTCTCCAACTACCCGACTTCCGGCGCCGAGCTTCACGCCATTTCCAGCATGCAGCTCGAACGCATCTTCTCCGACAATGCCGAAGGCGGCTACAAGGTCGGCAAGCTGAGCGCGAGCAAGACCACCGACGTCTTCTTCGACGCGTCCAAGTTCTTCGGCCGCCACGCGGCCATCCTGGGCCAGACCGGCGCGGGCAAGTCCTGGACGGTCACCAGTTTCATCCAGTCCGCGCTGCGCACCATGCCGTCCGCGCACATCGTCATCATGGACATGCACGCCGAGTACGGGGACAAGGAAATGGGTGTCGCCGGACGCTCGCCCTTCCCGGAGAACAAGGTGCGCTGCCTGGACGCGCGCGACCTGGAAGTGCCGTACTGGCTGTTGAGCTTCGCCGAGCTGTGCGAGCTGTTCATCGACGAGGACGACCCGCACGCGGCCGTGCAGATGGCCCTGCTGCGCTCCAGCCTCATCGACCTCAAGCGCGAGACCAACGCGGACGCCGACCTGGGCCAGATCACCGTGGATGCCCCGGTGTTCTTCTCGATGGACGACCTGTTCCAGCGCATCAAGGACGCCAACAAGCGTTCCAGCGACTTCGGCAAGACCAAGTCCGCCACCTTCGGCAAGTTCGACCAGCTGCTGGTGCGCATGGAGAGCCTGCTCAACGACAACCGCTACGACTTCCTGCTGCGGCCGCAGATCCGCACGTCGACCGAATCGCTGGCGAGCTTGATGGAAGACTTCGTGGGCCTGGGCGGCGACCACAAGGCGGCCGTCACCGTGCTGGACCTCAGCGCCGTGCCCATCGACGTGGCGCCCATGGTCACGGCGCAGATCGCGCGCCTGGCCTTCGAATTCAACTTCTGGAACCCGCTCTGTCGCGAGTTCCCCATCTGCCTGGTGTGCGAGGAAGCCCACGAATACATCCCGCGCGGCAACCACCCGCGCTTCAAGCAGGCCAAGCGCATGATGGAGCGCATCGCCAAGGTGGGCCGTAAATACGGCGTGAGCCTGCTGGTGGTGAGCCAGCGCCCGCACGACGTGTCCGAGACGGTGCTGGCCCAGTGCGGCACCTATGTCTGCCTGCGCACCACCAACCCCAATGACCAGGAATACGTGCGCGCCATGGTTCCGGACTCCGCCCACGGCGTGCTGGCGGCCATGACCAGCCTGGCGCCCGGCGAGGTGATCGCCATGGGCGAGGGCGTGCCCGTACCGGTGCGCTTCCAGGTGAACCGGCCGAACCCGCCGCCCAACTCCACGGACATCGACTTCACCAAGAACTGGCGCCATGGTGGCACCGAGATCGACGTGAAGCAGCTCGTCCGCCGCTGGCACAAGCAGATCCGCTGAACACCGGGCCCGGGCGCCCGGTTCGAACGGCGCGCCCGACGGTCCTTCGCTAGAACCACGCCTCCTGCGAGTTCTCGGCCTGGTACAGGGCCAGGTCGCGCAGGCGCTCGGCATCCTCGAACCGCATCCAGTGAATCGTCATCGAGTGCGAGGCGAGGTGCACCGTCAGGTGCGCCAGGCCGCGGCGCGCCTGCAGGGGCGTCTGCACCAGGTCCACCCGCTGCACCTTGAACAGCGGAAACAGCGTGGTGTTCGAGCCGATGAAGCCCCTGCGGAACATCGCATGGTCACCGGCCACCGCCCAGCCGGTCTGCCGCCAGCAGCGGTGGGCGATCAGTACCACGGTCACGAAGACCACCAGCCACAGAATCAGGAACCCGGCGTGGACCAGGATCGCGGCAACGATCATGCCGAGCGAGAAGGGCCCCAGCAGGAAGACCGTGTTGACGAGCATGTAGGCCCTCCGGTCCACGCCCGTCAGCCGGGCGCCGTCCGAGCGGCAGCCCGGCAGGAAGCGGCCCGTCAATGCCTCGGCCTCCGCCGGGCGCAGGGAGGGCACCTGAAAGCTTCGCTGCAGATCCGCCAGTCCCGGCTGCTGGCCGGACTCCAGCCCGCTGCCGGCGCTGGCCTGGCGCAGCTGCAGGTTGATGCGCTCGAACAGCAGGGCGATGGCGTTCTGCTTCCAGGTCACGGCCTGGATCTTGTGCGCTCGCACCGAGTCGTCGTGGCGGCTGAGCAGGCCGCTGGCGCGGCGGAAGCGGTCCCCGTCGATGCTGAGCGTGTAGCCGTCGTAGCGGAACAGGGCGCCGACCACGGAAATCACGGGCAGCAACAGGAGGGCGAGCAGCGTCGCGCCCGCGACCGCGGCGGCGAGCAGCAGTTTGCCGCCTTCGCGTTCGAGGTCTTCCGCGACACCGCGCAGGTTCAGCCACTCCGCGACCCAGGCCATCATGCTTTCCGCGCTGTCGCCCGAGCCCATGACGGTACCGATGGCGATGGCCGCCCAGAGCATGAAGTTGGCGGTCAGGCCGGCGATCACCACGTCCTTGCGGCTGAGCTGCAGCAGCACTTCCGGGGCGCCGCCCCTGGGCGCTGCGGCCTCCTGGCCATCGATGGCTTCCGGCGCGTCGCTGTCCTCCAGCCGGGCGCTGCGTGCGTCGGACACCAGCCGTTCACGCATTTCACGCGCCGGGCCCAGCGCGATGCCCGGCAGGCGGATCTCCTTGCCGGAACTGCCTGCGGTGTCGATGCCGATCACGGCCATGCCGAAGGGCCGCATGTAGAAGGGTTCATGCACGGAAACGTTCTGGATGCGGTCGAAATCAACGTCCAGGACCTGGCGGTGCAGCACGCCCTTGCGCACCTCGATGCGCGTGCTGCGCAGGCGGTAGCCGAATCGCAGGTAGCTGAACAGGGACCAGGCCAGCATGAGCAGCACGGCCAGGACCGCCAGTCCGAGTACGAAACGCAGTTCGAGCTTGTCCGAAGTGGCGGCGCTGTAGGCCAGCACGGCGAAGGCCGGCAGGGCCTGGAGGATGCCGTGGCGGATCATCACCACCACGAAGTCCATCAGGGCCGTCGGCGATACGCGGCGCCAGCCGTCGTCCTGCGGACCCTCCACCGGCTGGGTTTCAGCCATGGCCGGCGCGCTCGAGCACCGTTTCCCTGAGCCGCTCGGCGTCGTCGGCCAGCAGGCCTTCGATCTTCAGGTCCACGCTGGAGCCCCCGGCGGTGAAGAACTTGAGCGTGGCCACGCCGAAACGCCGCTGCAGCGGCCCGTGGGTGACCTCGGCGTGCTGGACGCGGTCGAAGGGAAGGACGGTGACCTTGCGCCAGAACAGGCCGGTGCGGAACACGATGTCGTGTTCGCGCAGGGCATAGCCCTTGCGCCGGAAACGCACCAGGGCCAGGGCCGTGAACACCACGCCCAGGACCAGCGCCGAGATCGGGAACACCCAGAGGAAGATCCGTACTTCGGACGGAATGGCGGGAATGATCAACGGGATCATGCAGGCCAGGACCACGATGACCACCGTGATCAGGCTCTGCACCAGGATTTCCCGCCGGTGCTCGGCAGGCAAGGGGTGAAGCTGCAATTGGGCCGCGCGCGGCAGCGTGCCGGGATCGACCGGCAGGTTCGTGAACGCCATGGTTCGTGCTTCCCTCTGAATCTGCGCGAACTATAAGCGACCACCGGAGGCGGGTTCATCCCCCGAAAGGACTACCTGCCTGCAATCGGTTGCCACCGGGCCGCCTGATGCGCCGCCCACGGGGCGCCATTGCACCGCCGTAACGCGTCTTTGACGCGGCGTTCACGAAACGGGGCCTATCTTCTTCACCCACATCGGAGCACACACCGTCCCGCGACCCGAACCGCCGGGAGGGTGGCTGAACTCCCTGGGAGTGACAGTCTCAATTCCCTCATCACACTCCCATGCCCTTGACCCCGGCGACCCGCCGGGGTTTTTTTAGGAATCTGGATCAGGAGTCGGGGATGGCAGTGGAAGCAGAAACCTTGGAAGCCGGAAGTGTCAGCGGTGGCCGCGCCATCGGCTGGGCCGAGTCCGGGTGGATTCCGGACGCCCTCGTCCGGGCCGGTATCCGGCGGCTGTGCCGGGGGCGGCTGGGCGATGTCGGGGCCGGCGACGCCGAAGCCCTGGCGCGGCGCAAGAATGCGTTCGTCTCGCACATGAACGCATCGGGCATCGCTCCCGTCCCGGAACTGGCCAACGCCCAGCACTACGAGGTGCCGGCGGCCTTCTTCAGCACGGTGCTGGGCGCCCGCTGCAAGTACAGTGCGTGCTACTGGACGCCGGACACCACGGGGCTCGACGCGGCCGAGGAGCAGGCGCTGGCGATCAGTTGCGAGCGGGCCGAAATCGAAGACGGCATGTCGGTGCTGGACCTGGGCTGCGGCTGGGGCTCCCTGTCCCTGTGGATCGCCGAACGCTACCCGAACGCGCGCGTCACGGCCGTCAGCAATTCCGCCCCGCAACGCGCCTACATCGAGGCCGAGGCCGCCGGCCGTGGCCTGGACAACGTCCGCGTGATCACGGCCGACATGAACCGGTTCGACATCTCCAAGCGATTCGATCGCGTGGTTTCCGTGGAAATGTTCGAGCACATGCGCAACTACGCCGAACTGTACCGCCGCATCGCCCGGTGGCTGAATCCCGGCGGGCGCTTCTTCATGCACATCTTCTGCCACCGCTCGACGCCCTACGCCTTCGAGGACCAGGGTCCCGGGGACTGGATGAGCCGGCACTTCTTCTCCGGCGGCATCATGCCCAGCGTGGACCTGCCGTTGCGTTTCCAGCAGGACCTGCGCCTGGAGCGGCAGTGGTCCTGGGATGGCCGGCACTACGAGCGCACGTCCAACGCCTGGCTGCAACGCCTGGACGAGCACCGCGCCGCGGTGCGGGACATCCTGGCGCCGGTCTACGGCGAGCACGACGTCGAACGCTGGGTGCAGCGCTGGCGGATCTTCTTCATGGCCTGCGCCGAGCTGTTCGGAATGAATGGCGGCCAGGAGTGGTTCGTGGGCCACTACCGGTTCACCCGCCAGGCCGACGCCGAAGCGGGCCGGGGCTGAGATGGACTGGCGCGCCAGTGGCATCGTGCTGGCCCTGCTCGTGGGCCTGGCCCTGGCGGCCTGGGCGGTGAGCGTGGTCCGCCGGGACGTGAGCCTGGTGGACAGCCTGTGGTCGCTGATGTTCCTGGCCGCCACCGGCGCCTACGGTTGGCTGGTCGGCATCGAAAGCCCCCGTGGGTGGCTGGTGCTGGCGCTGGTCGCCGCCTGGGCGCTGCGCCTGTCGGCGCACATCACCCTGCGCAACCACGGCGAAGGCGAGGACCGGCGCTACCAGGCCATCCGCGCCAACAACGAGCCCGGCTTCTGGTGGAAGAGCGCCTACATCGTCTTCGGCCTGCAGGCGCTGCTGGCGTGGTTCATCGCCTTCCCGCTGCTCATGGCCGTCGCCGGCGATGCACCGCTGGGATGGCTGGACGCCGCGGGCGTGGCGCTCTGGTGCCTGGGCATGGGCTTCGAGGTCGTGGGCGACGCCCAGCTGGCCCGCTTCGGGGCCCGGCCGGAGAACGCCGGCAAGGTGCTGGACACGGGTCTGTGGCGCTACACCCGACACCCCAATTACTTCGGAGAATTCACGCTGTGGTGGGGTTATTTCCTGCTCGCGGTCGCCGCCGGCGGCGCCTGGACGGTGGCCTCCCCCCTGCTGATGTCCTTCCTGCTGCTGCGCGTGTCCGGCGTGACCCTGCTGGAGAAGGACATCGGCGAGCGGCGCCCGGCCTACGCCGACTACATCCGCCGCACCAACGCCTTCTTTCCCGGCCCGCCCCGCAGCGCGGCCTGAACCCGACGTGGAACCCGATCATGCACGCACGCCCCACCCCGCCCTGGATTGCCGTCGCCCTCTTCCCCCTGCTGCTGCTGGCGGGCTGTAACGGCATGCAGCCCCTGGCGACCGTGGACCGGGTGGACATCGATCGCTTCATGGGCGACTGGTACGTCATCGCGCACATTCCCACCTTTCTCGAGAAGGACAGCTACAACGCGGTCGAGTCCTACGCCCTGGAGGACGACGGCACCGTGGCGACCACCTTCACCTTCCGCGAGGGCGGTTTCGACGGCGAGGAAAAGCGCTACACGCCCCGGGGCTTTCCCGACGCCGATTCCGGCTACGCGGTCTGGGGCATGCGCTTCGTCTGGCCCATCAAGGCCGACTACCGCATCGTCCACCTCGAGGAGGACTACTCGGTCACCATCATCGGCCGCAACAAGCGCGATTTCGTCTGGATCATGGCGCGAGAGCCGTCGATTCCCGAGACGCAGTACCAGGCCCTGGTCAAGGACATCGAGGCCATGGGTTACGACATGAGCGAACTGCGCCGGGTGCCGCAGCAGTGGAGTGATTCGTGAAGCGAGGCCTGCGCATCGCGGTGGTCGGCACCGGCATCGCCGGCAACGTGGCGGCGTACCAGCTGGCGAAGGAGCACGAGGTCACCGTGTTCGAGGCCGACCGGCGCATCGGCGGCCACACGAACACGGTCGACGTCGAACTGGGTGGCCGGACCTGGGCGGTGGACACCGGCTTCATCGTCTTCAACGACTGGACCTACCCGAATTTCATCGCCCTCCTCGAGGAGCTCGGCGTCGCCTGGCAGGACAGCGACATGAGTTTCAGCGTGAAACACGAGGCTTCCGGCCTGGAATACAACGGCGCGTCTCTGAACACGCTTTTCGCGCAGCGCAGCAACCTGTTCCGTCCCCGCTTCCTGGGCATGATCCGGGACATCCTGCGATTCAACCGCGAGGCGCCGCGATGGCTGGATGGCGAGGC
Source organism: Gammaproteobacteria bacterium (assembly GCA_030426265.1). Lineage (GTDB taxonomy): Bacteria > Pseudomonadota > Gammaproteobacteria > Xanthomonadales > SZUA-36 > Marinihelvus. Next base: position 6,709 of record JAUHYP010000019.1, on the reverse strand, counting down.
GCCGGACCTGGAACTCGGCGCCTGGCTGGACCGCGAGGGCTACGGTCGCGCGTTCCGTGACCACTACATCCTGCCCATGGGCTCGGCCATCTGGTCCGCCACCCAGGAACGACTACGCGCCATGCCGGCAAGATTCTTCTTCCGCTTTTTCCGCAACCATGGCCTGTTGTCGGTCAACGACCGCCCCGTGTGGCGGGTGATCCGGGGCGGCTCGCGCGAGTACGTGAAGCGGCTGGTGGCGGGGCACTGGGACCGCATCCACACCGACAGCCCGGTGGAGGCCATTCGCCGGTTTCCGGACCACGTGCGCGTGAAGGTGCGTGGCCACGAAGCCCTGGCCTTCGACCACGTGATCCTGGCCTGTCACAGCGACCAGGCGCTGGCGATGCTGGAAGACCCCAGCCCCGCCGAGCGCGCGGTGCTCGGCGCGATTGCCTGGCAGGACAACGAGGCGGTGCTGCACACGGACGCTTCGGTGTTGCCGACGCGGCGACGCGCCTGGGCGGCCTGGAACTATCACCTCACGGGCCGGCCCGAACGGCCGGCGGCGGTCACCTACAACATGAACCGCCTGCAGGGCCTGGACGCGCCGGAAACCTTCTGCGTGACCCTGAACCACCGGGACGCCATCGACCCTAAGCGCATCATCGACACCTTCCACTACGGCCACCCGGTGTTCACCCCGGAGGCCGTCGCGGCCCAGGCCCGTCACCGGGAACTCAACACGGGACGGCGAACAGGGTACTGTGGCGCTTACTGGCGCAATGGCTTTCACGAGGACGGGGTGGTCAGCGCCCTGGCGGCCGTGGATCATTTCAACGAACAACGACGTCATGCACAGCGCGATCTACAGCGGACGGCTTAGGCACCGGCGCCTGCAGCCGGTCGAGCACGAGTTCAGCTACCGGCTGTTCATGCTCTGGCTCGATCTCGACGAGCTGGACACGGTGTTCGCGGGTCGCTGGCTCTGGTCGACCCGGCGCGCCGCACTGGCGCGCTTCCACCGCGAGGACCACCTCGGTGACCCGGACCGGCCCCTGGCGGACAGCGTGCGCGAGCTGGTGCGTTCCGAGTCGGGGTTCATGCCCCGTGGCTCCATCCGCCTGCTCACCCACCTGCGCTACTTCGGCTACGGCTTCAACCCGGTCAGCTTCTACTACTGCTACGACGCGACGGATGAGCGCGTCGAGGCCATCGTGGCCGAGGTCAACAACACGCCCTGGGGTGAGCGGCACTGTTACGTGCTGCGCGCGCCGGGCGCCGGCGATCACCCGCCCGGGCAGCACCAGCGTTTCGCCCCGGCCAAGCGCATGCATGTCTCGCCGTTCATGCCCATGGATGTCGAGTACGACTGGCGATTCCGGATGCCCGACGATCGGCTCGGCGTGCACATGGCGCTGGCGCGGGACGGGATGAAGCTGTTCGACGCCACCCTGGACCTGCGCCGCCGTGCCCTGACCGGACCGGCCCTGGCCGGCGTCCTCGCCGCCCACCCCTTCATGACGGGCAAGGTCATCGCGGGCATCCATTGGCAGGCCCTGAAACTGTGGCTCAAGGGGGTGCCGGTGCACGACCATCCGAACAAGGCAACCACCGTGGAACATCCCTCGTGAGATCCGTCAGCCTCGCCTCCGACCGCCACCTGGCGGGCACTCCCAAACCCCGGGCCCTGGACCGCCTGGCCGAACGGCTGGTGCGTGGGCAGCTCTCACGGCTCGAGATCGGCGGGCTCGAGATCGTCGACGGCGAACGCCGGGACCGCTATGGCAACGACGATGGCCTGTCAGCCCGGATCACGGTCCATGAGCCCGCGTTCTGGTCGGACATCGCCTTCGGCGGCTCGATCGGCGCGGGCGAGGCGTACATGCGCGGCGCCTGGTCCTGCGACGACCTGGTCGCCCTGGTGCGGCTGTTGCTGCGCAACCGGAACGTGCTCGAGGGCATGGAGGGCGGCGCGGCGCGGCTGACCGCACCGCTGCAGAAACTGTTCCACTGGGTGAACCGCAACACGCGGGAAGGCGCGCGGCGAAACATTTCCGCCCATTACGATCTGGGGAACGATTTCTTCGCGCTCTGGCTGGACGAAACCATGATGTACTCCAGCGCCATCTTCGAGCGCGAAGACATGAGCCTGTTCGATGCCCAGGTCGCGCGCCTGGACGCGATCTGCCGGCGCCTGGACCTGCAGCCCGGCGAACACCTCGTGGAGATCGGCACCGGCTGGGGTGGCCTGGCCCTGCATGCGGCGCAGCATTACGGCTGTCGCGTGACCACCACCACGATCTCGGAACAGCAGCACGAGCTGGCCGCCCGGCGCATCGCCGAGGCCGGGCTGGAGGACCGCATCGAGCTGCTCCTTTCCGACTACCGCGACCTCGAGGGGACCTACGACAAGCTGGTCAGCGTGGAGATGATCGAGGCCATCGGCTGGCGCCAGTACGACACCTATTTCCGAAAATGCTCGGAGCTGTTGCGCCCGGGCGGCCGGCTGCTGATCCAGGCCATCACCATCGACGAGACGCGCTACGAATCGGCCAAGCGCTCCGTGGACTTCATCCAGCGCTACATTTTTCCGGGCGCCAACCTTCCCTCGGTCCATGCCATGGTGACGGCGCTGGCGCGCCCGGGCGGCTGCACCGTGACAGGCCTGTACGACATCGGCCTCGACTACGCCAAGACCCTGAACCACTGGCGGCAGCGTTTCTTCGCGCGGATCGAGGACGTGCGCGCCCTCGGCTACCCCGAGTCCTTCATCCGCATGTGGGAGTACTACCTGTGCTACTGCGAGGGCGGGTTCCTGGAGCGGGCCATCAGCGACGTGCACCTGGTGGCCGAGCGCCCGGCCTGAGCCCGTGAGCCGGCGCTCGGCCCTGCTCGGCACCGCGGACCGGTTGTTGGGGCGCCTCGACAGCCTGTGATCGCGGGCTACGGCCGGAAATACCCCCCGTTGCCCGGAAAGAATTCGACAGCGCTTTCCTCGCCCTGGTTGAAGAAGGCCTGGACCCGCCAGGGCGTCGAAGTGTCGATCAGTGACAGGTCCGGGTGTTGCCGCTTGTCCACGCCCAGCACCAGCGAGTCACCTTCCCGGCGAACCGTGCTGTGGGCGATCACCAGGAAGCTCCGCCCGGCCTCGTCCGCCTGCACCACGGACTGTTGCGCAAAATCCTCAACGGCCCCGAGGCCCGGCTCGCTCCCGGGGTACTTGAACTTCGCCAGGGCGATGGCGATGTCGTTGGCCCGACTGTTGTCCCTGTCGACATCGAAAACGACGCGCCACTCGTATTCGAGGTGGTTGTCCTTCACTTCCGGGGCGTTGAACGGCAGGGCGGCCGGCAGTTCGCGCAGGTGAATGCCGGCTACGATGACGTGCTCGTACACATCGACCCTGGCATCTTCGATGCGTACGAAGGACGGTTTTGGTTCCGGATGTTCGCAGGCGCTCAGCACCAGCAGCGCCACCGCGGCCAGGGCGGGGACGGCGCTGCGACTCGTGGGCGTGGGTGACCGGCGGGTGATCGAGTGTCTCGCACCCTGGTTGACTGACAGCATCCTTGCGGAATTCTCCGTTTGTTATTGGCCGGACGCTACCAGGGCAGCGGCTCGCCGGTCCAGTTCATGAAGCGGCCCGATTGTTCGGGGGTTCCTGCCAGGACGACATCCAGGATCCGGTGCGCGGACTCGGACGGGGTGTAGAGCTTGCCCTCCTGGACGTTGCCCTGGAAGGGTTTCGACAGGCCCGTGTCCGTGGTGCCCGGATGGATGGCCGTCACGCACAGGCCGGGACGCGTGCGCCGCGCCTCCACGGCCAGGGTCTTCAGGAACTGGTTCAGGGCCGCCTTGGAGGCGCGATAGCCATACCAGCCGCCGATGCGGTTGTCGCCGATGCTGCCGACCATGGCCGACAGGGCCGCGAAATGCGCGGGCGCCTGCCTGGGGACGTACGGCATCACGTGGCGCGCCAGCAGCAGGGGCGCCACCGCATTGACCTCGAACAGGCGCATCAGGGCCTCGCGCCGGGCCTGGTCCAGGGCCTTTTCCGGTTGCAGCGCGCCCTCGTGGAGGATCCCCGCGGCGTGCAGGGTGAGTCCCAGCCCGGCGTCCCGCGCACCCAGGCCTTCGGCCAGGGCCTCGAGGTCCCGGTCGTCCGTCAGTTCGCAGCGCATGGCGATCACGTCGATGGCGGCCTGCTCGCCCAGAACGCGCAGGCTGTCCGGGGCGGAATTCCCCCGGTAGGTCACGAACAGGCGACGGGGCGCCTGCCCGCCGGGCGGTTCCAGGGCCAGCCGGGTGGCCAGGGCCAGGCCGATACCGCGGCTGGCGCCTACCACCAGGGCATCGCCGGCGGCCAGGTCGAACGGGGCTTCAGCCATCGGCCCTGTGATCCGTTTCAAGGTTGCGTGACTTGTTGGCCTGCAGAGCGTCCAGGGCCCGCTGGCGCCCCCGCTTGTGATCGATGACGGGCTTCGGGTAGTTCCCACCGAGCGCCACCCCGGCCTGTTTCAGGATCTCCGCCGGCGCTTCCCAGGGTGTGTGAATGTGCTTTGCCGGCAGTTTTGCCAGTTCCGGCACCCAGCGCCGCACGTAGTCGCCCTTCGCGTCGAACTTTTCACCCTGCAGCATGGGATTGAAGATACGGAAGTAGGGCGCGGCGTCGGCGCCGCAACCGGCCGACCACTGCCAGCCCAGGGTGTTGCTGGCCAGGTCCGCGTCCACCAGCGTGTCCCAGAACCAGCGCGCGCCGTCCTGCCACGGCTGCAGCAGGTGTTTCACCAGCAGGCTGGCCACGACCATGCGCACCCGGTTGTGCATCCAGCCGGTGGCCCAGAGTTCGCGCATGCCGGCATCGACAATGGGGTAGCCCGTCTGGCCGCGCTGCCAGGCCTCCAGGGCGTCGTCGTCCCGTTTCCACGGGAATTCCCGGTAGCCCTCATTCAGGGCCTCGGTGGGTGTGTGCGGAAAGTGCCACAGCAGGTGGTAGCCGAACTCGCGCCAGGCGATCTCGCTCAGGTACTTGAAGCCGCCGTCGCGGTCCGCCGCGCCCGAGGCGTGCACTTCGGCCCACACCTGGCGGGGGCCGAGCTGGCCGTGGGCGAGAAAGGGGGACAGGCGCGAGGTTCCGGTCACGTCGGGGCGGTCGCGATCGCGGGTGTAGCGGGTCACCGGGCCGTCGAGGAAGTCCTTCAGCGCCTGCGAGGCGCCGTCCAGGGTCGGCGTCCAGTGCTCCGGGAAGCTGTCGGCCCAGTCCAGGCGCGGCAACAGGCCAAGCTCGGCGAGTTCGAGTCCGCTGGGGATCGTATCCGGCGCGCGTGCCTCGACTTTCGGCAGCACCACGGGTGGGCTGGGCGCCAGGGTGCGCAGGTGTTTCCAGAACGGGGTGAACACCTGGAAGGGTTTTTCCTGGCGGTTCTTGACCGCGTGCGGTTCCCAGATGAGGTGGGCGTTGGCGCTCCAGGCGTCCAGGCCGTCGTCCTTCAGCGCGCGTTTGATCTTCGCGTCGCGCTCGACCACGGCCGGCTCGTAGCGCCGGTTCCAGTACACGGCCCGGGCGCCGGATTCCGCGACGAGTTCGCGCAGCGTCTCGAGGCTGGGCCCCCGTCGCAGCACCAGGGGCAGGCCCAGCGAGTCCAGCGCCTCCGCCAGGCTGGTCAGCGCGTGGTGCAGCCACCAGCGGCTGGCGCCGCCCGGCGACCAGTCGCCTTCCTCCCCGGGGGCGAACAGGTAGACAGGCAGCACCGGCCCGCCGCGCTCCAGGGCCGCGGCCAGTGCCGGATTGTCCGCCACGCGCAGGTCGCGCCGGAACCAGACGATGCAGGGGGTGTGGTCCATGGGTTTCACAACTCGATGATTTCGTCACAGGTATAACAAGCGCATTGTGAAATTTCTCTCTTTCATCCTCCTGCTGCTGCTCGCCAGTGGCTGCAGCGTCGCGCCGCCGGAAGGGGTGGCGCCGGTCACCGGTTTCCAATTGCCGCGTTATCTCGGTACCTGGTACGAGGTCGCCCGGCTCGATCACCGCTTCGAGCGCGGTCTCGAGGCCGTGACCGCCGAATACGCCATGCGGGACGGTGGCGGGGTGACGGTGACCAACCGTGGCTGGAACACGGCCGACGGGGAATGGGACGAGGCCCGTGGCAAGGCCTTTTTCACCGGGACGCCGGACACGGCCTCGCTGAAGGTGTCCTTCTTCGGCCCCTTCTATGGCGGCTACCACGTGCTGGCGCTGGACGAATCGGCCGCGGATTACCGCTACTCGATGATCTCCGGGCCCGACCGGGGCTATCTGTGGATCCTGTCCCGGACACCCGAGCTGGATCCGGACACCCTGGAAGCGCTGGTCGAACAAGCCCGGGGCCTGGGCTTTTCCGTGGACGGGCTGATCTTCGTGGACCAGTCACGGCACTCGGACGTCGCGTCCGCTTCAGTGGCGCCCTGAAGCGCGCTCAGTCCGCGATCCGGGTCAGCCAGCCTTCGCGGCGCATCCGCTCGATATGCCGCAGGTTCCATGCCTGGCGCTCCCTGACATAGGCCGACGGGGCGTCCGCGCGCAACAGGGAGGGGTTCGGGAGCACCGCGGCGAGCAGGGCGGCCTCGGCATCGGTGAGTTGTGCCGGCGTCTTGCCGAAGAACTGGTCGCTGCCGGCGCCGGCGCCGTAGATGCCCGGGCCGAGCTCGATGATGTTGACGTACAGCTCGAGGATGCGGCGCTTGG
>JAUHYP010000074.1 GCA_030426265.1 Gammaproteobacteria bacterium | reverse complement strand
AACAGCGCCGGCGACATGATCCGGCTCACCGATGCCTTCCTGCTGCTCGCCCGCGAGTGGGAGGAGGGCCTGGACCGGGACTGGGTGAGCATCAACGAGATCGCCACCCTGGAGCTCGAGCGAATGGCGATCGTCTATCCCGACACCCCCATCGAGGCCCACGTGGCGCCGACCGGCCACCTGTTCGTGCTGGCGCCCACCCGGGTGGTGGAAAGCGTGATCGGCAACCTGGTGCGCAACGCTTTCGCCTACACGGACAAGGGCCGCGTCACGGTGCACATCGAGGACGGCCAGGTCCGGATCGAGGACACGGGCACGGGCATGGCCCCGGAAGAGATGGAGCGCATCTTCGAAGCCTTCTACAGCAAGGGGCGGCAGCGGGGCGGCTTCGGCGTCGGCCTGACCATCGTCAAGCGACTGGCCGACCGCTTCGATTGGACGGTGAGTTTCGCGTCGGAGCCCGGCGTCGGCACGTCGGTGACCGTGCGCTTCCCGGACGCGCGATTCGAGGCCGTTGACTGAATTCCGGTGAGCCGGCCGGGGTCACGACAGATTCACGACAGGTTCACCGTGGGGTAACGAGTCGTTCACCAGCCCCGGGCGATGATGCGCCCATGAAGGGAGGCCGACGGACGCCATGACCAACAAGCTGGAAAATTTCGTGCTGTACAACATCGGCTGGTTCGCCTGCGTCGCTTCCGCCGCCGCCGGACGGCCCTTGCTCGGCATCGCCGCCGTCGGGGTCGTGGCCGCGTTCCACCTGTTCCGCTCATCCGGCTGGAGGGGCGAAGCGCGCCTGCTGGCCGCCGCGGCCCTCATCGGTTTCACCTGGGAAACACTCCTGGTGTGGACCGGCCTGCTGGCCTATCCCACGGCGCCGGGCCCGGGCCTGTTCGCGCCGGCCTGGATCGTCGCTCTCTGGGTCAACTTCGCGATTACCCCCAATGCCAGCCTGGCCTGGCTCAAGGGCCGGCCCTGGCTGGCCGCGGCGCTGGGCGCCGTCGGGGGCCCCCTGGCCTTCCTGGCCGGAGAGCGGCTGGGCGCGGTGTGCATCGATGATCCGGTGCTCGCCTACTCGGTGCTGGCGGCCGGCTGGGCCGTGCTGATGCCGGCATTGCTGAGGGCCGCCCAACTCCTGGAAGACGCGCCGCCCCGTTCCAGCACCCCCCTCAGCGCTTCCGGAACCCTCTGAAGCGGTCGTTTGAATCCGCGCCAGGGACTTGCGAAGCCTTCAAGGCTGTCCCATATTGGGAGCGTGCGTGATTCGAACCGCAAACTCGTGAACTGGCTGCGCTGCGCGCTGGCGATTCTGTTGCTGTGTGCGCAAGGCGTCAGCCTGGCCCACGAAATCGACCATCCGCTGTCCGCGGACTCCGAGTTCTGCGCCACGCACTCCATCGGTGGCGGCCTGCAGCACCTGGCCACGGCCCACCACGAGGCCCCGGTCGAGCGGTCCGATCCGCACGTGCTCGCACCGGCCTCCAACCCGGTCTCGATCGACGCCGAACACCGCGGCCCTTCGGCCCGCGCCCCCCCGACCCACTCCTGAAACGCAATCCGATCGACCCCGGCCGTGGCTCCGCGTCACGGTCGTTCCCGTTTTCAGGAGATTTGAAGAATGAACACCAAGATGACCGCGCGTCCGCGTTACGGCCTGCTGGCCGTCGCGCTGGCGGCCGCCTGCCAGTCACTGTCGGCACAGGAAGGACCCGAAGACCCGCGCCACGGCGCGGAACACGAACACGATGCCCTCGAGGAAGTCATTGTCACCGCGACGCCCATCCGGCGCGACGCGGCGGAACTCACCCAGTCCGCCACCGTGTTGCAGGGCGACGCCCTGGCCCGGGAAGCGGCCAACAACCTTGGCGACACCCTGGGGCGCCTGCCCGGCATCTACGACGCCAGCTTCGGCCAGAACGTCGGACGCCCGGCCATCCGCGGCCAGCAGGGCGTGCGCGTGGGCGTGCTGAACGACGGCATGACCAGCTTCGACGCCGCCGCGGTCAGCCAGGACCATGCCGTCCCGACCGAGCCCTTCCTGGCCGACACCATCGAAGTGCTGCGCGGCCCCACCACCCTGCTCTACGGCTCCGGCGCCATTGGCGGCGTGGTGAACATGGTGACCAACACCATTCCCGTGGACGTCCCCGAGGACGGGATCGAGGGCCGGTTCCTGCTGCAGGGCGACACCGCCGCGGACCAGCGCTTTGGCGCCGCCCGCCTGGATGTCGGTGGTGGCGAGTTCGCCTTCCACGCCAATGGTTTCGTGCGCCGCACGGATGACTACGAAATTCCCGGCGCGGCGGACCTCTATCCGGAAGAGGACCACGATGACGACCATGATGAAGATCATGACGACGATCACGATCACGAAGAGGAAGTGACCGGGATCCTGGAGAACAGCTTCCTGGACAACGAGGGTGGCGCGATCGGCGGCGCCTGGATCGGGGATTCCTGGCGGGTCGGCCTGTCCTGGACCGCCTATGACAGTGACTACGGCATTCCCGGCGCCCATAGCCACGAGCACGGGCATGGCGAAGATGAGGAAGACCACGAGGACGAGGACGATCACGACCACGAGGAAGAGGAAGAGGAGAACGTCACCATCGGCCTCGAGTCGCGCCGTGTCGACGGCGTGATCGCCGGCATCGACCCCTTCAGCGGCTTCAGCGCGCTGGAATTGAAGGTCGCCGACACCGACTACACGCACACCGAGTTCGAGGGCGACGAGATCGGCACGGTGTTCGACAGCGAGACGCTGGACGCCCGCCTGGAACTCACCCACAACCCCTGGGGCGCCTTCGAGGGCACCTTCGGCGCGCAGTGGTCCGACAACGACTTCCAGGCCGTGGGCGAAGAAGCCTTCGTCCCGCCCTCGCAGACCGAGACGGCCGGGCTGTTCTGGGTGGAATCGGCCACCTTCGGCGACTGGACCTTCGACCTGGGCCTGCGCTGGGAAGACACCCACATCGACTCCTTCCTGATCGAGCACGAACACGAGCACGAAGAGGATGAAGACCACGACGAGGATCATCACGACGAGGCGCCGGAACCGGCGAGCCGGGATTTCACCCCCTTCAGTGCGTCCATCGGCGCGCTCTGGCACGTCAACGAACGCAGCCACCTGGCCTTCACCCTGGCCCGCGCCGAGCGCGCGCCCGCCAGTGCGGAGCTGTTCTCCAACGGGCCCCACATCGCCACCCAGACCTTCGAGGTCGGCGATCCGGACCTGAAGGTGGAGACCAACACCCACTACGAGGTGTCCTACCGCATCCACCAGGGCCCCGTGACCGGCAGCGTCACGCTGTATCACGACGATTTCGACGGCTACATCTTCGAGGAGGACACGGGCGAGGAGGAGGACGGCTTCCCGGAACGCCACTGGGCCCAGCAGGACGCGGAGTTCACCGGCGGTGAAGTGGAAGTGCGCTGGGACCTGGGCCGTGGCGACGCCGGCCACTGGCAGCTGTTCGGCTTCTACGACCAGGTGCGCGCCACGCTGGCGGACGGCAATCCCGTCCCCCGCATCCCGCCGCAGCGACTGGGATTCGGCGCGGACTGGGATCATGGCCCCCTGGCGGCGAACGTGACATGGATTCACGCCGACCGCCACGACCGCATCGCGGAGTACGAGACCGAAACGCCGGGCTACGACCTGCTCAACGCCGAGTTCAGCTGGTACCTGCCCATCAGTGACGGCTGGGACATGGAACTGTTCCTGCGCGGCCGGAACCTGCTGGACGAAGACGTGCGCAACAGCACCTCCTTCCTCAAGGACCAGGCGCCCCAGATCGGGCGGAACTTCGTGCTCGGGGTGCGCTCGACCTTCTGAGCGCCCCACCGCTTGCGCCGTGCGTTATGCTCGGCGCATGAACCTCAGAGCTTTCGACGGACAGCGCCCCCGCCTGGGGGCGCGGTGCTGGGTGGACCCCTCCGCCGTGGTCATCGGCGACGTGGAGATCGGCGACGAATCCTCGGTCTGGCCCATGGCGGTGGTCCGCGGCGACATTCACCGCATCCGCATCGGCCGGCGCAGCTCGGTGCAGGACGGCTCCGTGCTTCACGTCACCCACGACGGCCCCTTCAATCCCGGCGGCTACCCGCTGACGATCGGAAACGAGGTCACCGTCGGCCACCAGGTCACCCTGCACGGCTGCACCCTGGGCGACCGCATCCTCGTGGGCATGGCGGCCGTGCTGATGGACGGCGTCGTCGTCGAAGACGAGGTGATCATCGGCGCCGGCAGCCTGGTGCCGCCCGGCAAGACCCTGGCCTCCGGACAGCTCTATGTCGGCCGCCCCGCGCGACCCGTGCGGGCGCTGACGGAGGAAGAGCGGGGCTTCTTCGCCTATACGGCGCAACGCTACGTCAAGCTGGCCGCGGCCTACCTGGACGAGCCGGCCTCCCTTTAAAGGTGGCCGGACCGTCCCAATGTGAGAACACTCGGATACCCTAGCCATCCCATGACCCGAGGGGGACACCCAATGAGCTACGAACTTCCCGCCCTTCCCTACGCCAGGGACGCCCTGGAACCGGTGATCTCGGCGGAAACCATCGATTTCCACTACGGCAAGCACCACCAGGCCTACGTGACCAACCTCAACAACCTGGTGCCCGGCACGGAGCACGAGGGCAAGACCCTGGAAGAACTGGTCCTGACCACCAGTGGCGGCCTGTTCAACAATGCCGCCCAGGTCTGGAACCACACCTTCTACTGGAACGGACTGAGCCCCGACGGCGGCGGCGCACCGGCCGGCGCGCTGGGCGACGCCATCGCCTCGACCTTCGGCGGCTTCGATGCCTTCAAGGAGCAGTTCATCAAGTCCGGCATCGGCAACTTCGGCTCCGGCTGGACCTGGCTGGTGAAGAATGCCGACGGCGGCCTGGCGATCGTCAACACCGATGACGCCGAAAGCCCCCTGACCTCCGGCCAGACGCCGCTGCTGACCATCGACGTGTGGGAACACGCCTACTACATCGATTACCGCAACGCGCGTCCGAAATACCTGGACGAGATCTGGAAACTGGTGAACTGGGACTTCGTGGCGGCCAATTTCGAAGCGGCCTGATCGACGACACTCGAGTTCCCGTGAAAGCCCGGCTCCGGCCGGGCTTTTTTCTGTCCGGACGACGCCAGGGCCGATTCGCACGGTCGCTTTCCGTACAATGGCGCCCAGCCCCCATCGAGCCACGCCATGGACCTGCTGTCCGCCGCCACCCTGCTGTTCCTGGTCATGGACCCGCTGGGCAACATCCCGATCTTCCTGTCCATCCTGGACAAGGTGCCGGAACGGCGCCGCCTGCGCATCCTGCTGCGCGAGCTGGTGCTGGCCCTGGTGGTGCTGCTGGCCTTCCTGTTCGGCGGCCGTTACCTGCTGGGATTCCTGGGCCTCAGCGAGCATGCCATCCGCATCGCCGGGGGCATCATCCTGTTCCTGATCGCCCTGAAGATGGTCTTCCCGGTGGAGCGCTCGGCCCAGACGCCGGACGAGGACGGCGAGGAACCCTTCATCGTGCCCCTCGCCATCCCCCTGGTGGCCGGGCCGTCCGCCATGGCGGTCGTGATGCTGCTGGCCACCAACGAACCCGACCGCATGGGACTCTGGGTGGCGGCCCTGGGCCTGGCCTGGCTGGCCTCGGCGCTGATCCTGCTCTCGGCCACGGGGCTCAAGCGCGTGCTGGGACGTCGCGGCCTGGTCGCCATGGAACGGTTGATGGGCATGGTCCTGATCGCACTGGCCATCCAGATGCTGCTCGAAGGCGTCACCGCCTTCATCCGGGCCTCCGGCGCCGGCTGAACCCGAACCGGATTGCGACCGTTTCGTGACGGTTCAGCGCTCACCCGTGAAAACTGACACATAACGGGAACGGTTCCGTCATCGGAATCACATCCCCGGCTGGCATCCTCGTTGCTCCCTTTGGGGGGACCTGAATCCAACGAGGAGAAACAATCCATGACACGACCCACCCGCACGGCCCTCGCGGCCTCCGCTGCGGCCTTTGTCGCGGCGCTGGCGCTCGGCGCCGGCAACGCCCTGGCGGCTGCCCCGGCCATCGTCACCAGCGATGCCGATTCCGGCGCCGGCAGCCTGCGCGAAGCGCTGGAGAGCGGCGCCACGCTGATCCGCATCAACCCGGCGGTGCAGACGATCACCATCGACAGCGCGCTCAGCTACGGCGGCACCGAGCCGCTGCGCATCTACGGCAACGGGACGACGATTTCCGCCAGTGGCGACTTCACCGTGCTGGAACTGAGTGCCGGCGCCTCCCTGCGCGCCAACCGGCTCGTCCTCGAGGGGCCCGGGGGCTTCGACTTCGACAACGCGGGAACGGGCAAGGGCCTGTTCATCCAGGTGCCGAACGAAGCCACCGGCAGCGTGAACGTGGAACTCATCGACGTGACCGTCCGGAACGTGGCCAACCACGGCATCCATGTGTCGGACTGCACCCTGGGTGACGACTGCGGCGCCGGCAGCGGCGGTGGCGGTGACGGCTCCCCGGCCTCCATCAACATGACCCTGCGCGGCGTCACCGTGGACAACGCCGGCTACGGCAAATTCGACGCCGACGGCGTTCGTGTCGACGAGCGCGCCGACGGCGGCATCGTCTTCTTCGCCACCGGTTCGGTGTTCTCCAACAACGGTGCCGACGGGGTGGAACTCGACGAAGGCAACGACGGCGACGTACACATCGAGATCTGGCGATCGGACTTCACGGACAACGGCGGCTACTGCCTGCCGGCGCCCCTGGACGTCACGGAACCCTGCGTCGAGGACGACGACGGCGACCTGATCCTCGACCTCGACGACGGCATCGACATCGACGAGGCCGGCGACGGCAGCATCACCGGTTCGATCACCGTATCGAAGGTCGCGGACAACCTGGATGAAGGCTTCGACTTCGACGAGGAAGGCGAAGGCGGCATGAGCATGGACTTCGTGCGCATCGAGGGCACGGGGAACGGCGACGAGGCCATCAAGATGTCGGCTGCCGGTGCGGGCGATGTGCATGCCGAGGTCATCAACTCGGTCATCATGGGGAACGGCAACGACGGCACCGAGTTCGAAGTCGAGGACGGCGACGGCCAGGTGCACATCCGCATCGGTGGATCCGTCATCGAAATGAACGACAGCGAAGGCGTGGCTGCGGCCCAGGAGAACGAGACGGACCCGGGCACGATCCGCATCCGCGCTTCCACCGTGGACGAACTGGACCTGGAGAACGTCGAGGAGATCTGATCACCCCGGCGATGCGCCCGGTCACAGGGCAGGGGCGCCACGGACGGCGCCCATGAAAAACCCCGGCCTGTGCCGGGGTTTTTCATGTCCGCGTGATCATCTCCGCGTGACAGGGCCGGGATCAGAGCGCCTGGTTCACGGCCTCCAGGGTCTCCTTCGCATCCCCGAAGAGCATGCGCGTGTTTTCCTTGAAGAACAGCGGGTTCTGAACCCCCGCGTAGCCCGTGGCCATGCTGCGCTTGAGCACGATGGTGGTCTTGCCTTTCCAGCACTCCAGCACCGGCATGCCGGCGATGGGGCTGTTGGGTTCTTCCAACGCTGAGGGGTTCACGATGTCGTTGGCGCCGATGACCACGGACACGTCCACCTCGGGGAAATCGTCGTTGATCTCCTCCATCTCGAACACGATGTCGTACGGCACCTTCGCTTCGGCCAGCAGCACGTTCATGTGCCCGGGCATGCGCCCCGCCACCGGGTGGATTCCGAAGCGCACGTTCACGCCCTTGTCCCGCAGCTTGCGCGTGATCTCCTGGACCACGTGCTGCGCCTGCGCCACGGCCATGCCGTAACCGGGAATGATCATGACCTCCTTCGCGTCTTCCAGCAGGGCCGCGGTCTCGGCGGCCTCGATGGGCACCACCTCGCCCTGGTCCTCGCCACCCCCCGCCGCGACGGTCCCGCCACCGGTTCCGAAACCACCGGCGATCACCGCCAGGAACTTGCGGTTCATCGCCCGGCACATGATGTAGCTCAGGATGGCGCCGGAGGAGCCCACCAGGGCGCCGGTGACGATCAGCAGGTCGTTGCCCAGCATGAAGCCGATGGCCGAGGCGGCCCAGCCCGAGTAGCTGTTGAGCATGGACACCACCACCGGCATGTCGGCGCCGCCGATGGCCATGACCATGTGGATGCCGAACAGCAGGGCAATGACGGTCATCGCCACCAGGGGCATGAGCCCGGGGAAATCCCCGGCGCCCGCTGCGGACTGCTGCACGAAGGCGATGCCGAACCAGATGGCGCCCAGCAACAGGCCCAGGTTCAGCCAGTGGCGCGCCGGCAGGGTCAGGGGCTTGCCGCCGATCCGCCCGGACAGCTTGCCGAAGGCGATGACCGAGCCGGAGAAGGTCACGGCCCCGATCAGCACGCCCACGTAGGTCTCGATGTCGTGGATGGTCTTCAGGGCGCCGGCATAGTCCCCGCCGTGGCCCATGAAGTTGGCATAGCCCACCGCCACCGCCGCCAGGCCCACCAGGGAGTGGAGGATGGCCACGAGCTCGGGCATCTGCGTCATCTGCACGCGCCGCGCGGCCATGAGGCCCACGACGCCGCCCAATGCCAGGGCCGCGCCAAGCTCCACGTAGTGGTCCGTGACCTTCCAGAGCACGGTCGCCACCAGGGCGATCGCCATGCCGATGATCCCGTACCAGTTGCCGCGGCGCGCGGTCTCCTGGTGGGACAGGCCACCCAGGGCGAGGATGAAAAGGATGATGGCCAGCAGGTAGGCCATGGGGAGCATGTTCTCGTTCAGCATCGTCATCCCCTCCTCACTTCCGGAACATTTCGAGCATGCGCCGCGTCACCGCGAAGCCGCCGAAGATGTTCACTGCCGTGATGAGCACGGTCCCCGTCGCGACCCACTTCACCAGGTCATTCGAGGAGGAAATCTGCAACAGGGCGCCGATCACGATGATGCTGGAGATGGCGTTGGTCACGCTCATCAGCGGCGTGTGCAGCGAGGGCGTGACGTTCCAGATCACCATGTAGCCCACGAAGCAGGCCAGCACGAACACGGTGAAGTGGCCCATGAACTCCGCCGGCGCCACCGCGCCCATGGCCAGCAGGGCAATGCCGGCCAGCGCCATGCCGATGGCCGGTCCGGTGAAGGATCTCGGCCCAGCCTCCTTCTTCTCCGGAACGGCGGCCGGCGCGACCGCGGCCGGCTTCGGTGGCGCCGCCGACAGCTTCGGAGCCGGTGGCGGCCAGGTGGTCTGCCCGTCCTTGCACACGGTCGCGCCGCGAATGGCCTCGTCCTCCATGTCCACGACGATGCGGCCGTCCTTGTCCGGCGTGAGATCCGTCAGCAGGTGGCGCAGGTTGGTGGCGTAGAGCTGGCTGGACTGGGCGGCCAGGCGGCTGGGCAGGTCGGTGTA
>JAUHYP010000018.1 GCA_030426265.1 Gammaproteobacteria bacterium | reverse complement strand
TGGGGCGGCTCCATCGAGCTGCACCGCGACCCCTACCTGCCGCCTTCACTGGATGAAGTCTCCGTGGTCACGCCGCTGTTCAACCGCTGCGTGATCTTCGAGACCAACGAGATCTCCTGGCATGGTTTTCCGCGCATCGTGCTGCCGGAAGACAAGCGGCACATTTCCCGCCGCAGCTTCGCGCTGTATTACTACACCGATACCCGTCCGGCCTCTGAACTGGGGCCCGAGCACTCCACGATCTACGTCGAGCAGCACCTGCCCGAGGACCTGGCGGCCGGCGAGCCGCTCTCCCCCGAGCGGCTGCAGCACATCCGCAACCTCGTTGCGAGCCGTGACCAGCACCTGCGCCGGCTGTACGGCAACATCAAGCAGCTCTACAACGAACTGAACGGCCTCAAGGAGCGCTTCGGGCTGCAGGCGCCGCCCGGCACCGCGGACGAACGACCCGTCCAGCAGCCGGCGGCCGTCCAGGCCCAGCAGGCCGCGACGCCCGAAGAGGAACCGCCGCCCGACGAGGCGGGTGATCCCGGTCCCGACCACGAGGCCGTGGCGCGTCGCCAATCGGTGGAGCTCGGGGAAAAGGAAGACCGCATTCGCGCCCTGGAAGCGCGCATCGAGGACCTGGAGCATTCCACGTCCTGGCGGATCACCCGTCCCATCCGGGCCCTCAAACGGCGACTTGTCGGGGGCTGAAGTGAGCGCCACCGACGGGGCGTCGACGCCCTTCACCGAGGAAGAGGCCGGCCTCATGCGCGCGGCGCTCGAACTGGCGACCCGTGCCGAGGCCGAGGGAGAGGTGCCGGTCGGCGCGGTGGTGGTGAAGGACGGCGAAATCATCGGCCGGGGCTGGAACCGCACCATCGGCGATTCCGATCCGACGGCGCACGCGGAAATCATTGCGCTTCGCGAGGCCGGCCGTGCCCTGGCCAACTACCGCCTGACAGGCTGCGAACTCTACGTCACTCTCGAGCCCTGTCCGATGTGCGCCGGGGCCATGGTGCATGCGCGCCTGGGTCGCCTCGTGTACGGGGCGACCGACCCCAAGACCGGCGCGGCCGGCAGCGTGTTCGATCTCCTGCCCGGAAACGCGCACAACCACCGTGTAGCGGTCGCGGGGGGCTGTCTCGGGGACGAATGCGGCAACCAGTTGCGCGCTTTCTTTCGCGCGAGACGCTGAGGGGCGACCCGCTTCCGGGTTCGATTCAGGGTCGGCGGCCGTGACGATCGTGCGTCGGCACGGTCTCTCCCTCAAGGGGCCGGGTCCTACCGCTCGATGAGCTCCAGACCCTGCACCAGGCAGCCCAGCCGACGCTCATCCCCTTCCGGGCGCCAGGTCCGGTCGACGGTCAGGGTCAGTTCCTGAAGGCCATTCACCAGGGCCGATCCCGGCACCGGCATGCGCTGGGCGCCATCGTCGTTGCACGGCGCGGAACCCACGACCTCGCCGTTGACGGTCACGGTCAGCTCGGGCTCGAAGGGCCACGCCCCCGGCAGGTGGGTCCGGAACACGAGTTCCGTGTCCTCTTCGGGATCCGCCCGGAATCGCGCCGTCAGGCTCTTGCCCATCCATCCATCCTCCCAGGCCTCGAAGGGCGCCGGGTCGGCGGACACCAGGGCGGCGTTGAGGTCGCGCCAGGCCGTGGCTACCGGTTTCGGTTGCCCGTCGACGTCACGGATGCCGGTGGGCTGGGTGAATCCGGAAAAGCTCATGGAAAACAAGGCCACGGGCTGCAGGGCCTCGAGGGCGACGGTGGTCACTGGTTCCACGGGCAGGTCCAGGCAGGCTTCGCCGCTGCCCGAGACGTCGATTTCGCTGCGTAGCTCGCCGCTCACCGTTTCCACGAGAAGGTCCGGCGCGGTATCCCCGTCCACCACCGCATCCAGGCACAGCAGGGCGCTTTCGGGGCCGCCCGGAGCGTGAAATTCGTGGATGGTGAAGTCGCGCCACAGCCGGTCTCCCGGCTCGAGCGAGAGGGTCATGCCATCGGCCGCAGCTCCCACGCCGGCCCATTGCTCCGGGGCGGCCGAGAAGTCCGGACTGGGAACGGCGTTGTGCAGGTAGTCGCGCCATGTCCACAGGGCGTAGCCGTGGGTCAGGGTTTCCAGGACCGGGGCAGCCAGCGCCAGGAAGTCATCCACCTGGTCGCGGGGCAGGCGGCCGTTGTTCTCGAAGCCGGGCGTGAAGTCCTCCACCAGGAACTGGTCGATGAAAATCGGCCGGTCGCCGGTGACCCGGCGCAGGCGGTTCATCTGGTACGCCAGGCGCTCGGCGGCCGTTTCGGGCGAAAGCATTTCGCCCTGGTTTTCACCGCCCATGGCCGGCGCCCAGTACACCGTGATCCACTCCGCACCGGGCAGGTCCCAGGCCAGTTCATGACTGTGCCAATAGGCCAGTTCCCCGGGCGCATTCCACACCGGGTCGGAGTCGATGCGCACTTCCATGGACATCCGAGGGAACGCGGCCTGGGCCGGCCTGAAGAAGCGCTCTACCCAGGCGTGGTCGATGAAATCGAAGAACAGGCCAAACGCGGGGTGCTGGCGCTGCGCCACCGGCACCTGGGAGAAATCAGTGTAGGAGGCGCCATAGCGGGCGTTCACCACTTCCAGGGGAACGTAACGCCGCAACCAGTCCTGGAAACCCGTGCGCCAGGCGAGGTCCAGTCGTTTTTCGGGTCCACCGTCCCCGAATCCGGCCACCGCCCAGAGGTCCTCCCAGGAGATGAACGCGAAGCGCACTTCGGGCCGGTCCTCGACCAGGGCCCAGACGGCCGCCATGTGGCGCAGCCAGGCCTGGCGGACGTCTTCGTCCAGCCACAGTACCGTCAGCCATTGACCGGACTGGGCCACCGAGGCGTCCCAGGCATAGCCCAGGCGCAACACCACGTTGAGGCCGGCCTCGGAGGCGAGGTCCAGCAGGCTTTCGAGGCGGCGGGCCCGTTCAGGATCGATACGGCCCTCGCCCGGAGAGGCGGAAAACCCGGGCCAGGGAACCACCAGCACCACCGTGTTGAAGCCGTCGGCCCGAAGGGTAGCGAAGTCTTCGGCGGCCCGTTCCTCGAGGCGCGTGTTCCAGAAATTGACCGCCCAGCCCTCCCCGAACCAGTGGGCCCCGCGCAGGTAGCCGGCGCCCGGGCCGATAGGCTCCACGCCGGTGGCGGGTGGGGTCCACTCCGGGGCCACATCCGCTTCACCACCCGGCCATTTCCAGACCGCGATGGCGGCGAGGACCGCGACGAGCGCGAGGGCGAGCAGGCCGATGCGTGGATTCATGCCGGGTGTGTCTCCTCGATTCATTCGGGTGATGTCTGCGTCCCTGCGACCGCAGCCGGGCATTGTAGAGGATGTGGGGGAGGGCGATGGTTGTTCCTCGTGGCCCCGACCCTTACTATTTCGCTTTTGTGACCGGGCGGACCGCGCGAAGCAGCGCCCCGGTGCGCCCCGGGCGCGCCGTACGCCACCGAGGAAGCAGCTGGATCACCCCATGAATGCCCCCGAGGACAGGGACGCCCTGCGCTGGGTCCGGAACATCGCCGTGTTGTGGCTGGTGTTCCTGGGCGCCTTCGCGTTCGGCGCCATCACCGTCGTACTGGAAACCTGGCCCTATGGCCTGTTCCGCTCGTCCATCGAGTTCCTCGAAGGCGACGATGGCGAAGCCACCACGCTGAAGGAAAAGATCGAGAACGATTTCGGCATCAAGCCCGCACGGCACATCGTGGACTCGGCGCGCCAGGTGTCCGTGCCCGATCACTACCGCGTGCTGGAAGGCCTGGATCTCAAGGGCCGCCGGCTCGATCCGCTGGTCCATTTCACCGAGGAGGCACCGCGCGGCTACCGGCTGGTGTACGGCACCTTCGACTTCGAGGACGGCCTGCACGGCGCCGTGCTGCTCGATCCCGACGGGCAGCTCGCCAATCGCTGGGTCGTCAGCCAGGAGGGCACGGCCTGGGCCGAACGCCAGGACGACAACGTCTATCCCCATGGGGTCGAGATCCTGCCGGATGGCTCGCTGATCGCCGCTTTCGACGGTGGCAGTTCCGCCGTGCGATACGGCTACTGTGGCGAGGAGATCTGGCGCACGCAGGGCACGTTCCACCACTCGTTGTCCCTGGGCGACGACGGTACGGTGTGGGCCTGGGGCAATCCCTTCGGCCAGACCACGCAGACCGAGTACATGGTCGAGCTGTCGGTCGACGATGGCACTGTCCAGCGGCACATCCTGCTGGACCACGTCTGGCCGGAGAACCCGGGCATCGACCCCTTCGCCATCCGCCAGGACGACAAGGCCCAGGCCTCGCTGTGGATGTTCGACCGGTTTCACGTCAATGACGTGGAACCCCTGCCGGCGCGATGGGCCGACGCCTACCCGGGCTTCGAGGCCGGTGACCTGCTGATCAGCCTGCGCTCGGTCAACCTGGTGGCCGTGGTCGATCCGGATGACCTGGCGGTGAAATGGTGGCGCCAGGGCCTCACGCGCCGCCAGCACGACCCGGACTGGAACGAGCGCGGCACGATCACCATCTTCGACAACAACATGCACCGGGACTATTCCCGGATCCAGGAAATCGACCCGGTGAGCTACGCCTCCCGGGTGGTCGTCCCCGGCGAGCCCTACAGTTTCTACACCTGGCATCGCGGCAAGCATGACGCCGTGCCGGGTGGCGGCTATCTCGTCGCCACCACGGAGCAGGGCCGGCTGTTCGAGGTGAATGCCGACGGCGAGGTCGTGTTCGATTTCATCAACCGTTACGGGGAGGAGGGCGGATTCCTCGCAGTTTCCGAAGGCCGCTTCCTGCCCGTCGACTTTTTCGAGGAGTTGCCCCAATGCGAAGGCTGAGATTCTTTCCCTCCGCGATGGCCGTGCCGCTGTCGCTGTTCGCTGTTTCCGCCCACGCCTACGTGGGCCCGGGCCTGGGCCTGGGCGCCATCGCCGTGATCCTGGGTATCGTGCTGTCCGTGCTCATCGCCCTGGTCGCCATCGTCTGGTACCCGATCAAGCGCCGCATGGCCGCCCGCCGCAAGGCCGCCAACGAAAGCAGCAAGACCGCGCCGGGCGAAGGCGCCTGACGCCGTCCGCTCCGCCATGACCGGCCCGACGCTCCTGGCCCTGGCGCCGGCCATTCTCCTGTCCTGCCTGGCCGTGGTGGAACTGTTCTTCCGCCTGCCTTTCATGGCGCGCGTGGAAGCGGTCAACGCCGGCGCGCTGCGCGCCCTGGGCGTGGTGCGTTCGCCGCGCATATCCGACCACTGGAAGGAAAAGGTCCTGCCCAGTTACGCCGGCCGCATCCTGCGCGCCAGCCTCGGCCTGGGCGGCCTGCTGCTGCTCTGCGCGGGGGCGTTCCTCCTGGTCTGGACGCTCTCGGCCTGGTGGCCTGCCGGTGGCTGGCGCGGCGCCCTGGCGGCGCTGGAGCGCATGGACGTGCAGCTGTGGCTGCTGGCCGTGGGGGTCGCCTGGGCGGTGTTACGTGCCCGAATGGGGCGTTCCGGAACGCCGCAGAGCGACTACTCTCCCGCCAGCCAGATGCTGCATCGCCTGGCGCTGGGTTCCGAGGGCATGCGCACGCTCTGCGACGACCTCGACCGGCGCATTGCGCGCCGGCGTGTCGCCAGAATCAGTGTGGACCGCCCGGTGTACGTCACGGCGCTGGCGCGGGCAGGGACCACCGTATTGCTCGAAGCGCTGTACGGCAGTGGCCGCTTCGCTTCGCTGACCTACCGGGCCATGCCCTTCGTGATGGCGCCCTACGCCTGGGGCGCCCTGTCGCGCCCGCACGCACCCGACCCGGCGCAAATGAAGGAGCGCGCCCACGGCGACCGGATGAAGGTCGGCGTCGACAGCCCGGAAGCCTTCGAGGAAGTGTTCTGGGAAACCTGGGCGCCTCGCAGCGTCCGTGACCCGGAGGGCCTGCGCCCCTGGGGCGAACCCGAGGCCGCCTTGCTGGAACGCTACCGCGACTGGGTGCGGCGCATCCTGGCCCGTGATGCCGCGGGCCGCGGCAGCGTTCCCGGGCGGCGCTACCTGAGCAAGAACAACAACAACCTGTTGCGCATTCCCTGGCTGCTGGCGGCCTTCCCGGACGCGCGCATCATCACGCCCTTTCGCGACCCGGCGGCCCACGTTCAGTCCCTGATGCGCCAGCACCGTCGGTTCCTCGAGCGGCACGGGGAGGATCCTTTCTCGCTGGAGTACATGGACTGGCTGGGACACCACGAGTTCGGCCGGCACTTCCTGCCGTTCAAGGTGGGCGGAACGGTCGTGCCCGGTTCGCCGGAAGCGCTGCTCGAGCCCGACTGGTGGATGGACTACTGGAGCGCCGTCTACGCCTTCCTGCTCGAGCGCCACGGTGACCAGCTGGTCTGGTTCGACTACGACCGGTTCTGTCGTGAACCCGAGTCGGTGCTCGGCGAACTGGAGCAGCGCCTGGAGCTGGAGTCGGGGAATCTGACCGCTTTCTCTGCCAGGGTCTCGGCCCCGCCGCACACTCCCGACGCCGCCATCCAGGGCGCCGTGAATGGCCAGGCGCGCGACGTCCACGCGGCGCTCGTCGCCCGCGCGGCATCCGGCGTGGACTGACCGGCCCTAGCCCAGGGCGAAGCGCAGCAGGTTCAGCAGCACCACGACCAGGGTCGCCAACAGCGCCAGGCGAATGAGCCGCGTACCCGTTTCCCGGGTGATGGACCGTTCCGGGTCGACCTCGAACTCCCGTCGCAGCCCCTCCGGCGTGATTTCGAACATCCAGGAAAGGACCAGCGCGAGGGGAAAGCCGATGATGAGCAGGGCGAAGGTGAAGCGGTAGACCCAGTCGGGGAGGCCGGCGTAGTCCACCAGTAACGCGCCCACTTCGAGCACGAGCCAGCCCGCCGCCACGTACAGCAGCACGACACGAAATATGTTGCGCCGACCGAGTTCGCCGAACAGGGACATGGAGCCACTCCGGCCCTCGAGGGACCGATGGTCGTTTTTCCAAGCATGGTCAATGGACTCGGTCCTTGCAAGGGGGGCGTTATATACTGGCCGGCCCAGTCACCCGGATTCGGAGTTGCCGTGACCAACGTATTCTCGCTCCAGCACCCGGGGGCGGTGGACCATGGCCTGGAACGCAATCCCGGCATGCCCTACAGCCCGGAGTGCTTCGATCGCCTGCGCATCAACCGCAGCGCCGTCGAGCGCCGGGCCGCCACCCTGCCGGCGCGCCGCTCGGTCAAGAAGGACTTCCAGGCCGCCTGGCTGCTCAAGGCCATCACCTGCATCGACCTGACCACGCTGGCGGGTGACGACACGCCCGGCAAGGTCCGCCGGCTCTGCCAGAAGGCCCTGCACCCGGTGCGCCGCGAACTGCTGGAAGGCCTCGGCGTGGCGGAGCTCGGCCTGACCACCGGCGCGGTGTGCGTGTATCACAACCTCGTGCCGATTGCCGTGGACGAGCTGGAAGGCACGGACCTGCCGGTGGCGGCTGTTTCCACCGGGTTTCCCGCCGGGCAGACGCCCATGCACCTCAAGCTCGAGGAGATTCGCGAATCGGTGAAGGCCGGCGCGCGCGAGATCGACATCGTCATTTCCCGGGCGAAGGTGCTCACCGGCGACTGGCGCGGCCTGTTCGACGAGATGAAGGCCTACCGCGAGGCCTGCGGCGAGGCCCATGTCAAAGCCATTCTCGCCACGCATGAACTGGCCACGCTGAGCAATGTCGCGAAGGCGAGCTGGGTCTGCATGCAGGCCGGCGCCGATTTCATCAAGACCAGTACCGGCAAGGAGCCGGTCAACGCCACGCTGCCCGTGAGCCTGGTGATGGTGCGCGCCATCCGCGACTACCATCGCCTGACGGGCTACAAGGTGGGTTACAAACCCGCGGGCGGCATCTCGAAAGCCAAGGATGCGCTGGCCTATCTCTCCCTGATGAAGGAGGAGCTGGGCCGTGACTGGCTGGAGCCGAACCTGTTCCGTTTCGGCGCGAGCAGCCTGCTGGGCGACATCGAACGCCAGCTCGAACACCATCTGACCGGACGCTACTCCGTGGCCTGGCGCCACCCCGTGGGCTGATTGGAGCACCCATGAGCATCAAGCACATCTTCGAGTCCATGGACTACGGCCCGGCGTCCGAGGCCACGGACCACGCCCGAGACTGGCTGGCCGCCCGCGAGGCGAAACTCCGCCATTACATTGGTGGCGAATGGTCGGAGCCGGGCGAGGGTGGCTGGTTCGAGACCCGCAATCCGGCCAACGGCGAGGTCCTGGCGCAGGTGGCCGACGGCACCGCCGGCGATGTCGACCGGGCCGTGAAGGCCGCACGCGCCGCCCAGGCGGATTGGGCCGCGCTGGACGGTCACGTCCGTGCCCGGTACCTGTACGCCATTGCACGACGGCTCCAGAAGCACAGCCGCCTGTTCGCGACCCTGGAATCGCTGGACAACGGCAAACCGATCCGCGAATCGCGCGACATCGACATTCCGCTGGCCGCGCGCCATTTCTATCACCACGCCGGCTGGGCGCAGCTGATGGCGCGGGAGTTGCCCGGCCATGAGCCGGTCGGCGTGGCCGGCCAGATCATCCCGTGGAACTTTCCGCTGCTGATGGCGGCCTGGAAAGTCGCCCCGGCGCTGGCCATGGGCAACACCGTCGTGCTCAAGCCGGCCGAGTTCACCCCGGCCACGGCCGTGCTGCTGGCCCAGGTGATCGACGAGGCGGGCCTGCCGCCGGGCGTGTTCAACCTGGTGCTGGGCGACCACAAGGCCGGTCAGGCCCTGGTCGAGCACGACGACGTGGACAAGATCGCCTTCACCGGCTCCACGGAAGTCGGTCGCATCCTGCGCAAGGCCACCGCGGGCACCGGCAAGAAACTGACGCTGGAGCTGGGCGGCAAGTCCCCCTTCATCGTGTTCGAGGATGCGGACCTGGACTCGGTGGTCGAGGGCCTGGTCGACGCGATCTGGTTCAACCAGGGCCAGGTCTGCTGCGCCGGTTCGCGCATGCTGGTCCAGGAATCGGTGGCCGAACCGCTGATCGCCAAGGTCCGGGAGCGCATGGCCCGACTGGTTGTCGGCGACCCCCTGGACAAGAGCATCGACATCGGCGCCGTCATCGACCCGGTACAGCTCGAACGCATTCGCGAGATGGTCGCGCTGGGCGAACGTGAGGGCGCCAGTGTCTGGCAGCCGCCTTGCGAACTGCCCGCGGACGGCAGCTTCTTTCCGCCGACCCTGCTAACCGACGTGCAACCGGCGGCCACGCTGGCGCAGGAAGAGATTTTCGGCCCGGTGCTGGTGAGCATGAGTTTCCGGACCCCGGCGGAGGCGGTCGAGCTGGCGAACAACAGCCGCTACGGCCTGGCCGCCAGCGTGTGGACCGAGAACGTGAACCTGGCCCTGGACATGGCGCCGGCGCTGAAGGCCGGCACCGTGTGGGTGAACTGCACCAACCAGTTCGACGCTGCCTCCGGCTTCGGTGGCTACCGCGAGTCCGGCTTCGGGCGGGAAGGGGGCAAGGAAGGGCTCTACGAGTACGTGAAGCCCGCCTGGTTCAAACGCCTGTCGGAGCAGTCCGTATACCCGGGCGTTGCCCCGGTCGATCCGGTGGAAGGCCAGGCCGAGGGGCTGGGGGGTATCGACCGCACGCCCAAGCTGTACATCGGCGGCAAGCAGTCGCGCCCGGACGGCGGCTACGCGTTCACCGCGCACGACGCCCAGGGTTTCCCTGCCGGGGAAGTGCCCGAGGGCAACCGCAAGGACATTCGCAACGCCGTTGAGGCGGCCGTGAACGCGCCCGCCTGGACCCGCGCCACCGCGCACGGCCGGGCACAGGTGCTGTACTACATCGCCGAGAACCTGGCGGCGCGCGGTGAAGATTTTTCCCGCCGCATCGCGGCCCTGTCGGGCCAGGAGGCCGAACAGGCAGCCGCGGAACTGGACCTGTGTGTGCGGCGCATCTTCACCTATGCCGCCATGGCCGACAAATACGACGGGCGCATCCACGCCACGCCCGCCCGCAACGTCACGCTGGCGATGCGTGAGCCGCTGGGCGTGATCGGCATCGTCGCGCCGGAGGAAGCCGGCTTCATCGGGTTCATCTCCACGGTGATGCCCGCCCTGGCGATGGGCAACCGCGTGGTCGTCGTGCCATCGCTGCGTTACGCCCTCCTGGCGACGGATTTCTACCAGGTGCTCGATACCTCGGACCTTCCGGCGGGCGCGCTGAACATCGTCACGGGACGCCAGGACGAACTCCTGCCGCACCTGGCCGGCCATATGGGGCCCGAAGGGATGTGGTACTGGGGCAGCGCCGAGGGCAGCCGTCTCGTCGAGGCCGCCGCGGCTGACACCATGAAGCGCACCTGGGTGAACCACGGCCGGCACCACGACTGGTTCGACGCCGAGCAGGGGGAAGGGGAGGAATTCCTGCGCCGCGCGGTGGAGATCAAGAACATCTGGATCCCTTACGGCGAGTGAGCATGCCGCGGCGTCTCCGCCCCGAACAATCAGTAGGGCGCAACCGCTCCGTGATGGCCGATGAAGGCGCCTGATTGCCCGGGCCCCAGGTCATCGATCACCCGTATCATGTCGGCAACAGAGGTTTCGACATCCAACGGCGCATTCGGTCCTCCCAGGGCCGTGCGCACCCAGCCGGGATGCAAGGCGACGATGATCGCCTCGTCCGCGAGTTCCATCGAGAAGGTCTTCACGACGCTGTTCACGGCCGCCTTGCTGGCGCGGTAGGCGGCCCAGCCGCCGTAGTCGTTCCCGGCATTGCTGGCCATTTCGCTGGTGATCATCACGATCCGCGCGCCCGGCGCCAGCTGCGCCCGGAGCGAGATCATGAGCTCGACGCCGGCCAGCAGGTTGATGTCGAGGACGGCGCGCCATTCCTCGCGGTCGAAGTCTTCGAGGCCTTGCCGCGGCCGGCCCTGGGGTCGCGTCCGCTCGGTGCCCATGATGCCGGCATTGTGGATCAGCAGGTCGATACCGCGGTCATCGGGACCCGCCGGGGAAACGATTGCCTCGCGCACCGCCCGGGCCATGCGTCGCAGGTCCTCGATAACGGAAAGATCGCCCCGGTGGATCCACAGGCGGCCATCCGCTTCCGCTTCAGCCAGCGCATCGGTGCCGCCGCGATTCAGTGCATGGACCTGCCAGCCGCGTTCGAGGTAGCGAAGTGCGAATTCGAGACCGATGCCGCGGTTGGCGCCGGTGATGACGGCGGTGGGCAAGAGCGTCTCCGTGCCGGGGCGTGGGATTCCATTCTAGGGGGAATCGCCCTGGCGGGTATTTCAGCCGTGGACCCGCTCCAGGAACGTGTCGATGGCCTCGCAGGCCGTCGGCTCGGCGAGTGTGGGGGCGTGCCCCACGCCCGGGACGTCCACGACCTCGAGGTCCGGCTTGATGGTCTTCATCCCCTCGATGGTCTCCGGGGAGATCACGTCCGACAGCGCGCCTCGCACCACCAGGCAGGGCATGGACACCTGGCGGTAGTTGTCCCAGGGATCGAGGTTGATGCCCTTGATGCGCTTCATACCGAGTTTTTTCAGCCAGTTGACCAGCGTCATCGACTTCAGCGCGTGGCGCATGGCGTCACCGATGGCGGGGTCGTAGGCCGGCTCCACCTGGCCGTCTTCGCGTTCGCGCCAGGAGGCGCGGGCCTGGGCCATCCAGAAGTCGTCGTCCCCGTCCGGGTAGGCGATCCGGTAGTTCTCCTTCGCCATGCGGGCCGCGGCGTCCCAGTCGGACTGGGGCGGGGTCATGCCCACGTAGGCGGCGATGCGCACCAGGGCCTCGGCATTGACCTCGGGACCCACGTCATTGAGCACCAGGCCCTTCAGGCGGTCGGGCTGTTGGTCCGCCATGATCATGCCCATCAGGCCGCCCAACGAGGTGCCGATGACCGTACAGCGCGGCACGCGGATGCGGTCCAGCAATGTCCAGGCGTCGCGGACATAAGTCGGCGGAAGGTATTGCTTCCACTTCGGATCGGAATCCGATTCGCCGCGTCCGCGCAGGTCCGGGGTCAGCACCCGGTAGCGGCCCGACAGGTGGGTCGCCAGCGCCTCGAAGTCCTTGCAGTTGCGCGTGAGCCCCGGCAGGCAGAGCACGACTTCATCGCCCTGGCCGTAGACCCGGTAGTAGAGGGAAAGTCCATCGAAACTGGTGTAGCGGTGCTCGCGGTAGTTCATTGTTCGTATTCTCCGCCCTGTCCGTCGTCGGGATCACGGGACAGCCAGTCCCGGTAGCATTCGCGCAGTTCGCGCTTGAGCATCTTACCGTTCGCGTTGCGTGGAAGTTGGTCCACGGCCACCGCGCCGGCCAGGCGCTGGTGCTTGCCCACGCGGGTATTGGTCCATTCCATCACCTCGGCAGGCGCCGCATGTCCGACGTAGACCGCGAAGGGGGACTCTCCCCAGCGTTCACTGTCGATGCCGATCACGGCGACCTCGCTGACCTCGGGGTGTTCCTGCGTGACGGCCTCGATGTCCGCCGGATAGACGTTCATGCCGCCCGACAGCACCAGGTCCTTCTTGCGGTCGACCAGGTAGAGAAAGCCTTCCTCGTCGAGTCGGCCGATGTCGCCGGTGCGCAGCCAGCGCCGTCCATCCGGGCCGGTCCAGGTGGCGTCGCGATTGGCCGCCTCGCGCCCGTGATAGCCGGCCATCAGGGTGCGGCAGCGCCCGACGATCTCGCCGGCGACGCCCGGAGGGCAGGGCTGGTCCTCGTCGTCCAGAATGCACAGGTCGACGCCCACGATGGGTTTGCCGACGCTGGCCAGTCGGCCCTCGGCCTCTTCCGGCTCCAGGGTGGTGATGACCCCTTCGGTGAGTCCGTACAGTTCGATCAGCCGCGGCGCCAGCCGCGCCATGATCACGGCCTTGAGTTCGGCCGGCAGCGGTGATCCGCAGCACATCAGGCTCTTGATGCTGCCGGTGTCGGTCCCGTCGAAGGACGGATCCTCCAGGATGCGACGGAACTGCAGCGGCACCATGGCCGAGTGCGTGACCCCGTGCGCGGGCACAAGCCGCAGCCATTCCGCCTCGTCGAAGCCGCGCATGATGACCAGGGTGCCACCCGCCAGCAGGGTGCAGCCCATGCCGGCCCAGGAAATGTTCGAGAACAGGCCGATGGAGCAGAGATTGACGGTGGCGCGGTCGTAGCGCAGCGCCAGGGCCAGGTCATAGAACCAGTCCAGGCGCCGCCGGTGCGTGTGCACGATCCCCTTGGGCTGTCCCGTGGTGCCCGACGAGTAGATGATGTTGCACTCGTCGTCATCGGCCAGGGGCACCTCCGGGTCCGTGGTGTCCTGCTCGGTGGTCCAGGCGGCGAAGTCGCGCCAGCCCTCGGGTGCGGCACCCGTGCAGAACCAGGCATTGGCTCGCACGGAATCGAGCTGCGCCCGGACCGTATCGAGCCGCGGCGCATGGTTCGTGCTGGCGATCACGGCGCGGGCCTGCGCATCACGGATCATCGTGGCCAGGCCGGCATCCGCCACCAGGGTGTTGAGCGGAACGGTCACGCCCCCGGCGACGATCACGCCGAACAGCGCGAGGGCCATCTCGGTGCTGTTGTCCATGAGCACCGCGACCCGGTCGCCCGGCTTCAGGCCATCGGCGCGAAGGCCATTGGCCACCTGGCAAAGCCGCTCGTGAAATTCACGCCACGTCAGCGTCTCGTCACCGCAGATCACGGCGGGCTTGTCGCCCATCCAGCGCCCGTTGAGCGCAAGCACCTCTGGAAACAGCGGTGCGGGGGCGTCGAACCAGGCGGGCGAGGCAGGGGCCGGATTCGGCTGTGTGTCCTCGTTGGGGGGCATGGTCAGTGCGGCGTCCCGGGTTATTTGGCCGTCCAGCCGCCGTCGACGGGAAGCACGGCGCCGGTGATGGAGGCGGCGGCGTCGCTGCAGAGAAACACGGCCAGTTCGGCCACTTCCTCGATGGCCACAAGGCGCCTCGTAGGTTGCGCCAGCAGCATGACGTCGCGCAGGACCTCTTCCTCGGTGATCCCGCGGGCTTTCGCCGTGTCCGCGACCTGGCCGGTGACCAGGGGCGTCTCGACGTAGCCGGGCGCAATGGCGTTGACCGTGATGCCGGTCTCCGCCACTTCCAGCGCCGCGGTCTTGGTCAGTCCGGCCACGCCGTGCTTCGCCGCGACATAGGCGGACTTGTAAGGCGAGGCGCGCAGGGCATGCGCCGAGGCGACGTTCACCACGCGCCCCCATTTCGACGCGACCATGGAGGGAAGGGCCAGGCGCAGGGTGTGGAAACTCGAGGACAGGTTCACCGCGAGGATGGCGTCCCAGCGATCGACCGGAAACTGGTCGATCGGCGCGACGTGCTGGATGCCGGCATTGTTGACCAGTACGTTCACGGGACCGCGCTCATCCGCGGCGCCGCGCATCATGGCTTCGATCTGGACCGGGTCGCGCATGTCGGCGCCGTGGTGGGCCGTCGCCGCGCCAGAAATTTCCGCCAGTTCCGCCACCAGCCTCGCGATGTCGTTCGCATCGCCGAAACCGTTGAGGGTCAGTGCGCAGCCGCGCTGCGCCAGGGCGCGGGCAATGCCCAGGCCGATGCCCGAGGTGGAACCGGTGACCAGGGCGTGTCGCCCGGCAAGAAAACGATCGTCACTCATGTCAGTCCTCCCAGTCCTGCTCGAGCCATCTCGAGGCCAGCAGGAACAGGCCGGCCGCCAGGAGGTAGAACCCCGTGCCGGCCACGATGGACCAGCGCAGCGACTCCTCGCCGTACTGGGTCTGCAGGAAATCGGACAGGGCGCCAATGGCCCAGGTGCCCAGGCCGATGCCCAGCAGGTTGTTGATGAACAGGAACACGGCCGAGGCGGTGGCGCGCATGTTGGGCGGCACCAGTTGCTGCACCGTGGACATGGTCGGTCCGACCCAGACCAGGCCCAGGGCCACCGGGACGAGGATCACGACGAAGGCCAGCGACAGGGTCGGCGTCAGCACGCCCAGCACGTAGGTGGGCACTGATACCAGGAACGCCACGGCGGGAATGGTCACGTAGCGCGTGCGCTTGGCCTGGCCCAGTCGGTCGCCCAGCCAGCCGCCCGCCCACATGCCGGCCATGCCGCCGACGAGCAGAATGGCGCCATAGAACAGGGACGCGTCCAGCAGGCTCAGCCCATGGCTGCGGACGATGAAGGAGGGCATCCAGAAAAACAGGCCGTAGCCCATCATGGACGAGCAGCTCGCGCCCACGGACAGCAGCCAGAAGCTGGGCTTTCGCACCAGGGTGCCGATGATGCGGCCGAAGCCGGGGGGCTTGGTGGTGGCGGCCTGGTCGAAGCGGCCGCGCTCGGGCTCGCGCACCAGAAGCCGGAACACCGGCGCCAGCAGGACGCCTGCGATGCCGACGGCGAAAAAGGCGAAACGCCAGTCCACCAGGCTCGCGATGACGCCGCCGAAGACGATGCCCAGGGCGCTGCCGATGGGAATGCCGAAGGAATAAAGGCTCATAGCGCGGGCACGCTGGCCCGGCGGGTAGTAATCCATCAGCAGGGAATAGGCCGGCGTGACGCCGCCCGCTTCGCCCACGCCCACGCCCAGGCGGGCGAGGAACAGCTGCCAGAAATTCTGGGCCAGTCCGCAGGCCGCCGTCATGGCGCTCCAGACCGCCAGGGCGCCGGTGATGATCCAGGTACGGCTGGTGCGATCGGCGAGCATCGCGATGGGAATGCCCAGGCCCGTGTAGAACAGGGCGAAGGCGAGACCGCCCATCAGGCCGAGCTGCGCGTCGCTCAGGGCCAGGTCGGCCTTGATGGGCACGGCCAGGATGCCCACGATCTGGCGGTCGATGAAATTGAAGGTGTACACCACCACCAGCATGAACAATGCCAGCGCACGGCCCGGTACGGGGGCGGCGTTCGACGTACTCGTTGGTGTAGAGAGGTCGCTCATCGGGGGCATTCTATTCCGGGAGTTCCGCAGGGTACGCCGCTCGCGGGTCGCGAGGGGCAAGACGTGAGGCGCTGGTCACGAGGCGTTTCGCCTGTACAGGTCGCCGGCTTGGGAGCGCGGGGGCGGGCAGGGCCCGCCCCCGGCAAGGCTCAGTAGCGGTAGTCCAGGGACAGGGTCCAGGTGCGCGGATCGCCGTAGTAGGCGGTCTGGATGTTGCCCACGCTGCGGAAGTCCTGGCCTTCGACCTTGTAGACCTCGTCGGTGGCGTTCTTGATGCCGGCCGTCACGGTCCAGTGGTCGTCGGCGCTGACCCAGCTCACGAAGCCGTTCGCCAGCCAGTAATCGCCTTCATTCAGCACGGGCGAGTTTTCCACGCTCAGCTGCATGGCGTCACGGTAGTTGGCGTCGGCGCCGATGCGGATGGCCGCGCCGCCTGAGAGGTCGACCGTCCAGATGGCGCCAAAGCGCGCGGTCCATTCCGGTGAGAAGGCCGGCTCGTCGGCGATGCCGTCGGCGCCGCTGAAGCCTTCCCCGCCGTACTCGCTGTCCAGCCAGCCGATCTGCGTGGTCAGCTGCAGCGGGTCGATGGGCAGCCAGGCGATCTCCACCTCGGCGCCGGTGATGTCCAGCTCCGCGGCGTTCAGCACCGGGAAGCGGAAATCGATGCCGTCACCCACGGAGACGCGGGCCTGGAAGTCCTCGTATTCGCTCTGGAACACGGCGAAGTTGGCGAGGAATCGGCCGTCGTCGCTGGTGGTCTTCGCGCCCAGTTCCGCGGTCCAGACCGTTTCCGGGTCGAAGGTCGACACGTCGGCGGCGCTGTTGGCGCGGCCGTTGAAGCCGCCGCTCTTGAAGCCTTCCGCCAGTCGTCCGTAGAAATGCACGTTGTCGGTGGCGGCCCAGTCCAGGGTCAGTGTCGGGGTCCAGGCATCCCAGCTGTCGGAGTCGACGAAGGCGAAGGCCGGGTCGGCGTTGCCCAGGATGTTGCTGAAGGTGCTGGTGGTGCGGGCGTAGGTCTTTTCCTCATCCGTGTAGCGGATGCCCAG
Organism: Gammaproteobacteria bacterium; assembly: GCA_030426265.1. GTDB lineage: Bacteria > Pseudomonadota > Gammaproteobacteria > Xanthomonadales > SZUA-36 > Marinihelvus. The sequence goes on along the minus strand of JAUHYP010000018.1, from coordinate 40,609 downwards.
TCCCAGGTTCCAGTTCTGGGCAAAGGCCCAGTCGATCTGCGCGAACGCGGCGTAGCTGGTGGTCTCCAGGTCGTCGTCGATGGTGCGCAGGAAGCTGATGGGAACGCCACCGAACAGCAGGAAGTCGTCCGCGTAGGCCTCCTGGTGCGAAGGAACGTTCTCGTTCAGGTAGTAGGCGCCGGCCACCCAGGTCACGCTGCCGCCGCTGTCGCCCAGCAGCTGGAATTCCTGGCTGAACTGGTCCTGGTCGATACCGACGAACACGTTGCCCAGCTGCAGGGTGGTGGCGTCGATGTCGACGTAGTTGTCGGCCTGGAGGTCGCGGTAAGCGGTAATGGACTTGAAGTCCAGGCCGTCGTTGATGGCCCAGTTGACGGTGACATTGCCGCCCCAGTGATCGGTCCGCTGGCCGCCCAGGCCGCCCATGTCGGTGCTGGTCTCGAAGTTGTATTCATCGCTGGAAGGCACGAATCGCACCACCGTGCCGAGCGCGAGGTCCACGCTGACCAGCGGGGCCTCGGCGCGACCGAGGGTCAGGGCCACGTCCTCCTTGGTGTAGTCGGCGGAGAACACCACTTCGACGTTGTCACTGGCCTGCCAGGCGCCTTTCACCCGGGCGACCGTGGTGTATTCGTCGTTGTACTTCTCACCGGTCAGCGGGTCGGTGACGAACCCGTCGCGCTGGTCGTGCAGCACGCTCAGGCCCAGGGAGAGGTCTTCGCTGACGGGGCCGGACAGGTAGGCGCTGGCCTGGGCGCGGTCGTAGTCGCCCACGGTGATGTTGGCCGCGGCCTCGAACTCGTCGCCCGGGGTGCGGGTGATCAGGCGAATGGCGCCGCCGGGGGTGTTCTTGCCGTACAGCGTGCCCTGCGGGCCACGCAGCACCTCGATGCGCTCGATGTCGTAAAGCTTGAACATCGCGCCCTGGATGCGGGACATGTACACGTCATCCAGGTAGATGCCCACGGCGGGGTCGAAGGACTGCAGCGCATCGGGCTGGCCGACGCCGCGAATGAAGACGTTGACGCTGGAGTTGGAGCCGCGGCCCTGGACCAGGTTCAGGTTGGGGACCGCGCCCTGAATCGAGTCCAGGTTGTCGGCCTGCAGGTCGCGCAGCTGTTCGCCGGAAAAGGCGCTGATCGCCATCGGGACTTCCTGCAGCGTCTGTTCGCGGCGCTGGGCGGTGACCACGACTTCTTCGAGCATCAGCTCTTCTTCGTCGGACTGGGCCGCGACCGGGCCGGACAGGCCCAGGGCGCCGGCGATGGCCAGGCCGAGCGCGGAGCGCCGCAATACCGGACCGGAAATGAATTGGGAATGACTGAGCGAATGGAGTGTGTTCATTGTGTGAGCCCCACTGTGTGGTTTTGATTTCAACAGATGTTGAAATTCGTATTCGGGAAAGTATTCTCCTTTCGGGAGAAAAATTCAACAGTAGTTGAAAAATTCTTCACCGGAGCATTCAATGGGCGATAGGGAGCGGCGAGGCTCGAGCCGCGGCAGAAGTAGACCCGATGAAAAAGCTGTCCAACAAGGAACGGATCGTGGCGGTGGCGGAACGCCTGTTCGCCGAGCGCGGCTATGACGGGACTTCGCTCAGGGAGATCACCCGCGAGGCCGGCGTCGACGTGGCGCTGGTCCGATATCACTTCGGCAACAAGCAGGGGCTGTTCGACGAGTTGCTAAGGCGGCGCGCCGAGGCGCTGAACCTGGAACGAAGCGACGCCCTCGACGCCGTGCTGGCGCGCAATGACCCCGCGCCGGTGGAAGAGATCGTGGACGCCTTCACCCATACGCTGCTGAACAAGGTGGTCAGTGAAGACCCCACGTGGCGGTCCTACTTCGGCATGCTCGCGCAGGTGAACAACAACCCGGAATGGGGCGGCAAGGCCATGTCGCGGCACTTCGACCCCCTGGTACGCCGCTTCCTGGACGCCCTGCGCCGCGCCATGCCGGACGCCGACGAGACCAACCTCTTCTGGTGCTATCACTTCTGGTCCGGCGCGCTGACCCTGACCTTCGCCGACACCAAGCGTATCGACGCCCTGTCCGGCGGACTGTGCCACTCTTCCGATTTCGAGGCCGTGCACCAGCGGCTGGTACCCTTCATCAGTGCAGGGTTTCGCGCCCTGTGCCAACCACAAGGAGACAACACCCATGACTGAGGGACTTCGCGGCCGGCTCGCCGCTTCCTTCGCCGGATCCCTGCTGTTCCTGGCCGGTGCTGCGTCGGCGGGATCCGACGTCATTCCGGACATCGACCCGGCCGGCGTCACGATTTCAGGCATTTCCTCCGGTGCGTCCATGGCGCACCAGATTCACGTGGCTTACCCCGAACTCGTGCACGGCATCGGGGTGGTCGCGGGCATTCCCTGGAACTGCGCCGAGGGCCGCCTGGATCTCGCGCTGGGGCGTTGTACCGGCAAGGAGGAGGGCGCATTGCCGGTGGAAGGCGTCCCCGATGCGATCCGGGCCGCGCATGCCGCGGGCACCGCGGGTGATCCGTCGCTACTGGAGGATGACCCGGTCTGGCTGTTCCACGGGGCAAAAGACGCCCTGGTGCCGGCCAAGGTGGCGGACGCCCTCGCGGCCGTCTATTCGGGCCTGGTGCCGGAGTCGTTGATCGCACGTGTGGATGACATTCCGGCCGGGCACCTGTTCCCGACCCTGGACGCGGGTGGCGCCTGCGATGCTGCCGCCACCCCGTGGCTCGGCGCCTGCGACTACGACGCGGCCGGGGCCCTGCTGGGCCACCTGTACGACGGCCTGGACACGCCTTCGGAGGCGGATCGCTCGGCGGACGGTGCGGGCCGGCTGATCGAGGTGGAATTGCCCGGAGCGGGCGAAGCCGGGCTGGACGAAAAAGCCTGGTTGTTCGTCCCGGAGTCCTGTCCCGAAAACGGCTGTCGTCTGCACGTGGCCCTGCATGGCTGCGCCCAGGCCGCGGCCCAGGTCGGAACCGCCTTCGTGGAGCAGGCGGGCTACCTGCCCTGGGCGCGGGCAAACGGCATCGTGGTCGCCTTCCCGCAGGCGGTCGCCCAGCCGATGAACCCGCTGGCCTGCTGGGACTGGTGGGGCTACACGGGCGCCGACTACCTGGCGCGCGAAGGCGCCCAGCCGAAGGTACTGGCCGAATGGGTGCGCTCGCTTACCGGGAACTGAGGCGCCCGGGGCGGTCTTCGCGGCGATAGACGAACTTCAGCCCGGACCAGGTCTCGTCGACGGCGCAGACCTTGATGTCCACGAGGCCGGCCGCCAGGCCGGCCGCGCGAACGATGTTGCCGTCGAGGTCGGTGGGCCGGCCCGAGGCTTTCTTGGGCCAGCTCACCCACAGCATTCCGTCCGATGCCAGTGCGTCCCGCGCCGGGGCCAGCAAACGGTCCAGCGTGGCGCGATCCGGCGCGAACAGCTGGATGAATCGCAGGGCCGGTTCCAGTTCGATGACGAGCGCGACGCCGTCCGGCAGTGCGCCGAGGGTGTCGCGGTAATCGTCGGGCGCATTCAGCACCGCCGCGCGCATGCCTTCACGCAGGCCGAGCTTGGCCGCCAGGGGGCGATGCGAATAGCCCGCCATGGCGCTCGATACCCTCGCCGGTCAGAGGCTCAGAACGTGTAGCCCAGGCCCACGGCCAGCGTCGAGTCGTCCTTGGAACTGCCCGGCGCCGGCTCGGTTTCGTAGTCGTAGCGCAGGGACACGGTGGCGTAGAGGTCCTGCCACAGGTCCAGGCGCACGCCCGTGTTGGACTTGAAGATCAGGTTGTCCATTCCGTAGAACTGCTGCGTAATGCCGTGGTTGTGGAAGAAATCCACGCCGTCGGTCAGCACGTGGGTGTAGCGCAGGTCCCAGAGCCCGACCATGCCGCTGTCCTTCACGCCGCCGATCTCCTCTTCCGAGTAACCGGCCCCGATCGAGAAGGTCAGGAACTTGACGTCGTCGTTGAAGATGTCTCGACCGAACAGGACGCCGGCGGTGTAGCGGTAGTCCAGGTCGCGAATGGGGTCTCGCTCGTAGCTGAAGGACGCGCCGGTGTACCAGGGGTCGTTGAACATCCAGTTGTAGGAGTAGTTGAACAGGTCCTGCTCCTTGGTCCGGATGTCGTCGGTCTCCTCGCGCCGGAAGGTCAGGTCGGCGTGATGGCGGTGGTCGCCCCAGCGCGCGCCGCCGTCGATGAACAGCAACGTGTTCTGCGAATCCGTGTTGCCCTGGTTCATGGTCGCGTTGAAGTCGGCCTTCAGGGCCCACTCGAACCATGGCGTCGGCGGTGCCATGGACGCGATTTCCTCCAGGGTGACCGCGCGGGAGTCGCCTTCGGGCGAGACCACGACCTGCCTGCCGGTGGAATCGGTGGCCACGCGGCCGGGCAACTCGGTGCCGTCATCCAGGGTGACCAGGAGGTCGCCTTCGGACATGTCGACGCTGGTCACTTCGTCCAGCGTGATCTCCACCGGGCCACTGGCGTAGGACGGTTCGATGGTCACCGTGGTATCGGTCATACCGGTGACCTTGCCGGTGATCACGTCACCGTTGTTCATGGTCAGCCGGTCCTGGGCCAGGGCCGGCAGGGCAAAAAGTGAGAGCAGCGCGGCCGCCAGGGCCACGCGGATTTGGAACTTGGGCATCGGATTCCCCCCGAGGCGTTGTAGATGACGCGCATTTTACCAGTCCGGCGGTCGCCGTGGGCGTGAAGGCGCGTGCTCTTCAGTCCGTCGTCGTCAGCCAGTTGGCGTTGGTCCTGCCGTCCGCGTAGTCATCGAGATTGGCGACCGTCGCCGCGGCGATGTCCGCCAGGGCCTCGCGGGTGAAATAGCCCTGGTGTCCCGTGACGACCACGTTGGGGAAACTGAGCAGGCGGGCGAACACGTCGTCCTTCATCACCTCGCCCATGTGGTCCTGGAAAAAGATGCCGCTTTCCTCCTCGTAAACGTCCAGGGCGGCGCCTCCGAGGTGCCCCGACTTGAGCGCCTCGATCAGGGCGCGTGTGTCGACCAGGGCGCCGCGGCTGGTGTTGATCAGGAACGCGCCGGGCTTCATCCGCGCCAGGGACTCGGCGTTGATCATGTGGTGGGTGTCCGGAACCAGGGGTACGTGAAGGCTGACGATGTCGGATTGCGCCAGCAGGTCGTCGAGACCGGTGTAGCGCATTCCGAGTCTCACACAGGCGTCATTGGGCGCCAGGTCGTGGCCGAGCAGGCGGCAGCCGAAGCCGTCGAGAATGCGCGCCAGCACCGCGCCGATCTTGCCCGTGCCGCAAATGCCGACGGTCTTGCCGTGGAGGTCGAACCCCAGCAGTCCGTCCAGCAGAAAGTGATCCTCGCGGGCGCGGATGTAAGCCTTGTGCAGTTTCCGGTTGAGCACCTGGATCAGGCTGACCGTGAATTCGGCCACGGAGTAGGGGGAATACTCGGCGACCCGAGCGACCTGCATGCCAAGCTTGCGCGCCGCTTCGAGGTCGACATTGTTGAACCCCGTGCATCTCAGGCTGACCAGGCCCACGCCCCCCTGTGAGAGTTGCTCGAGCACGGCGGCGTCGAAACGGTCGTTCACGAAGCCGCACACGGCCGTGTAGCCCTTGGCCAGCACCGTGGTCTCGAGGCTGAGTCCGGCTTCGACGTAGTCGAACTCGTGGCCATGCGACGCGGCCACGGCATCCATCGACTCGCGGTCGTAGGGACGCGCGCTGTAGAACAGCATTTTCATGGGGTCATCTCACTCTGCAGAATGCCGGCCTCCTCGAGCCGGGATTTCGAACCTGCCAGCAGGTCGGCGTAGGGCCGCCATTTCTCCACCGAATCCCGGTACACGGGCTGGCGCACCTGCTGGCGGCTGGCGGTTTGTACCGTGCGCTCGTTTTGGTGCGGGGCGAGCATGTCGGCGGTGCGTTCCAGCCCGAGAAAGTCAGACAGTCTCCCGGCTTCCTTTTCCAGGTCCTCGACCAGCGCCTCGTAATCGACGGCCAGAACGTGATCGGGCAGGCGCTCCGCCCAGTGCGTCATCAGCCGGTGCTGGGCGAGATGGACGCGCGTGATCGCGTCCAGGTCGAAAGCCCACTGCACCCCGCCCTGGAAGTCCTGCTGGTAGCAGGACAGGATGGTGTCCAGAGGGTGGCGACGGCAGTGGATGAAGCGCGCCCCCGGGAACAGCTCATGGATCAGGCCGACGCGCTCGAAGTTCATGGGTAGCTTGTCCGTGACCAGGCGCTTGCCGGCGTGGTCCGGGGGCAGGGCGGCCAGGTAGCGACGCCGGCGGTCCTCCAGCGTGGCCTTGTCGGGACTGTGCTTTTCGATGGCGTCCATGGTGGTCAGCTCTCCGCAGGCCAGCACGTCCGGGTGCGCGGCCAGGACCTGTTCGCACAGGCTGGTCCCGGAACGGGGCATGCCGACCAGGAACACGAGTCGCGCACCTTCCCCCTGGCCCGGCGCCCCGCGGGGCGTGAGTTCCGCCCATTGCGCCAGGGTTTCTTCCTGCTTGCGTTCCCAGCCGGAAAGATCGAAAGGACGTACGGAGGCGCCTTCCCTGTTGGCGCGCCGGTAGGTTTCCGCCGCGGACTCGAACTGACCCGCCTTGTGGCGCGCGCCCGCCAGGGCGAAGAGCGCCGACGAGCGATCCCAGGCCGAGGGGCCATTGAGCGCAACCTGCTCGAGCCGGTCGCGCACATCGGGCTGTTCGGACAGGTCGCCGTGCAGGCTCGCCAGGTCGGCGAGGGCCCGGGCGAAACCGGGTTGCGCCTGCAAGGCAGCGTCCAGCGCCGCACGGGCGGCCTCGGTGTCGCCACGGTCCAGGTGCATGGAGCCTTCCAGGTGATGGGCCTCGGCGAGCTTCGGCGCCAGCGACTGGCAGGCGCGCGCCAGGCGCAGGGCCTGGTCGTAGTCGCCGCACTGGCGGCAGAAAATCGCGGCCTGGTACAGCACCCGGGGGTCGTTGCGGCCGTGCCGAACGGCCTCCAGGGCATGGCGCTTGGCGGCGCGGCGGTCGGCAAGCACCAGGTCGACACGCGCGGCGTTCAGCAGCAGGCCGGTGGAGCGTGAATTGCGCTCCAGTGCTTTCGACAGCGTCCGGGCGGCTTCCAGCGCGCGCCCCTGGGCAAGCAGGGCGACGGCCATCAGGTTGAGAATTTCCTCGCGCGGGCCCGTCTGCCGAATCAGCCGGTTGCAGCCGACGATGACGTCGTCGAACCGGCCGGCGGCGTAGGCCTGGCGGGCGACGAGAAACTGGGATTGGATGTCGTTGGGGGTGCTCACGGGAAGGCCTCGAATCTCGAATCCGTCCATTGTGCAACAATCGTTTCAACAAGAACGAATCGGGGCCCGCCGTGGACAAGACCACCGTCGTCATCGTGACGCTCGTCGCCTACAAGTTCCTGCTCATCGGGATCGGCCTGTGGGCGAGCCGACGGACCCGGGACGAAGCGGACTTCTTCCTGGGCGGCCGTCGCCTCGGCGCCTTGACCGCCGCCATCAGCTACGCCTCCAGCGCCTCGTCGGCCTGGACGCTGCTGGGGCTGAGCGGAGCGGCCTACGCCCTGGGTCTGCGGGTGGTATGGATCGCGCTGGGATCGATCAGCGGCATGCTGGTGGCCTGGTTCTGGATCGGCCCCCGCCTGATGGCGCACAGCCGCGCGCACGACCAGCTCACGCTGACGGACTTTCTCGCCCAGGCGTCATCGGGCCGGCTTCGGAACGCCATCGTGGTGTCCGGCTCCCTGATCGTGATCGCGACCTTCGCGGTCTATGTCGCGGCGCAGTTCCAGGGCGCCGGCAACACCTTCTCCAGCACCTTCGGCATGGGCATGACCGAAAGCGTGATCCTCGGGGCGGTCATCATCGGGGTCTACACCCTGCTGGGTGGCTTCTGGGCCGTGAGCGTCACCGACACCGTCCAGGGCCTGCTGATGGCCTTCACGGCCTTGCTGCTCCCGGCCGTGGCCCTGGTGGCCGTGGGCGGTCCGGCGGGTTTCGTCGAAGGCCTGCGCGCCGCCAGCACCCCCGAGCAGATGGACTGGACCGGGGGCGCGGTGGGGCTGGTGGCGATCGGCGTGGTCGTCGGCAGCCTGGGCATCGGTTTCGGCACCTACGGCCAGCCGCACCTGCTGGTTCGCTTCATGGCGCTGCGCGATGAGCGGGCGTTGCTGAACGCTCGCCTCATCACCATCGCCTGGTACCTGCTGGTGTTCGCGGGCATGTGCTTCGTGGGGTTGGCCGGGCGGATTCTTCACGCGGGGCTCGAGAATCCCGAAACCGTGTTTTTCACCCTGACGGGTTCCCTGTTTCCGCCGGTCCTCGCGGGCGTCCTGCTGGCCGCCGTGCTCTCGGCCATCATGTCCACGGCCGACAGCCAGTTGCTGGTGGCGGCCTCGGCGCTGGCCCACGACCTGGGCCTGGGCGGTGAGCGCCGGCGAATGCTGGTGTCGCGACTGGCGGTGCTGGCGCTGGTGGTCCTGGCCGTGCTGGTGGCCCTGTATCTGCCCGAGGCCATCTTCAGCCGGGTGCTGTTCGCCTGGAACGCCCTGGGCGCGGCCTTCGGCCCGGTGGTGTTCCTGCGCCTGGCCGGGGTTGGGCTGCGACCGGCCGGCGTCCTGGCCTCGGTATGGACCGGCTTCATCCTGTCCATTGCTTTCTACCTGCTGCCGGACACACCGGGTGACGTACTCGAGCGGGTTGCGCCGTTCTTCGCCGCGCTGGGCGTGCTCTGGGCCTCGAGCCGTCGGCCGGCGAAGCCTTGACCTATACTGGTTCCCGAATCGAAGCAGTGGACAGCGCCTTGGACCTCGACCCTGACACCCTGCGCCAATGGCTGTCCCCCTGGCTGGGTGACGGAAACCTGACCTTCTGGGTGGCCGCGGCCCTGGTGGTGGCCCTGTCCACGCTGGGCGTGTGGGTCGCCTGGAAGCTGCTGGACCATTGGCGCAAGGCGATTCATCGCTGGATCGACGCCGAAGACCGCGGCATCAAGGCCGTGCGGTTCCAGGACCAGCAGATCTTCTCCGAGCGGGAGATCGCCCGTTTCGGCCACAAGGCCGTCAACTACGCCTGGCTGGCGGTGCGCCTCCTGCTCTTCCTGGCCTGGCTGAACCTGGTGTTCAGCCAGTTCACCTGGTCACGCGAAGTGGCCCTGTACGTCTTCAGCTTCGTCGGCACCCTGGTCACGCAGATCGTCGGCGCCATCCTGGCCTACCTGCCCAACCTGGCGATCATCTTCGTGGTCGTGCTGATCGCGCGGCTGGTGATCCGGATGGTGCACGCCTTCTTCGAGGGCATCCGCCTGCAGCGGATCCGCCTGCCGGGATTCTTTCCCGAGTGGGCGGAGACCAGTTTCGGCCTGGCGAAGGTCCTGCTCATCGCCATCACGCTGGTGATCATCTTTCCCTACCTGCCAGGCTCCAGCAGCCCGGCCTTCCAGGGCCTGTCGATCTTCTTCGGCCTGCTGGTGTCCCTGGGGTCCACCTCGGTGGTGGCCAACATCATGGCGGGCATCGTGATCACCTACACCCGCGCCTTCAAGATCGGCGACCGGGTGCGCATCGCCGACACCGAGGGCGACATCGTCGAGCGCAGCGCCTTCGTGGTACGCCTGCGGACGAACAAGAACGAAGACGTGGCCATCCCCAACGCGATGGTCATGAACGACCACATCGTGAACTTCAGCGCCCAGGCCAGCGGGGAGGGCGTGCTGCTGCATACCACGGTGACCATCGGTTACGATATTCCCTGGCCACGGGTGCACCAGTTGCTGACCGCGGCGGCGAGCCGGACGGCCGATATTCTCGACGAGCCGGCGCCCTTCGTGCTTCAGACCAGCCTGGACGACTTCTACGTGGCCTACGAATTGAACGCTTACACGCGCAAGCCCAACGCCAAGGCGCGGATCGCCTCCGACATGCACGCCAACATCCAGGATGCATTTCGCGACGCCGGGATCGAGATCCTGTCGCCGCGCTACCAGGCCGAGCGTGACGGGAGTGACAGCACGGTGCCGGCGAACCTGCCGCCCGAAGAAGCCGGCCAGGTGTCCCGGGCCGTCCGCCACCAGCCACCTCCGGAAACCGGGAACGGCGGTCGTGAGGACGGGGGCGCCACGGGCACGACGTGAAAGTCTCCCTCAGCGAACTCTCGGCGCTGGCCGGGGAGGGCGGGCTGCTCGAAGGTGAGTCGGTCCGCGCCCGAGCCGCCGGCATCTGGAACCCGGACCCCATCGCGGCCGACGCCATCGTGCGTCCACGCGACACGCAGTCCGTCTCACGCATCCTCGCCTCGTGCCATGAACAGGGCCAGGCCGTGGTCACCCACGGCGGGCTGACGGGCCTGGTCGGCGGCGCGCTGACGCGTCCCGGCGACCTGGTGTTGTCCACCGAGCGCATGAACGCCATCGAGGACCTGGACGAGACCGGTCGCACGATGACCGTCCAGGCCGGCGTGCGCCTGCAGGCCGTGCAGGAGGCCGCCCTGGAAGCAGGGCTCGAGTTCACGCTGGACCTCGGCGCCCGTGGCAGTTGCACCATCGGCGGTAACCTGGCCACCAATGCCGGCGGCAACCGGGTCATCCGCTACGGCATGGCGCGGGAACAGGTCCTCGGCGTGGAAGCCGTGCTGGCCGACGGCACCGTGCTGTCGTCCATGAACCACATGCTCAAGAACAATGCCGCGCTGGACCTCAAACAGCTGTTCATCGGCTCGGAAGGCACCCTGGGCGTGATCACCCGCGCCGTGCTGCGGCTGCGGGAGCGGCCTGCAAGCTGCTGCACGGCGTTACTCGCTGTGGAATCGCTGGACGACGTGATTCAGCTCCTGCGCCACGCCGACCGGGGGCTGGGCGGTACGCTCAGCGCCTTCGAGGTGATGTGGCGGGATTACTTCCGGCTGGTCACCGCACCGGAGCTGGGGGTGACACCGCCGCTCGGGCGCGATCATGGCCACTACGTGTTGCTGGAAGCCCTGGGTGGCAACGAAGAAGCGGATCCGGAGCATTTCGAGACGGTGATGGGTGCGGCCCTGGAATCGGGCCTGGCGGTGGATGCGGTGATCGCCAATTCCGGGCGTGAACGCGAGGCGCTGTGGGCCCTGCGTGATGCCGTGGAACGCACCCACGATGCCGGCCCGCCGATCACGTTCGACGTGAGCCTGCGCATCGCCGATATGCAGGACTACCTGTCGCAGGTCCGCCGCCGAATCGACGCGGCCTTCCCGGACAACCAGACCTGGGTGTTCGGCCACCTGGGCGACGGCAATCTGCACATCGTGGTGTCCGTGGGTGATGACTCCGACGAAACCCGGCACAAGGTGGAGGAGGCCATTTACGGCCCCTTGCAGGCCATCGGCGGTTCGGTGTCGGCCGAGCACGGCATCGGCCTGGAGAAAAAGCCCTGGCTGCACCTGAGCCGGAGCCCGGAGGAGATCGAAACGCTGCGTCGCCTCAAGGCCACCCTGGATCCGAAGGGGATTCTCAATCCCGGAAAGGTGATCTAGCGCTCCAGTTCCGCTTCCGCGGTCTCCAGGGCTTCCGAGGCTTCCAGCCAGGCCCATTCGCCGTCCTCGACCGCCGAGCGCAGGGTCCCCTGGCGTTCCAACAGGCGTGTGACTTCCGCGGGCTTGCCATCGGGACCGTAGAGCGTTGCGTCACCGAGGGCAGCCTCGACCTCCGCGAGTTCACGGCGCTGTGATTCCAGTTCCTTCTCCACCCGTTCGACGCGTCGTTGCAGGGGCTTGAGCGCCTGGCGGCGGCGCGCGCCGGCCTGGCGTTCGGCCTTGCGCGCATTCCTGCCGTTGACGGGCGTTTCCTCCGGGCCGTCTTCCGCGTCGCCGGCGTCTCGCTCGCGTGCGCGCAGCCAGGCCGGGTAGTGGTCGAGATCGTCGTCGAAGTGCTCGAGACCGCCGTCGTGGACGATGTAGAGATCCTCGCAGACGCTGCGCAGCAGGTGGCGGTCGTGGGCGATCACCACCAGGGCGCCCTCGTAGTCCATCAGCGCCATGCTCAGGGCCTGGCGCATGTCCAGGTCCAGGTGGTTGGTGGGCTCGTCCAGCAGCAGCAGGTTGGGTCGGCGCAGCACCAGCAGGGCCAGCACCAGGCGCGCCTTTTCGCCGCCGGAGAATGGCGCCACCGGTTCGTCCACGCGGTCGTTCGGAAAACCGAAGCGTCCGAGGAAATTGCGCTGTTGCTGCTCCGTCATCTTCGGATCGGTGCGGGCCACGTGCCAGCGGGCGCTCTCGCGGGGCTCCAGCAGTTCCAGCTGGTGCTGGGCGAAATAGCCCAGGCGCGTATGCGTGTGGAGGCTGCGCTCGCCGTCGAGCACCGTGGCCCCGTCCGCCAGGGCCTTCACCAGCGTGGATTTGCCGGCGCCGTTGACCCCGAGCAGACCGATGCGATCGCCGGCCAGCACCTGCAGGCGCACCCCGTCGAGCACGGTGCTATCGCCGTAGCCCAGCCGGGCGTGCTCCAGGACAGCCAGCTGTTGTGGCTGGCGTTCCGGTTCGCGGAAACTGAAATGGAATTCCGAGTCCACGTGGGCCGGGGCGATGCGCTCCATGCGTTCCAGCATCTTCAGGCGGCTTTGCGCCTGCTTGGCCTTGCTGGCCTTGTAGCGAAACCGGTCCACGTAGGACTGGATGTGCTTGATCTCCTTCTGCTGGCGTTCGAACAGCGCCTGCTGCAGCGAGAGCCGTTCGGCCCGCATTTCCTCGAAGGCGCTGTAGTTGCCGGTATAGCTCTCGACCCGCTGGCGCTCGATGTGCGCGATGTGGGTGCACAGGCCGTCGAGAAAATCGCGGTCATGGGAAATGACCAGGGCGATGCCCTCATAGTGCTTGAGCCAGCGCTCCAGCCAGAGAATGGCAGGCAGGTCCAGGTGGTTGGTGGGCTCGTCCAGCAGCAGGATGTCGGAGCGGCACATCAGCGCCTGGGCGAGGTTCAGGCGCATGCGCCAGCCGCCGGAAAAATCGCTCACGGGCCGGTGATGGTCCTCAGGGGCGAAGCCCAGGCCGTGCAGCAGGCGGCCGGCGCGGGTTTCGGCGGTGAAGCCGTCCAGGTGCTCGAGCTGTTCGACCAGGGGTTGCAGTTCGGCGGTGCGGCCGGCGGCCTCCAGGTCGCGCACCCGGTCCAGGGTGGCGCGCAATTCCGCGTCGCCGTCGATGACCGTCTCCAGGGCGGAGCGGTCCGAGCCGGGCGTCTCCTGCCGCACGCTGGCGATCACCGCGTCCCGGGGCACCTGCACTTCGCCGGCGTCGGCCTCGAGCTCGCCGCGCAGCAGGGCGAACAGGCTGGACTTGCCGCAGCCGTTGCGGCCCACCACGCCCATGCGCTGGCCGGCGTGCACCTGCAGGCCCGCCTCCTGGAACAACACCAGGCGGCCGCGCCGGAGCGTGACTTGGGACAGGCTGATCATGGGTGGCAGGACTCGCTGGCGAAAGGGATCGGACTGGGCGGCGTATTGTATCCTGACGGTCCGGGCTGGGACGAAGAAGGGGGCGACGCGGGGCGCCATGAGCGTGGAACGGTGGTTTCTCCTGGCCTGCGTGGTCCTGGCAGGCCTGCTCTGGATGCGCTGGGAAGGCCGTCCCGTCGAGCATGGGCCCGGCGTGCTCGCGCCGGCCGCACCGGAGCAGACGCGTGCGGGAAATGACGAGTTCCGCAATGGCGACTTCATCCTGACCCGGCGCGCCCATTTCGACATCCATGCCCGTGTGCTGTCACACAAGCGCTATTACACGGACTCCGGGGCCGGCCTGTCGTCCCTGGACCTGGCCCTCGGCTGGGGCCCGATGTCGGACCAGGCAGTCCTGGATCAGCTCGAGATCAGCCAGTCCGGCCGCTGGTATCACCTGCGCTGGGGTGACCCGCCCCCGATACCCGAGCGGGTCATCATGGGCCACAGCGGCAACATGCACATCATCCCGGCCAACGACGAGGTTGCCGGTGCGCTGGACGGGCTTCGTGACGGACAGCTTCTGCGGCTGCAGGGCTATCTCGTGGATGCGCGCAACGAGCAGGGATTCACCTGGAAAACGTCCCTCAGCCGGGACGATACGGGTGGGGGTTCCTGTGAGCTGTTCTACGTGGAGCAGGCGTTCCTGCAGTAGGTCGATTCAGATCAGTCCTCGTCGTCTTTCGGCACATGCAGGCGCAGGTCGAGGAATTCGCGCATTCGCGCGACCAGTTGTCGGGCGAAGCCGTCCACCGGATCGCGGCCTTCATCCCCGGCTTCGTGGTGCAGGGCGAGCTCGGTGCCAAGCTGACGTTCCGCCAACAGGTTCGCGAGGATCTCGGCCAGGGCAGGGCGCCGTTCCATCAGGCCTCGGATGGCCTTCTTGTGGACCTCGTAGACCACCGATTCGACCGCGGGCCGAATCGTGGCCGAGCGCCGCTCTCCGGTGAGCAGGGACATTTCGCCGAAACACTCGCCGGGATGGATGCGTCCCACGCGTTCTTCCCCGTGTTCGGCTTCAACGAAGACGTCCAGCAGGCCTTCGATCAGGATGAACAGGGACTTGCCCCTGGTACCCTGTCGCACCAGGGTGTCGCCGGTGGCGAGGTGAATACGCTCCAGGTCTCCCGCGATGTCGTTGCGGTCTTCCTCCGACAGCGGCCGGAACAGGTCGACCTTGCGCAGCAATTCCACCAGGTCCTGGTGATGATGCCCATCGAACTGGCGTGGCGGCATCTCGGCGGTGTAGACGTCGCGCTTGGGATAGGCGAGTCCGATGCCGGAAGTGAACAGGTGCTTGAGGACGGCGCTGTAGACCCGGTCCTCCGCGGTGGTCGGAGAAATCGGCCCCCAGGGCAGGATCCAGTACCGCAAGCGGTACTCCACGCCGCGCGTGCTGGTGCCTCCGACCAGGACCACGGGCTCCGGCTCCATCACGAATCCGGGGACGTCCTCCAGTTCCCTGAGCGCGGCGAGCAACACGCGTTTCACCCGGGGCGGGGGTACGGAAAAATCCACCGTGACCGTGCGCTCGAATCGCGTCGGGCCGGGTGGATTGGTGATGTTCACCAGGCGTTCCAGCCCGAGCAGCCCATTCGGGATGATGACGTTGGTTTTCTCTTCGGTCTGGAGGGTGGTGCAACGCCAGCCGATCTCGGTGATCTGGCCGATGACGATGCCCGAGACGCCCTCGTTGACCTTCACCCAGTCGCCGATGAGAAAGGAGCGGTCGAGGTTGATGGCCAAGCCGGTGAACACGTCGGCGATGAGACTGCGCAGGGCGAAACCGAGCACCACGCCGGAAGCGCCCAGCGCCGCGAGAAAGGCCGTGACGCTCTGGTCGTAGACGATGCCGACAATGGCCGTGGCGACCAGCAGGTAGACCAGCACCGCCGTCAGCGCCTTGAGCACCTCCGGCACGGGGCCGCCCAGGGCGCGCGCCACCACGCGGTCGTAAACCACAAAGCGAAGAAACTGGTTGAACAGGGAAGCGCCGGCGATCCACAACAGGGTTTCCAGCCCGAGCCGCCACCAGTAGGCGGCGTCGCTGTCCGCCGCAATGCCCAGGGCGTCGAGAAGGGGGCCGTTACGCCACCACAACAGCCCCCACAGCAGGAACAGGCAGAAGGGAATCGCGCGCAGCAAGGGGGTTCTTGGCAAGTTGGCCGTCCCGCTCAGCGCCGGCCGATGGTGTCGGAAACATGCATGAAATCAAAGTATCGGGGCGCATTGTGACCGTTCTGTGACGCACGGGGGCCGTGCCGGGAGCCTGCCGGTCAACAGGGAGCTCAGGGCGCGGCGGGTGGTCCGGAAGCCCAGGCCAGCGCCGGCTCCCGCTCCTGCATCGGGAACTGGCGCAGTTCGGCGTGAACGAACAAGCCGGCCAGGCGGGGCAGGGCCGCCAGGAATCGGCTGTCGCTGACCAGGGCCACCCGGCGTACCTTGCGGTGGTGTTCCCGCACGAAGCCCAGGTGGGCGCTGAACGCGGCGAAGTCGTCCCAGCCGGGAAACTCCTCGGCGATGACGGCGATGCCGGACAGGGTGTTCCCGGCCGCCAGCCACGGATCCACGGCGGCGGCGAGGCGTTCGAAATCACCGGCCTCCAGTTCGTCGCGGGGTTCGAGCACCAGCAGGCCTTTCGATTCGTCCAGGTGAAACGCCAGTTCGCCCGGGTCGTTGGGCTCGACGATCCAGTTCCTGGCCTGTTCCAGGTCTTCCGGGTCATAGACCCGGACCTCGCCGGGCAGGGCGAAGCCGAAGCCGCGAACCATGCGTCGGACCCAGTCGGTGTCACTGACGACCGCGATCCGTTCAAAGGACGTGAAATGCTTCAGGCCCAGGCGGGCGTCCTCCCAGGCCGCACCACCGGTGAACCCCCCGAACTCCTTCCCGAGCACATAGAGCAGGCGCAGGCGCCGATGCGCCGCCAGCCGTTCCTCGACGGCCGGTACGAGGACCTGGCGGTAGTCGTCCGCCGTCACCTCACCCGTGGCTTCTATGGCGAGGACGTTCGTTGGAAAGGACTCGAGAATCGACAGCATCGTGCTTCCTGCGCTTTGGGCCTTTTCAATGTATAGCGCAAAGCGTCAGGTACGAATGGTTTCCGGCAAAGGAAAAGAATAAGCCCCGGCATGATGCCGGGGCGTAGGAAATGGTGGAGGCGGCGGGACGGCTTTTTCCCAATCTTTCGAAAGGGGCCGGACTATACCTTCATCCTGTCGCCAGGATGCGGGGCGTGTTATCCGGGGCATATCGAACCCCGAATCCTGGGGCCGGCTCCAGTCGCCCGAAGGCGGCTTTCAGCCGGTCCATGAGTCTCTACAGGGCAGGCCTGGCGTTGGCCGCCTTCCTACCCCTCGGTGTTGCCATGGCCGCCGAGGCGGCTTTAGGGTCCACCGATGTGAGCCCCGTTATTCACTTCACCCTCTCGGGTGAAGGCGACCCTTGTTGATCGAACCCGCGTCCGCAAGTGATCCGCCTTCGGCTCTACATGCTTATCCGGCCTATTGATTTAACTGGCAGCTACCCGGTCGGCAGGGAAGACCACCAGCGAGCCTGGAAAGGTTTTAACGAATCCGCGCCAGGCGCACTTCATCGCGATCCCGCGAGGGTCGACCCCCGGATTCCGGTACCCACGGGCAGGCGCCGGGCGGAGGGCACTACGGCAGGTTATTAAGCTGCGAGTGCGTAGTTGTCGTCGTTGGCAACTAATGGTTTGCAATCAGTTTTACGAGATGTTTGCAGCTCGGCATGCACCTCGGGTTTCACGACCCACGTCGAAGCCAGGTCGCCCCCGGGTAAAACCTATCGTTGGAACGGCTACTTCCGGTTCAAACACTGTGTACCGGCAGTAGGACCGCGCATTCTACGCGGAAGTTCCCGCGCTTTAAAGCCGCGCCCCGCTTTGCAAGGGCCGCGGTTCATGACAGGATGCGCGCCTGTTGCACAACGAGAAGAGGTTTTCCTCCATGCCATCGAATTCCCATTCACGAACCCTTGCGGCGCTGGTCGCCCTGGCCCTGTTGACGGCCTGTGACGGCTCACGGGAAGCGGCCGAACCCGCCGCCTCCGCGCCCCAGGCGGGTGGGGACGCGGCGGAAGTCGCCATGTCGACCGCCGACGAATCCACCGCGACCGACCCCGTCGCCGAGACCGAACGCCTCAATGCCTGGTTTGACGCACGTTACGAGGAACAGCTCCAGCGCAGTCCGCTGCAGCTGACCTTCCTGGGCCGCAAGGAGCGCTACGACGAAGTCGATCATTTCGGCGAAGCCGCGACCCGCGAGGACGTCGAGTGGATGAACGCGACGGTCGCCGACCTTGAGGGGCAGTTCGACTACGACGCCCTGACCCCGGCGGGACAAGAGTCCTGGGACCTGTGGGTGTTCCAGGCGGAGCGCGCGGAAGAGAACCTGGCCTGGTACGGGCACGACTACCTCTTCGGCGAACTGGGCGGTCCGGAGGACCAGCTGCCCACGTTCCTGATCAACTTCCACAAGGTGGACACCGAAGCGGACCTGCGCGCCTACATCGCGCGTCTCCGCGAGGGTGGCAGGGCCATGAACGAGGTGCTGGAAGCGGGCAAGGCGGCGGCCGCGATGGGCGTCAAGCCGCCCCGTTTCGCGTTCGAAGTGGCCCTCAAGCGAGCCACCAACGTCGTTACGGGCGGCCCCTTCAGCGGGGAGGAAGACTCCCCGGTCTTCGCGGACTTCAAGCGCAAGCTGGGTGGCCTGCTGGAATCGGGCGCCATCGACGAGGCCACTCGCGATGCCCTGCAGCTGGAAGCCGAGGAAGCCATGGCCGAATCCTTCGGTCCGGCGTACACGGCCTACATCGCTTGGCTGGAGGCGGAGATTCCCGCTGCCGACGTGCCGGTCACCGGTGTCTCCGCACTGCCGGACGGCACGGCCTTCTACAACAACCGACTGGCCAACTACACGACCTTGTCCATGACGGCTGACGAAGTCCACGAACTGGGCCTGAGCGAAGTGGCGCGTATCCGGGGCGAGATGGAAGCCATCCGTGAGCAGGTGGGTTTCGAAGGGGACCTGGTCGCCTTCTTCGAGTTCATCCGCACCGACCCGCGCTTCTACTATCCGAATACCGATGAGGGACGCGAAGGTTACCTGGCCGACACCCGCACTTACCTGGCGGAAATCGAAACCAAGCTGCCGGAGTGGTTCGGCCGCCTGCCCAAGGCCGGCCTGGAGGTCAAGCGCGTGGAGGCCTTCCGCGAGGTCGACGGCGGCGCCCAGCATTACATGCCCGGCACCCCCGACGGCGCCCGCAAGGGGGTGTACTACGTGCACATGTCCGACATGAGCGCCTACTCGAAGACCGACATGGAGACCGTGGCCTATCACGAGGCCAGCCCGGGCCATCACATGCAGATTTCCATCGCGCAGGAACTCGAAGGGATTCCGAAATTCCGGACCCAGGCGCGCTTTTCCGTCTATTCCGAAGGCTGGGCCCTGTACACGGAAAAGCTGTCCAAGGAGATGGGCCAGTTCAAGGATCCCTACATGGATTTCGGTCGCCTGACGGCCGAGATGTGGCGGGCCATCCGCCTCGTCGTGGACACGGGCCTGCATGCCAAGGGCTGGAGCCAGGAACAGGCGGTGCAGTTCTTCTTCGACAACTCCGCCATCCCCGAAGGCGCCGTACGCTCCGAGGTTCGGCGCTACCTGACCATTCCGGGACAGGCGGTGTCCTACAAGATCGGCATGCTGAAGATCGAGGAATTGCGCCGTGGGGCCGAAGCGGCGCTGGGCGAGAACTTCGACATCCGCGGATTCCACGACACCGTACTCGGTGGCGGCGCGCTGCCCATGCCGATGCTGGAACGGCGCGTACAGCGCTGGGTGGCGGAGCAGGGCGGTTGATCAGCGTCGCTCACGCTGCCCCGTCATCGAAAAAGGCCGCAAACGCGGCCTTTTTCCTGGTCGGGTACAGCGCCGCCGGCTTCAACGCCCCTTCATGATCCGGCCCTTCTGCCGCTCCCAGTCCCGGTCCTTGATGGCCTTGCGTTTGTCGTGCTGCTTCTTGCCGGTGGCCACGCCGATTTCGACCTTGGCCTTGCCGGCCTTCCAGTACAGCGCGGTGGGTACGACGGTCTTGCCGCGCTGTTCCACCAGGCCGGTGAGCCGGTCGAGTTCACGGCGGTGCAGCAGCAGCTTGCGCGAGCGCATGGGGTCCGGGTCCACATGGGTGCTGACGGTGGGCAGCGGGTCGATGCGGGTGCCGATCAGGAAGGCCTCGCCGTCGCGCAGGAACACGTAGCTGTCGGCGAACTGGACCCGACCGTCGCGCAGGGATTTGACCTCCCAGCCTTCGAGCGCAATGCCGGCCTCGAGCCGGTCCTCGATCTGGTAATCGAAGCGGGCGCGCTTGTTGAGGGCGATGGTCTTCTGGCCGGTATTGCTCATGTCGCGAATTCGTGGTCCTGGGGCCGGATCGGGCGAACCGCGTATTGTAGGCCATCGTCCACCGGGCTTCGCAAGTTCGCGTGCTATAGTGCGGCGCCTTGCGCCAGACGCCCGTCGCACCGATCTCCCATCATCACCCTGCCGATCCCTGAATTCGCAAGCACGCCATGGATATTTCCCGCTTCGCCCTCGTTCCCCATTCGGCCCGCGACATGTACCGCCTGGTGCACGACGTGGCCGCCTATCCGGAGTTCCTCAGCTGGTGCGTGGATGCGGAGGTGATCGAGCAGACCCACGAACTCCAGGTGGCCTCCCTGGTGGTGGAACTGGCCGGCATGCGCCAGTCCTTCACGACACGCAACCGCCTGGAGCGGGACGAACGCCTGGCCCTGTCGCTGGTGGAGGGGCCGTTTCGCTCCCTGAGCGGCGAGTGGCGCTTCCAGCAACTGGGCGAGGACGGCAGCAAGATTTCCCTGGATCTCGCCTTCGAGGTAAGTGGCGGGCTGTTGTCCGGGGCCTTCTCGCGGGGCTTCGGGCACGTCGCCGACCGCCTGGTGCGGGATTTCGGGCGTCGCGCCGATGCCGTCTATGGGGGTGTCGGATGAACTGGCCGGACATTCCAGCGCTAGAGGCCATGCTGTGAACGGCGGGACGATCCGGGTGGAAGTGGCCTACGGCGAGCCGGCCCGCCAGGTGCTGTTGGTGGTCGACCTGCCGGCCGGCGCCACGCTGGCGGAGGCCATCGAGGCCAGCGGCATCCGCGGCCAGTTTCCGGAAATGGAGGTCGCGCCTGACCGGGTGGGGATTTTCGGCCGCAAGGCGACCCTGGACCAGGAATTGCGGGACGGGGACCGCGTCGAGATCTACCGCCCCCTGCTGGCCGACCCCAAGGAGTCGCGCCGCGCCCGCGCGGCGAAATAGGCGTTGCCGGGCGCTAGCTGCCCGGCGTGACCAGGAACGGCCGCCGGCCCGTGCGGGTTTCGATGTCGGCCAGCGCCTGCAGGGCTTCCTCGCGGGTCGCGTAGTTTCCGCTCCGGATCACGAAAAAGCCGGTGTCGCCCAGCACCTGTCCGTAGATGGTCGCCTCGATGCCGTCGGCAGCCAGGCGGGACCTGGCCTGGTTGGCGTTGACCCGCGCGTCGTACGAGCCGAACTGCAGCGTCCAGCTGGGCGCGCCTTCCTCACCCAGGATTTCCAGGTCCTGGTAGTCGCGCGCATCACGAACGTCCACGCCGACCAGCGGCTGGGCGGGCGTGACCGCCTCGGGGCCATCGGCCGTCAGCACTTCTTCGCCTTCTCCGGCGCGCACGCCTTTCATGTAGGTCAGGGTGTCGCTTTCGAACTGGAGCGTGACCAGTCGGCGTACCGGGTCGCCGCCACGACGGGCGTAGCTGGAGATGTAGTCCCAGCGGTCGTTGTGGAAGGGGTCCTGGATGGCCGGGGTGCCCAGCAGGAAGGCGACCTGGTTCTTGCTCATCCCGAGTTCGAGCTGGTCGAGGTCCTCCTGTTCCAGGGCGTTGCCCTGCTGGATGTTCTGCTTGTAGAGGATGTTACAGCCGGTGGCCAGCGCGAAGCAGGCGCACAGGGGAAGGAGCAGGCGCTTTGTCATTATTCTCGGCAGGAATTCGATAAGGTCTCGGGGCGTGAATGATACAATGACCGGACGTCCCCGTCAGGGGCCATGGCACATGCCGGGGAGCGCGCCCCGGTCCGGAAACAGGAGCCCCACTCTTGGAAACCGATCAACTCAGGGATGTCGGCCTCAAGGTGACGCAGCCCCGCCTGAAAATCCTCGAACTGCTGGAGCGCCGCCGCTTCAAGCACATGACCGCCGACGACATCTATCGCGAACTGAATCGCAAGGGCGACGACATGGGCCTTGCGACGGTCTATCGCGTGCTCAACCAGTTCGAAGCCTCGGGCCTGGTCATCAAGCACAACTTCGAAGGGGGTCAGGCCTATTACGAACTCAATTCGGGCGGGCATCACGACCACATGGTCTGTGTCGAGACCGGCAAGGTCATCGAGTTCGTCAACGACGAGATCGAACGCCTCCAGCGTGAAGTGGCCGAGCAGGCCGGTTACGAGATCGAGGACCACTCCCTGATCATCTACGTCCGGCCGAAGAAGAAGTAGGGCAGGCTGCCCTACTGGAGCGTGCTTCGCGCCGCTTCCAGCATCTCCCGTGCGTGCGCCCGGGACTGATCCGAGACCTTGCCGCCCAGCATGCGGGCGATTTCCTCGACACGGTCGGCTTCGGCCAGCACGCCGGCGTCGACCTCGGTGTGTTCGCCGACCGCTTCCTTGGTCACCTTGAGCTGCTGGTCCGCGCGTACCGCGACCTGGGCCAGGTGCGTCACACACAGCGCCTGTCCGCCCGACGCGGCCTGGCGCAGCAGGTCGCCGACCGCATTGGCCGTGTCGCCGCCCACGCCGGCATCGACTTCGTCGAACACCTGGACGCGAGCCCCGTGATCCGCCGTGGCCACCTTGATGGCCAGGCTGATGCGCGAGAGTTCTCCGCCGGAAGCGACCTTGGACAGCGGCGCCGGCGCGATCCCCGGGTTGGCGCTGACGTGCATCTCGATGCGGTCGTTGCCCTGGCGCGAAGGCGGCATTTCGGAGTCGTGGCGCAGGGTGACCACGAAGCGGCCACCCTGCATGCCCAGGTCGCCCATCAGGGCCTCGACCCGTGCGGCCAGCGTTTCGCCGTGGCGGGCGCGATTGGCCGAGAGTTCCTTCGACTGCTTCCGGTACGCCGCCAGGCGTTCGTCACGTTCCTTTTCCAGCCCGGCACGCGCCTCGTCGAAATGTTCGGCCAATTCCAGGCGCTCGCGCAGCCGGTCGCGCACCGCGCCCAGTTCCTCCAGGTCCACGCCGTGTTTGCGGGCCAGGTCGCCGAGGCGCGACAGGCGTGATTCCACGGCCTCCAGCCGCTCGGGATCCAGGTCCACGCGCGATGACTCCGCCGCCAGCGCGGCGGCTGCTTCACGGGTATTGATCAGCGCCTCGTCCAGCATCCGGCGCGCCTCG
The DNA here is from genome assembly GCA_030426265.1 of Gammaproteobacteria bacterium. Classification (GTDB taxonomy): domain Bacteria; phylum Pseudomonadota; class Gammaproteobacteria; order Xanthomonadales; family SZUA-36; genus Marinihelvus. The sequence goes on along the minus strand of JAUHYP010000018.1, from coordinate 17,739 downwards.
TCCACCCGTTTGGACAGTCCCTCGAATGGCTCCAGCGCCGTCAGGGCCATGGCCAGTCGCCCGGCGGCGTCGTCACCGTCTTCATCGAGCAGGGCGGCGCAACGCTCCAGCGACTGCACCAGTGAACCACTGGCGGCCAGCAGCCGGTGTTCGCGTTCGAGTTCCTCGATGGCGGCCGGCTCCAGTCGTTCTTCTTCCAGTTCGTCACGCTGGAAGGCCAGAAATTCGAGTTCGGAGGGGGGCAGGGCGGCGCCTTTCGCCATCTCACGGAGCTTTTCGTCGGCGCGGCGCCAGCCCTCGAAGGCTTCCGCCGTGGCGTCGACAACCTCCCTGAAATTGCCGGTCCGGTCCACCAGCGACAATTGCCGCGCCGGGCTGGCCAGGCGCACGTGTTCGTTCTGGCCATGCACCTCCACCAGCAGGTGGCCCAGTTCCGCGAGCTGGGCGACGGTGACCGGGGTGCCGTTGACCCAGGCCCGGGAGCGGCCGCTGGACTGGATGGAACGGCGCAGCAGGACGCTCTCACCGTCGTCGAGTTCATGCTCGCGCAGCCAGTCCCTTGCCGGGGCGTTGGTGGCCAGGCCGAATTCGGCGGTGAGCTCGGCCCGGTCTTCGCCCGAGCGCACCCAGGCGGCATCGGATCGCGCGCCCAGCAGCAGGCCGAGCGCGTCCACCAGGATGGATTTGCCGGCCCCGGTTTCGCCGGATATGGCCGTGAACCCGGGCAGGAAATCCTGCTCCAGGGCGGGCACGATGGCGAAGTTCCGGATGTGGAGATGGAGCAGCATGAACGTCCCGGCAGGCGCGGTGCGCCCAAAACTAGCACCAAGTCAGGGTCCCGGCAACGCACCGGTCGCGCAAGGGTCATTTGCTTGAAAGGGCGTCGGAGAACCCCATATCCGCGACAGGAATCAACCACCGTTGCAGACCCCTGGGAGCCAGCATTGAGCAACGAAAACGAAACGACGGACGAAGCACCGGGCGTGTCCGGGACCGAGGACACGCAGGACGAAAGCGCCTCCGGAACCGCCAATGATGAACTCTCCGGCCTGGAAGCCGCCCTGGCCCGTGCCGAGCAGGAGGCCGCCGAGCAGCGCGAGGCCATGCTGCGCATGCACGCGGAAATGGAAAACCTGCGCAAGCGCCTGATCCGCGACCTGGAGCGGTCCCAGAAGCGCGCCCTGGAAGGGATCATGAACGATCTGCTTCCGGTGCGAGACAGCCTGGAGAAAGGCCTCCAGGCTGCCGAGGAAGAGGCTTCGCTGGAATCGCTCAAGGAAGGCAAGGCGCTGATCAAGCGCATGCTGGAGAAGGTCATGAGTGACCACGGGCTCGAGGAGATCGACCCGGCCGGCGAGCTCTTCAATCCGGAACTGCACGAGGCCATGAGCCTGATCCCCTCGCCGCAGCACAAGGAAAACGAGGTGATCGACGTGATCCAGAAGGGCTACCGCCTGAACGAACGGCTGATCCGGCCGGCGCGGGTGGTGGTGTCCAGCGGGCCTGTGAACGGCTGAGACGAATTCACGATAACTGCAGAAACGAAGGTGCCATCCGCAAATTGAAATCGGCGGACCGGCCCCCACTTTGATAGCCATCAGTCATCAACTTTTTTGATCGGGAGATTCGAGATGGGCAAGATCATCGGAATCGACCTCGGCACCACCAACTCCTGCGTCGCAGTGATGGAGGGTGGCAAGCCGAAGGTCATCGAAAACTCGGAAGGCGACCGGACGACCCCGTCCATCGTGGCCTTCACCAAGGACGACGAAGTGCTGGTGGGTCAGTCCGCCAAGCGCCAGGCCGTCACCAACCCCAAGAACACGCTGTTCGCCGTCAAGCGGCTGATCGGGCGCAAGTTCGCCGAGGACGTGGTGCAGAAGGACCGCGACCTGGTTCCGTACGACATCGTGGCTGCCGACAACGGTGATGCCTGGGTGGAAGTGGACGGCAAGAAGCTGGCGCCGCCGGAGATTTCCGCGCGCGTGCTCATGAAGATGAAGAAGACCGCCGAGGACTACCTGGGCGAGGAAGTGACCGAAGCGGTGATCACCGTCCCGGCCTACTTCAACAACCCCCAGCGCCAGGCCACCAAGGACGCGGGCAAGATCGCCGGCCTCAACGTGCGCCGCGTGATCTCCGAGCCCACGGCCGCCGCGCTGGCCTACGGCATGGACAAGAAGGGCGGTGACCGCAAGGTCGCGGTCTACGACCTGGGCGGCGGCACCTTCGACATCTCCATCATCGAGATTGCCGAGGTCGAGGGCGAGCACCAGATCGAAGTGCTGTCCACGTCCGGGGACACCTTCCTCGGTGGTGAGGACTTCGACAAGCGCGTCATCGACTACCTGGTCGAGGAGTTCAAGAAGGACCAGGGCGTCAACTTGCGCAACGACCCTTTGGCCCTGCAGCGCCTGAAGGAAGCGGCCGAGCGCGCCAAGATCGAGCTGTCTTCCGGGCAGCAGACCGAGGTGAACCTGCCGTACATCACGGCCGACGCTTCCGGTCCCAAGCACCTGAACATCAAGCTCACCCGCGCCAAGCTCGAGGCCCTGGTCGAGGACCTGGTCAAGAACACCATAGGTCCCTGCCGCACGGCCCTGGACGACGCCGGCCTGAAGGTCTCCGACATCCAGGACGTGATCCTGGTGGGTGGCCAGACCCGCATGCCGATGGTGCAGAAGGCCGTCAGCGAGTTCTTCGCCAAGGAGCCGCGCAAGGACGTGAACCCGGACGAGGCCGTCGCCGTGGGCGCCGCCATCCAGGGTGGCGTGCTGGCCGGTGACGTCAAGGACGTGCTGCTGCTGGACGTCACGCCCCTGTCCCTGGGTATCGAGACCCTGGGCGGCGTGATGACCAAGTTGATCGAGAAGAACACGACGATCCCGACCAAGGCGTCGCAGACCTTCTCCACGGCCGAGGACAACCAGACCGCCGTCACCGTGCACGTCCTGCAGGGCGAGCGCGAGATGGCCAGCGCCAACAAGTCCCTGGCGCGCTTCGACCTGGCCGGCATCCAGCCCGCCCGTCGCGGCATGCCGCAGATCGAGGTCACCTTCGACATCGACGCCAACGGCATCATGCACGTGAGCGCCAAGGACAAGGCCACCGGCAAGGAGCAGCGGATCGAGATCAAGGCGGGTTCCGGCCTGTCCGACGAAGAGATCCAGAAGATGGTGCAGGACGCCGAGTTGCACGCCGAGGAGGACCGGAAGTTCCAGGAAATCGTCACCGCGCGCAACAACGCCGACGCCATGGTCCATGCCACCCGCTCGGCCCTGGAAGAACTGGGCGACGCCGCCGATGCCGGTGCAAAGGCTGCGGTCGAGTCCGCCATCGAAGGCGTCGAGCAGGCCATGAAGGGCGACGACAAGGACGCCATCGAGCAGGCCGTGTCGAAGCTCACCGAGGCCAGCCAGCCGATCTACCAGCAGGCCGCCGCGGCCGCCCAGGCGGGCGCCGGCGAAGCTGGTGAAGCGCCCGAGGCCCCGGCCGGAGACGATGTCGTCGACGCCGAGTTCGAGGAAGTGGACGGCGAAAAGAAAGACTGAGCCACCGGCTCGACGAAATGAAAAACGCCCCGCGATCGCGGGGCGTTTTTTTTGGGGCGGGGGTGGAGGTCCTTGACGCTAACGGGCCTGCCGGACGGCGGGCTATCGGATCCGCCGCTCCATCTCACCCACCCTCGATCGCCGCCAGCGGCACGATGTACTCGTCTTCGCCGTCGATGACCACCGTCCAGGTGTCGCCTTCCAGCGTGGCCTCGACCTCGCGGTTGGCGGCGTTGGTGTAGTCGCTCATGAAGTTGATGGTGAATGTCTCGTCATCCAGGCTCTTGACCGTGATCGAAGCCTGGCCGCCTTCCATACGCGTGATGCCCGCGGGACAGCTGCCCGAGGCGCTGTCGTCGAGCTTGCGGCAGGGCAGCAGGGTGGTGGCGTCGTAGTCCGCGGTGGTGAACGGCCAGGTGGGATTGTCGGGGTCCGCCGGTTTCAGCGCCTCCTGGCCCCAGTAGACGAACACCGACTCGTCCGGGAAGCGGAAGATCAGCCCCTGGTCGCCCAGGCCGCTCTGGCGGTACACGGGGCGGCCGTCCTGGTCGGTGTAGTTGCCCACGGTCTCGCCCTCCGGCGCCAGTTCGTGCACGACACCGTCGTCGCGCCGGAGGGTGATGTAGCCCTGGCGCTGGCTGAACACGCAGGGAATCACCACGTCGGTGTGGTCCTCACCCTTGGGGTAGATCTCGCAGGTGCTCGGCGCGCTGTCCGCGACGGACGGCGCCGCGTACAGTGCCGCGGCCGCCCCTAGGGCGGCGATCGAAGCCAGTGTTTTCATGGGAACTCCTACTTCTTGCGCCAGCGGCCCGAGAGGTCCATCACGTAATGGCCGGGCGCGGTCTTGTCGATGGCGGTCTGCCCGCCGACCTTTTCCACTTCGGACAGGGGGGCGCCCTGTTGCTTGGCGATCTCCTGGTAACGCTGGCGGCGCTTGCCGTTCACGTCGTCGACCATGGCCTTGACGTCACCCGGCGCGTCGTTGCGCACCAGGCCCAGGTAGCCGTCGGGCTTTTCACCGATCCAGCCGTCGCTCTTGGCCGAGTCGAGCGAGGCGGCGGCCGCCGACAGGCTCAGGAACAGGCCGAACAGCAGGGCGGCGACGCGCGGCAGTCGGCCGCGTGCGCCGGTATTTCGTGCGTGATTCCGGTTCGCTGCGTTCATCAGAACAGCTCCTCGTCTTCGAACATCTCTTCGACTTCCCGTTCCACCTTGACCAGGATTTCGTGCTTGATGTTCACGTTCATGTTGATTTCGATGGGCTTGTCCGGCGCCTCGACCTTCACGGTGGGCGTGCAGCCCATCGCGAGGCTCGCGGCCACGAAGGCCACCAGGATATTCAGATGCTTGGACATGTTCGGTTTCGCTCCCGTTGTGGCGCCTGTTCCGAGGTTAGCACCTTAGCGACTCGAGGATGAATGCGGACTGAACCGACATCGACAACGGCGGGCCGACAGAGGTTCCAGTGTGCCCGCGAATCATGGCCCTGGAGTGACTCTTTCCGGGCGCTCATGGGCGCGGCTCTTCCCGGATCGGTGGCGTGGTCGTCGGCGGGGTCTCCTCGATGGGCGTCTCTCCGGCGCGCAGGCGCTCGACGATGGCTTCTTCGAAGTCGCCGGTGACGAACAGGCTGCGGAACAGGGCCGGCATGGCGCCGCCAAGGTTCAGGCGAAAGCGGATGGGGTGTCCGCCGTAGAGGTCCGGGTTCCTGCCCAGCAGGTCCAGGCCGATGGTGTAGGACCCGTCGCTGCCGTAGTCCAGGGTGCCGGACAGGTTGTCGTACTGGAAGTTTTCGAGGGCCTGCAGGCCGATGTTGGTGGCCGGGACGCCACTGTCATAGGCGAGCCGGCCGGGAGCGCGGGCCGCGAACTGCCCGCCGCGCACCGCCACGCCGCCTTCCTCGGCTACGACCGGGAAGGTGGCGTCCATGATGCCGGTTCCCGTCAGTCCGCCGACGTCGATGAAGGCCAGCAGGCGGGCCAGGTCGAAGCCCTCCCAGCGGATCTCGCCATCCTGGATCTCGCCATCGACCAGGCGCAGCGAGGGGGACGCCAGCTGACCGCCGAGCAGCTCGGCTTCGAGATCGAGGGCGCCGAAGTCGGACGCCGAGGCGATGTCCAGGGTGGTGTCCAGGGACAGTAGATCCAGGCCGGCCGCCAGCTGCGCCAGGTCCAGTTCCAGCGGGCCACCACCCGAAAGGGCTTCGCCCAACGAGATCCGGGTGTCGAAATCCAGGTGCTCGAACCGGCTTTCTCCCAGGACGAAAGTCAGCGCCTCGCCGCGCACACCGAGGTCGCCGGCCAACCCGGCATCGGCGAACCGCAACTCGCCATCGAGTACGAGCCGGCCATCCCGGAAGGCCAGTCCCTTGGGCAGGGGGAAGGCCAGGGCCCGTGCCGCGGCGGCGAATCCGCCCGCGGGCAGGGAGGCCTGCTCGAGCTGGACCGCGCCTGTCCCGGCATCGAGGTCGAGGGCAAAGGCGAAGGGCAGGGAGGCGCTGTAGCCCAGCAGCAGTTCGCCGTCCCCGGCGAAACGGGATCCGCCGGCGAGGTCGCCGTTCACGTCGAGATCGACGCCGGTGTGCACGCTTCCGTCGAGTTCGGCCTCCAGGCCGGTTGTGAGAAGGCGCAGGCGACCGTCGAGTGCGGGCAGGGCCAGTGCTTCCAGTCCGATGTCCACACGGTCGAGGCTCATGCCCAGACCGGGCAGCGCCACGCCATCGAGAGCGCCGTCGCCGCTCACATCGATCACCTCGTCGCCGGCCAGGTCCAGCGTGAACGTCATTGCGCCCGCGGTGAGCAGCGGTGGTGCGGCTGCGTCGGGCGACGCTGCAACGACCAGTGCCGCACCGTTCAAGGGGCCCGCGTAGCGAAGGCCCGTCTCCGACAGGCCCACATCGCCTTCGAGTTGCAACCATGCGAAGCGCGCGGCCATCGACGGGTTGGACCATTCGAGGCCGTCCAGTGTCGAGGGGCCGAGAGCTCCTTCGAGCGAGAACGCCGAGTCACCGCGCAGTTGCAGGCCCGCCGGCGCCAGCCGGGTCGAGGTGGCGCTGACCGTGGCGTCGCCCAGGTCCATCTGGATCGGCGTGTTCGTGGCGATCGTGCCGGTGGCCGTCGACGCCCAAACCACCGGGGCATCGCCGGCCAGGGCGAGCCGGGCTGAAAGGTCCTCGAGGGCGAGATCCGCCGTGACGGCGCCGTCCTGGCGCCACGCCAGTGACAGGCCGCCGTTCAGGCCGACGGGGAGACTCGAATCCAGTCCCAACTGCAGGTCGAGGCGTTCTCCCTCCATGGCCACTCGGATGGGTTCGCTGGAGACCAGGCCTGTTGCGCCCAGGTCACTGGCGAGGCTGTGCAGGGTGTCGGTCAGCCCGGGAAGCGCGCCTTCAAACCGGAACCGGAACGATTCAAGCACCGCCGCTATCGTCTCGTCTTCGCGGTGAGCGGTGAGGGACGTGTCCAGCGCCGCCCGGAGTCGGGTGGACTGCCATTCCAGCCCCGCCAGGTCCAGGTCCACGGCTCCAGGTTCGAGCTGTTCGATTCCTTCGAATTCGACGCTGCCGCTGATCCGCCCGCCGGCCGAGCCGTCGTCGCCCAAGCCGAAGGTGGCGCCGAGTTCCCGGAGCAGCGACGCTTCCAGCAGGGCGAGGTCGAAATCCAGGTCCAACCGTGACTCGGCGGGTTCGGTCGCCATTGCCGGGGCACGCTCTTCGTAGCGCAGCAGGGGTGGGGCGGAGGTTTCGGTGGAGTCCGCCAGCGAAGGGTCCTGCGTCGCCATCGCCGTGAACACGAGCCGCGTGGCGTCGACGACCAGGGAGAGGTCGAGCGGTGCGGCCAGGATGCCGGGCGCCTGAAGGGCCGCCGTGAGGTTCACGCCTCCGCCGGCCTCGCCGAATGCCAGGTTCTCGAACACCGAGGTCTGCGGCGGGGAGGTGCCCTGCCAGTTCAGGGTCAATCGCTTCACGCGGGCGATCGGAAAGGTGCCGGGCAGCAACAGGCGGGGCAGGGCGAGATCGTCCGGGGACCAGGGCGCACTGCGTTCCGTCGGCGCAGACCCTGGAACGAGGTCGACCACGAGTTCGCGAACCTCCAGTTCCGGGCCGGAAAACAGGGCCTGGACATCACTGGCGTCGATCCGGATCGTCATGCCCGCCATCGGTCCTTCGAGCACCAGGCGGGGCAGCGCCGTGTCGCGCAGTCCGGGGCGCCGGACCTGGGCCTCGACCACCCGCCAGCCGTCGGGCAGGAACAGGGAAGCCAGCGCCGGGGCCCAGGCGGGGAACGACCCCCAGGCCACGAACCCGCAGGCCACAAGAACGCCAAGGACCGCGGCCAGTCGCCGCGGCCAGCGGCGCTTGTGAGCGGCTGTCGCGCCGTCTGTCGTCGGGTCGTCCTGGTCCTGCATGGGGCCGGTTACCTGCCTTCGTTCGCTGGTCAAACAGTGTATGTTAGTCCGCGTTCCGCGCAGAGAATTCACCGTGGTCGAAGCCGAACTGCCGCCGGCGCCGCGTCCCGCGATTGTCCTTGCCCTGGTGTTCCTCGGTGGCGCGGCCGGGTCCCTGGCCCGGGAACTGCTGGCGCCTTTGCTGCCCGCGCCCTGGTTCTGGGTGCCCATCCTGCTGGTGAACGTCGTGGCCAGTTTCGGCGTGGGCTGGCTGTTCATCCTGCGCCAGCGTCTGCACCCCTACTGGACCCACCTGCTGGTCGGTGGGTTCTGCGGCGGCTTCTCGACCTTTTCCCACTTCAGCTACGAGCTCGTGACCCTCGGTGACACCGGACGGGTGCTCGAAGCGCTGGGCTACGTGGCCCTGGCGGTGGTGTTTGGCCTCCTTGCCGCCGTGGCGGGCGAAGCGTGCGCGCGCCGCGTGCACGGAGTGGCGTCGCCGAGCCGCCCGACCGCGACGGAACGATCGTGACCGCGCTCCTGCTGCACCTGGCGTTCGCACTGGGGGGTGGGCTCGGCGCAATGGCGCGCCATGGACTGACCGTGGCCATCACGCACCGGTACCCGGTGTCGACGCTGGTCGTGAACGTCGCGGGCTGCTTTCTGCTCGGACTGGGATTCACGGTCCTGGCGCAGTCGCCCGGCCTGCTCGGAGAAGAGGAGCGGCGACTGCTGGCCGGCTTCTGCGGCGGCTTCACCACCTTTTCAACCTTCGCCTGGCAGAGCCTCGATCTGCACCGCACGCACTCGCTGGTCCACGCGGCGATCAACATCCTGCTCAGCCTGGTGTTGTGCGTGCTGGCCTTCCTGGCCGGGCGTGTCGTGGGTGCGCAACTGGGCTGAACGCGCCTCTATGAATGCTGGCCCCTTTCGACTACACTGAACGGGACAACTCATTGAGACCGGCAGAGGGACAGGCCCTTGGAAGCCGGGGCAACCTTCGAAGCTAACCACTTCGAAAAGGTGCCAACTCCTGCGGAACCCGACCAGGGTTCCGGGAAATGAGTGTTCGGTCAGCGCGATTGCGAAGGGACCGGACCGCTCCCGCCCCAGGGCCGGAGTTTCCAGTGAGTCGATTGTCGAGGAACTGGAAACCGAGGCCGAATCGAATGAAACCTCCTGTCAACGTGAACCCCTGCGACGGCGTCGTTCGTGCGCGCGTGCTTCCGTTCTCCGACGTCATGCAAGCCGCCCCGGCGGCCCACACCCATCACGCATTTTCGCAAGGAGAAAGACCATGAGCGCCCGCAAGCACACCACCAGCCCCGTGACCCGCGCCGTTCGCGCGGGCGTCGACACCGACGGCGAGCACGGCGCGGTGATGCCGCCGCTCTACCTGTCGTCCAATTACAGCTTCAACGGACTCGACGGCAAAAGGGAGTACGACTATTCACGCAGCGGCAACCCGACCCGCGACCAGCTGGGTGACGCCCTGGCCGAACTCGAGGGCGGCACCGGGGCCGTGGTGACCAACACGGGCATGTCCGCGGTGGTGCTGGTGACCTACCTGCTCGGCCAGGACGACCTCGTGATCGCGCCGCACAACTGCTATGGCGGCTGTTACCGCGCCTTCGACTCGCTGGCGAAGAAAGGCCGCTTCCGCACGCGCTTCAGCGACTTCCACAACCTGGACAAGCTGCGGCGCGAGTGCCGCCTGCACCGGCCGAAGCTGATCTGGGTGGAAACCCCCAGCAATCCGCTGCTGCGCGTCACCGACCTGCGCCGCGTGGCGATGATCGCCCGCGAATGCGGCGCCCTGCTGGTGGTCGACAACACCTTCCTCACCCCGCTGGGCCAGCGCCCGCTGGAACTGGGTGCGGACATCGTCGTGCACTCGACCACCAAGTACATCAACGGCCACAGCGACGTGGTCGGCGGCGCGGTGATCGCACGGGACTCGGCGTTGCTGGAAGAGCTCGCCTGGTGGGCCAATTGCGTCGGCTCCACCGCCTCGCCCTTCGACTGCAGCCAGGTGTTGCGAGGCCTGCGCACCCTGCACGCACGCCTGCGTTGCCACGAGGAGAACGCCCAGAGCGTGGTGCAACTGCTCGCCGGTCACGAAGCCGTGAAACAGGTTCACTACCCGGGCCTGAAGGATCATCCCGACCATGCCCTGGCGCGCCAGCAGCAGAAGCACTTCGGCGCCATCGTCAGCTTCGAGCTCGAAGGCGGCAAGGAGGCGGTGCGCACCTTCGTCGAAGGGCTGTCCTGCTTCACCCTGGCCGAGTCCCTGGGTGGGGTGGAGAGCCTGGTCTGCCATCCGGCGACCATGACCCACGCGGCCATGAGCGAGGAAGCCCAGCAGACCGCCGGCATCGGCTCCGGCCTGCTGCGCCTGTCCGTCGGTATCGAGCAAGCCCGCGACCTCGTGGCCGACCTCAAGGCCGGCCTCGATCGCGTCCATGCCTACAACCGCCGCCCGGAACCCGTCGCCGGCGTGGCCTGATGCGCCAGTCGGGGCCCCGTCCGGGGCCCCGTGTCTGTCCCGAACCCCCTCGGAACGCTTGAATTGAGGCTTCCCGAGCCTCATTTCCACGGGGTGTGAAAATCCCGCAGAGGGACGGGACAAGAAGAATCCATGGCAAAAAAAGACTACTACGACGTCCTCGGTGTACAACGGGACGCCAGCGACGATGACCTGCGCAAGGCCTATCGCCGTCTGGCCATGAAATACCATCCGGACCGCAACCCGGACGATGCGTCCGCTCAGGAGAAATTCACGGAGGCCAAGGAGGCCTACGAGATTCTCAAGGACCCGCGCAAGCGCCAGGCCTACAACCAGTTCGGCCACGCGGCCGTCGACCCGTCCGCCGGCGGTGGACCCGGCGGTGGTTTCCAGGGCGACGTGGGCGATATCTTCGGGGACATCTTCGGCGACATTTTCGGCCAGGGACGCCGTGGCCGCGGGCCGGCGCGTGGCTCCGACCTGCGTTTCGCCATGGAACTGGACCTGGAAGAGGCCGTGCGCGGCGTCGAGCGGGAAATCCGCGTGCCGACGCTGGGGGGCTGCAAGACCTGTGGCGGCTCCGGCGCCCAGGACGGCAAGAAGGAAACCTGCGGCACCTGCGGCGGTATCGGCCAGGTGCGCATGCAGCAGGGCATCTTCTCGGTGCAGCAGACCTGCCCGAACTGCCAGGGCACCGGCCAGCGCATCGCCAATCCCTGCCCGCAGTGCAACGGCCAGGGCCGTGTGCGCGAAACCCGGACCCTCTCGGTGAAGATTCCGCCCGGCGTGGACAACGGTGACCGCATCCGCCTGGCGGGCGAGGGCGAGGCCGGTCCGAACGGCGCGGCCAACGGCGACCTCTACGTCGAGGTGCACGTGCGCGCCCACCCCATTTTCGAACGCGACGGCGACAACCTGTACTGCGAGGTGCCCGTTCCGTTCACCACCGCCGCGCTGGGCGGCGAGCTCGACCTTCCGACCCTGGAAGGCCAGGTCAAGCTCAAGATTCCGGCCGAGACGCAGACCGGCAAGATGTTCCGTCTCAAGGGCAAGGGCGTGAAGTCGGTGCGCAGCCACCGCCATGGCGACCTGATGTGCCGCGTGGTCGTGGAAACGCCCGTGCGCCTGAACCGCGAACAGAAGGACCTGCTGCGACAGTTCGAGACCGCCTATCTCGGTGACACCACCGAGCACAACCCGCGTTCGGACTCCTGGCTCAAGAGCGTGCGCGAGTTCTTCGACCGGATGACCTCTTGAACGCTCCCCGGCCACGGCTGGCCGTTCACGGAGCGGGCCGCATGGGCCGCCTCGTGGCCGGCCTCGCCGATGAATCCGGGTTCGAACTGCTCGGCGTGGTGTCCCGGCATCATCCGGGCGGAGCGGCCATGGACGGGTCGGGGCAGGATGGCTGGTATCCCGGTCTCGAGGCGTTGCCGACGGTTCCCGACGTCCTGATCGACTTCACGTTGCCGGCCGGACTCGCCGCCGCCGCACGATGGTGCGCCGACCACGGCGTGGCGCTGGTCAGCGGCACCACCGGCCTGGAAGCGAACCAGTCAGCAGCCCTGGACCAGGCCGCGGAACGCATTCCCGTGCTGCACGCCCCGAATTTCAGCCCGGGCGTGAACGCCACCCTGGCGCTGCTGCGGGCCGCCGTGCGCATGCTGCCCGAGGTGTCCGCGACCCACATCACCGACGTGCACCACGTGCACAAGAAGGACGCGCCTTCGGGCACGGCCCTTGCCCTGGCGGCAGCGCTGGCGCCGCACCAGCCGGAAATCGACAGCCGCCGCGAGGGCGAGGTGGTCGGTGACCACCGGGTGTTGCTCGAACTGCCCGGTGAAACGCTGGCCCTCGAGCACCATGCCATTGACCGGGCCATTTTTGCCCGCGGCGCCCTGTTGGCGGGGCGTTGGCTGGCCGGGCGGCCGGCCGGCCGGTACACCGCCCTGGACTGGATTGCCGGCGAAGACGCTTAAGTCCTCGCTTTCGACGGCTCCAGGGTCCTCTGAACGTGGACTTGCCGGGCCGGATTCCATACAATCTGAGGGCTTAGAGCACGACATCCGGCCACGGCACCAGCGGGCTGGCCGGACTCTCAAGTCAACGAACATCTAAGCGGGAACAGCCCAACCGGCTTTCCCGCTTCGCATATCCGGAGACAGGAATTGGCCCTGAAAGCAATATTGGCCCTCGCGGACGGCAGCCTCTTCCGCGGCCAGGGCATCGGCGCGGCAGCGGAGCGTGTCGGCGAGGTGGTGTTCAACACCGCGATCACCGGTTACCAGGAGATCCTCACCGATCCTTCCTACGCCGGTCAGATCGTGACCCTCACGTTCCCCCACATCGGCAACACGGGCTGCAACGCCGCCGACGAGGAAGCGGACGGCCCGAAAGCCGCCGGCCTCATCATTCGCGACCTGCCGCTCAAGTCCAGCAACTGGCGCAGCGAGGAGACCCTCGAGGCCTACCTCGCCCGCCATGGCATCCCCGGCATCGCCGGCATCGACACCCGCCGCCTGACGCGCATCCTGCGCGAAAAGGGCGCGCAGGGCGGCTGCCTGGTGACCGGCGAGACGGTGGACGAGGAAGCGGCCCTGGCGAAGGCCCGCGCCTTTCCCGGCATGCAGGGCCAGGACCTGGCAAAGGTCGTCACAACGGACAAGGCCTATGCCTGGACCGAGGGCAGCCTGGACCTCGACAGCGGCGCGTTCGCCCAGAGCGAGGGCGCCTGGCACGTGGTCGCCTATGATTTCGGCATCAAGCGCAACATCCTGCGCATGCTGGCCGATCGCGGCTGCCGCATGACGGTCGTGCCGGCCACCACCCCGGCCAGCCAGGTGATGGCGCTGGAACCGGACGGGGTGTTCCTGTCCAACGGACCCGGCGACCCGGAACCCTGTACCTATGCCATCGAAGCCATCCGCGAGATCCTGGGCACCGGCATTCCCGTGTTCGGCATCTGCCTGGGCCAGCAGTTGCTGGGCCTGGCCGCCGGCGGCAAGACGGTCAAGATGAAATTCGGCCACCACGGCGCCAACCACCCGGTGCAGGACCTGGCCACGGGGCAGGTGATGATCACCAGCCAGAACCACGGATTCGCCGTGGACGAGGACAGCCTGCCCGACAACGTCCGACCCACGCACCGCTCCCTGTTCGACGGCAGCCTGCAGGGCATCGAGTTCACCGACCGGCCCGCCTTCGGTTTCCAGGGGCACCCGGAAGCCAGCCCGGGGCCGCACGACATCCAGGGGCTGTTCGGGCGATTCGTGGAAGAGATGCAGGCGGCACGCGAGGGTGGCGTCGGCCGCAAGGCCGGGGGTGCATAGCCCGGGGCAGGTCCTGTACGGGGTCGCTTCAGTTAATGCAGTTTGGTGAAATAGTTTTTAAACCATTGAATAGATAAAAGATACCGTGCCGAAAAGATCCGATATCAAGAGTGTTCTCATCATCGGCGCCGGGCCCATCGTCATCGGCCAGGCCTGCGAGTTCGACTATTCCGGGGCCCAGGCCTGCAAGGCGCTGCGGGAGGAGGGTTTCCGGGTCATCCTGGTCAACTCCAATCCGGCCACGATCATGACGGACCCGGACACCGCGGACGCGGTGTACATCGAACCGATCGAATGGCGCACGGTGGCGAACATCATCGCCAAGGAAAAGCCCGACGCCCTGCTGCCCACCATGGGTGGCCAGACCGCGCTCAACTGCGCCCTCGACCTCGTACGCCACGGCGTGCTGGAGGAGCACGGCGTGGAAATGATCGGCGCGACGCGTGACGCCATCGACATGGCCGAGGACCGCGAACAGTTCCGCGACGCCATGATCGAGATCGGCCTGGAGTGCACCCGCGCGGAGATCGCCCACACGCTGGAGGAGGCGCTGGAGAAGCAGACGTCCATCGGCTACCCGATCATCATCCGCCCCTCGTTCACCATGGGCGGTTCCGGCGGGGGCATCGCCTACAACAACGAGGAATTCGTCGAGATCATCAAGCGGGGCCTCGAGCTCTCGCCCACGAACGAGGTGATGATCGAAGAGTCCATCCTGGGCTGGAAGGAGTACGAGATGGAGGTGGTCCGCGACAAGGCAGACAACTGCATCATCATCTGCTCCATCGAGAATTTCGACCCCATGGGCATCCACACCGGCGACTCCATCACCGTGGCGCCGGCGCTGACGCTCACCGACAAGGAATACCAGCGCCTGCGTGACGCCTCGCTGGCGGTGCTGCGCAAGATCGGCGTGGAGACAGGCGGCTCGAACGTGCAGTTCGCCGTCAACCCGGAGAACGGCCGCGTGATCATCATCGAGATGAACCCGCGCGTGTCCCGCTCCTCGGCGCTGGCCTCCAAGGCCACGGGTTTTCCCATCGCCAAGGTGGCGGCCAAGCTGGCCGTCGGCTTCACCCTGGACGAACTGCGCAACGAAATCACCGGCGGTGCGACGCCGGCCTCCTTCGAGCCGTCGATCGATTACGTGGTGACCAAGATCCCACGCTTCGCCTTCGAGAAATTCCCGGCCGCCGACCCGCGCCTGACCACGCAGATGAAATCCGTGGGCGAGGCCATGTCCATCGGCCGCACCTTCCAGGAATCCCTGCAGAAGGCCCTGCGCAGCCTGGAGACCGACCACGACGGGCTGTGCTCCCTGCTGGAAGTCGGCGATGACGAGACGCTGCTGGCCGACCTGCGCCGCGAGCTGCGCGAAGCCGGTCCGGAGCGCCTGCTGTACATCGGCGACGCCTTCCGCGCGGGCCTGGCCTTCGACGAGATCCAGCAGCTCACCGGGGTCGATCCCTGGTTCCTGGCCCAGGTCGAGGACCTGGTGCTCGAAGAAGCCGAGGTCAAGGCCGGCGGCGTCCAGGCTCTGGACGAGCACCGCATGCGCGCCCTCAAGCGCAAGGGCTTCGCCGACAGCCGCCTGGCCTTCCTGCTTGGCATCCCCGAGGCCGACCTGCGCACCCTGCGCCATTCCCTGGACGTGCGCCCGGTGTACAAGCGCGTGGACACCTGCGCCGCGGAATTCGCCACCAGCACGGCCTACATGTACTCCACCTACGAGGAGGAGTGCGAAGCCGAGCCGACCGGCAAGCGCAAGTTCATGGTGCTGGGTGGTGGCCCGAACCGGATCGGGCAGGGCATCGAATTCGACTACTGCTGCGTGCACGCCGCCCTGGCCCTTCGCGAGGACGGCTACGAGACCATCATGGTCAACTGCAACCCGGAGACCGTCTCCACCGACTACGACACCTCGGACCGGTTGTATTTCGAGCCGCTGACCCTGGAAGACGTGCTGGAGATCGTCCACAAGGAACAGCCCGAGGGCCTGATCGTGCAATACGGCGGCCAGACCCCGCTGAAGCTGGCCCGCCGCCTGGAAGCGGCCGGCGTGCCCATCATCGGCACCTCGCCGGACAGCATCGACCTGGCCGAGGACCGCGAGCGCTTCCAGAAGCTGCTCGAACGCCTGGGCCTGCGCCAGCCGCCCAACCGCACCGCCACCAGCGTGGAAGAGGCCATCGAGCATGCCGGCGCGATCGGCTACCCGCTGGTCGTGCGTCCGTCCTACGTGCTGGGCGGCCGCGCAATGGACATCGTCCACGGTGTCGACGAACTGAAACGCTACATGCGCGACGCCGTGAAGGTGTCCAACGACTCTCCCGTGCTGCTGGACCACTTCCTGGACCACGCCATCGAGGTGGACGTGGACGCCATCTGCGACGGCAAGGACGTGCTGATCGGCGGCCTGATGGAGCACATCGAACAGGCCGGCGTGCATTCGGGCGATTCGGCCTGCACGCTTCCGCCGTACTCCCTGGGCAAGAAGATCCAGGACGAGCTGCGCGACCAGATGCGCGAGATGGCCCTGGAACTGGGCGTGGTCGGGCTGATGAACGCGCAGTTCGCCGTGCGCGGCGACGACATCTACGTGCTGGAAGTGAACCCGCGCGCCTCGCGTACCGTGCCCTTCGTGTCCAAGGCCACCGGCGTGCCGCTGGCCTCGGTGGCCGTGCGCTGCATGGCCGGCACGACGCTGGCCGAGCAGGGCTTCACCCGCGAGATCATTCCCAACTACTTTTCCGTCAAGGAAGTGGTCTTCCCCTTCATCAAGTTCCAGGGCGTGGACCCCATCCTGGGACCGGAAATGCGCTCCACCGGCGAGGTGATGGGCGTGGACCGGACCTTCGGCGGCGCCTGCATCCGCGCCATGCGCGGCGCCAGCCAGCGCCTGCCGGAGCCGGGCAAGGCCTTCCTCAGTGTGCGCGACGCCGACAAGTCCGCGCTGCCGCCGATCGCCCGCAACCTGGTGAAGCGGGGCTACAGCCTGATCGCCACCGAGGGCACCTGCAACTACCTGCGTTCCGAGGGCTTCGACTGCGAACACGTGAACAAGGTCGACCAGGGCCGCCCACACATCGTGGACGCGATCAAGAACGACGAAATCAATTTCATCATCAACACCACCGAGGGACGCCAGGCGATCAAGGACTCGTTCTCGATCCGCCGCGAGGCGCTGCAGCACTCCGTGCCGTACACCACGACCACGGCGCGCGGCTGGGCGACCTTGCAGGCCATCGACCACGAGCACGACCGGACGGTCCGCAGCCTGCAGTCCCTGCATGAAGGCCTGAGCCTATGAACCGCACCCCACTGACCCGCGCGGGCGCCGACCGCCTGCGCGAAGAACTCGACCGCCTGAAGAAGAAGGAGCGGCCCGCCGTCATCGAGGCGATCGCCGAGGCCCGCGCCCACGGCGACCTGAAGGAAAACGCCGAGTACCATGCCGCGCGCGAGCAGCAGGGCTTCATCGAGGGGCGCATCCAGCAACTCGAAGCCGCCCTGGGTTCGGCCCAGGTCATCGACGTCACGTCCCTGGATCCGGGTGGCAAGGTGGTGTTCGGCACCACGGTGACCGTGGCCGACGAAGACGGCAACGAAACCCGCTACCAGATCGTTGGCGACCTCGAAGCCGACATCAAGGAAAACCGCATCGCCATTTCCTCGCCCATCGCGCGCGCCCTGATCGGCAAGCAGGAAGGCGACGTGGGCGTGGTCGCGGCGCCGGGCGGCGAGCGGGAGCTCGAGATTGTTGAAGTGGAATACGTCTGATATCAGTTAGATAAGATTGATATTTCATAAAATGAATGAAGCCTGATTTCCGCATCCGCCAGCGCCCCCTGGCCGGATGCGAGGACCGACTCCCGCCCGAACTCCACCCCGTCCTGCGTCGCGTGCTGCTGGCCCGCGGCCTGGGCGCCCCCGAGGCCCTGGACCTGCGCCTGGGCCGCATGGC
>JAUHYP010000073.1 GCA_030426265.1 Gammaproteobacteria bacterium | reverse complement strand
AGGGAGCCGATCACCGCCTGGAAACGCCGCCCGGCGAAGACGCGGATGGCCAATGGCGCTTTTTCCGGATCCATCCCGAGGCGCGCCGCGCCATCGAGGCCTTTCTCGCCGAATTCGCCTTCGAACCCTGAGCGCACGGGCGCCACGACCGGACCGCCCGATTCGAAAGGCGGATGGATGAGTCGCCCTTTGCGCCTGTCCCGGTGCACCGCGTCCTCTATACTGAGCGCGGACGGCCTGGCGGGCCGGTCCCGGACCCGCGAGAGGCCCGGGGACGGCGCGCCGAATTTGGGGGGCGGGACATCCTGCCGTTGCCGTTCAACCACCATGGACGACGGGAGGACCACCGTGAGTCACAGCAAGTGCAAACAGGCATTCCTGGCAATTATCCTCAGCGGCCTCGCCGCGCTGGCCACCACTGCCCAGGCGGGCTGGTACTACGAGGCCACCACGACCTCCACCGGCGAGGGCATGGGCGGCAACTCGGAAATGGAAGTGACCGTCTGGGTCGACGGCGACAAGACACGTATCGAATTCCGCGAAGTCGGCGGTGGCTCGGGCTTCATGGACGAGGACACCTACCTGATCTCGACCGACGCCGGTGAAACCCTGTTCCTGGTCGATCCCGAGGAAAAGACCTACATGGAGTTCAACCTCGGAGAGATGATGGGAATGGCCGGGCAGGTCATGAAGGGCATGGGCGGCATGTTCAAGATGGAGTTCGGTGATTTCCACAGCGAAAAACTCGGCGAGCAGGACGGAGGAAACCTCCTCGGGTACGACACCCGCAACCTGCAGTTCAAGTCCGGATACACCATGTCGATGACGGTCATGGGCCGTAAATCGACCCAGACGACCGTGATGGACCAGGACATCTGGGTCACGGACGCCATCGACGGCCGCGCGTTCAATGCATGGCTGCGCCCGGACAAGCGTTTTGGCGGGATGTTCGAAGGCCTGGACGAGATGATGGAACAGCAGTTCAGCCAGGTGACGGGCGTGCCCCTGCGCGCCGTGATCAAGACCGTCACGACGGACCAGGACGGCAAGTCCAGCACAGGCACCTCCAACACCGAGGTCACGACCCTGCGGGAAGAGGATGTCGCGGCTTCCGTGTTCGAGATCCCGGCCGACTACACCCGCCAGGAGATGATGCCGCAGGCGGACGCCAACCAGGAGGATGGCCAGGAAAATCCCATGGACGCCCTCAAGAACATCTTCGGCCGCAAGGACGGCTGATCGCCGGTATCACCGGTTCAAGGCCCTGAATGCGGGGGCGGCCTGGAGGCCGCCCCCTTTTTCGTTCACACCGTTCGCGTCACGGGTCGTAGCGACCCACGCTGGGCCCGCGTTCCGGCGCCGTCCCGTCCAACAGCGACTGCAGGTAGTCGTAGGCCTGGTCGCCGAACACGCTGCACAGCTCGCGGCTGGCTTCCACGGCCGCCCGGAAGTGCACGCCCGCCCAGACGCGGCTCTCGCCGCAATCGGTTTCGAAATCGCTCCAGCTGCCGTAGAACAGCGTCGTGTCCGCCGCCGGAGTCACACCCGGCTCGACCTTCGAGCTGCCCATGGGAAAGTCCGTGGGAAATCCCGGTGGACCCATGGGCACCGCCAGGTCATCGCCCTGGGGCAGGAAACGCCGGGCGGACTGCGCGTGGGCCGCGCAGAAGCAGGCGGAGGCCGAGGGATATTCCGGGTGGTCGGCTTCCTCCAGGTAGGACTTCCACTCGTTGCCGGGCAGGTCGCCCACCGTCCCCTGGCCCGGGCCGCCCCAGGCCGTGACCGGCTGGTTGCCGTAGATCAGGCGGATGGCGCTGAAGGGGCGCACGGCGTCATAAGTCCGCTTCCATTGCCAGATCACGATACCCGCGTCGAAAGCGGCCATGTTGGTCAGGAAATCCAGCTGGATGAATTCCCAGAGGCTGAGTCCCTGGGTCTGCGCCGCGAACACGGCGGAAAACCCGAGGCTGCGGATCTTGTCGTCGAACAGTTCCGACTTGAGCTTGCGGGACTCGTCCAGGTTCGCTGAAGCCTCCAGCACCTCGTCGGCCTGGGCCTTGTAGCGACGGAAAGGCAGCAGGCGGCTGTCACGCGGCGGCGGGATGTAATAGTCCTGCGGATCGTCGTAGGAATAGGGCTCCACGTAGGCGTACTGCGGCGTGACGAACACCTGGGACTTGTACAGCCCTATGCCCTGGCGCTGGATGTCCGGCTGCCAGCGGGAAGGCCACAGGAACAGGTCTGGCGTGTTCACCGGCCGATAACCCGTGTAATCGGCAAAGGGCAGGGGATTGTAGTCGCGCCCGCCTTCCGTGCCGGCCTGGTTCATGCCGTCGTTCAGGCGGCCGGCGACGACCCCCCAGCCGGCCAGATTGCCGATGGCCACGGGCCCGTCCGTGGCCGGGTCCGTGCTGTCGTTGTCGGGATCCAGTCCGACGTCGGCCAGCATGGCGCGCCATTGCGCGTCGCGGGCCGGCAGCAGGCTTTGCAGCACCCGGTAGGAGGCATACAGCAGGGCGGTGTTGACCAGCGTGTCGTCCCCGGGAGGTGGCGCGGCCTGGGCGGGCAGACGCGTGTACACCCCGACCGCATCGCCATGGTAGGGCGCGGCGGCGTCATACCAGGCGTTGGTGATCAGGGTGGTGGCGCGCAGCACCAGGGTGGCGTCGCCGCCGGAGGGCGAGATGTCCTGGAAGATGGCGGGCGCGGCGTTGGTGATGACGACATCGACAGCGGCATTGCAGGTTTGCAGGTCGCAGGCCGTGGCGTTCGCGGTGGGAAGCACGAGCATCGCGGTCGCCAGCAGGGCTGGGCGAAGCCGGCGGAGCAGCAGATTCATGGGGTGTTCTCCTCGGTGTGTGATTTCTCCCTTTGCGTAAAGAAGTATAGGAGGCGAATGATTTCGGGTTTCCGTAGACCCCGGCGCGGGGAGTTCTTACAGGGACGTGGAGATTTTTCCGGTTCCCGGTGGTACTGGGGCGCCCGGAAACGCGTCCCGGGCCGGGGTTTCCAGGCTTCCTGAAATCCATAAAAACCAATTAAAACAAGTAGATGAAGTGATTCCCCGGGAGAGGATTTCCGGTGGCGGCACACTCCTTGCATCTAGGAGGGCGAGCCAACGACGTGTTGGCGACACACAGTTTGGAGGAACACCATGAACCGCAAACCGATCGCCCTCATCACGAGTACCCTGCTGGCCGCCAGCCTGTCCTTTCCGCTGTACGCCGGCGATATGAAGAAGGACGTGTCTGCCGAGGAGCAGGCTGACCGCACCGCTGGCCAGGTCGTCGATGACCTGGGAATCGCGGCGCGCCTGAAGCTCGCGCTGGCCGAGGATGACCTCACCAACGCGATGGACATCGACATCGAAGTCGATCGTGACCAGGTGCAGCTCAATGGCTTCGTGGACAGCGATGCCGCCCGTGAACGGGCCGAGCAGATCGCAATGAACACCGACGGCGTTCATTCGGTCGCGAACAACCTGGAACTCCAGGACGGTGACCGGACCACCGGCGAGTACCTGGACGACAAGGTGCTGACCACCAAGGTCAAGGCGGCCCTGGCCGACGACAAGACGGTCGAGTCCCTGACCATCGACGTTGAGACCAACCGCGGCACCGTCAGCCTTGGCGGCCACGTGGACACCGATGCCGAGCGCGACGCTGCCGAGAAGGCCGCCCAACGCGTGGCCGGCGTGGTCAACGTGATCAACAACATCGAAGTGCGTTCCTGACGCGTTCGTTCGATGCCCGGGGTCCGGCCGGGAACACCTGGCCGGACCCACTCTCCCCAAGGGAAGGCGCGGCCCGGCGCCGACCCAACGACCTGGCCCCGGACCTTCCGGGGCCTTTTTTTTCCTCGAAGAACGCGGGTCCGATACCGGAAAGGCGCCCGGCCCCCAGGGGGCTGCGCGGGGCAGGATTTACGCGGACGCGGTAAGACTTACCCGGAGCGGGGGCGGGACATCAGCCGTTCCAGGCCAGCCCCCGGCCGGCGCCGAGCCCTTCGATCAGGCGGTTGAGTCGTTCCAGGGAAACCGGCTTGCGCAGGTAACGGATGACACGCAGGTCTCTCGAGGCCTGGCGCAGCAGGTGCAGGGGGTTGCCGGAAATGAAGATGACGTTGAGGTCGTGCTCGGACTGCAGGGTTCGCGCCACGTCGACGCCGTTTCGCTCTCCCCCGAGGTCCCAGTCGCTCAGGAGCACGTCGGGGTGAAAGTCCCGCGCGGCATCCAGGGCTTCCGATGCCGTGCCGGCGGCGCGGACAGCGTGGCCGTGACCGGCCAGCCAGTCCGCGAGGACTTCACGCGATGCCGGGTCGTCCTCGACGATGAGGATGCGCGTTTCGGCTTGTTCCTTGCCGTTTCGGTTCATGGGCCTTTCAGTGGCGTCCGTCCCCGGAACGCCTCGTGTCTTGTGGTTGACTCTCCCTGAAAGATGCAACAAGTATGCCACACAAGCGATTGTTTTACATCGGCTTGTTGATGGCGACTTCAGGCCTCCTCGAGGTCTTCGCCCGATTCGGCTTCATAGGCCTTCAGACGGTTGTAAAGGGTCTTCAGGCTGACGCCGAGCATGGCGGCCGTTTCCTTGCGATTGCCGTCGCAGTGTTCCAGGGTCGAGAGGATCAGGTCCTTCTCCACGTCGGCGATGGAGCGGCCCACGCCGACCCCCTCGATGGGCGTGTCCAGGCCCGTCTCCAGGGTTTCAGGCACCGTGACCACGTCGTCTTCGGCCAGGATCCATGCGCGATGGATGACGTGCTTGAGTTCACGCACGTTGCCCGGCCAGGTGTGACGCGACAGCCGCCGCAGGGAGTCGGAAGACAGGCAGCGTGAGGCGTCCTGCTCCTCGTTCAATCGCGCGAGGAACCATTCGGCCAGCAGGCGGATGTCGTCGCCGCGGCGCCGCAGCGGGGGCAGGGCGATGGGAAACACGCTGAGGCGGAAATACAGGTCCTCGCGCAGGAGGCCATCCTTCACGGCCTGCCTGGGGTCGCGGTTGGTGGCCGCGACGAGCCGTGCGTTCACCTGCTTCTCTCGCTGTGCGCCCAGGCGCGTCACCTTGCCGGTTTCGAGCACGCGCAGGAGGTTCACCTGCATGTCCATCGGCATTTCGGTGATCTCGTCGAGGAACAGCGTGCCGTTGTCGGCCTGTTCGAAGAATCCCGCGTGCGCCGCATCGGCGCCCGTGAAACTGCCCTTCTCGTGGCCGAACAACTGGCTGGAGACCAGGTCCTTGTTCAGGCCGCCACAGTTCACCGGGATGAAACGCCCCTGGCGGCCGCTTTCGCGGTGGAGCATCTGCGCGACCAGTTCCTTCCCGGTGCCGCTTTCCCCGTGGATCAACACGGCGCTGTCGGTGGGAGCGACCTTGCGGATGTTGCCGTAGACCTCCTGCATGGCGGAGGACTCGCCCACCAGCAGGCCGAACTGCTCCGTCGGTTCCGGACTGGCTTTGCGATTCGTTTCCTTCGTGGAGAGGCTGTTGAGCAGCCCCTCGAACTCGCGGGGTTCGATCGGCTTCTTCATGAAGGTCACGGACTCGCCCGCGACGCCGCCGATGAGCTGTTTCACCCCGGAGTGGCCGGTGATGATGATGATCCGCGCGGGCGTGTGCGACTCGAAGTGGTCGAAGAGTTCGAGGCCGCTGCCGTCCGGGAGCATGAGGTCGAGCAGGACGAGGTCCGGCGTGCCCTCCGCGAGCCGTTCGCGCGCGCTCGCCAGGGTGGGCGCGACCTGCGCCTCGTGTCCTTCGAGACCGAACCAGTCGGCCATGGCCGCGGCAAAGGCGTCCTCGTCGTCGATGATCAGGATGTTCGCCATGCCAGGTGTCGCCTCGCCCGGGATGTTTCGGCAGCCACTGATGGTACCGCAATCGGGGCCGTGTCCCATGCCTATAATGGGCGCCCGCCCGTGGGAGTGCCTGCTGCTTGCTGACCCGAGTCGTGATCCCCGTCGCCGTCGCCCTGGTCGTGGGCGCCGGGACGGTACAACTGTGGCGCGAACTGCAGCGGTACGAGACCGAGCAGGTCGTCCGCATCGCGCGGCTGGAGTCCTGGTCCACGCGCAGCCACCTGGCGCGAAGCACCAACACCCTGCTGGATGCGCTCACCAACGTCCGGGAATTCTGGGACGCCTTCGGCGGCCTGCCACGGGAACAGTGGCGCAGCGACGCGCACATCGAACTCGAGCACTTCGACGGGATCGACGTGCTGCTCTACCACGCCGCCGACAACGACATCCGGTTTCTGCGCTCGACCACCCAGACCGGATTCGATCACCGCCCGGACGACGAGGAATGGGTTCGCTACGAAGCGCTGGTCCGGCGTCTCGGGGAACAGGCCACCAGCACCATGCTCGGACCCTATCGCTATCCCGATGGGCAGCTGTACATCGAGGTGTACCTTGTCAGCCCGCCGGGAGAGGGCGCCCGCGGCCTCGTGGCGTTGATCGACGCCGAGGCCATGATCGGCCGCCTGTTGCTGGACGAGGCGCCCAGCTACGCCATCAAGGTGTACTGGGAGGACGCGCTCCTGTACGCCCGCGACGAGCCGGGGCTGGACTATCCGGCCAGCTGGGACCAGCAGGGCATGATCCGTACCTCCCTGGACGCCCTCTGGCGGGTGGTTCACCGCCCGACCCAGGAGGCGGTGGACGTGATGCATTCGAAGGCCGGCGACACGGTGCTCCTGCTGGGCAGCGTGATCGCGGTGCTGATGGGCTTTCTCACCTTCGAAAGCGCCCGCGCCCGGCGGCGCGCCGCCAAGGCGGTGGCGGCGGAACGCGACGTGGCGAGACTCAACCGCGACCTGGAATCCATCGTCGAACAGCGCACCGCGGAACTGGCCCGCCGAACCACCGACCTGGAAACCATCACGGACTCGGTGGCGCACGACCTGCGCAACCCGCTGGGGGCGATCTCCATGAACGCCCAGCTGCTGAAGGCGCAGATCCATCGTGGCGCCCTGGACGAAGCCGCCGCGCTCAAGGCCCTGGACCGGATCCAGCCGAACGTGACGGTGATCTCCACCTTTCTCGACCGGCTGATGGGGATTTCCGCCCTGACGCACGACACCTTCGAGCGCAAGCCGCTGGACATGCGCGCGCTGTTCGAGGATGTGTTCGAGACGCTGGCGGATGCGGAGTTGCCGCCGCCGGCCCAGCTCGCCCTCGCGGACGACCTGCCCGGCGTCGAGGCGGACGAACTGCTGGTGCGGGTGCTGGTGACCAACCTGCTGGCCAACGCCCTCAAGTACACCCGCGAGCGCGACCAGCGCCGCATCGAAGTCGGCTGGGTCCGGCAGGGTGGAGTGACCGAATACTCGGTGCGCGACAACGGGGTCGGCTTTGACATGAAGGAGGCAGATCGCCTGTTCCAAGCCTTCCAGAGACTGTCGGACGGCAAGCGGTTCCAGGGAACGGGTCTCGGGCTGACCATCGTGTCCCGCGTGATACAGCGCCACAACGGCCAGATCCGCGCCGAGGGAATTCCCGGGGAGGGCGCGGCCTTTCATTTCACCCTGGAGCCGGCGGCCGACGCCTGAACCTGAAACCCCGGCGATGCCCCCGGGTGACCTCCAAGCGACATCGGTAATTACCGGTCGCCCCGTCATTCTTACCGCCGACGGAAATCCTTCCTGTGCCGTGCTCCGCCCCAAACCCGCATGAAACGGTGGTTCCGGGCTTTCGGCATGGTCCTTGCTTCTTTATCAGTGAGCCCGGCGCGCTATCCGCGCCACGACCCGACGACAGGAGGAACCCATGAACCAGCGTCAAGCGACGAAACCCGTACCGGACAGCGAGTCGCCCGTCACTGATCGCGCCACGGAAAAGGCCCACCACCTGGTGGACGAGGCCGGCGAGCGTGTTTCACACATGGAGCGCAAGGCCCGGCACTCCGCTTCGGAAGCGCAATCACGTCTCGAGGAAGGCCGCGACGCAGCCGCGGAATCCGTGGCCCGAACCCGTGCCGGAACCGAGGAGTTCATTCGCGAAAAACCCCTGGCCGCGGCAGGCATCGCCTTTGCCGTGGGTTTCCTGGCCTCTCGGCTGCTGAGCCGCTGAGGCGGGACGGCCCGCCGGGACCCGGCGGGTCGGGACAGGCCATGACACGACCATCACTTCACATTCAACGGAGGATACTGAAATGAATTGGGACCGCATCGAAGGCAACTGGAAGCAGTTCAAGGGCAAGGCCCAGCAGACCTGGGGCGCCCTCACCGACGACGAGCTCGACGAAATCGCCGGCCGACGTGAAGAACTGGAAGGCCGTCTGCAGCAGCGTTACGGCAAGTCCCGTGACGAGGCGAAGCAGGCCGTGGACGACTGGTTGAAAAAGATCTGAGTCAGGGAAGACATCCCCTGGAGCCGGGCCTCGCGCCCGGCTTTTTTTTGCATCGGAGCCACGGTGGGCGTCGCGCAAATTTCCTCGGAACTGCTATGTTTCGAGCGTCCATTCCGGACATTGGGAGAGCCAGTATGAGCGCGCTTGCCCGCCGCCTTTCAGCGGCGTTGTTCGTGGTCTTTCTCGCCGGCGCCATGCTGCCGGCCTCGGCGGAAACAGAACTGGAACGTGGCGCCTACCTGGTTCGGGTGGTGGCGGCCTGCGGCAACTGCCACACACCGAAGGGACCGGACGGCCGGGACCTGCCCGGCATGGAGCTGGCGGGCATGTCGCCCTTCGACAGCCGGGAGCAGTGGGACACCCATTCGCCGAACGTCACTCCGGATCCGGAGACCGGGATCGGCACGTGGACCGATGAAGAGATCATGCGGGCCATTCGCGACGGCGTCCGCCCCGACGGTTCGATCATCGGCCCGCCGATGCCCTTCGTCCTGTATCGCGAGCTTTCCGACAGCGACACCCGTGCCATCGTCGCCTACCTGCGCCAGTTGCCGGCGGTCCGCAACGAGGTGCCGGCGTCGGTGTACCGCGTTCCGCTTCCGCCGGCCTACGGCCCGCCCGTGGCCTCCGTGCCGGACGTGGACCCTGACGATATCCTGGCCCGGGGCGCCTACCTCGCCGGTCCGGTGGCGCATTGCATCGAGTGCCACTCACCCATGGGAGAACACGGTCCGGACATCGAACACCGCCTGAACGAGGGCGGGTTCACCTTCACCGGTCCCTGGGGTGTGAGTGTGTCCGCGAACATCACGCCCGGGGCGCTGGAGCGGTGGAGCGACGAGGAGATCGCGGCCATGATCACCACCGGCGTCCGGCCCGACGGATCGCGCATGGCGCCCCCCATGCCCTACGGGTACTATGCGGGCATGAGCAACGACGACCTCGACGCCATCATCGCCTGGCTGAGGCATCCCACGGCGCGGTGAGGTTCTTCCGTCGCGCCGTGTCCCGGCGGCGCACCCCGACGGTCCTTTGGGCCGTGGCGGTGTGTTTCGCCTGGCTGTCTCCCGCACAGTCCTCTCCAACACCGCTGACGCTGCACTACGAGCAGCCGGCAACCGAGTGGGTCCAGGCCCTCCCGGTCGGCAACGGGCGGCTGGGCGCCATGGTCTTCGGCGGCATCCAGCTCGAACGGCTGCAGTTGAACGAGGACACGCTCTGGGCCGGTGGCCCCTATGACCCGGTCAACCCGAAGGCGCTGGCGGCGCTGCCCGAGATCCGTCGCCTGCTGGCCGAGGGTCGCCACGCCGAGGCCCAGGACCTCGTCGATACGGACTTCATGTCCGTACCCCTGCGCCAGATGCCTTACCAGACCGTGGGTGAACTGCTGATCTCCATGTCCGGAAGCGAGACGGC
>JAUHYP010000017.1 GCA_030426265.1 Gammaproteobacteria bacterium | reverse complement strand
CCTCGAGCTTGGAGAGGTAGGACTGCTCGATCCCGATCTTTTCCGCGGCCATGGGCTGGGTCCAACCCCGGGCTTCGCGTTGCGCTTTCAGGTAATCGCCGAATTTCATCATGTGCTCCTCGCCCGGCCTGTGCCGCGCCCAAGTGGTTGATCACAGGGGCCAGTCTTGGGAATTCCCGCGCAGAATACGAGATGAATATCGGGGAATAAGCACGAATTTTCCAGAAATCCGGGCTTGTTGGGTTTCGTTGCCCGTCGGAGCGCATGGAAGATGCACGTTGCGGTGGGGCCGCGCTATGCTGGACCCATGTCCTTTCTCGTCACCGGCGCCTCCGGTCACCTCGGCGAAGCTCTCGTACGGACCCTGCGTCAAGCCGGGGCGGACGTGCTCGGACTGGACGTTCGCCCCGGGCCGTTCACCGACCGCCGGGTGGATCTGCGCGATGCGGCAGCGGTGAACGCGGTCGTGGCCGGCCGCCGCGTCATCCTGCACGCCGCCACCCTGCACAAACCCCACGTGGCGACCCATCCGAAGCAGGCCTTCGTGGACGTGAACGTCACGGGCACCCTGAATCTGCTCGAGGCGGCCCTGGCGCGCGGGGTTGAGGCCTTCGTGTTCACCAGCACCACCAGCGTATTCGGGGCTGCGATGGCGCCCGGCGCCCAGGCCACCGGGGCGGTCTGGGTCGACGAGGACCTCGTGCCCATCCCGAAGAACATCTATGGCGTCACCAAGCGGGCGGCCGAGGACCTGTGCGAGCTGTTTCACCGCCGCCACGGACTGCCCTGCATCGTGCTGCGCACCTCCCGCTTCTTTCCCGAACAGGACGACGATGTCGACCGGCGCGAGGCCTATTCCGACGACAACCTCAAGGCCAACGAGCTGCTGTTCCGGCGGGCCGACCTGGCCGACATGGTCTCGGCGCACCTGTGCGCCGCGGAACGTGCGTCGGCGCTCGGCTTCGGGCGCTACATCGTCAGCGCCACGACGCCCTTTGTCCGTGACGACCGCCAGGCACTGCTGGAGGACGCGCCCGCGGTCGTGGCCCGCTACTACCCGGACTTCGCCGCGGCCTATGCCACGGCCGGGTGGCGGATGTTTCCCGCCATCGGCCGGGTGTACGACAACCACCGCGCCCGGCGTGACCTGGGCTGGTCGCCGCGCCACGATTTCGCCCACGTGTTGCGTTGCCTCGAAGCCGGCGAGGGCTTTGCCAGTCCGCTGGCGCGGGCCGTGGGACGCAAGGGCTACCACGACCGCACCTTCGCCGACGGCCCGTTCCCGGTGGATTCCGGCGCGCAGGCGGCCGGGGGGGATCGGGTCGGCTGAAATGACGGAGGTCCCGACGGACGACGGGCTCGCCACCCGTTGGCTTGACAGTATGGCCGACATCGAAGCCGAATCCTGGGACCGGCTGTTTTCCTGCGGCAATCCATTCCTGCGCCATGCCTTCCTCAGCACACTGGAGGACAGCGGCTCGGCCGACGCGGCCGGCGGCTGGACGCCGCATCACCTGCTGCTGGAGCGCGACGGCTCGGCGGTCGCCGCCATGCCGCTCTATCTCAAGGCGCACTCCTACGGGGAGTTCGTCTTCGACTGGGGCTGGGCCGAGGCCTGGTCACGCCATGGGCTCGCCTACTATCCGAAGCTGCTGACCGCGGTGCCCTTCTGCCCCAGCGTCGGGCCGCGCCTGGGGCTCGCGGCGGGCGAAGACCCGGCCGCCATGGGCGATGCCGTCGTCGCGAGGATTCGCAAGGAGGCCGAAGCGCTCGGCCTGTCCGGATGGCACCTGCTGTTCCCGGACGCCGCCAGCCTGGCGGCCCTGCGGCCGCAGGGCAGCGAGGCGGCGCTGCTCCTGCGCCAGGACGTGCAGTTCCATTTCCACAACCCCGGCTACGCGCATTTCGATGATTTCCTGGCGGGCCTGCGCTCCTCGCGGCGGAAGAACCTGCGCAAGGAGCGGCGCCGCGTGGCGGCGCAGGGCGTGACGCTGGAGCGCCATCTCGGCCCCGACATCGAAGACGCCGACTGGGCGGCCTACTACCGCTGCTACGTCCAGACGTTCCTAGAACGCAGCGGGCACACGGGGTACCTCACCCGGGAGTTCTTCGAATTGCTGCGTGAGCGCATGTCAGACCAGTTGATGCTGGTCGTCGCCCGGCGCGGAGGTGATGCCGAGAGCGAAGCCAGGGGCGGGAGCGAAGCCAAGGGCGGGAGCGAAGTCGTTGCGGGCGCCCTGTTCCTGTTCGACGCGGAACGGCTCTACGGCCGCTGGTGGGGCGCGCTGGCCAGCGTCGACTGCCTGCATTTCGAGACCTGTTTCTACCAGGGCATCGAGTTCGCCATCGAGCGGGGCCTGAAGGTCTTCGACCCCGGCACCCAGGGCGAGCACAAGCTGTTGCGCGGATTCGAGCCGGTGACCACCCGTTCGGTGCACTGGATCCGGGACGAACGGTTTCGTCGCGCCATTGCCGCCTTCCTGGAACAGGAGCGGGCCCACAGCCAGGCCTGGGGCGAGCATGCCGCGGGATGGCTGCCTTACCGGCGCGACGGCGCGGAGACTTCGAACACCGGCGGCGGGGAACGTGACGGCGCCGGCGGGCGAAACACCGACGGGTCGTCGTAGAACGCCGCATCCTGGGGCTCGAACGACCAGCCGGGGATGCCGGTGAAGGGCAGGGGACACAGGTCCGCCGGGCGCCGGGGTCCGTCCGGACGCCGCCAGGCCTCGGCCGCCCATGTATCGACCATGGTGGCATTCGCCGGCCCCGATGGCGTGTGCAGCAGCAGGCAATGGCCGGTCATGGCCTTGTAGGGGGCGAACCACTTCTCGAGGCTGGCATGCCCCACCAGCCAGGCGTCCAGTTCTGCCCCCCAGCGCTCGCCCGAGCGGCCGAACACCCGGGCCCAGTCGTGGGCGGCCAGGGCTTCCAGGGGCGCGCGTTCAGGACAGGTGACCACCAGGCCGCATTCGTCGAACAGCGTGAGGGCGTCGCGCACCGGCCCCCGGCGTCCCGGCCGGGAGTCCGGCAGGGCCTCGATGTGCAGGGCGTTCAGTTGCGCCTTGAGCCGGGGAAACCGCGCCCAGGCCAGGGCGTTGCAGAGGTCGTGCAGGCTGCCCGGGCGCGTGGACACGCGGCCCGTCTCGGCGATCTCCCGCTCGTAGGCGCCTTCACCCTCCCGCGCCTCGATGACGTCGGGCGTCTCGAAACGGATCGGCCGGCCCGAGGTCGTGCGCTGGCCCGGGCCCAGCAGCTCGGACAGGTCCGCTGCCGTGGGGAAACGATCCCGGGGCAGGGCCCGCAGTTGCGTGGCATAGGGGGACCAGGCGGGATGGTCCAGGACCATTTCCCATGGTGGCGGGGTCGGGAATTCGCCGGAATGCGCGTCGGCGACCGCCGCGTTCCCGGTGGTGGCTGGCTTCGATGTCACGGGCCGAGGGCCCTCAGGGGGGCGTGATCTGCGTCGACAGCGACGCCATGCCCTGGTCCATTGCCCGCTGGAAGGCCGCCACGATGGCGCCCATGCGCTGCTCCGTCACCAGCTCAGCCAGGCCGAAAGACACGGTGCGCGCTTCACCGGCGCATTCGAAGCGCCCGTCCAGGCTGACCTCGACCGCGCGGGTGGCCTGCTCACTGCCCAGGCGGCCCCAGAAGCGCCGTGCTTCCAGGCGCAGCAGGCACTCTCCTTCACGGGCGTAGTCGCCGGTGCGGACGTCGTCCCAGCCGGCGGTTTCCAGGCTGCGCTCGGCCAGTGAGCCCAGCAATTCCGGCAAATGATCCGGCCAGTGGGCCCCGGCGTAGTGGTTCAGGCGCGCGGCGTCGTCGAGGTTCAGCATCCGGTCCGTGTCCAGGCCGGGCACCACCGTGAGGTCGAGCACCAGCGACCGTCCGCGCGTCGCCTCGTCCGCCTGCAGCGTGGTCGGCTCCAGCCACCAGACGCTCTCCGGGGGGGCGTTGGAGTCCAGCAGCCCGGCCGTGCAGGCGCTCAGCGCGGCGCAGGCGGCAATGAGCAGCAGGGTGCGGCATCCGTTCATCTCAATCCTCCACCTCGATGGCCTCGCTGGCCGGGCGGTACAGGGCGCGGGAGGGTTCATTGCGCAGTTCTTCCATCAGCTTGCGCATTTCCCGCACGGTGCTCCGGGTTTCGGTCACCAGTTGCGGCACCTGGCCCAGGCCCTGGGTGGTGAAGGCCTGCACGTCGGCGTCGTGGCGCGTGACCCATTCGTCCAGGCGCGCCCCCAGGGCGCTCAATTCGGCCGTGGCGGTCTCCAGGTTGGCGATGGCGGCGGCGGTGCGCGGCCCGGCTTCGGCGACCAGGCGGTCGAGCCGCTCGACCACGGAGCGGACGTCGCGCATCGTGGCTTCCAGGCTGCCCGGCAAGGCGGCGATTTCGTCCTCCCGCGCGGCGAGGGTATTGCCGAGGGAGCGCGCGCTGGCCAGCAGTTCGGCCACGGCGGCCCGGTTTTCCTCGGTGAACAGGGCATTGGCATTGGCCAGCAACTGGTCCACCTTGTCCAGCACCGCCGGCGCGGTCGACAGCAGCGCCGAGAAGCCCGTGTCCCGGTAGGGGATGACCGGCAGCGACTCGCCCTCGGCGACCCGCAGTCTCGCGTGGTCCCCGGGCTCGGTCGACAGGTTGATCACGGAGACCCCGGTAATGCCCTGCGCCGCCAGGGTCGCCCAGGTGCCGGTGTCCACCGGTGTGGACTGGTCGACGCGGATGCGCACGCGCACCCGGGCCGGATTGCCGGGTTCGATGGCCAGGTCTGTGACACCGCCCACCTGCACACCCATGAAGTACACGGGTCCGCCCAGGGTGAGGCCGCTGACGTCGGAAGTGATCAGCACGTGGTAGTCGGTCACCGGTTCGGTGCCGCGCTTGCCCGTGATCCAAACCGCCAGCACGACGCCGAGCACGATGGCGGAGATGACGAACAGGCCGACGGCGAGGTTGCGGTCAGCCACGGCGCCGCTCCTGCTCCGAGGCCTGTTTCGCCAGCCAGGCCCGTTTCGAACGCGGCGCGCCGAAATACTCGCGAATCCAGGGATGGGTGTCGCCGATGATTTCCTCGGCGGTGCCCACGCGCACCTGCTGGTCGACCAGCACCGCGATCCGGTTGCAGGTGTTGAACAGGCTGTCCACGTCGTGGGTGATCATCAGGATGGTCAGGTCGAGGTTGTCGTGAAGGTAGGTGATCAGCTCATCAAACTCTGTCGCGGCAATGGGGTCAAGACCGGCGGTGGGCTCGTCCAGGAACAGGATGCGCGGTTCCATGGCCAGCGCGCGCGCCAGCGCGACGCGTTTTCGCATGCCGCCGGACAGCTCCGAGGGGTACTTGTCGGCGGCCGACAGGGGCAGGCCCACCATGATCAGCTTCAGGCTCGCCAGTTCATGGCGCGTCTGCAGGGGCATGTCCGAATGCAGGGCGATGGGCAGCTCCACGTTTTCCTGCACCGTCAGGTTCGAGAGCAGGGCGCCGCCCTGGAACAGAACGCCCCAGCAGGTCGAGGGGCCGGCCTCGCCGTAGCGGATGCGCTGGTCCATGACCGTGATCTCGCCCTCGTTGTAGGGGTGCAGGCCCAGGATGCTGCGCATCAACACGGACTTGCCCGAGCCGGAGCCGCCCACCAGGCCCAGGATCTCGTCACGGCGCACGGACAGGTCCAGGTGGTCGTGGACCACCTGGTGGCCGAAGCGGTTCACCAGGCCGCGCACCTCGATGATGGGCTCGTTCAAAACCCGATCCTCGTGTACACGGTGGTGAAGAAGGCGTCGGCGCAGATGATCAGCACGATGGACAGCACCACGGCCTCGGTGGTCTTGAGGCCCAGTTCCTCCGCGGAGCGCCGCACCTGCATGCCGCGCAGGGTGCCGACGGCGGCGATCAGGAAGGCGAAGACGGGGGTCTTGATCAGGCCGGCGAGAAAGTCGTTCATGTCCGTGCTCGCGGACACGCGTTCGACGAACTGCAGGGTGCTGACGTCGAGCGCCCCGATGGTGATCAGGGCGCCACCGGCCAGCCCCGCGGCGTTCGCGAACAGGGTCAGGGCGGGCAGCGCGATCACGAGGGCGAAGATGCGCGGCAACACCAGCATGCGCGTGGGATTGAGCCCCATCACCTGCATGGCGTCCACCTCCTCGTTCAGCTTCATGGTGCCCAGGGAGGCGGCAAAGGCGCTGCCCGAGCGGCCCGCGACCATGATCGCCGCCAGCAGGGCGCCCATTTCCCGCACGACGGCGATGCTCACCATGTCGACGACGAACACCTGGGCGCCGAGGCGCTGGAGCTGGCTGGCGCCCTGGTAAGCCAGCACAATGCCGATCAGGAAGCTGATCATCATGACCACGGGAATGGCCTGCACCCCCGCCTGGTACAGCTGGGTGATGGTCTCGCGGAGCATCATGCGGGTGGGCAGGCGCAGGCCCTCGCCCAGCCAGCGGGTGACCTGGCCGGTGTCCTCGACGCCACGGGTCACGATCCGGCCGATGCCGACCAGCGCGGCGCGGATCGGGTGCGCGGGTCGGCGCGCGTCCAGGTCATGGGCGTGCTCGCGGATGGCCGCCGCGTCGATGATGTGCTGCAGGAACTTGAAATGCGCCGCGTCGAAGCCCTTGAACTCCGAGGTCAGACCGGTTTCGCGCAGCTGTTGCGCCCGGTCGTAGAGCACCCAGGCGCCGGCGATGTCGATCTCCTCGAGGTCGTCGCAACGGAACTCCACGTGGCGGTCCGCCGCTTCCCGGACCATGCGGGAGGCTTCCTCGAGTTCACTGACGTGCTCGAACAGCCACGGGCCATGAATCCGGACCACCAGGGACTCCGGCAGGCGTTCGGTGCTGAGGTACGGGTTGGCCATTTCCCCCCTGTGCGCGGCGGCCTCGCGGGCCCGGTTCATTTAAGCACAAGGGTTTGTCGGCGGCACGATTCGTCCTAAGATGGGCCCTCGGCCGGAAACATGTGCTCATGGGGGATGGTCCCGCCTTGCCAGGACCGGTCATGGCCGTGCCCGTCGCAATGCCCATTCAAGCAACGCCCACACGACGCAACGAGAGGATCGCCAGGACCGCACCATGCGCCACCGTATGCCCCATTTCATTGCCGGCCTGGTCGTCGCGCTCGCGTCCCTGGCCCCGACTCCTGCGCCGGCGCAGTCGGCCGGGGCTGCTCCGGTTCCGGTGCAGCTGGCGCCGCTGTCGGAAGTGCTGGTGGATCTCGAGCACCGGGCGCCGGCGGAGGTCCTGCCCCTGAACGACAGCCTGATGGCGGCGGAAGTCAACGCCGTCGTTCGCAGCGTGGGCGCCGACGTGGGGGCACGCGTCGCGGCGGGAGAATTGCTGGTCGAACTGGACGACCGGGACTACCGCCTGCAGCTCGAGGCAGCGGAAGCCGCGCTGGCCTCGGCCCAGGCGCGCCACGCCGAGGCCGCCGCCAAGCTGGAGCGAGCGCGGACCCTGGGCGCGTCCAACTATGTTTCGGCCGACGAACTGCTGACCCGTGAAACGGCCCTGGCCGTCGGCGAGGCCGAGATCCGCAGCGCGCGGGCCCAGGTGCACATCGCCCAGCGCAACCTCGACAAGTGCCGGGTGCTGGCGCCCTTCGACGGTGCGGTGCAGGAACGCGCGGCCCAGGTGGGCGCCTACGTGACGGTCGGCAGCCCCCTGCTGCGGTTCGTGCAGAGCGGGCAACTCGAACTGGACGCCCAGGTCCCCGAGGCGGATGCGGCCAGCCTGGAGACCGCTTCCCGACTGGCCTTCGAGTCCCGCGGCCAGCACTGGGACGTGCGTCTCCTGCGCCTGTCGCCCGTGGTGGACCCGGGACGGCGCGCGCGCCGCGCCCGCTTCGGTTTCGCCGGCGATGTCCCGGAACCCGGCCGCAGCGGCGAACTGGTCTGGGAAGTGGCGTCCGGACAGTTGCCGGCCAGCCTGCTGAGCCGTCGCGGTGGCGCCCTGGGTGTGTTCCTCGCCCGCGAAGGCCGGGCCGAGTTCGTGCCCGTACCGGGCGCCGAAGAGGGCCGCCCCTCCCCGGTGGATCTGCCCCGGGACAGCCAGGTTGTGGTGCAGGGACAGGACCGTCTCCAGGACGGCGACCCCATCGCAAGCCGCTGAAGCCCTGCTGAGCAACCCGTGTACGCGCGCCTCCTCACCAACCACCCGCTGGTCAACATCCTGTTCGGCGTGGTGATGGCCATGGGCCTGCTGTCCTATTTCTCCATGCCGCGCGAACAGGACCCGGAGATCAATTTCAACTGGGTGGTGGTGCGCACCCTGCTGCCCGGCGCATCCGCCGAGGACGTGGAGCAGCTGGTGACCGGTCCGCTGGAGGACGGCATCCGCAACGTGCAGGACATCCGCTGGGTGATCAGCACCACCCGCGAGAACTCCTCCAGCCTGCTGATCCGTTTCCGGGACCTGTCCGAGCGCGAGTTCGACAAGCGCATCAACGACGTGCGCCGGGAACTGCAGACCAAGGCCAACGAAGAGCTTCCCGAGGAGGCGGAAGACCCCTGGGTCCTGGAGGTGACCACCTCGACCGGCTTCCCGACGGCGCTGGTGGTGGTGTCGGGCCAGGCGGACGACGAGTCGCTGCGCCGCCAGGCGCGCATCGCCCGCGACGACCTGGAGCGCCTGGCCGGCGTGGACCAGGTCATCGACATCGGGGTGCGGGAGCCGGAACTGCAGGTGCGCCTGCGCCCGGAGGACCTCGCGGCGCGCGGCCTGCGTGCGGCCGACGTGGCCGACGCCCTGGGACTGGCCTTCCGCGACACCTTCGCGGGCCGGGCCAGCGTGGCCGGGGACGAGTGGCTGGTGCGCGTGGAAGGCACGACGGAAGACCCGGAGCGCCTGGCCGAATTCCAGGTCGCGCCACAGGGTGGGGGCGGCGACTACGTGGCCCTGGAGGAAATCGCGTCCATCCAGCGGGCCCGCGAGGACGCGAGCCAGCTGGTGTCCTTCGAGGGGCGCCCGGCGGCGGCCCTGTCGGTGGCCAAGGTGCCGAATACCAACACCCTGGAGCTCATCGACCGTCTCGACGAGTACATCGAAAACCGCAACGCCCAACTCGAGGGCAGCGGCATCCGACTGGTCCTGGCGGACGACCAGACCGTCGCGACCCGCAACGCCATCCGAATCATGCAGAACAACGCACTGCTCGGACTGGTGCTGGTGCTGGGCGTGTGCTGGGCCTTCCTGGGCCTGCGCATCGCCGCCATGGTGACGCTGGGCATCCTGTTCTCCATCGCCGGCACGATGTGGGTGTTGAACTTCACCGGCAACACGCTCAACGTGTCCGTGCTCCTCGGCATCGTCATCGTCCTGGGCATGCTGGTGGACGACGCGGTGGTCGTGGTGGAGGCGATGTATTACCGCCTGCAGCGGGGCGCGGAAGGGCTGCAGGCGGCGCTGGATTCCCTGCGCGAGGTGGCGCAGCCGGTGACCTCGGCGGTCATGACCACCATCGCCGCCTTTCTGCCGTTGATGCTCCTGCCGGGCATCGTGGGCAAGTTCATGTTCGTGATTCCCTTCGTGGTCACCGTGGGCCTGGCGGTGAGCCTGGTGGAGGCGTTCTGGATTCTCCCCAGCCACGTCATCGGCCTGTCCGGCCGCAAGCGGGTGAACGCCGTGGGCAGCGGGCGGATCCGCGGCACGCGGGCGCGCTGGACCCACCTGATCCGGATCCGTTACACGCGCATGCTGTGCCACGTGATGCGCCGCCCGGTGCGCTATCTCGCCGCGGGCGCGCTGTCCTTCGTGCTGGCGGCCACGGCGGTGGGCATGGGCCTGATCCGCATGGAATTTTTCCTCGCCGACCCGATCCGCCTGTTCTACGTCAACCTGGACATGCCACCGGATGCGCCCATCGAGGAAACCCTTCGCCAGGGCATCCAGATGGAGCAGGTGGTCCGCGAACACCTGCTGCCGGGGGAAGCGCGAGCGGTCACGGTCAACGCCGGCATCAAGTTCACCGACACCGAGGCGCTCTACGGTGACCAGTACGCGCAGGTCCAGGTCTCACTGGCGCCGGCGGAGGATGGCGCCCGCTCGGTCCAGGAAGTGGTCGCGGGCATGGAGGACGCCGTGCGACAGACCTCCGTGGACGGCGTGGTCAGCTTCACGGTCATCGACGGCGGCCCGCCGACGGCGCGGGACGTCAGCGCCAAGGTCCGCGCGGATGATTTCGAGGAACTGCGGGCGGCGACCGACGCCGTGAAGGCCCTGGTGCGCGACCTCCCGGGTACGCTGAACGTGACCGACAACGATGTTCCGGGCCGGGCGGAACTGGTCCTGGAGCTGGACCAGCAGGCGGTCCGCCGGGCCGGGCTCAGCCCCGGGGAAGTGGCCCGTGCCCTGCGCCTGCACCGCGACGGCGAGATCGTGGCCTTCTTCCGAGACGAGGGGGAAAAGGTCGAACTGCGCGTGCGCGGCCCGGATCGCGACTTCACGGACGTGCGCGCGCTGCTCCAGGACCCCATCGTGACGCCCGGCGGCGGGGTGACCACCTTCGGAGCGCTGGCGACCGTGCGGACCGAACGCGGCCGCGGCGCCATTCAGCACTACAACTACCGGCGCGCCCTGACGGTGGAAGCCGACATCGACCCCGCGGTCACCGACACGGTCACGGTGAACCGGCAACTGGCCGAGGGCTGGGCCGCGATCCAGGGGCAGTTCCCGAACACCAACATCGACCAGTCCGGCGCACTGGACGACATCCAGGAGTCGCTGGACGCCATGGCCGGCCTGTTCCTGATGGGGCTGGGGCTGATCTACCTGATCATCGCCACCCAGTTCCGCAGCTACTTCCAGCCCCTGCTGATCCTGTCGACGGTGCCCATGGCATTCACGGGCGTGGTCGTCGGCCTGTTGCTGACCGGCAACCCGCTCAGCCTCTACACGCTGTATGGCGTGATCGCGCTGACGGGCATTGCCGTGAACAGCGCCATCGTGCTCATCGACGCGGCCAATGCGCGCATCGCGGCCGGCATGCGGCCGCTGCATGCGACGGTCTATGCCGCGCGGCGGCGTGTCGTGCCCATCCTCATGACGACCACGACCACCATCGCCGGGCTGTTCTCGTTGGCGGTGGGCCTGGGCGGCAAGTCCCTGGTCTGGGGCCCGGTGGCCTCCTCCATCGTGGCCGGCCTCGGAGTGGCCAGCCTGCTGACCCTGTTCATGGTGCCCACGCTCTACCGCCTGTTCCAGCGCGGCCACGGCGGCGCCGAGTTCCACGGCGCGGGGTAGGGCGGATGTCCCCGGCTCCCGGGGGCACGTACACAAAAGCTTCATGAAACGGTCAAGGCCCTGTCACCGCGCGGGCGCAAGCTTCCATCCAGGCCTTCTGGGGTCAAGCGATGGACTGGAACGTACAATCCGTACAGAAGATGGCCGCCCTGGACCTGGCCCTGTGCCTGCGGTTCAACCGGGCCTGCGTGTTCGCCCCCGTGCGCCGCTTTTTCGCGGTCGTGAGCTGGCTGGGCAACGGAAAATTCTGGTACGTCCTGATGCTTGTCCTGCCGCTGGTGCATGGCCGGGAAGGCCTCGACGTCAGCCTGCGAATGGCCCTCGCCGGTATCGCCGGTGTCCTGGTGTACAAGCTGATCAAACACCTCACGCACCGCCCGAGGCCATTCATGGCGGACGACGCCATCGTGCTCGGCGCGGCGCCCCTGGACCAGTTCAGTTTTCCTTCCGGGCACACCCTGCATGCCGTCATGTTCACGCTGATCGTCTGCGCGGGCTTTCCGGCCTGGGCCTGGCTGCTGGTGCCGTTCACCCTGATGGTCGCGGCATCGCGGGTGATTCTCGGCCTGCACTATCCGACGGACGTGGTTCTGGGCGCCCTGGTCGGCCTGGTCCTCGCATTCGCCGTCCCCCTGCTCCCCATCGCCTGAACGCCTTCGTCGACTGAAGCGCGCCGCGTCGCTGTGACGGTGCACCGCGCGCCCGCGCTGCGGTAGGCTTCGCCGATGCGGCAGGTTCCCTTTCCCGTCTGGCGGCTCATGGTCGCCTACGCCCTGATGATGGGCGGCACGGCCCTCACGGTGCTCATCGCGGGCATCATCGGCCTGCGCCTGGCCCCGGCGCCGGGCTGGGCGACGCTGCCGATCGCGCTCACGGTGGTTGGCGTGGCCGCCTCCACCCTGCCCACGGGGCGCGCGCTGCAGCGATTCGGTCGGCGGCCCGTGTTCCTGGCCTATGGCGGGTTGGCAATCGCCGCGGCCCTGGGCTGCGCCGCCGCGCTCGTTCTCGGGAGCTTCACGCTGTTCTGCCTGGGCACCTTCGCCATGGGCTGGGCCGGTGCGGCCGGTCACCAGTACCGCTTTGCCGCCCTGGAAATGGTGCCGGCCGAGCAGGCGCCGCAGGCGACGTCCGTGCTGCTGCTCGGCGGGATCCTCGGCGCCTTTGTCGGGCCGGAACTGGCCGTGCTCGGCCGCGACCTGCTGGCCACGGACTACGCCGGCTCCTACGTCCTGCTGGTCGGCGCCTACCTCCTGGGCCTGGTCATCATCGCCTTCTACCGGGAGCCGGTCGTGGAAGCCTCGGTGGCGAAGGACGGAGGGCGCCCCCTGCGTGCGATCCTGCGGCAGCCGATCATGGTCCTGGCCATCGCCGCGGCCATGGCCGGTTATGCGGTGATGACCTTCGTGATGACCGCCGCGCCGATCAGCATGCACGAGCATGCGGGCCATGGGCTCGAAGCGACCAAGTGGGTGATCCAGTCGCACATCGCCGGCATGTACCTCCCGTCGCTGATCTTTGGTTGGCTCGCCGCCCGCCTGGGCTTCCGTCGCTTGCTCTGGCTGGGGCTGGCGGCCTATGCCGTGACCCTGGTGGTCGCCTTCCGCGACACGGCCCTGTTGCACTACTGGGTCGCGATGGTCCTGCTGGGGGTGGGCTGGAATTTCCTGTTCCTGGCCGGAACCAATCTGCTCCCTCGAGGCTACGAACCCGCCGAGCGCTACCGGGTGCAGGCCTTCAACGACTTCCTGGTGTTTTCGGTCCAGGCGCTGGTCTCGCTGGGCTCCGGCTGGTTCCTGGTGCGCTTCGGCTGGCACGGGGTGCTCTGGGCGGCGCTGGCGCCGGTGGTGGCCTTCGCCGGCCTGTTGCTGGTCACGCCGGCCCTGCGGCGCCCGTGAACGCACCCGTCGATCGGCCGGCGGCGGTTTAAACCCCGCGCGGGACAGGAGCGTCACAGGTAAAAGGCCTCCGCCGGAGGCCGGGTAATGAGCGCGCGCCATCCTGGGCGCGGCCGCGCACAGGAGGACAGAACGTGAAACACCGCAAACCATCCATGACCGGGCTGCTGGCCCTGACTCTGTGCCTCGCACCCACCGGGGCCGCGCTGGCCTGGGGCGGCTGCGAGCACCGCAAGCAGGTCGACGAAACGCTGGACCTGGCCGACAGCCGCACGCTGGAAATCATCGCGGCGGCCGGTGACCTGGAGGTGACCGGCGTCGAGGGCCGCAGCGCCCGGGTTCGGGCAACGGTCTGTGTCTCCGAGGAAGAATGGCTCGAGGAGGCCGGCGTCGATCTCGAAGGCGGCGATGCCGCGCGCATCGCGGTCCGGATGCCGGACACCTCTTCATTCGGCTCCTGGGGCAACAAATACGCGTACATCGACCTGGCCATCGAGGTACCACGCGACGTCGAGCTTTCCGTGCGCGACAGCAGCGGCGACATGGAACTCAAGGATGTCGGCGTAGTGGCGGTGAAGGACAGCAGCGGTGACATCGACATCGACGGGGCCTTGTCGGTGGAAGTCGAGGATTCCTCCGGCGATATCGAGATCATGGACGTCGTCCGCGACGTGACCATCGTGTCCGACAGTTCCGGCGACATCCGTGGCGGTGACATCGACGGCAACGTGGTCGTCCTGCGCGACAGCTCCGGTGACATTCGTTTCCGCGAGGTCGGCGGTGATGTCCTGGTCGAACGCGACTCCTCAGGTGACATCGAGGCGCGTGACGTCGGTGGTGATTTCGCCGTGCTGCGCGACGGCAGCGGCGAGGTGCGCCACAGTGGCGTCGCCGGAAAGGTGGACATCCCCGACGAAGGGCCCTGAGGGCGCCGCGCGGGGATCAGCGCAGCAGGAACCAGAGCGGACCCAGGGCCAGCGCCAGGCGGGCGAGCATGGAAAACCAGGGCACCGGTTTCCCGCGCAGCGCCTCGAGCCCGTCCCAGGCGCTCCAGGCGATGAGCAGGCCGCCCACCAGTCCGGTCAGCAGCGCGATCCCCGGCATTTCATGGTTCCGGAGCAGGAGGCCGTAGGCGAGAAAGATCGCCGTGGAGGCGATCATCATGAACAGGCAGCCCGGGCCTTCGCCCAGCCGGTCCACCTTTCCTTCGGCCGAAGCGTCGTTCGCCGCCTGGTCCACGGCTGCCGATTCGTCCCGTATTTCCACCGTTGCGGGAATCGGCAGTCCGGCCACTGGCGAGAGCAGCAGACCCAACTGGCGACGCAGCGATTCGGCCTGTTCATACAGGTCGGCCGCGCGCATCACCGGGGGCTCGAACACGTTGCTCGCCCCCTGCAACAGCACGACCAGTCGCTGTCCTTCGAACACGGCCGCCACGTGCTTGGCGCCCAGTCCCAGGGCCATGCCCGTCAGGGTGTCGGGCAGGGACTCCGGAAACCCGGGGGTCGTCGCCGGATCGCCCGAGGTATAAGCCTCGTACGAATCGTGTCCGGAGTGCAGGGGGCTCCAGCCATTGCGTTCCGCTCGCTGCGACCAGAAGGGATTGCGGCTCAGGTAGACGGTGAGTGCCGGTACGGCTTCCTCCAGGCCGTACTCCGCGTAGAGACCGCCAAAACTCCGGGTTCTGCTTCTGCTGCCGCTGCCCGAACTTCCGGAGGTCTCGTGCCGCTCCACCAGTTCCAGTTCCGCGAACCGAAACGGCACGCCGCGGTGGCTGCCTTCGACGATGTCGCCGGTCGTTTCCTCGCTCCAGCGCGGAATGAGGCCCCAGTCCTGGAAATTGCCCAGTGGGAACGCGTCCTTGCTCGCAAACCGGAAGTCCCCGAACCAGGCCATCAAAGCCGGTGTGATCCGGGCCTTGGTGACTTCCGCCTGGTTGCGCGCCGGATCGATCACCCAGACCACCAGGACGATCAGGACCAGGATGACGGTCACGAGGGAGAGCCATTCCGAGAGGGGGCTGGTGGATGCGTACAGGTACGCACCGCCCCCCAACAGCGCGATCAGCAGGGGAACCGCCACCGCGCCGCGCAAGAGCGAAGCGCGCCAGGCTCCGGCCCGAGCGCTCTCCTGCACGCCATCGAGCTTCGACAAGTGGCGGTCGTACCAGGCCTGGAAATCCGGGTCCTCGCGGAGGGGGGTATCGCTGAAGCGATTCATGGCGCAGTCCCTTGCGGTGTCGGATTCCAGTATAGGGAACATCCGCGGGAGGCAAGGCCGGGTCGCCGCGCCCGGCGATTTCCTCGCCGATTGCCTGTAACCTCGGGCAGGTGAACCACGTCCTAGGGGAAAGAGGGGGGATTTCGACGTCATGATTGCACTCGCAGCCCACGACCTGCGCAAATCGTTCGGCACGGTGCAGGCCCTGGCCGGCCTGGACCTCGAGGTGGACGAGGGCAGCCTGTTCGGCCTGCTGGGCCCGAACGGCGCCGGCAAGTCCACCTTCATGAACATCGTCTGCGGCCTGCACCGGCCCGACGGCGGTGAACTGAGCCTGTTCGGCCGGCCCGTCAACGGGGATGACCCTGCCCGCAAACTCGAACTGGGTTTCGTGCCACAGCACATCGCCCTCTACCGCGAGTTCACCGCCGAGGCCAACCT
Organism: Gammaproteobacteria bacterium; assembly: GCA_030426265.1. Lineage (GTDB taxonomy): Bacteria > Pseudomonadota > Gammaproteobacteria > Xanthomonadales > SZUA-36 > Marinihelvus. The sequence goes on along the minus strand of JAUHYP010000017.1, from coordinate 43,724 downwards.
GGCGCTGTTCGGCCGTCTCTATGGGCTCAGCGGAAGCGCACTGTCCAAGGGCGTGGATGCCGCGCTGGACCTGGCGCGCCTGAAGGACCGGCGCGGCGACCCGGTAAAGGACTTTTCCGGGGGCATGATGCGGCGGCTCAATATCGCCGTCGCGCTGATCCACGGGCCGCGGCTGCTGCTCTGCGACGAGCCCACCGTGGGCGTGGACCCCCAGTCCCGAAACGCCATCTTCGACACCCTGCAGGACCTGAAGGCCGGCGGCATGACCGTGATCTATTCGACCCACTACATGGAAGAGGCCGAGCGGCTCTGTGACCGCATCGCCATCATCGACCAGGGCCGCATCCTGCGCCTGGACGACCTCGACGGCCTATTGGAAGAACTGCCGCCGGTAAACACCGTGCGCGTCCGAAAAGCCGTGCTGGACGCGGAACGCACGGCCGCGCTGGAAGGCTTCGGCGAGGTGCGACAGGAGACCCGGACGATGGCGCTGCGTCCACGGGACGGGTTCCGACTGTCCGCCTTCTACGCCTGGGCGGAAGGGGAGGGGCTGGATCCCCGTGACGTGCAGGTGGAGCGCCCCACGCTGGAGAACCTGTTCCTCCGCCTCACCGGCAGGGAGCTGCGGGAATGAGGCCGGTGTGGGTGCTCCTGGGCAAGGAGTGGCGCCAGTTTCTCGGCGACCGGGGTTCCATCATGCTGACGTTCCTGGTGCCGTTCGTGTTGATCTACATCTTCGGCAACATCTTCGGGGGTGGGGACGACGACGGCGGCATGGGCGCGAAGGTGACCGTGGCCGCCCTCAACGCCTCCGGACACACCGCCGGTGACGCGGTCATCGAGGCCCTGGAGGCCGAAGCCAGCCTGAGGGTCCTGCGCGCGATGCCGGGCGGGGAGGGCGAGGACACGCCGTTCACCCCCGAAACCATCCGCCAGGGCATCGTCGATCGCCGCTACAACTTCGCCATCGTCGTGCCCGAGGACTACCTCGCGGAGGAAGGGGTGGGGGTGCAACTCGAGTTCATCTCCAACCCCCGCAACGAGATCGAGACGCAGATGGTCAACGGCCTGGTGCAGAAGGCCGTGTTCATGAAGCTGCCCGAGCTGCTGGCGCCCCAGGCCGACGCGTGGCAGCAGGAGGCCATGGGCGATGAGGGCTACCAGGCGTTTCGGGAGGGATTGGCCGCCCTGTTGGCAGAAACCTTCGAAGGCACCGAGGCCGAATTCGACCCCGACCAGATGACCTTTCCCGGCCTGCTGGAAGCCCTTTCGGACGATGGCGCATCCTCCGGGGCAGACCCGGCCGGGCCGGAGGCCAAGGAGGATGACGAAGTGACGGACGGGGGCTTCGGCAACCTGTTCGGCAGCCTGCTGACCCTGCGCGAAGACCAGGTCTACGGTAAGGAGGTCAGCAACCCGCAGCTCACGCGCATGATCGGTGGTTACGCCATCATGTTCCTGCTGTTCGCCACCACGGCCTCGGCTGCGTCTCTGTTCGAGGAACGGCGCGACGGCATGTTCCTCCGCCTGCTCTCCATGCCGGTCCGGCCGACGCACATCCTGTGGTCGAAGTACCTGTTCAACCTCTCGATGGGCATGATCCAGGCGCTGACGCTGTTCATCGCCTCTTCCTTCCTGTTCGAAATCGACATCTGGAGCCAGTTTCCGACCCTGGTCCTGGTGTGCCTGCTCTGCGCCTCGGTGTGCACCGCCTTCGGCATGGTGCTGGCCGCCGTCTGCACCACGCCGCAACAGGCCCAGGGCATCGGCACCCTGTTGATCCTGGGCATGACCGCCATCAGCGGCGCCTGGATTCCCATGCAGTTCATGCCGTCACTGATGCAGTCGGTCGGCAAGTTCAGCCTGGTCTACTGGGGCATCGAGGGCTTCCGCGGCACACTCTGGGAGGGTCTCAACGCCGTAGAGCTCTTCTGGCCCTGGCTGTCGGTGCTGGTGCTGTATTCCGTCGTCCTTCTGGCCGTTGCCGCCTGGCGTTTTCGCACGGGCAACATGTTCCATTAGGGGTTCCATTAGGGGTTCCACTAGGGGTTCCACCAGGGCGTCGTTTTCCATCGGTTTCGGGCAAACCGCGGGCAATGCGCGGGCGATCGCGAATGCGGCTGCCGCGCGGACCGGGGCGCTGTGTATCATCCGGCGAAGTGAAATCGCCCCGGGCCCGGTTCCCGGCAAGGCTCGATGATGAACCCGCAGGCCACCGACACCTCCCTGGAAACACCGCTCGCCCTGTGGCGCGACTGGCTGCAGTCGCGACAATCCGTGCACGCCCGGGACGCCGCGCGGTGGGTCGAGGCGATCCGGGTTGAAGGCGCGCGCCTGGTGGCGTCCGGCCTGGCCGGGGACGAGGCGTTCCTGGTCGCGCTGAGGCGAGGTGTGGCCCCCGAACCGCTGTGCCGGGAATTCCTGGTCGCGCATCCCGCCATTGCGTGGCGCCCATCCGGCGACGTGGTCGCTTCGGAACCCGCCGATCGGCGCCTGTTGCCGCGCGACGGCCTCGTGGCCGTCGGCCTGGCCTGCGCCGCCGCGGTCGGGGTCAAGCTACTGCAGCTGTTCGGAATGCATCCCGACGACGACACGGGGCTGCACCTGCGCTGGGGCGCGCTGGTCGTGCTGGCCCTGCTGGCGGGCTATTTCGCCTGGCGGCGGCCCGTGCCGGGACGGTCTCGCATCGTCCTCGCCGTGGCATTCGGCCTGGCGGCCCTCTTCGCCCTTGCCTGGCCGTTCACGCTACAGGGCGATACCGAGGCCCTGGCCCTCCTGCACCTACCGGTCGTGCTGTGGTTGTTCGTGGGCCTGGCGCATGCAGGGGGCGAATGGAATGACCCTCGCCGCCGCATGGCCTTCATCCGGTTCTCCGGCGCCTGGTTCATCCTGTACGTGCTGATCGCCCTGGGCGGCGGGGTGCTGACGGCCTTCGTCCTCGTGGTGTTCGACACGATCGATGTCAAGGCGGAGGCTTTCGCCGCCTACTGGATGCTGCCCTGCGGGGCGGCCGGCGCCGCGTTGATCGCCGCCTGGCTGGTCGACGAGCGCCAGGGCCTGGTGGCGCAGGTGGCGCCTCTGCTGTCTCGCTTGTTCACGCCCCTGTTCTCCGTCCTGCTGCTCGCATTTCTCGGGACCGTGGTGGTCACCGGGCGCGGACTGGACGCCGGGAGGGAGTTGCTGATCGCTTTCGACCTGGTGCTGGTCGTGGTGCTGGGACTGATGCTCTTCGCGGTCTCGGCGCGGGACCCCCGGCGACCACCGGGGGCCTTCGACATCCTGCTGCTGGTATTGCTGGTAAGCGCCCTGTTGGCGGATGCGCTCGCGCTCTGGGCCATCGCGGCGCGCATCGGTGAATTCGGCTTCACGCCCAACCGGGTCGCCGGACTGGGGCTGAACCTCGTCCTGGGGATCAATCTCGCCGTTTCGACCGTGCTGTGTTTCCGGTTCCAGCGCGGCGCCGGATCCTTCGCGGCCATCGAGCGCTGGCAGACGGCCTACCTGCCCGTGATCGCGGGCTGGGCCGGGGTCGTGCTCGTGCTGTTCCCCCCGCTCTTCGGTTTTCGCTGATCCGGGTTGCCGGCGGCCGGCCGGCGGTTGCACCCCGTGGACGATTGGCCCAGCATTGGGGCCATGGCCATCGAAGTCGTCGACCTGAGCCAGGGACCCTCCCTGGTCAATCCCCTGCTCGCGGAGCTGCGCGACGTGGGCATCCAGTCCGATCCGCTGCGCTTCCGTCGCAACCTGGAACGTTTTGGGGAAGTCTTCGCCTGGGAGATCGGCAAGCGGCTGGAATACGAACCACGCGAGGTGCCCACCCCACTCGGCGTCGCCCGGGTGCCTGTCCTGAAGGAGCAGCCGGTGCTCGCGACCATCCTCCGTGCCGGCCTGCCTCTGCACCAGGGCCTCCTCAACATCTTCGACCGCGCGGACAACGCCTTCATCTCCGCCTACCGCAAGCACGAGGGGGACGAGGCGCATTTCGAGGTCGAGATCGAGTACCTCTCCAGCCCTTCACTGGAGGGACGCACCGTGATCCTCTGCGACCCCATGCTGGCCACCGGCACGAGCATGGTGCTGGCCTGGAAGGCGCTGCTGGAACGCGGTACGCCGGCCCGGGTGCACGTGGTGTCCGTGATCGCCAGCCGGCAGGGTGTGGATTGCGTGCGCGACGAATTGCCGGATGGAACGACGATCTGGCTGGGCGTGGTCGACCCCGAACTGAACGACCGCGCCTACATCCTTCCCGGGCTCGGTGACGCCGGCGATCTGGCTTTCGGCCAGAAGGTCTAGGGCGCGCCCCGTTCAGGCAAGGCTCTGCCACACCAGGCGGGCCGCCAGCGCCAGCAGGACCACCCCGAACGCGCGTTCGACCCAGGCGGCGTGCCCCTGCAGGCGCGGCAGCCAGGCGGGGCTGGAAAACAGCCAGGCCACCAGCAGATACCAGCCGGCATCGATCACCATGGCGGTCGCCGCGTAAACCAGTCGCGCGGCCAGCGCCGTGTGCTCGCCGATCACCTGGCTGAACAGCGCGATGAAGAACACCGCGATTTTCGGGTTGAGGAAGACGATCATGAAGCCGTCGCGGGCGGCGGAGGCGGTGGTGGTCGCCGGAGGGATGACGCCGTCCCGCGCGGGTCGGGCGCGAAGTCCTTTCCAGCCCAGCCAGGCCAGGTAGCCGGCCCCGGCCCATTGCAGCGCCGTGAACAGGGTCGGCGTGGTGGTGACGACCAGGGCCAGGCCAGAAATGCAGGCCAGCGCGTAGAACCCCACACCCAGCCCATGGGCGAGCGCCGTCACGGCGCCCTGGGCGCGTCCGCCGGACAGGGTCTGGCGCAGCACGACGGCCAGCGAGGGGCCGGGTGACATGGCCCCCAGGGCGCAGATGGACACCACCGCCAGCCAGGTGGCGAGATTCACGTCAGGGTGCGTCGGGAGGCGTTCATGCCGCCATGCTAGGGGCTCGCCGCGGGGAACGACAAGGGCGCATTGCCGGGACGGCGCTGCTATCCTTGAACCGGACCCATCGACCCGCTGGGGGGAGTCGACATGAACCGAACACGCTTCTTCCTGAGTGCCACACTCGCTACGGCATCGCTGGCCGTCCTGCTGGCCGCCTGTGCGCCGCAATCCGGTCCCGGCAGGGAACTGGCCCTCACCGACGAACCCAAGTACGGCAAGTTCGTCTGGCACGACCTGATGACCGATGACGTGTCGGCGGCGAAGGCCTTTTACGGCCCCCTGCTCGGCTGGAGCTTCGAAGACGCGCAGCGTCCCAACGGGGGGCCTTACACGCTGATCGTCTCTTCCACGGGCAACGTGGTCGGCGGCATCGTGGAAGTGGCCGATCCCGGGGGCGCCGCCGACTACTCCCGCTGGCTGGGGTACTACGCCGTTCCCGACGTGGACGCGGCCGTGACCGCGACCACTGAAGCCGGCGGCGAGGTCGTGGCCTTCGCTCGCGATCTCGGCAGGATCGCCCGCGTGGCGGCCGTGCGGGACCCCAACGGCGCCGTGGTCGGGCTGATCACCAGCAAGATGGGCTATCCCATCGATCCCCTCGCCATCGATCGCGGCGAAGTGGCATGGAACGAATTGCTGACCGAGGATTCCGCCGAGGCCGCGGCGTTCTACGCCGGGCTTTCCGGCAGTTCGGTGCGTGAAGCGGAAGGAACCGACGGCGAACGCCAGATGCTGCGCAACGAGGGCAGGGACCGGGCCGGCGTGCTGCAGCGCCCGAGCCCGGACCTCGATCCGCTGTGGCTGACCTTCTTCGCCGTGCCGGATCCCGCGGCAGCGGCGGACTCCGTGGCCGGGTTGGGCGGTCAGGTGCTGCTGGCGCCGTCGCAGGCATTGCGCGGCGGCGAGATCGCCGTGGTCACCGACCCCACGGGGGCCGTGCTCGGACTACGGAGGCAGCGATGAATACGGAGGCGAGGGTGATGAAGCGTTCGAAGAACTGGACCCGGCGCATCGGCGTGGTCCTGCTGGCCCTGGTCTGCCTGACCCTGGCGGGCTGCAGCGGAAACGTCGGCGTGGGCATGAGCGTCGGCGTTCCCATCGGCGACCACGGTTACATCAGCATCGGCGGCAACAGCTGGCACTGATCCGGAATCAGGGCCGCGCGCGCGACCCCGTGAGACCACCGGCACGACGCCCCGGCTGACGGGACGTCGCGCCGGCAGGGAATCACTCGCTGTTCGGGTGCGCCACCATGATGCCCACGGCCTGGGTGATGGTGATCACCACCAGGTCGCCCGTTTCGGCGCGTTTGAGGTTCTCCGGGTTGGCCGCCGTGAACTCCCGGACATTGCCTTCCGGGCCACGCAGCTTGAAGGTGTTGGCCTCCAGGTCGATCTCCTCGACGATGGCCGAGATGATCACCGTGTCCATGACGCCGGCGCCGGGCGCCTCGCCTGCTTCGGCGCGCGCCGCCGCCACGAACTCGCCGGCGCCGGGTTCCACGCCCTCGGGGTTGGCGAACACATCGACGGTGATTTCCTCGAATACTTCAGCCAGCACGGCGTCGCCGGCTTCGACCTGGTCCAGGTTGCGGACGTCGTCGCCCGCGGTGAAGCTCACGGTCTCGCCGTCGGCCCCTTCCAGGGTCACTTCCCGCGTTTCGTGATCGACCGCGACGACCGTCGCCCCCAGCGTGATGGTGCGGCTCGCGGCGAATGACGGTTTGTCCGGGGCATCCGCGGATTCCTCGGCGAATGCGGCAGTGGCGGTGGTGAACAGCAGGCCGGTGGCCAGCAACAGCTTAAGGGTCATGGGGTTCCTCCTTTGGAAATCGGGATCCGGTGTCTGGGATCACCGGGGTCCAAGTATCATAGTCCCATGATCTGGCTGCTGATACTGGTCGTGATCGGGTCGCTGGTCTTCCTTCCTTCCTGGTGGGTGCGCCGGACCATGGCGCGCTACGACACGCCGGCCGACCGCTATGCCTCCACGGGGGCCGACCTGGCCCGCCACCTGCTCGACCGGCATGGGCTGAAATCCGTCTCGGTGGAGGAAACCGAGCAGGGCGACCACTACGATCCGGAAGCACGGGCCGTGCGCCTGGCTGCGGAGCGGTTTCACGGGCGCTCACTGACCGCGGTGACCGTGGCGGCCCACGAGGTGGGGCACGCCCTGCAGGATGCGGGCCGCTATCGGCCGCTGGCCCTGCGCACGAAACTGGTGAAGTGGCTGAGACCCATCGAGCGGACCGGCGCCGCGGTGCTGATGGCCGCACCCCTGGTCGCCATCGCGCTCCGACTGCCGTCCGTCACGGCCATGGTGATCGTGGGCGGGCTGCTGACGCTGGCGACGTCGACGGTGGTGCACCTGCTCACCTTGCCCACGGAACTGGACGCCAGTTTCGCGCGGGCCATGCCCCTGCTGAAGGAAGAAGGCATCCTGATCCGCTCCGATCATCCGCATGCGCGGAAGATCCTCACGGCGGCCGCCCTGACTTACGTGGCGGTGTCTCTCATGAGCCTGCTGAACGTGGCGCGCTGGTGGGCCCTGCTGCGTCGCTGAACCGGCGCCGCAGGGCGGGCCGCACCGCCAGGAAGCCAATGGCGATGACGGACAGGATCAGCAGGATGCCGTTGACCTGGATCAGTGCGGCCGGGATGCCGGGCCAGAGGCCTTCGGCCAGGGCCCCGGCAAGGGCGACGATGGTGAGTGCGAGTGGAATGATGATGGCTTTCATGGGCAGTCCTCCGTTGACCATGGCGCCATGGTGCCGCCCGGCGTTGGGGCGGGCTTGTCCCTGGCAGCCAATCCCTTGACCGCTTTACAATAAACCAGATAAAGAAAATAATCCAACCTGATGATATTAAGGGTGATTTGAAGACCATGAATTCCAGTCAGCTCACCTCGAGAGATGACCGTCCGTGAAGGGCCTGCGAACTCGTCTGCGGGCCTGGGCCGTGCACCTGGGCATCAGCGCGCTGGTGATGTCGCCGGTGTTCGCATTGATCTTCCTGGCCTGGTTTCCGGCCCCCTGGTTCGAAGTGCTGGACGTGCTTCACATTGTCGGGGTGCTGGTGGGCGTGGACCTGGTCCTCGGCCCGCTGCTCACCTTCATCGTTTACCGGCCGGGCAAGAAGGGACTGAAGTTCGACCTGGCCGTGATCGCCGTGGTGCAGGTCGCCGCCCTGGTCTACGGCGTCGTTTCGATTCACTCGGAGCGGCCGCGCTGGGTGTCCTTCGCCGTCGACCGCTACACGCCGCTGGCCGCGAAGGACGTGGTGTTCAGCGGTGTCGATGCCTCGCGCTTCGATCCGCTGTCCCTGGCTGGACCGCGTTATGTCCTTGCGGAAATGCCCACGGGCGACGCGTTCCAGCAGTTCCAGGAAAGTGTGCTGTTCGGTGGCCAGCCCGATCTCGAGGCACGGCCCGAATTCTGGCGGCCCCTGGAACAGGCGATACCGGCCGTACTGGCGGCTGCCGAGCCGTTGTCGCGCCTTCGCCAGGCGCGGCCCGCGCATGACCAGGTCCTGGTGGCGAAGGCGCAGGCGCTGGGCCTGGACCCGGAATCCACGCCGTGGGTGCCCGTCATGGGCAAGGGTCGCGAGTTCGTCGCCCTCCTGGATCCGGCCACCGCCGAAGTGATGGACGTGGTGGCGGTGGACCCCTGGCTGGACAATCCTTGAGCCCGACCGCGTCGCAGCCTCCGGGCAAGCTGCCGGGCGTCGGGGAGTCCATCTTCTCCGTGATGTCGCGCTTGGCGCTCGAACATGGCGCCATCAACCTGTCCCAGGGGTACCCCGATTACGACGGCCCCCAGTTGCTGCGCGACCGCGCCGCCTGGCACATGAACCACGGGCACAACCAGTACGCGCCCCTGGCCGGCGTACCGGAGCTGCGGGAGGCCATCGCTGAGCTGGTGCAGGCGAGGTACGGCGCGCGCATCGACCCGGACAGGGAGATCACCGTGACCCCGGGGGCCACGGAGGCCCTGTCCTGCGCCATCGCCACCCTGGTCCACCCCGGTGACGAGGTGCTGGTCCTGGACCCGGCCTACGACAGCTACGACCCCTGCGTCCGACTCAACGGCGGCGTGCCGGTGCACGTGCCGATGCGTCCCGATTTTCGCGTGGACTGGGACCGGGTGCGCGCGGCGCTCACGCCGCGGACGCGGCTGCTGATGCTCAACCACCCCCACAATCCCGGGGGTACGGTGTTCGGCGAAACCGACCTGGCCGCCTTGCGGGAACTGGTCGACGGCCACCCTTTGTACCTGGTGTCGGACGAGGTCTACGAGCACATCGTTTTCGACGGCCGCCCCCACCGCTCCCTGCTCGGTGATCCGGCGCTGGCCTCGCGCGCCTTCGTCGTGTCGTCCTTCGGCAAGACCTTTCACGCCACGGGATGGCGCGTGGGCTACTGCATCGCGCCGCCGGCGCTGATGGCGGAGTTCCAGCGCATTCACCAGTTCACCAATTTCAGCACGCAGACGCCACTGCAGTACGCCATCGCCGACACCCTGAGCGAGCTGCCGGAACACCTGGCGGGACTGGGCGCTTTCTACCAGCGGCGCCGCGATCTCTTTCTCCGAGAACTCGAAGGCTCCGGGTTCCGCTTCACGCCGGCCGAAGGCAGCTATTTCCAGCTGGTGGACTACAGCGACATCAGCGATGCCCCGGACACGGCATTCGCCATGACCCTGACGACGGACCATGGCGTGGCGGCGATCCCGGTGTCCGTGTTCCAGGTCGAGCCCCCGCCCGGTCAGCGGGTGGTGCGCTTTTGCTTCGCCAAGGAGGAATCCACCCTGACCGCGGCCGGGGAGCGCCTGCGCGCCCTCTGAGGAGCGCATTGTTCGTCCTGTCCCCCCGCTTTGCGACGAAACGAATCCGAATGAGATGAGTGGCGTTTCCTCGCGGGCGAAATTCACGGGCGAACGGCTGAAACCCACTACAATGCCGCCATGATTTTCGGGGCCTTGCTCAACAACCACAAAAAACTCTTCTGGTGGTTGCACATCGGCGGGTGGATGTTCTGGGGCGTCTTCGTCAAATACCTGTACACGACGCAGGTGCTCAACGAGGAAGTTCCGCACTACCACTTCTACGTCGCCGTCATTACCGTGATCGGCGCGGCGATCACGCTCGTGCTGCGTTACGTGTATCGCTGGTCACTGCAACGGCGTTTCTGGACGCAGGCCGTGGCCTTCCTGGTCGGCACCTCCGCCGGCGCCTGGGGCTGGATGCTGTCGCGCTCCTACATCTTCACCAACTGGATCGCGGACGAGAAGGAATTCAGCGACTGGTTCGAGAAACTGGGACCCGCGGCGGAGATCTACGAGAGCGTCGCCTACGTCGACACCTTCACCAGCGCCTGGACGACCATGGCGGCCTGGAGCGTGCTGTACTTCGGCATCAAGTATCACCGCGTATTCCAGACGGTGAGCGAGAGCGCGCTGAAGTCGGCGGCGATGGCCCACGAGGCGCAGCTGAAGATGCTGCGTTACCAGCTCAACCCGCATTTCCTGTTCAACACCCTCAACGCGATTTCCACGCTGATCCTGGAGCGGGACACCGAACTGGCCAACCGCATGGTGACGGAGCTGTCCCGCTTCCTGCGCTTCTCCCTCGACAACGACCCGATGCAGAAAGTGACCCTGCAGGAGGAGATGGAGGCCATCAACCTCTACCTCGGGATCGAAAAAGTGCGCTTCGAGGAGCGTTTGCGACTGGAAGAAGACATCGAGCAGGGCGCGCGCAAGGCCCTGATCCCGAGCCTGCTGCTGCAGCCCCTGGTGGAGAACGCGGTCAAGTACGGTATCGCGCGCTCCGAAAGTGGCGGCACCCTGAAGATCTCCGCCCGCGTGTTCGGCGGCGAGCTGCTGCTGGAAGTGAGCGATGACGGTCCGGGCTGCGAACTGGTCGACGGCAACCTCGCCGGCGGCGGTGGCGTGGGCCTGCGCAATACCCGGGAACGACTCCAGGAGCTGTATGGCGAACGCCACGGTTTCCGCCTCTCGGACACCGAGCCCCACGGCCTGACCATCAACATCCGCATTCCCCACGAAGCCTGATCGGCCACGGAAGGATCACCGGACGCGGTACAACGTCCCCAGGGGATCCCTTTCCACCGGCTGCAGGCGGGGATCGCGCCGCGCGCCATTGGCGTCCCCCAGCACCAGTACGAATTCCGCCTTGCCGAGCCGGTCGCCCTCCGGCAGCCGCTTCACCACGGCCACGCTGTGGGGCAGGAGCTGGTACTTCGCGCGCAGGGTGTAGTAGCGGTGCACGCCGCGTTCGCGCAGCAGCACGACACGTCGGGGCGCATCGCCCAGGTGGGTGTCGGCCAGTCGCCTGAGGAAGGGATAGTAGGCGCCGAATTCCCCGGCGCCCATTCGCTGCTCGATGTCCATGCCGCGCAGGTCCGCCAGTGACAGCTGTGCCTGGCGAATGCGGTCCGCTCCCCAGCGCAGGTCCAGGGCGAGCCAGCCCGTCAGCAGCATCAGGCCCAGCAAGGGCAGGGCGGCACGGCGGCCCGCCAGCAGCCAGGCCAGGAACGTGGCCAGCAGCACGGTGGCCGTGACCAGGGCGGTGAACGGGAGAATCGCGTTGGGATCGCCCCCCGGCAACCAGTGCACCGAGCGTTGGGTCCAGGGCTCGAAGGCCAGCCATTGAGCCGGAATCAGGCGCAGGTCGGCGGCCAGGCCCGGCCCTTCCAGGCGGACGCCACTCAAGGCCGCCGGTGCGCCGCCGCCTTCCACGAAAAAGAAGCCGAACTCCACGATGCGGCCGTGCCAGTCCGGATGGGCCGACAGGTCCAGGTCGCTGTCGTCCATCAGCGTGATGCGCGACACCTCGCGGGGCTGGTCCGCACGCCGCCAGAAGAAGGCCGGGCGTTGCGAGGGGTCGCGCAACTGCTCGTCCACCTCGAGGTCCAGGCGCAGCCGCCGGTAATCGGTGGCGGCCAGGTCCACGGCGCCGGAAGAGAGCAGTGCGATACCGTCCTGGTAGCGATCCACCTGGATGCCGCCTTCCAGGGCCTGGCCCCCACCGGCCACGAAACCGAGACGTCCGGGACCGATCTCCAGGGTTGCCGCATCGGCCGTTCCGTATTCGGCGGCTTTCCAGCCCACCACCGCCAGGGCCGCCAGGGCCGTGGCGCCGGCCAGGCCCAGCAGGGCGGCCCTGCGCACAGGCGCGCCGCGCAGCACGCCGAGGCGTTCGCCCAGTCGTGACGCCAGCGCCATGGTGAGCAGGAACAGCACCGCGGGCAGCATCTGCAGGGGCATGCGATTGATCGCGGTGTAGTCGACCGCCCAGGCGCCCTCGGTGGTGAAGGCGAAGATCAGCCATTGCATGGCCACGAAGATGACGAAGAATGCGGCGGCCACGCGGGCCAGGCGTTCGCGGGGGCGGGCGGCCAGCAGGCAGAGAGCGGCGGCGACCAGGGGCCACAACAGGTTCCAGCTGCCGAGGAACAGGGCATTGCGGAAGTAGGCGCCGCCCACCTCGAAGTGACTCAGCGTGACGTGCCCCTTGAAAGGAACATAGACCAGTTCGCCGCGCACGCCGACCTTGCCGAGGTAGGGCAACTCGACCACGGTCAGGCCGGACACCCAGGCCAGGGCCAGCAGCAGGACCGCCGCGCCGCCCAACACCAGCAGGCGCCGTAGCGGCACCCGCAGGAGCAGCAGGATCGTGACGCCACAGAGCAGCCAGACGACACCCTCCACCTTGACCGCCATGCCCAGGGCCAGGAAGGCCAGGCCCAGCCATTGCAGCGCCGGCCGTTCGACCAGCAGGCCGCAGAGCAGGGCGGTCATGCCCAGTCCCGCGAATCCCGCCATCCAGATATCGCCATAGCCGCCCAGGGACAGGTGCGCCCCGAACAATGGCGTGGACACGAGCAGGTAGACGGCGCCCAGGCTGGCCGGCAGTCCCGCCCCGGCGACCCTCAGACAGCCCGCCAGGCCCAGGGCGATGGCGGCGCCACAGGCGAGGACCGGCAGGTTGACCAGGGCTTCGTGCCAGGCCCCGAGCCCGAGCGCGGCCCATAGCGGAACCAGCGAAGGCACCAGAGGGTAGCTGAGCGCCGGGATGGTGTAGGTGCGCGGCTCGGTGGCCGACCACCAGGCGGCCAGGTCCACCATGGGTGCGAGGGCGCCGGCGTGGAACCAGGCTTTCGCCCGATACACCCAGACCGTCCAACCGTCCCAGGGAACCACCGGCTGGGTGAGCAGTTCCAGGAAGGAGAATGCGAAGTGGGCAAGGATGCCCAGGAGAAACAGGATGGCGAGTCCGCGGCCCGGCCCCGGTGGGGGCCAGCCGTGACGCCAGCCAGGACCCGCCTCGAGTGGTGTGCGCCGCATCCAGGCCGCCGCGGCTGCACCGGCCAGCGCCAGTACCGCCGCCACGCCGCCCCAGGCCAGGCCGCCCGCGAGGGCGTCCCAGGCGCGCAGCGCGAAGGCCGTGAACGCGATGCCCAGGAAGAAACCGAAGCCGAGGTCGATGGCCCGATCGCCGGGCCCGGCTTTCCGGCCCCGCATGGCCCGCAGGACGAGCGCGCCGGCGGCCCAGGTGAGGGCGAAACCGGTCAGCAGCGTCAGCAGGCCCAAGTCGCGGCGTCCTTGCGTTCAGTCTTCACCGGCTTCACGGGGCGCGGGTTCCTTCGCACCCGCCTCCTCGGCCGGCGGGGGTTCGATGCTGGCCGCCAGTCGCTGCATCTCCGCCTCGAGCATGGCGATTCGCTGCACCAGGCGGATGATGCGTGTCTCGTTTCGCGAACGGGCGATGTCGAGGGTCAGGACCTTGATCACGAACACGGTCAGGCCCAGGGTCAGGGCGAGTACCGGCCCGTAGGCCACGCCGAGGCTGGCCGCGAGGCGGTCGATGATCTGCGGGAAGAATCCCAGGATGACGAAGGCGATGGCCACGCCGATCCACCACAGGCCATAACGGACGTGGAGATGGTCCCGCCGGATGAGAAAGATGATGGTCAGCGCGGCGATGATGCCGATGACGCCCGAGACCAGTGAAAACATGTCGTGCCGTCTCCGTGGTGAAGCCCCGGCGGGGCCTGGTCACGTGGCGTGCCTCAGCGGCGAACCCGTCGCTTGCTGAAACCCAGGAGCAGGGTGTACGCCATGTAGTAGACCACCACGAGCCAGGAATGGAAGACCCGCGAGCTGCCGCTCGTTCTTGGCAGCATTGTAACGTCAACGTCGACGAGGTGCAGACCGGCATTGCGCAGCAGCACCAGGACGCCGACGTCCTGGAATTCCAGCAGGGTGGCCTCGTGGCCCGACAGCAGTTCCATGGCGCGGCGGTTGTAGACGCGGAAACCGGAGGTGATGTCTTCCATCTTCAGCCCCGAGGCCGCCTTGAGCAGGATCCAGGCGAGCTTGCGCAGCTTCGAGCCGCGCCGGACGCAACAGCCGATGGACACGTCGGCCTTGCCCTCCAGGACCGGGCCGAACAGGCGCTCCATCCACACCGGCTCGTGCTGGCCGTCGGCGTCCATGGTCAGGGCGTAGCGATAGCCGGCCCGCCAGGCATGGCGAATACCGGTTTGCAGCGCCCCCCAGGCGCCCAGCTGCTGCGACAGCGGCAGGACGTGCGCGCCGGCTTCGCGCGCCAGGGCGATGGTGCGATCGGTGCTGCAGTCGTCCACCACCAGCACGGGAAAGCCGGAAACGCGCCGTACTTCGCGGACGACCGAGGCGATGTCGCGTTGCTCGTTGTGGGCGGGGATGACGACGATGCAGCGCCGCTCCCGCCAGTCTTTCCAGGGACTCATTGTCCGTCGTCCGACGGCAGAATGCGTGTGTAGACCGCCTCCAGCGCATCCACCGAGGGTCCGATGGCGAAGTGCCGACGGAAGCGTTCCTGGCCGGCCTGTCCGAGCCGTTCCGCCAGCGCCGGGTCCTGCCGCAGCCGGTCCAGGGCCGCGACCAGGGCCGGCAGGTCACGGGGTGGCGCCAGCAGGCCGGTGACCCCGTCCTGCACCACCCAGCTCATGCCGGAGCCGTGCACTTTCGAGGACACGGTGGGTTTGCCGTGGGCCATGGCCTCGAGCAGCACCAGGCCGAAGGCCTCGGTACGTTCGATGGACGGCAGGCAGACGCAGTCGCAGGCTTCCAGCCGGGCCGCCAGCGCCGCGTCGTCCAGGCCCCCATGGAAACGCACGCGATGCGCGATGCCCAGGGCCTTTGCGAGCTGGACCAGCTCCCGCCGCAGGGCGCCCTGGCCGACGATGTGCAGTTCCACCGCCTCCAGTTCGGCCACCGCGCGCAGCAGGAAGCCGAAGCCCTTGTAGTAGGTCAGGCGGCCGATCGCCAGTACCTGGAAATGCTCCGGGTGACGACATTCAGCGGTCGCCCCCCCGTCGCCGGCGACCCGAACGCGCGTTTCGTCCAGCCCCAGCGGCACGACGTGGCACTTGTCGGGCCAGCCCTGCAGCGAATCGCTGGTTTCCAGGTAGGACGAAGAGGTGGCGATGATGGCGTCGGCCCGGGCGAGCAGGCGCTCCTCCAGCGGCCGGTAGAGCCGATACAGCGCCCGCATGACCAGGCCCTGCTGGCCGGTGATCACGTCCGAGTGCCAGTGCAGCACCAGCGGCAGGTCGCGGGCCTCCGCCAGGCCCAGCAACCAGCAGGCGGACGGGTTGGGCAGGTGGGCGTGAATGACGTCCGGCCGGAATTCCCGGATCAGGCGGCGCAGGGCGCCACGAAAGCCCGGGCTGATGGGCGTGAACCAGGCCTTGAGCCAGGTGCCGGTGCGCCAGACCGTCCATTCGGCATCGCCTTCACCGTGGGTTTCGCGTTGCAACCGGGGGGACAGTTCGTGGTCGTGCACCAGTGCCGCGCAGTCGTGGCCACGCGACGCCAGCGCCCGGAGGACATCCAGCAGGTAGGTTTCCACACCGCCCCGGAACGGGGCGAAGTATTTGCCGATGTGGAGAACGCGCAAGGGAGGTTCCGGGCCTTCAGGTGGGCGGCATTGTAGCGGCCGGGGTGGGGGCTGTCATGGCAGCCCGGCGAGGAACGATTCCAGCCTGGCATCGAAGACCTCGGGCGCGAAGGCCAGCGCCCGCGCCTCGCAGGCCGGGCGCATGGCCAGCGCCCGGTCACGGTCGAGTTCCTGCACGGCCGCCCGCAGCGCGTCGGTGTCCTCCGCGGCGTCCGGCGGCAGCAGCAGGCCCGTTTCGCCCTGGATGACGGTTTCACGCAGTCCGCCTTCCGCCACGCCGATCACCGGCTTGCCCGCCGACATGGACTCCACCGGGGACATGCCGAAGTCCTCTTCGCGAGCGAGGTACAGCGTGGCGATGCAGTTCCCGGTGAGTTCCCGCAGGCGATCCTCCCCGCACCAGCCGGTGAAGCGGATGTTGGGACAGCCCTCGGCCAGCCGCTGCAGTGACGCCAGTTCACTGCCGCCCGAGGCCACGACGAGTTGATGTTGCGGCAGTTCGCGAAAGGCGCGCACCGCCCAGGCGACACGCTTGTAGGGCTCGAGCCGGGCATTGGACAGGTAGTAGTCCTCCTGGCCGCCCCAGGTCCAGCGCGCCACGTCCACCGGGGGGTGGATCACGGTGACGTCCTCCAGCCCCAGGTGCTCGCGCAGGCGCGCCTGCACCGTGATCGAGTTCGCCGCGACGCGGTCCATGCGGGCCAGGGCGGCCTCGTAGGCGTGGCGCACGCGTCGCCCCAGCCAGCGCAGGGCAGGGCGCTGCCAGGGCGCGGCCTGGGCCAGGTACCAGTCCCTGAGGTCGTAGGCGAATCGCGGCGGCGTGTGGCAATAGTAGGCATTGCCGCCGCCGGGGCGGTGCGCCACGCCGGCGGGTGCGTAGACGCCGCTGAACAGGACGCGTTCGAAATCGGCGAGTGTCGAGCCCCGCTGCTCGAAAGCCCGCAGCACCTTCAGTCCCTGCCAGCCTCGCAGGCGGCTGGGACCGGTGAGCGTCTGCACGCGATCGGTCGGAAGGTCAGCGCCGGAAAAGGAGCGGGGGTCCAGGAAGCCCGTGACCAGGGTCCAGTCCGGATGGGTGCGCAACACGTGCAGGCTGAGCCGCTCCGCTCCGCCCGGAACCAGCATGAAGTCATAGGCGAGGGCGGCGCCACCGCTCTTGCCGGGAACCCTGGTGCTCATGCGCGCCCTCGTCCTGCCCCGCTGCGCGGTGCCGTGCGCGCATCATACCGGATGACGCCTTTCCGGCCGGGTGCTGACCTCGCCCCTGCGATGCTGGATAATTCGGGCGACGAGAATGCGGCAGTCCCGGAACGGGGCCACGCCGCCACCGGCGGAACGGCCGGACGCAACGCATCCAGGGAGACGCACTTGCTCGCCATCGACACGCGCCAGTTCTGGGCGGTTTTCTTCACCAAGCTGTCCATGAACCTCCGTTCGGAGGTATCGCGCACCTACCTCGGCTACCTCTGGTGGCTGCTGGAGCCTGTGCTGTACGTGACAGCCCTGTACGTGGTCTTCGGAATCTTCCTGCACACACGGACGGAGAATTTCATCGTCTTCCTGGTCTGTGGCCAGGTGACGTTTTCCTGGTTCAGCCGCAGTGTCGGCAACTGCACGCGTTCCCTGCTGCAGGAAAAGGGCCTGATCAACCAGGTGGCCATCCAGAAGCTGTTCTTTCCCCTGCTCGTGGTTTGCCAGGACCTCGTAAAGCAGGGCGTGGTGTTCCTGGCGATGTTCGGCTTTCTCATATTCATGGGTGTCCAACCCGCGGCCGCCTGGTGGTCCCTGCCGGTGTTGATCCTGGTCCAGTGGCTGTTCATCCTGGGTATCGGAATGGTCTGCGCCGGGATCGTGCCGCTGGTGCCCGACCTGAAATTCCTCATCAACACCCTGCTCATGGTGACCATGTGGGCCTCGGGTATCTTCTACAGCTACAAGGACGTTCTGCTGCGGGAACACCAAGAACTGTTCCTGATGAACCCGATGGCGAACCTGATCAAGAACTACCGGCAGGTCATTCTCGATGGCGCGCTGCCGGATTGGGGCGCACTTGCCGCCATCGCCCTGTTCTCGATGGCCCTGATCGTGGTGATGTTGTGGGTGTTCCGCCGGCTCGACACCACCTACGCCCGGCTCGCGCTCCAGTGACGCACCCGGACGGCAAGCTGCTCGAACTCGAGCACGTGGGTTTCACCTATTCGACGGGGATCGGGTTCTATGGCGGCCGTCGCATCGAGGCGCTCAGGGACATCAGTTTCTCGGTCCACGAAGGCGAAACCCTGGGCTTGATCGGGCGCAACGGTTGCGGCAAGTCCACGTTGCTGCGCGTGATCACCGGGATCTTCAGGGCAGACCGCGGACGGGTGATCCGCCACTGCGACCGAATCTCCCTGCTGGCCCTGAATGTCGGTTTCGACGCCAACCTGTCCGGATCCGACAACCTGGTGATCTCCTGCATGTTCCTGGGCGCGTCACGGCGCGAGGCGCAACGGATGCATGACGAGATCGTCGAGTTCGCCGAGCTCGAGGACTACATCGACCAGCCCCTGAAGACCTATTCCTCGGGCATGCGTGCCCGCCTGGGGTTCTCGGTGGGCCTGAAAATGAATGCCGACCTTCTGCTGGTCGACGAAATCCTGGGTGTGGGCGACGCCGCCTTCCGCAGCAAGGCCCGCGAGGCCATGATGCAGCGAATCAACTCGGAACAGGCCGTGATCCTGGTGTCGCACAACCATCCCACGATGGTCGACCTCTGCCAGCGCGTGATCTGGCTGGAGAACGGTGAAATCCGTGACCAGGGAGAACCCGAGCGCGTGGTGGAGGCCTACCTCGCCCACCTCGAGCAAGTGCGCGGCGTCGGGCGTCCCCTGCAGGGCGGCCCGCGCTGAATGGCGGGCGCGGCGCCCGGAGACGACCGCCCGCTTCGCGTTTCAGTCATCCTGGCGACGCGCAACCGGGCCGATCGCCTGGATGCGGCCGTGGCCTCCGTCCTGTCGCAGGACCTGGACGCGCTGGAACTGGTGGTGGTGGACGACGGCAGCGGGGACGCCACGCCGGAGCGGCTCTCCGCCTGGGCGGCGCGCGACGCGCGCGTGCGCCTGTTGCGCAACGAGACGAACCTCGGCCTTCCCGCCGCGCTCAACCGGGGGGTCGACGCGGCGCGTGCTCCGTTCCTGGCGCGTATCGACGACGACGACCGCTGGACGGACACCGGCAAGCTCTCGGCCCAACTGGCCTGGATGGACGCGCACCCGGACGGGGTGCTCGTGGGCACGGCCTACGTGGACGAGTGGGGCCGGACCACGAGCAATCCGCTGGAGGACGCGGCCATCCGCGATCAGATGCTCGCACGCTGCCCCTTTTGCCATCCCACGGTGCTGATGCGCGCCGAGGCGGTGGCCGCGGCGGGAGGCTATGACGAATCACTTCCCTACGCCGAGGACTGGGACCTGTGGCTTCGCCTGGGGCTTCAGGGCCGCATGGGCAACCTGCCGGCGGTCACGCTGGAAAAGTCACGGGGCGGGGATACGCTCTCGGAGCGCTGGTTCCGGCCCCAGCTGGCGATGGCCGGTGATTTCGCCCGCCGATACGCCGGGGACTATCCCGGCGCCTTCCGGGCGCGCGCCCTGCATGCGTTCAGCCGGGTGTTCTTCAGGCTCGCGCCGGTGGACGGCGCCCTGCACCGCGCCCTGGGGCGCGCTTTTCGCGGGGTGTTCGGCCTGGGACGAGGGGGCTGAGGACGCGCCGCCCTACAGGTCGGCAAGCAAGGGCAGGGCCTGGTCCTTCTCGCTGATCAGCGCGTCGCCCAGCGGCCAGTCGATGGCCAGGTCCGGGTCGTCCCAGCGTATGCCGCCTTCCCCGCCGGCGTCGTAGTAGTCGGTGCATCGGTAGACCACGTCCGCGGTCTCGCTCAGCACCTGGAACCCGTGGGCGAAGCCCGCGGGCACCCACAGTTGGGCATGGTGTTCGTCATCAAGGTGAACCCCCACCCAGCGCCCCCAGGTCGAAGAGCCGGGTCGCAGGTCCACGGCGACGTCGAAGATGGCGCCGCGCACGCAGCGCAACAGCTTGCCCTGAGGACGGCGTGTCTGGAAATGCAGGCCGCGCAGCACACCACGGCGGGAGCGGCTGTGGTTGTCCTGGACGAAGCGCTCCCCGGGCCCGAGCAGCGGCGACCAGTCGTCCTCGCGCCAGGTCTCCAGGAAGAAGCCCCGCGCGTCGCCATGGACCCGCGGATGGACGATGACGACGCCCTCGAGCGCGGTCTCCTCAAGCGTCACGGCTTTTCTCTCCCCAGACATGCCGGTAGTAGGCCGCCACGTCCGACGCCAGCGTGGCCCCGGCCGCCGGGCCGGTGAGGTGCACGGACTTGATCAGCATTTCAGGGTGTACCAGGGAGACCGCTCCCCAGGCGGGCAGGCCGGCGTCGCGGATGGCGGCGGCCCGGTCCCCCCGGGCGTAGATCATGCAGTTCTGGCGGTAGTACCAGGCGATGCGCGGATCGTTCCAGAACTGCGGGCGCAGGCAGTCGAAGCATTCGAAACCGCGCCGGGTGAATTTCTCGTGCCAGTACTCGACCCAGCGCTCGTTCACGTGGTGCATGCCGCCCTGGTAGGGCGTCGCTGCCGAGAACAGGATCACGTCGCCCAGGCTGCACAGATTGTCCATGTAGGTTTCGCTGTGCGCTTCGTGCAGGTGCTCCGCCACCTCGACGCTGATCACCAGGTCGTAGCGGGCGCCGAAGTCCTGTGGACTGCCGAGGTCGACCTCGGTGAACTCGGAGGCATCGATGAAGCGCTCGTCGATGTCGATTTCCGCCAGGTCGTAGCCCATGACCCGACCGGCGCCGAGCGCTTTCGCCTCGCGCAGGAAGGTCGCCCGGCCGCAGCCCAGGTCCGCCACGCTGTCGAAGGCATGGAACTGCCGGATCGCCCCGAGCAGCAGGCGCGGCGAGCGGTAGGTCGTGCCGCAGGCCTCGGCCGTGGCGGAAAGGATGTTGGACCCGCCGAAATGGCTGGAACCCTTGCCCTTCACGCCGGTGACCAGTTCGCGGATTCTCCGGATCAGTTGCATGTTCGAGTCGTTGTCTTCATTCGCAGGAACGGATCAGGACGGTTCCAGGGGGGCCGACGTGCTCAATGGGTGGCCCGCGCCAGTTCGGCCAGGTAGTCACCGTAGCCGCTCTTGCGCAGCGGTTCGGCCAGGCGCATCAGCTGTTCGGCGTCGATCCAGCCCTTGTGAAAGGCCACTTCCTCGGGGCTGGCCACCTTGAGCCCCTGCCGGCGCTCCAGCGTCTGGATGAAGTGGGCCGCTTCGAGCAGGGCGTCGAAGGTGCCGGTGTCCAGCCAGGCCATGCCGCGACCCATGCGCTGCACCACGAGATCGCCGCGGTCCAGGTAGTGGCGGTTGACGTCGGTGATTTCGAGTTCGCCGCGGGCGGAGGGCTGGATGCCCTTGGCGACCTCGACGACGTCCTGGTCGTAGAAGTACAGCCCGGTGACCGCGAACTGGCTGCGTGGCCGGGCGGGTTTCTCCTCGATGGACACGGCGCGACCCTCGGCATCGAAGGACACCACGCCAAAATCCTGCGGGTTGCTCACCTGGTAGGCGAAGACGCTGGCCCCGGAAGACTGCGCGCTCGCATCTTCCAGTTGATGCTCCAGCCCATGTCCGAAAAACAGGTTGTCACCCAGGATCAGGGCGCTGGCGGCGCCGTCGAGAAAGTCCTCGCCGATCAGGAAGGCCTGGGCCAGGCCGTCCGGAGAAGGCTGCACGGCGTAGCTCAGCTGAATACCCCACTGGCTGCCGTCACCGAGCATCTGCGTGAAGCGCCCCGTGTCCTCCGGGGTGGAGATCACCAGGATTTCCCGTAATCCCGCGAGCATCAGCGTGGTCAGCGGGTAGTAGATCATCGGCTTGTCGTACACGGGCAGCAGCTGTTTGCACACCGCCAGGGTGACGGGGTGCAGGCGGGTGCCGGAACCGCCGGCGAGGATGATGCCGCGGCGCGGCGGAGCGCTCATGACGCCGCCCCCAGGCGCTCGAGCCGGTAGCGGCCGTCGAGCACGCGCTGCCACCAGTCGCGGTGTTCCAGGTACCAGGAGACCGTCTTGCGCAGGCCGGAGGCGAAATCTTCCCGCGGCTTCCAGCCGAGTTCCTGGTGCATCTTGCGGGCATCGATGGCGTAACGGCGGTCGTGTCCCGGACGGTCGGTGACGAAGGTGACCAGGTCCCGGTAGCGGGCGACGCCCGTGGGCCGCTCGGGCTGCAGTTCCTCCAGCAGGTCACAGATGCCGTGAACCACTTCCAGGTTGCGCGCCTCGTTCCAGCCTCCGATGTTGTAGGTCTCGCCCGGCGTTCCGGCCTCCAGCACCCGCACGAGCGCGCGGGCATGGTCCTCGACGTAGAGCCAGTCACGGACCTGGGCGCCGTCGCCGTAGACCGGCAGGGGCTTGGCCTGGAGGGCATTGAGAATCATGTGGGGGATCAGCTTCTCCGGAAACTGGCAGGGGCCGTAGTTGTTGGAGCAGTTGGTCACCAGCACCGGCAGGCCGAAGGTGCGGCCCCAGGCGCGCACGAGGTGGTCGGAACCCGCCTTGGTCGCGGCATAGGGCGAGCTCGGCGCATAGGGCGTGTCCTCGCGGAACGGCTCGCCGTCCATGGGCAGGTCGCCGTAGACCTCGTCGGTGGACACGTGCAGGAAGCGGAAGCCCGACGGCGCGTCCGTCGCGCGCCAGGCGCGGGCGGCCTCGAGCAGCTGGTAGGTGCCCACGAGGTTGGTGTGCACGAATTCCGCCGGCCCGTCGATGGATCGGTCCACGTGGCTCTCCGCGGCCAGGTGAATGACCGCATCGGGCCGGTGCGTCCGGAACAGGCGATGCATCGCGTCGCCGTCGCGAATATCGGCCTGCTCGAACCGGTAGCGCCCGGATGCCGCGATTTCGGCCAGGGAATCAGGGTTTCCGGCGTAGGTGAGCAGGTCGACGTTCACCACTTCGTGCGGGGTGTCGGCGACGAGATGGCGGACCAGGGCCGAGCCGATGAATCCGGCGCCGCCGGTGACGATGATCTTCAATGTTCCTGTCCTGTGAAGCGCCGGGACCCGGCATGGTCGCATGCCGGGCGCGGCATCAGACGCGACATTATAGGGATTTGCGCCAGGCCGCTCAGCCTTCGCCCTTCCAGCGCACGTCCAGGCTGCGGGCGGCCTCCAGCTGCCGGCGGTTACAGGGCTCCTCGTTGCGGACCAGGGGAATCCGGCGAATGTCGCGCACGCAGCGAGCCTCCGGGTGAAGCGCCCGCGCCGTGGTCAGTTCGGGAACTTCGCCGTGCCGCCGCACCCGGACGGGGCCGGCATAACGGATCATCTTCTCCAGCGCATGGCGGTTGCGGCCGGCGAGCATGATCTCGCCATCGCGAAAGCGCTGGACGAAGCCGCTCATTTCGGCATGCGAGCGCCATGCGAAGGCGCTCATGCGGTAGTTCACGAGGTGTCCCCAGCTGTCCATGCTGTTGACGGTCACCGCCAGCAGTCCAAGCATGGCCGCCAGGCTGGCCGTGGCGAGCCCCAGGCGGAACGGCCTTCCGAGTCGCGACGAAAGCCCGGCGAAGGCCGCCACCGTGCCCACCGCGGCGAAGGGCATCACGGGTTCGAGGTACATGATCCTGAGCGGCTGGACGGGACGCAGCGGGCTGATGTCGACCACGGCGATCGTGATGGCCACGGCGTAGGCGGCGCCGCACAGCAGGCAGAGGATGAGAAAGGGCGGTGCGGCGCGGCGGGCGGCCTTGTCGACGGCGAGCCACAGGGAACTTCCCAGCAGGCCCGCCACCAGCGCCAGGTCGTAGGCCGGCAGGCGCAGCCAACGGGTCAGCAGCTCGATGGGCTCGACCACCTTGAAGCGGTCGTGCACGTTCTGCATGTGGCTGCCCTCGGCCAGGACCTCCAGGCGACCGAAGCCGAATTCCCCGCCACCGACGAGGCGGACCGCCAGGGTCTCCAGGGCGATGAGCGCCACCATGGCCGCCGCCAGCACGAAGGCCAGGGCCGGGCGGCGCTCGAAGAACATCAGCCAGGCGAAGCCGCCGGCGGCGAAAGCGAGATAGGTGCTGTGGGCGCCGTAGGCGGCGAAGAAGCACAGGGCGGCCAGCAGAACCCTTCGCCATCCCGGCGGCCCGGGCCGCGCCAGAACCGTCGCGGCCAGCGTGACGTACAGCACGCCGAACGGTGGATTGAGCAACTGGCCGGTGTGCTGCAGTCCGATGGGCTCGAGGAACAGCAGGCCCAGCAGCAGCGCCTGCTCGGGCCGGGACAGCACCGGCGCCATGCCACGCCACAGCAGGGCCGAGGCCAGCGCGAAGGCCAGCAAGGGCAGCAGGTAGAGGCCCTCGTAGCGGAAGCCCGTCGCCCAGGTCACCACAATCTGCGGCAGCACTTCGGACCAGCGCAGCGTGTGGTGGTTCTGCAGCATTTCCCCCAGGCCGGCGCCCCGGACGATGTCGGCGGCGGCCTGGTACTTCCAGGCGGCGTCCACGTGTTCGATGGGGAAGGTCACCAGGCTGCGCGCCAGGAACAGCAGCAGCAACAGGCCCAGCACGGCCCAGAGGCCCGGCGGCGCGGCTGCGGGTCGGTGGGCGATCATGCCTTGAACGGTTCGCGCGGACCGCGCGGTCGGGTCGGGGGCATCCGGTTCGGCTCGTGTCGGGCTTTGCGACTGGACCGGCGCTCTGCGGGCTGCTAGCGTGCCCAGTCGTTCACCGGCGGCGACATGGGGGGGTAGTTTGAGTCCAAACGCGACGAATCGCAAAGTCCTCGTCACCGGCGGTGCCGGCTACATCGGATCCCATGCCTGCGTGGCGCTCTGCGACGCAGGCTACCAGCCTGTGATCTACGACAATCTCTGCAACGCGAGCCGGCACGTGCCGGCGCGCATCGCCGAGGTAGCCGGTGTCCCGGTGGACTTCGTGCAGGGCGACATCCGCGACGCCGATGGGCTGCGCGGCGTGTTCCGTGAATTCGAACCCTGCGCCGTGATCCACTTCGCCGGGTTGAAGTCCGTCGGCGAGTCGGTTCGCGAGCCCGGGCGCTACCAGGACAACAATGTCGGCGGTACGCACGTCCTGCTGCGGTCCATGGACGAGGCCGGCGTGCGGACGCTGGTGTTTTCTTCCTCGGCGACGGTGTACGGCGACCCGGACGTCGTCCCCATCACGGAGTCGGCGCCGGTCCGGACCACCAACCCCTACGGCCAGACGAAGCTCGACATCGAATGCCTGCTCGGCGAGCTGTACGAGGCATCGCCCGACTGGGGCATCGCCTGCCTGCGTTATTTCAATCCCGTGGGGGCCCATCCCGGCGGGCGCATGGGGGAAGACCCTTCAGGCATCCCGAACAACCTCATGCCCTTCATCGCCCAGGTCGCCGTGGGCCGGCGGGAACGTCTGCAGGTGTTCGGCGGCGACTGGCCGACGCCCGACGGGACCGGCGTGCGCGATTACATCCACGTCATGGACCTCGTCGAAGGGCACGTGGCCATGCTGCGCCTGCTGGAGCGCGGACCCGGCCTGCACCACATCAACCTCGGCACCGGTCGCGGGGTCTCGGTCCTGGAACTGGTGCGCGCCTTCGAGGCCGCCAGCGGCAGGTCCGTGCCCTACGACATCGTGGCGCGGCGTCCGGGCGACATCGCCGAATGCTGGGCGGACCCCACGCTGGCGCGGTCCCGCCTGGGCTGGCGGGCGTCGCGCGACCTGGCCGAGATGTGCGCCGATGCCTGGCGCTGGCAGCACCTCAACCCCCAGGGCTACGGAGACTGAGCCGCCCGTCCCCGACGGGCGCCCCGGGACCGGGCGCATGTACCTGATCAGTCACAGCCACCGCTTCATCTTCGTGCATGTGCCCAAGACGGCGGGCAGTTCGGTCACCGAGGCCCTGCGCCCGTACACCGTGGCGATGTGTCGCCGGGACGAGCGCTGGCACATTTACCTGAGGGCCCTGATGCTGGGCCGCGAGAGCTATCGCCTGGGGCTGTTCCAGCCCCATGTGCCCGCCCGGCGGCTGGTCCGGAAAGTGCCGCCGGCCGTCTGGGACAGTTACTTCACCTTCGGCTTCGTGCGCAATCCCTACGCCTGGCTGTTGTCCTACCACCGCTACGTCCGGCAACGTGAAGGCCACCGTGATCATCGGGCCCTGCGCGCCCGGGGCGGATTCCGCAAGTTCGTGATGACGCTGCCCGAACACCGCATGTTCCCCACCCAGGGTTCCTTCCTGACCGGGGAGGACGGTGAGATCGCAGTGGATTTCGTGGGCCGGATCGAGTCCCTGCAGGACGATTTCGACCACGTGATGGATGGCATCGGCCTGCCACGGCGGACCCTCGATCGGGTCAATGCCGCCGGCCGGGCCGGCCCCGGGGCCTTGCGCCGTTACACGGGGGAAATGCTGGAGGTGGTGAACGCGTTCTACCGCGAGGATTTCGAGCGATTCGGCTACGCCATGCGGCGGCCCGAAGAGGCCGAGCGGCCTCACGGGAGCGAATCCGTCCCGTGAGGCGCCCGGAGAGGCGGGCCGGAAGGTCCGGCCCGGACCTCAGTTCGTGACGAGGCCGCGGCGAATCAGCAGCGGCTGGACGTCCGGGGCGCGCCCACGGAAGTCCTGGAACAGCGCCATGGCGTCCTTCGAACCGCCCCGTGAGAGCAGGGTGGCGCGGAAGTGGTCGCCGTTCTCGCGCAGCATGCCGCCATTCTCCTTGAACCACTCCACGGAGTCGGCGTCGAGCACCTCGCTCCAGATGTAGGAGTAGTAGCCGGCGGAATAGCCGCCGACGATGTGGGAGAAGTAGGTGCTGCGATACCGCGGCGGCACCGGGGCGAAGTCCACGCCGGCGTCCGCCAGGGCCTTCGCCTCGAAGTCCAGCAGCCCTTCCGCATCCGGCACTTCTTCCGGGGTCCGCTGGTGCCAGGCCTGGTCCAGCAGGGCCGCGGCCAGGTACTCGGTCGTGCGGAAGCCCTCGTTGAACTGCGCCGAGGCCAGCACCTTGTCCAGCATCTCCTGCGGCAGCGGCTCACCGGTTTCGAAGTGCACGGCGTAGTTGGCCAGCACTTCCGGCCAGTCGGCCCACATCTCGTTCACCTGGGAGGGGTACTCCACGAAGTCACGCGGCACGGAGGTGCCGGCGAAGCTCGGGTAGTTCACGTTGGAGAACAGTCCGTGCAGCGCGTGGCCGAACTCATGGAACAGGGTGGTCACCTCGTCCCAGGTCAGCAGCGTGGGTTCGCCTTCCGGCGGCTTGGGGATGTTCAGGTGGTTGGCTACCACCGGCTGGGTGCCCAGCAGGCCGGACTGGCTGACGTAGGCGTTCATCCAGGCGCCGCCGCGCTTGCTTTCGCGGGCGTACATGTCCTCGATGAACAGGCCCAGGGTGCTGCCGTCTTCCTCGAACACCTCCCAGACGCGCACGTCGGGGTGGTAGGTGGGCAGGTCCGGGCGCTGTTCGAAGGTCAGGCCGTAGACTTTCTCGGCGGCGAAGAAGACCCCCTTGGTCAGGACATTGTCCAGTTCGAAGTAGGGCTTGAGTTCGCCGGCGTCGAAGTCGAACTTCTCCTTGCGCAGTTTCTCGGTGTAGTAGGACCAGTCCCAGGCCGCGAGTTCGAAATCACCGCCTTCGGCGGCGATCATGCCCTGCAGTTCGGCGGCTTCCTTCTTCGCGTTGGCCACCGCGGCCGGCGCCAGGCTGCCCAGGCGTTCGTTGACCGCCTCGACCGTGCGGGCCGTCTGGTTTTCCAGGCTGTAGGCGGCGTGGTTGGGGTAGCCCAGCAGCTGCGCGCGTTCGGCGCGGATTTCCGCCACGCGGGTGATCTCGTCGCGGTTGTCGAACTCGCCGCCGCTGGAGCCGCGGCCCAGGGAGGTTTCCATGATGCGCTGGCGCAGGCCACGGTCGGTCAGCGAGGACAGGGACGGCTGGCCGGAGGTGTTCAGCAGCGGGATCACGAACTGGCCTTCCAGTTCGCGGGCCTTGGCGGCTTCCGCTGCGCGGGCCACGCCCTCTTCGCCGAGGCCGTCGAGCTTCGCCGCATCCTCGACCACGATCGCTTTCGCGTTCACTTCAGCCAGCACGTTCTGCGAGAACGTGGTCTGCAGCGTGGCGAGTTCCGCGTTGTAGGCCTTCAGCTGTTCCTTCTGCGCATCGTCGAGCAGGGCGCCGGCGCGCACGAAGTCCTTGTAGGTTTCTTCCACCAGGCGGTAGGACTCGGGGTCCAGTTCCAGGCTGTCGCGGGCGTCGTGAATGGACTTCACGCGCTGGAACAGGGCGTCGTTGAGCAGGATGGCGTCGCCATGGGCGGAGAGCTTGGGCGCCAGGTCGCTGCGCACGGCTTCGATGGTCTCGTTGGTGTGCGCCGAGGCCATGGCGTAGAACACGCGGGACACGCGGTCGAGCAGGGCGCCGGAGCGCTCCATGGCGACCAGGGTGTTGTCGAAGTTCGGGGCTTCGGGATCGCTGGCGATGGCCTCGATCTCCGCCATGTGCTCCGCCATGCCGCGCTCGAAGGCCGGGGCGTAGTCGTCGTCGCTGATCTGGTCGAACGGCGGGTAGTGCAGGTACAGCTCGCTTTCCGTGAAGAAGGGGTTGACGGCTTCCTGGACGGGTTCGGGGGTGGCCATGGCGGTCTCTGCGGCTTCCTCGGCAGGGTTCGCCGCGGTCTGCTGGGTCTCTGAGTCGGTGGGGCTGCAGGCAGCGGCGGCGAGGCCAAGGGCCACGGCCACGGCCACGGCCACGGCCAGCGTGGTACGGGTTTTCATCGTGGGAAAATCCTCTGGTTCTGAATCTCGTTCCGGTCCGGGTTGTGGACCGGGCAGCGCGCAAGGATACCCGAAAACCCGCAAGGGAGCGTCACGCGCGGGTCGCGGGCATGGCTGGCTCGGAAGCGCCGGGGAACCGCCCGGCGCCGGCTCAGACCTTCATGGGCTTGATGGGCAGGCTGCGGTGGCGGGGTCCGCCGGCGGCCCGGATCGCGTTCACCAGGGCGGGCGCCAGCGAAGGCACGCCGGGTTCGCCCAGTCCCGTCGGACGGGCGCCGGTATTGGTGAAGTGGACGTGGATTTCCCGGGGCGCCTCCTGCGTCCGCAGGATGGGGTAGTCGTGGAAATTGCCGTTCACCACCGCACCCTCGCGGAACGTGACCTCGGTGTAGAGGGCCAGGGACATGCCCATGATGACCGCGCCTTCCATCTGGGCCGTGGCCTGGTC
Source organism: Gammaproteobacteria bacterium (assembly GCA_030426265.1). Lineage (GTDB taxonomy): Bacteria > Pseudomonadota > Gammaproteobacteria > Xanthomonadales > SZUA-36 > Marinihelvus. Next base: position 14,551 of record JAUHYP010000017.1, on the reverse strand, counting down.
CGGATTCAGCACCAGGCCACAGTCCACGGCGCAATCGACCCGGTGCACCTTGACCTTGTCGCCATCGAGTTCCACGTGCACCACCATGGCGGTGTACGACTCGAAGCTGTGGTGGACGGCGATGCCCAGGCCGTGGCCTTCGGGGAGATCCTTGCCCCAGCCGCCTTTTTCCGCCGCCAGTTCCAGCACGCCCAGCGAGCGCTCGACCAGCTCCTTCTGCTCCGAGTTGGTGTTGTTTCGATAGATGCGCCGATGGAACTCGAGCGGGTCCTCGCCCGCCTGCTCGGCGAGCTCGTCCGTGAAGACGTTGATGGCGAAGCCATAGAAAATCGCGTACACCGCGCGGTACCAGCCGATGCGCGTGTGCGCCGGGGCGTGGCCCGATTCCACTTCGAGGTTGACGATGCCGTACGGGTGGTCGACCAGGGCCCTCAGGTCACCTTCGGAGGGACGCTCGACGGACGGATTGAAGGTGCTGGCGATGGGCGGGAAGGCCGCGCGGTGCAGCCAGCCGGTGACATTGCCCGCCTCGTCCAGCGAGGCCTCGATGCGCTGTGCGCTCAGGGAATGATAGAAGCCCGTGCGGGTGTCTTCCTCCCGTGACCAGGTCAGGTTGACGGGCGCGCCCGTCGCCCTGGACAGGGCCGCGGCCTCGTGGACATAGTCGCACTTGAACTTCCGGCCGAAGGCGCCGCCCGCCATCATGACGTGGACGGTCACGGCCTTCGGGTCGATGCCCAGGAAGGTGCCCAGGGTGCGCTGGATGCCGGCAGGGTCCTGGGTGGAGGCCCAGACCTCGCAGCCGTCTTCCCGCACCCAGACCGCGCTGGCCATGGGCTCCATCGGGGAATGGGACAGGTGCCCGCCGAGGTAGGTGGCGCCATGCCGCGTCGCGGCGGACTCGAAGGCGGCGGCGAGGTTGCCGCGGCGGTGAACGGGCTCGGCGGGCGCTTCGACGTTGCGCGCCAATTCGGCCTTGTAGGCGGCCGAGTCGTAGTCGCCGTGCGGTCCGGGTTCGAAATCGACCTGCACCTTGTCCAGCGCCTGGCGGGCATGCCAGGTCGAATCCGCGACGACACCGATGGCGCCCAGCGAACTGTAACGATCGTCGATGGGGTCGATGCGCACCACGTCGATCACCCCCGGCATCTGCCGGGCCTCGGTGGCATCGAAGGAAACGATCCGCCCGCCCATGACGGGGACGTGGCGGACGGCCCCGAACTTCATGCCCGGCAGTCGCGTGTCGGCGCCATAGGTCCGGGCGCCGACCACGACTTCGCCCATGTCCACGCGGGGCAGGGGCTTGCCGATGTAGCGGAACTGGTCCGGCGTCTTGAGCGCCGGGTCGTCCGGCACCGCCTGGCCCGCAGCCGCCGCGGCCAGTTCTCCATAGCCCAGCGTGCGGCTGTTCTGGCGGTTGGTCACGCGGTGGTTCTCGGCGACGCAATCGGCGGCCGGAATGCCCCAGCGCTCGGCCGCCGCGGCCACCAGCATGGCCCGGGCGGCCGCGCCGGCCTGGCGCATGGGCGTGAACATGATGTTGATGCTGCGCGAACCACCGGTGCCCTGGGGTCCGTACTTCTCGTCGGCGTCACCCTGGAGCACCGTCACCCGGTCCCAGTCGGCCTCGAGTTCGTCGGCCACCGCCGCCGTCAGGGCCGTGGCGATGCCCTGGCCCATTTCGCAGCGGCCGCAGTAGAGCGTCGTGTCGCCATTCTCCGCGATGTGCACGAAGGCGTTCACTTCGGTGTTGGCGCCGGATGCGTCGGCATCGGAACGGGCGCCGGCCACGAGTGGCAGGCTCACCCCGATGGCGAGTCCGCCCGCGGCGACGCCGGACGTCTTGAGAAAATCGCGCCGCCCGAGGAGGACGGGGCCGGGCCGGGACGTGGACGGCTTCATGCGGCGCCCTCCGCGTCGTCGGCGACGCTGCGGATGGCCTGCTTGATCCGGGTGTAGGTTCCGCACCGACAGAGGTTGCCCTGCATGGCCGCGTCGATCTCGGCATCGCTGGGGCTGGGGTTGCCGGCCAGCAGGCCGGCTGCGCTCATGATCTGGCCCGCCTGGCAGTAACCGCACTGGGGAACGCGGTGCTCGATCCAGGCCAGTTGCAGGGGGTGGGTCCCGTCGGGCGACAGGCCCTCGATGGTGGTGACCTCGCGCCCGAGGGCGGCGCTCACCGGGATGAGACAGGAGCGCGTCGGCTGGCCGTCGAGGTGGATCGTGCAGGCCCCGCACAGCCCCATGCCGCAACCGAACTTGGTGCCCGTGTAGTGCAGGATGTCGCGCAGGTACCAGAGGAGGGGCATGGCGCCGTCGACCTCGACGGTGTGCTCGGCGCCATTGATCTTGAGGGTGTCGGCCATTGGGAGCTTCCGGTGGGAGTCGTCCCCGTTATAGCACGCCCCACGGCCCCCCGCGTGAAGCCCGCCGTGCCGGGCGCTCCGTCCGTCGCGCCCGCGACGGAGTCCGGGCGTTGCCCCAGTCTCATCCAGGTAAAAAAAAAGCGGGCCCCGTGGGGCCCGCAAGGGTTGCGTTCAGTGGGGTCCGGCGCGCCGGTCAGGGAAACGTCTGGGACTGGTCGATCGTCAGGCCCTCGCCGTCGAAGCGCAGTTCCATGCGCGTGCGGCCCAACAGTTCCGGGTACCGGGTGGGGGAGACGGCCGGGTCGGCGTCCTGGCCCTGGGCGGCCATGGCCGACTCCTGCCATTCGGCCACCAGGGCCATGTCGTAGTCCACGGAGAAGAACACGCCGTCGGCATTGCCGTTCTCGTCCAGGAAGTCACGCAGGCCGTCGGACTGTCCGGGTCCGATCGACACGCCGATCGCGTCCTTGCTCATCACCGCGTAGGCCTCGAATTCCGGGGTGCGCACCGCCATCAGTTCCTGGGGCAGGGCGACGGGGTCGGCGCCCGGCTCGATCTGCAGGTCCTCGAAACCCGGGACCATCATGCTGGCCATGCCGATGACCATCTGCGGGCTTTCCATTTCCAGGGACAGCCGGCCGCGAACGTTGTCGGGCTGCGGGTCGGCCGGGTCGATGGACGCCAGCTCCGCGCGGAAGCCCTTGAGGTTCCCGATGAAGGGCGGCATGGGCTGGTTCAGGGTGTTCGCGAGCTCCTGCACCTGGACATTCAGCTCCTGCAGCTGCGGACATTCGAAGGGCGCCGCGGCCAGCGCATTGGCCGAATCGAGCAGGAACTCGCGCACCCGGCCGGCCTGCAGGCTCAGCGAGGCGCTCGCCCGGTGCGCCGGGTCGGTGGAGGCCGGCGGCACATCGGCCACCAGCCGTTCGAGCTGGCCGCCCAACAGGGAGTTGGTCTCGACCTGGTAGCGCAACGCCATGCTGTCGGCGTCCAGCTTGCGGGTGCCGGCCACCAGTCGCGGTACGAAGCCGGTGGCGAGCCGGGCTTCGCGCTTGCAGGCCGGGTCGATGGCGGAGGGGTCGAAGTCACCCATGTCGGCCATCCAGGTGGCCGTGGTGCTGTCGGATTCGAACAGCTCGTCCGCCACACGTGACAGGTCCACCCAGCCGGAACCGTAGGGCGAGAATCCCTTTTCCCGGTTCAGGGCCGACAGGGCGCCGTTCGTGCCGAGCGAGGCGTCGGGGAGCTCGAGGCCCAGCAGGCCGGGCAAAAATTCAGACTCGCGGCTGGAGGGGGCCGCCGTGAGCACGACGTGGTCGTCCAGGATGGCGGCGTACAGCGCCATCGGTTCGGCGTCGCCGCTCGCGCGCCAGTAACTGACGCCCTGGTACTCGAGCTCCGGAATGGACTGGCCGGAGTTGGCCTCGATGCGGGCGATCGTCGCGCGGAACGCTTCGGCGTCGCCCAGTCCGATCCGCAGCACCGGGAACAGCCCCTGGCCGTAGATCGCGCTGGTGCTTTCCAGCGAAAACCCGAGGCTCTCGAGTCCCTGGCGGTTCAGCTTGCCATCGAATTCGGCCAGCACGGCATCCATGACCTGGGTGTGGTCCACTCCGTCCACCGTGATTTCGCTGTCCTGCAGGCCCTGGCGCAGTTCATCCAGCGAGCCCTGCAGGTCGACGAGCACCGGTCCGAACCGGAGCAGCCAGGCGTCGACGACGTCGGCCGGCAAGGGTTCGAGGTTGGCCAGCACGAAGGGGGTATCGGCCGGCACGTGGTTCAGTAGCGGGTTCGCAATGCTGTCGTCCGCATCTTCGGTCTGGCTGCAGGCAGTGAGGAGCAGGGTGCCGGCCGTCAGGGCCATGGCGAGGGGCAGTCGTTTCATGATTCGGGTTCCGTGGCGCGTTGGGGATGTCTGTCGTGACGTCATGGTTAGGTGTTATACCACAGTACAACACTACAGACAACACCGCGAAGCGATAGGTGGATGAACCGGTGGAAGCGCGAACGGCGGAACGTGGCCGTTGCGAGCGACAGGCCGGGCAGGGCGCCCGGCTGCCGTGAGACTCAGTCGATGTCGCCGAGAGCGGTCCGCAATGCCGCCAGCCGCTCCGGGGTGCCCGAGTCGTGCCAGGCGCCGCGGTGCAACTCGCCGGTGACCAGGTGCTCGTCCGCCGTGCGTCTGAGCAGTTCGGTGATGCGCCAGCGTCCCGGTGAGCAGCCCTCGAAAAACCGGGGGTGGTAGACGGCGATGCCGCTGAAGGTGTAGCGGGGCTCGCCCCCGGTGCGCAGGCGGCCGCCGTTCAGGGCCAGGTCGCCTTCGGGGTGGTGCGGCGGGTTCGGCACCACGACCAGGTGGGCGCGGTCGCACTTGACGTGGCGCAGCCGGTCCAGGGGATAGTCGCACCAGATGTCGCCGCTGATCACGGCGAAGGGGCCCGCGCCCAGCAGGGGCAGGGCCTGAAAGATGCCGCCGCCGGTTTCCAGCGGTTCCGGCCGCTCGTGCGACCAGTGCAGGCCGAGACCCCAACGGCTGCCGTCGCCGAGGGCCGCCGGCAGCTGGTCGCCCAGGTGCCCGGTATTGATTACCACTTCGCGGAACCCGGCGTCGGCGAGGTGCTCCAGGTGGTGCTCGATCAGGGGTTTGCCGCCGGCCTTGATCAGGGGTTTGGGCACCGTGTCGGTCAGCGGACGCAGGCGTTCGCCCTGGCCCGCGGCAAGGATCATGGCGCGCATCGCAGATCCTCCAGCAATTCGTTGAAGGCGCGGAATTCCTCGTAGCGGGCCAGCACGTCGCGCACATAGCCCCAGAAGCGTGGAATCAGCGCCAGGTAGCCGGCCTTGCCGTCGCGGTGGTGCAGCCGGGCAAAGATGCCGACGATCTTCAGGTTGCGCTGCAGCCCCATCCAGTCCACTTGTCGGATCCACTCGCGGGGCGGGATGTCCGGCGCCACGCGGATCCGGAATTCCTCCATCCAGGATTCCAGCCGGGCGCGTGGCCAGCTCACGTAGCGGTCCCAGGCCAGCGAAGCGAAGTCGTAGGTGATGGGGCCGCGCACCGCATCCTGGAAATCGATCACGCCGATGTCCTCACCCGGGGTCAGCAGCAGGTTGCAGGAATGGAAGTCCCGGTGCACGAAGGCCGTGCGCTGAGCCTCCGCCGAGGACAGCAGCAGGGTCGCGAGGTGTTCCCAGGCATCGAGCTGCGAGCAGCTCAGGGTGAGGCCCTTGTGACGTCCCAGGTACCACTCCGGGAACAGCTCGATTTCCTCCATCAGCCGATTCCGGTCGTAGCGAGGCAGGCCCTCGGCATCGACGGCCAGGGCCAGCATGGCGAGCAGCTCGAACAAGGGTGGAAACCAGCGGTCCACGCTGTCCGGCGCGATCAGTTCGCGGAACAGGGTGTCGCCCAGGTCCTCCAGGGCGAGGTAACCGTGGTCGAGGTCTGCGGCGTGGATGCGCGGCGCGTGCACGCCCGCGGCCTGCAGGCGCCCGGCGACATCCACGAACGGGCGTGAGTCTTCCCGGTCCCGCGGGGCGTCCATGAGCACCACGGTGCCCTGCGCGTCCTCGAGCCGGAAATAGCGCCGGAAGCTGGCGTCCCCCGCCAGCGGTCGTAGCGCCAGGGCCGGGCGGGCCAACGCCTCTCGAACCCAGGTGAGGCCGGCGGCGGCTCGCGGGTCGCCAGGGGCGCCCGGTGGCTCGACTGCGGTGGGGACGGGTTCGTTCATGGCGCGCATTGTATCCACGGCGCGGCGGGCCTGCATGGGCCACGACGGGTACTTTCCTCACCGGATTCCAGTCCGACGCGGACTAATCCGTACCAATTTGGTACCATATGGAGTCCAGGCCACCGGAGACCGCTGTGCTGCGCATCAGCAAACTCACCGACTACGCCATTCTCGTGATGGTGGAACTCACCGCCAGCGCGGGAGAGGTGCTCAGCGCCCAGGCCCTGGCCGAGCGTTGCGGCCTCGAGGCGCCGACCGTGAGCAAGGTGCTCAAGGCGCTGGCGCGGGCGGACCTGGTCGAGTCGTTCCGGGGCGCCGCCGGTGGCTACCGCGCGGTCAGCCCGCCCTCAGAGGTCAGCGTGGCGCGCGTGATCCAGGCCATCGAAGGGCCGATCGCCATGACCGAATGCAGCGTGCACGAGGGCCTCTGCACGGTCGAGGCGAGTTGCAGCGCCAGGGACAACTGGCAAATGGTCAGCCGGGCCGTCGCCGGCGCACTGGAGCGCGTCAGCCTGGCCGACATGAGCCGTCCCGCGGACAGTTCGCGCCGTCCGGCCACCGGCCTGGAAATCGCGACCTTCAACGCATGAATCCCGGACATCACCGAGTGGGCGCAAGCCCGAGGTTTGAAACATGAGCAGCACCGAAACCGTCGAACGCCACCTGCAGGGGCGCTACAAGCACGGCTTCTTCACCGACATCGAGGCCGACGCCCTGCCGCCGGGCCTCAACGAGGACGTGATTCGCGCCATCTCGGCGCGCAAGCGCGAGCCGGAATGGCTGCTGGAATGGCGCCTGCGCGCCTACCGCAAGTTCCTGAAGATGACCGAGCCCCACTGGGCGCACCTGGACATCGAGCCCATCGACTTCCAGGCCATTTCCTACTACTCGGCGCCGAAGTCGGACAAGGACCGCCCGAAGTCCCTGGACGAGGTGGATCCCAAGCTCCTGGAAACCTACGACAAGCTCGGCGTGCCCCTGCACGAGCGCGCGAAGCTCGCCGGCGTGGCCGTCGACGCGGTTTTCGACTCGGTGTCCGTGGGCACCACCTTCAAGAAGGAACTGGAAAAGGCCGGCGTCATCTTCTGCTCATTCGCCGAAGCGGCGCGGGAGCACCCGGAACTGGTGCGGAAGTACCTGGGCACCGTGGTGCCCCAGCACGACAACTACTTCGCGGCGCTCAACTCGGCGGTGTTTTCCGACGGCAGTTTCGTCTACGTGCCCAAGGGCGTGCGCTGCCCGATGGAGCTGAGCACCTATTTCCGCATCAATGCCGCGGAAACGGGCCAGTTCGAGCGCACCCTGGTCATCGCCGACGAGGGCAGCTACGTGAGCTACCTCGAAGGCTGCACAGCGCCCATGCGCGACGAAAACCAGCTGCACGCCGCCGTGGTGGAACTCGTGGCCCTGGAAGGTGCCGAGATCAAGTACTCGACCGTCCAGAACTGGTATCCCGGTGACGAGGAAGGGAAGGGCGGCATCTACAATTTCGTCACCAAGCGTGGCGACTGCCGGGGAGACCGCTCGCGCATTTCCTGGACCCAGGTCGAGACCGGCTCCGCCATCACCTGGAAATATCCGAGCTGCGTATTGCGCGGCGACGACACGGTGGGCGAGTTCTACTCCGTGGCGCTGACCAACAACTACCAGCAGGCCGACACCGGCACCAAGATGATCCACCTGGGGAAGAACACCCGCAGCAAGATCATTTCCAAGGGCATTTCCGCGGGACATGGGCAGAACGCCTACCGCGGGCTGGTGAAGGTCGGCAAGCAGGCGGAGAACGCCCGCAACTTCACACAGTGCGATTCCATGCTGATCGGCAAGCGCTGCGGCGCGCACACCTTTCCCTACATCGAGGTGCAGAACCCCACGGCGAAGGTCGAGCACGAGGCCACCACCTCCCGCATCGGGGAGGACCAGCTCTTCTACTGCCTGCAGCGCGGCATCGGCGAGGAGGACGCCGTCAGCATGATCGTCGACGGCTTCTGCAAACAGGTGTTTCGCGAACTGCCCATGGAATTCGCCGTGGAGGCGAAGGCCCTGCTGGAGATCAGTCTCGAAGGGGCTGTCGGCTAGGGAGAGGAGTGCCGGGGTCAGAGTAAAGGGTCAGAGTAAGTTTGATACGCGTATATAAATACACGAATCTGAATTCATTTAAATTTACTCTGACCCTTTACTCTGACCCTTTACTCTGACCCCATGTTTCTGACCCCATGTTCCCCTATTAGAAATCGCTTTAAATTGGATTCTTTGAAATGTTGAAAATCAGTAATTTACACGCAACTGTTGATGGAAAGGAAATCCTTCGTGGGCTGGACCTCGAGGTCGGCGCCGGGGAAGTGCACGCCATCATGGGTCCCAATGGATCGGGCAAAAGCACGTTGGGCAACGTCATCACCGGACGCGAAGGCTACGAGGTCACCGAGGGCTCCGTGACCTACCAGGGCAAGGACCTGCTCGAACTGTCACCGGAGGAGCGGGCCTGCGAGGGCGTCTTCCTGGCCTTCCAGTACCCGGTGGAAATCCCCGGTGTGAACAACACCTACTTCCTGCGCGCCGCGCTCAACGCGCAGCGCAAGCACCGCGGCGAAGAGGAACTCGACTCGGTCGCGTTCCTGAAGCTCGTGCGAGAAAAGCTCGAGGTGCTCCACATCGGTGACGAGCTCCTGCACCGCGCCGTCAACGAGGGCTTTTCCGGCGGCGAGAAGAAACGCAACGAGATTTTCCAGATGGCGGTGCTGGAACCGCGCCTGGCCATCCTGGACGAAACCGACTCGGGACTGGACATCGACGCCCTGCGTACCGTGGCCGAAGGCGTGAACCGCCTGCGCAGCCCCGACCGGGCCATGGTGCTGGTGACACACTACCAGCGCCTGCTCGACCACATCGAACCGGACCGCGTGCACGTGCTGGCCAATGGCCGCATTGTCGCCAGCGGTGGCCCGGGACTGGCGCGGCGCCTGGAAGAAGAGGGCTACGCCTGGCTGGACGAAGGCGGCATCGCCGAGGTGGCCGAGGCCTCATGAACGCCCCCGCGACCACGCTCGCCCAGCGCATCGGCGAACAACTCGCCCGGGAACCGGCGGAAAACGGCCTGCCCCGGTGGGCCCGCGAACTCGCCGCCCGCGACCGCGCCCGTTTTCTCGACCACGGCCTGCCGCACCGCCGGCTGGAAGCCTGGAAGTACACACCGCTGGATGCGCGGCCCGCGCCCGGGGAGGCCCAGTCTCCCGTGGACGGATTCGATGCCGGCGAGGGCGTGTTGGTGCGACTGGTCAACGGGGCGCCGCAGGAATTGCCGGCCGGATTGCCGGAAGGTGTCCGCCTGCGGACGATCGCGGACGAATTGGCGGAGGCGCCCGAAGACCTCCGCGCGGCGCTGGAATCCATCGACACCGAATCGCCGGCCGACGTCATGACGGCCCTGAACAATGCCGACCTGGGGGGCGGCCTGGTGCTGCGCGTGGCGCGGGACGTGGACGCCGGGCAACTCGTCCTGTGCTGGCGCGACACCGCCCAGGCGCCGGCCCTCGCCAATGCCCGGGTCCTGGTGTGGCTGGAAGAGGGCGCCCGGCTCGACCTGGTCGAGGACTTCGCCCCGGGGCGGGCGCTCAACGTGGTCCAACAGTTCCACCTGGCGCCCGGCAGCCGACTGCGGCACGCGCGGCTCCAGGCGGGCCTGGACGCCAGCTGGCTGGTCACGCGGACCGAAGTGTCACAGGCGGGTCATAGCGTGTTCGAGCAGGCCAGCCTGGACATCGGCGACGGCCTGGCGCGCCACGACCTGGGCGTGCGACTGGCCGGATCCGGCGCCGCCTGTACCGCCCTGGGCGCCTACCTGCCCGGTGGCGAAGCGCACGTCGACCACCACCTGGACGTCCGCCACGAGGCCACCGACTGTCACAGCACACAGACCTTCCGCGGCGTGTTGCAGGACCGCGGCCGCGCCGTGTTCAATGGCCGGGTCCATGTCCTGCCGGGCGCCGACGGCAGCGAGGCCCACCAGTCCAACAAGAACCTGCTGCTGTCCCACGATGCCGAGGTCGACACCAAGCCCGAACTGGTGATCGAAGCGGACGAGGTGGTCGCCAGCCATGGCGCCACGGTGGGCGCCCTCGACGACAAGGCCGTGTTCTACCTGCGCAGCCGCGGCATCGGCGAACCCGAGGCCCGGCGCATGCTGACCGGCGCCTTCTGCCGCGAGGTCATCGAAGCCATCGGGATCGATGCGGCGAGGGACGCGTTCCTGGCCCGTCTCGAATCGCACCTGGAGGTGCGCCCGTGAGCCTGGCGGCCCATGACGCCGGCGCGCCGGCCTTCGACGTGGCCCGTGTCCGCGAGGACTTTCCAATCCTGCACCGCGAAGTGCACGGCAAGCCCCTGGTGTATTTCGACACGGCCGCTTCGGCCCAACGGCCACTGGCCGTGATCGAGGCCGTCAGTGATTTCTATCGCCACCACAACGCCAACATCCACCGGGGCGTGCACACCCTCAGCCAGGAAGCCACCGACGCCTACGAAGGCGCGCGAGACCGGATTGCGGCATTCATCAATGCGCCCTCGCGCGACGAACTCGTCTTCACGCGCGGCACCACGGAATCGATCAATCTCGTGGCCCAGGCCTACCTGCGGCCGCGGGTGGGGCCCGGCGACCAGGTGCTGGTCTCGCAAATGGAGCACCACTCCAACATCGTTCCCTGGCAGATGCTGTGCCGCCAGACCGGCGCGGAACTGAAGGTCATCCCCTTCGATGACGACGGGGTGCTCGACATGGCCGCTTTCCGGGCCCTGCTGAGCGAGCGGGTCAAGCTGGTGGGCATCGTGATGGTGTCCAATGCGCTCGGCACCGTGAACCCGGTGGCGGAGATCTGCCGTGAGGCCGCCGCCCTGGACATCCCGGTGCTGGTGGACGGCGCGCAGGCCATGCCCCACCAGGCCGTGGACGTCCAGGCCCTGGGCTGCAGTTTCTTCTGTTTTTCCGGCCACAAGATGTACGGACCCACGGGCATTGGCGGGCTGTGGGCGCCCCTGTCGCTGCTCGAGGCCATGGAGCCCTACCAGGGCGGTGGAGAAATGATCCGCCGTGTGAGCTTCGAGACCACCGAATTCAACGATCCGCCCGGCAAGTTCGAAGCCGGCACGCCGAACATCGCCGGCGCCGTGGGGCTGGGCGCGGCCGTGGACTACCTCCAGGGCCTGGGCATGGACGCCATCGGCGCCTACGAAGCCGGGCTGCTCGCCGCCGGCACCGAGCGGCTGCTGCAGGTGGAAGGCCTGAGGATCGTCGGGACGGCGCCGCACAAGGCGGGCGTGATTTCCTTCACCCTGGAGGGCATCCACCCTCACGACATCGGCACCATCATCGACCACCACGGCGTGGCCATCCGCACGGGACACCATTGCGCCATGCCCGCCATCGCCCGCTTCGGTTTGCCGGCGACCGCGCGGGCGTCCCTGGGCCTGTACAACACGGTGGAAGAGTTCGGCGTCCTGGCCGACGCGCTGGAGCAGACACGGGCGATGTTCGCCTGAAACGCGTCCGCCGGGCCGGTCAATCCGGCCAGTCCAACGGTTCGACCAGGCCGGCCTCGAGCAGGTCGTCCGGACCGGTGTAGCGCCGGCTGCCTTCGTATTCCAGGCTCAGTTCCGGTTGCCGCGCCAGGGCCTCGGCGTAGGCGCGGTACTCCACGGATTCGTTCCAGTACTGGCGTTCCCGGACGGCCCGTTCGTAGCGGGGCACGAAGTCGAATCGGAACTTCTCGTGCAGCAGGCCCAGCAGGCAGGGTGAGGCGAAATTGTCCTCGTAGGGATAGTGATGGTGGGGGTTCGCCATCAGGTGACCGGGCAGGGCGCGGAACAACGGATATTTGCTCAGCTCCGGTGACAGGGGCTCCCCCTCCACGCGGAATGCGCGTTGGCGAGGACCGCCGATTCGGGACACCATGCGGGGCCGCAGTCGCTCCTGGTACCCCGTGGCGTCGAACAGCTCGTGTCGGCGGCCCTGGACGCCCGGTGCGACCAGGGGGCCGGCGGGATAGAGGTCCACGAGCATGCCCCGCACACGGTGGATGCCACGGGATTCCGCCAGCCTTACCAGGTCCGACAGCGGACGGGTGTCGGAGCCATCGAACACCAGGCGTTCGTCGGCATCCAGGACCAGGAACCAGCCGGCGTGTTCATGGCGCAGGATCGCCTGGCACAACCAGGATTGCTTGCGCTCCTGCGTGAAACGGCCGTCGGGCCGGTAGAGCGTGACGCCGTCCTGCGCCATGAGCCATTGCCAGCTTCCGTCGGCGGAGCCGTTGTCGATGAACACGAAGTCGCGCACACCGAGCGCCCGGTGATGGGCGATGAACGATTCGAGCCGTCGCCGCTCATCCCGCATGACGCAGACCAGCGCGGGATCGTGAGGCCCGCCCAGGCGGGCGGATTCCACCGTCGGTTCCAGGGGTTCGCCCTCGATGAGCTCGAGCACCCGCTGCACGTAGGCCGGCGTGTCCCGCGGTCGGTTCCTGTCCTCAGTCATTCGGGTCATCCGGTTTCAGGCCTCCCATGCCGCCACCCGGAGTCACGCCGCACCGGGCCAGCGCAGGGATTGCGCGGTGGCGCGGGCGTTGGACCGCAGGCGTTCCAGCGCCGCGGGCGGCAAGGTCTCGATGTGCGCGATGAGGGCGTCGAATTCATCCAGCGTGGTGTAGAGATAGCCGTTCCAGCCATCGATGATGTACGCCGGCAGGGAACCGAGTCGCGGGGCGATCACCGGCACGCCGAAACCGAGCGCGAGAAAGGCGCTGCCCGACGTCAGGATGTCGCGATACGAGAGCAGCGCGAAATCGGCGGCGAGCAGGGTGTCCTGGATCGACTTCGCGGGCACGAAGCCCTCCTGGCTGAGCCATCGCCCCGGGGGGAGTCCCTGGAGCGCGGTTCGGGTGGCTTCGCAGTGGATGGGCCCCGCCTGGAGCAGGCGCAGTCGAGTGGATGCCGTGAGGGCGGGCCCCAGGCGCTCGAGCAGGGACGCGGTCTGCTTGTAGGGTTTGAGCATGCCGACGATGGCCAACACCCGGTCGCTGTCGCGGTAACCGAGCGATCGGCGTGCCTGCGGCCGGTTCGTCGTCTGATCATAGGCGTCGAGGTAGTTGCCATGCTCGAGGAACCGGACCTTCGGGCCATCCTCCAGCCACTCCGAGCATTCCTTGAGCAGGCAGGGATGGTGCACGAGCACCCGGTCCATCCGTTCACACAGTTGCCTGCGAAAGGCGCGCTCCGCCGTCGTGTCGAGCACCTCGTGACTGTAGCGGTTGTGCACGGTCCACCACAGCCGGACCCCCCGCGTCGCCAGCGCATCGATGCAGTCCAGAAAGGCCTGGATGGCCTCCGGCCGGACGGCTTCCCCGGGACGGTCCTGGAGACCATTGATCCAGTGGATGTGCAGGACGTCTCCCGGGCGCATGTCCGGTTCCGCCGCGAGCAGGCCGTCGAGCCCGGCGATGCCCTCGAGAGTCACGCCAGCGTCCTGCAGGCGCCCGTACAGCAGCGCCTGGTAGGGATTGCCCCGACGATAGTCCGGAAAGAAGCGGACCGTGTCGCAGGACTCGAGCGCCGCCAGGTCCTCGAACCGGTCGTCGCCGCAGGCGAGGGTGGTGAGTTCGCGCAGCGGCACCGAGAAGCGGTAGACCCCCTGTAGCAATGGCCAGAAGTGGGACGGGCAGGCGGCGAGCGTTCGCGCCAGCAACGCTGCTTCCAGGTCGGCCCGGCCGAGCCGTCGGAGCGCGTAGGCGCGGGCGAGGGGAACCGCCGCGCCATGACAGTGCGGCTCCAGGTCCGTCAGGGCATCCAGCAGCCACTCGATGGCCGTGACCCCGTTTTCCTCGCCGTCCAGGCGGTGCAGTCCGTCCACGAGGAATCCGTACAGCGGCGCGAGCGATCCGGGTATGCCGTCGATGCCCCGGAGCGACGGCGTCGGTGTGATCGATCCGAGTCCTTCCACGCCCAGCCGTCGTCGCAGGTGGCGAGCCAGTCGGGCGCGCCGCAGCCGGTGTCCCCAGCCTGTCCCGTCGTACGACCCATTGAATGCAAGCAGGCGTTGAAAGAAGCCCAGCGGGTCGTGCGCGTCCAGCCTGGCGTCCAGGTCCCGCAGGAAGCCGCGAAACCCACCTTCCGGACGCGTGAGCAGGCCGGCCGACCGGGCTGTGCCGGGCGCCAGGTGCGCCGCGATGATCCGGGCCGTGTCGCGTTCCGGGTGCGGGCGGCTACGCCAGTAGGACGACGGACTGCGCAGGTGCAGACCGCCTGGCGCCGGGTGGATGTGAAACAGGGAACCGGCGTTGCCGACGCGAAGCCAGAACTCCCAGTCCGCGGAGGGTCCGAAACGCCCTTCATCGAAACCGCCGTGAAGGACATGCAGGCGTCCGCGCCAAAGGGGCATGCAATGCGGGATGTTGTACGCGCGAA